>JANQRB010000130.1 GCA_028284775.1 Candidatus Kapaibacterium sp. | reverse complement strand
GTGACGAACGCGAATTGCCCGACTTTCCGCGCCTTCAGGCGATCTTGGATCGTGTGCACAAATTATGCGGCGAAGGCCGGATTCTGGCGATGCATACGGTGGGTCTGGGCGGCGTGGCTGCGGCGATCAGCAAAATGGCATTCGGCAATCGAATCGGATTTCGGCTCGCTGAAGAGCTGGACAGAAACCTGCTTTTCCGGCCGGACTACGGCTCGTTAATATGTGAAATTCCCGCCGAGCTGGATGCCGCCGTCCTCTTTGCCGATCTCCCTGCCATAGCGCTTGGAACGACCTGCGCCGATGCCGCCCTGCATATCGCCGACGGAGAATCCATCGCCATCGAGGATGCCTATCAGGTTTGGTCCGCGCCCCTGGAGCCTATGTATCCGACGCAGACGGAGCCGATTCAAACTTCTATTCCCAGCATTGCGGCGGCGCCTGTCGCATTTGCCGGACGTCACACGGCGCTGGCTCGCCCTCGGGTACTCATTCCCGTGTTTCCCGGCACTAACTGCGAGTACGATTCTGCACGCGCCTTCACCAGGGCGGGAGCGGAGGTGGAAACATTCATTGTTAATAATCTCACCCCCGCGGCGATCGATGTCTCTCTGTCTGCCCTGGCCGCGGCAATCGACGCCGCTCAAATCATTATGCTGCCGGGCGGTTTCAGCGCAGGCGATGAGCCCGACGGCTCAGGCAAATTCATCGCGGCCGTCTTTCGCAATCCGGCAGTCAACGAGGCCGTTAATCGTTTACTGCAAGTCCGCGATGGCCTAATGCTGGGCATCTGCAACGGTTTTCAGGCGCTCATTAAACTCGGCCTGCTGCCCTTCGGCTCTATCGGCCCGGTTGACGAATCCTCCCCCACCCTGACATTCAATACGATCGGCCGTCACGTGTCGACGATGGTGCAAACGCGCATCAGCAGTGTTAATTCCCCATGGCTGCAGCATCTGGCCGTAGGCGACATCCACCGCGTTCCCGTTTCACACGGCGAAGGACGTTTCGTGGCTAGCGACGAGATGATGCGCAAGCTGATTCAACAGGGACAAATCGCCACTCAATATGTCGATCGGGCCGGCAAGGCGAGCATGGACATCCGCCACAACCCCAATGCCTCGATGTATGCCGTCGAAGGTCTTATCAGCCCCGACGGCCGGGTTTTCGGCAAAATGGCGCACTCGGAACGCATAGGACCTCATGTTGCCATTAACGTACCGGGGAATCAGGATCAGCGTATTTTCGAAGCGGGCGTAGCGTATTTTTCGTAGAAATTAAACAGAGTCCGATAGAGACGGGACCGTACTTGATTATCGTACTTTATTGAAATCAAGATCGTCGAGTCGAGTCGTGACTGGACCGTACAATGGCGTTCGCTTGTTTAACGCAAAATCATTCATTCGCCGCGGTCAGGCCGGCAAGATCGAGTTTTGTCGTACGCGGGTAGGCATTGTATAGCTGAAAACCAAAGTCTTTGTTTTTGGCATACAATCCATGACAGCCGATACAGGAATGCGGCGTTTTTTTGTTAAGGGTCGGTCCCTGGAAATACGTTTCGATGACGGTGTTGGCCATAAAGGGCGGCCGCGGATCACCCAGTTTTTTTGTTTGGCGCGGCCCGGCAGGCCACTGCGTATCCACCAGCATGTAGTATTGCCAGACATTGTTAAAATTGTTCTGCCGCATCGCCTGTTGAAAGGAAGCGTTAAGTTGCTGAACTTCGCTGTCGATCGCAGTAACGCGCAGCACCTGAGTCGGCCGCCGATCCTGCGCATTTACCGGCGGCGTGTTGATCGGACAAGTGTCGCAGAGAGGATTGTAAAAGGACCAGTGCCGGCTGGTGTCCATTCTCTCGGTCGAGTCGGGCGCATTGTCGACGTGTTCAAATGTCGACCAGATCCACTGTGGACGGGATTTGCTTTTGTGTACCATGTGAAGTCCCACCAGACCCATCAGCACCGTATCACAGGTATTGGGATGTTGGGTGGTATCAATCAGAAAGGCCGTGCTGGTATAGAAGCGGGAGGTGTCGTCTTTGGCGGCCATTATCTTCCATGCGGCTTTAACGCGAATCGCTCCGACTTCCGATGTAAGATTATTGCCGGCGGGATAACTGTCGATGACCGGTGGTTGGTTGTTGCTGTTATAATAAGCGCTGTCGACGATAAACTGGAAGGCGCGTTCGTTGAGCCGCACCTCATACCACACAGGATTGCCGTTCTGATCGATAACCGGTTTTTCGGAGAATGCTTCTAAGCTGCTTTGTACTTGCTGCGAAAACTTCGAGGTCATCGACAAACTCTTGAAGCGATCGCCGTCACCGAATATCTGTCGACAGGACGGCGGAATAGGCTGTTTGGCGTTGAAGCCCGAAGGTTTAACAGGCGGGTTGAGAAAAATGTCGTTAACCTCCTTAAAAGATTCCCATACCACCGGTCCCCTGGGCATAAACGGCTGTTCGGGTGTTCCCGGCTGTCCGCCGATGATATTGCTGCGATCCGGACCGCCGTTTTCGAGCGGACTAACAGGCCAGTTAAGCGCGATAAACGTCGTCCAGGAAAGAACATCCATCGAAGGCTGGATGTCGTCGGCGCCGGCCTGGCGAGCAATTACGTCGTGCTGCAGATCCGGACTGGGTACGAATTGGGGCTCTTCGGCGGTCGGGTCATCAGCGAGGGGTGGATCGGGATTCTGGTGATCGAACTTACTACAGTGCGTCAGCAAACAAACACAAAGAATACAAATGCCCGCAACAAGCAATCGCTCAATCTTCATAGCGGAATTCTCCGAAATTGTGAGACGGATAGAGGCGCCTCGACGGCGTACGGTCGTGAGTGTGCTTGGCTCTTTTTTGGCTTTGGTTCCGGTACGGCTACTGGCAATCGTCAGTGAAGTTCAACCTATTGGCGAATAGCCGCTGATCCGCAAGTATACATTTTTTGCGCGGAATCCGCAAATTACGTTATCCGCGGCTGAGAACTACGTCAATATTGAGTTGAAGGCCTGCGGCGAAGCAGGACCGCGGTGTCGGTCCCGCTCTGCTGGAGCTGGAAGTCATCAGATCTCAAAATGGTGATGATGAAAGGGGCCAACTCTGATCAATCGATACGCACCAGACCGGCAGCTTGAGCGCCCGCACCGTGCAGTCGGTAGAGATAGCTTCCCGCCGCCAACGTCATCGGAAGTTCAACCTGGTGAATGCCGGCCTCGCGCAATTTGACCTTGAGACTTAACAATTTGCCGCCACGCAACGTGAAAATGTCCAGCACCAGATTTACC
>JANQRB010000122.1 GCA_028284775.1 Candidatus Kapaibacterium sp. | reverse complement strand
TGGAGCAGAGCCTGAGCTAAGCCCACCCGTTGGCGAAAACCCTTTGACAATTTGCCGATCGGCTTGTCGAGCACCTCTTCCAGAGAGCATTGCTCGATGACCGTCGCGATCCGATTCTGCGACAGCTCCGGCGCGAGTTCGCGAACTTCGGCAAAGAAGCCCAGCAGCTCGAGCGGCGTCATATCAAGATACAGGGGGCCGTTCTCCGGGAGATAGCCAACGTGCTTCGAGGCTTCCAGCCGCTGGGCATGGATATCCACGCCGGCGATCGACACACTTCCTTTGCTCGGCGACATATAGCCGGTCAGGATGCGCATCGTCGTTGACTTACCGGCGCCGTTCGGCCCCATGAAGGCCACGACCTGCCCTTCCGGTATGGCAAAATTCAGATTCTCAATAGCGACAAAGGGTCCGTAATACTTACAGAGCCCTTTGACTTCAATCATTGTTCTTGTTGGAAGTACCGACATAATTCATCCCTCATCATTCATAGTTTAGATGAATGACTTTGATAGCTTGTCATCGAAAATTCGTAAGCGGAGAGACAATTGTTGATGTTTGTCACCTGCGGGCTTGCGACCCGCATCTACAATTTCAAAGTACTGATTTAGGCAACAATTGCCGCGAGCCAGTTTTCAACAAATAGCGCGTTTGACCCGCGGGTATCACAAAAAGCGGGTAAAATTATAGGATTAAGCCTAAAAAAGCAAGTCAATCGCAAAGACATAATCGGCAATCGTTTCACCGGCAACACGTCTAGGGGCGATCAGGCTTAACCTTTGTGCGGCGCTCAAATCACGGGTCATTAGTATGGAACTGCAAACCGCAGTTGTGGAAGATTACTTACGGACGATTTATAAACTGCAGCAAAGCGAAGCGCCGGTGACCACAAGCGCTCTCGCGCAGGCCATGGACGTCTCCTCCGCCTCCGCGTCGGACATGCTGAAAAAACTGGCGCGCAAGAAGCTCATCAAATACAAACCCTATTACGGGGCAGCGCTGACTCCCAGCGGTATGGCCTCCGCCCTGTCGATCACACGTCGTCATCGCCTCTGGGAGATGTTTCTGGTGGAGACGCTGGACTTCAGCTGGGACGAAGTTCATTCGATTGCCGACCGGCTGGAACATGCGACACCCGCTAATCTTGAAAAGCGCATTGACGAAAAGCTGGGATTCCCGGAACGCGACCCCCATGGCGATCCCATCCCGCGCGACGGAGCGTTGATGGACCAGCCGCTTGCGCGCCTTGTCGATTTTACGCCGCGAACCCTCGGCATTATCAGCCGGGTGTCGGACGACAATCCCGAACTGCTGCAATACCTCTCCCAGATTGGCCTGAGACTGGGCCAGCGCATTGTCGTCAAGGAACTCATTGCCTACGACGACAGTCTGCATATCGATCTCGACGGCAGCGATATTTTTCTGAGCGCCAAGCTGTCCCGATCCATCTTCGTCCGGCCGGCCGACTGAGCTGCCGACGACCGGACCCAAAGCTCCGCGCTATGCACAATCCAGTGCGAAGCCGCATCATCACGACACTTCACGCCAGACTCATCGATAATCAGTTTGTAATTCGTACTGACGGCTGTCTTCCTAACGGCTGCAGTCTTCCGCCGTCAAACAAATCAAAGCACTGAAGATTTTATCTCAGCCCGCGTTATCGGCGGTATCTTCGACAGGCGGGGCCGCAGCGTTTTCGGTATCGACTTGTGGAGCAAGCGGCGCACGCAATCGCTGCAGCCAGTCGTTAAAAAACATCACCAGAATCGAAGTCGTCGGCACGGCAATCAACAGGCCGATAATGTTAAAGAAAAATCCGAACACGAAGAGCGAGGCAATCAGCAGCAAAGGATGCAGCCCCACACGTTTCCCCACCACCCTGGGCTGAAAAAAATAGTTATCCACAAAATGCAGCAGAACAATGGTAATTGTAATCAGGGACGAATTCAGCCAAAGGTTGTCATCGCCGGTCAGCATCAGCGCAAGCATACCGACCATAATGCTGGAGAAAATGCCGATATAAGGCACGGGGTTCAGCAGGCCGGCAATAATTCCGAGGATAATTCCATAGGGAATCTTGAGCAGCGTAAAAATTATCGAAGCCAGCAGACCGACAAACAGCGCCGCAAGCGCCTGGCCGCCGACATAGGCATGAAGCAATTCATTGATCCGGCCCAGATCGCTAAGAATTCGCTGGTTGCGATTCATTAACAATGTCCGAACCAGGTTCTTGATTTTGTCGAAATCACGCAAGGTGTAAAACAGCAGAATCGGCACAAGGATGATGTTAATAATCTGATTGACCAGTCCAGACAGGCTCGTGAAAAAATTCAGTAAAGCCGTAAAGACAGCCTGGGTAGTGTCGCGCAGGACAGGGCTGACTTCGGTTTCGATTATTTGACGCAGGGTCGCTTCGTCAACGCCTAGGTTCGCCATGACGGCATAAAGCTGATTACTCTCCAGAAAACTATCGACATTATTAACGACCGAGTTGATCTCCTGCGTAATGGTATTTAGCTGCGCGAAGATTCCCGGAAATACGATTATCGACAAGGCAGCGATGGCAGATACGACCGAGATGACCACAAAGCCCGCCAGCACGCTGCGCGGTATGTGCCCCCGGCGGTGTAATCGGCTGATAACAGGATCGAGCATATAGGCCAGCACGAAGGCGATAATAAACGGCACCAGCAGGGCAATGATTTCTTTGAATATCCAGACAACAAAGGTGAGAATGACAAGGGTGAAAAGACGACGGACGATATAGGAGTCGCGGCAGAATGGCCAGAGAATAAATGTAATAGCGCCGAACAATACAAAGGGATTAAGTCCGATCTCGCTGTAAAACAGAAAAAAGCAGTATAAAACAAAACCTGTCGTTACAGCAATCAGCGTAACCGCTTCACGCAGTTTCCACTGCCGGGCCGGTTCACTACCTACGCTGATATTCGAGTCCATATCCATAAGCTGGGGCCTAAAATACAACAAGCGGCGTACAATAGCTATTTGTACGCCGCTTCATTTGTATCGTCATTGTTGCGGTCCTGAGGAGTCGCGCCCCATCAGGCCTCGGGAACTGACTCTTTGCCGCAATGCTCGTCATAGGCGAAACCAAGAGCTTCGGCAATCATCTCCGGCGTGCGTCCTTCGATAAAATGGCGATGGATCATGTGCACCAGCTTACCGTCTTTGAGGAGAGCAAAAGACGGCGACGAGGGCGGTTGATTC
This sequence comes from Candidatus Kapaibacterium sp., assembly GCA_028284775.1. Lineage (GTDB taxonomy): Bacteria > Bacteroidota > Ignavibacteria > Kapaibacteriales > UBA7675 > JANQRB01. The sequence continues at coordinate 14,470 of JANQRB010000122.1, read as the reverse complement.
GTCATATACTCTCTGGCGCGCGCGGTTGCTTCCGCATCTTGTCCGGCAAAGACCGTTACGATGCGATCCGGCTGTACCGGGTTGCGCTTCGATAGCGCTACGCCCGGCCGTGCTGCACCGGCGGCACAGCCACACACTGAATTGACCACGAGGAGCGTCGTGCCCTGCAATTTCATCGCTTCGTCGACTTCACTGGCCGTGTGCAATTCCTGCACACCCAGACGGCTTAATTCCTCGCGCATCGGTTGTACCAGCAATGGGTCGTACATAGGGCTACCCTTTCATTTTTTGATCTCGAGAATAATTTTGCCCCATGACGTACAAGTCCCGTAATTATGTTGGCCCGGCGGCGGCGACCGGTGAGACGAGAATATTTTCTGGCCTGCTCGAAGCATTCGCAGTATTTTAGCCCGGCAGTCCTGCCGATTCGCCTGCGAGCGAGTCTTCTTCTCCCGGCTGTGAAAAGCCGTTCACTAGCGTTAGCCCTATGATGCATTTCGTCCGCCTGCCCCTTTGTTTCCTGTTGCTTTTGTTCCCCGTGATCCCGCTGACACCGTCCGAATCGCCTGAATATGAATCAGCAAATCTGCCGGACGCCGTTATCGACCGGATTTCCGAACTGCGCGCCAGGGAACATATCAGTCTGCTGGCTCATGACAGCCTGCGCGGACGCCCGACGCCGAGCCCTGAGCTCGAGGTGGCCGCCGACTATATTGCTAATGAGTTTCGGCGATTCGGCTTAGAGCCGCTGGATGGCAGCTATTTTCACAGCTATGACCTGGACCGCCTGCGTCTTGACGTCACGAGCAGCTTTGCGCTGCGCAGCTCGGCCGGGTTCCGTCAACTGCCGCTCAAAGATGCCTTTATCCCCTATAGCTTCAGTACGGACTGCGACCTGCGCGATCTGCCGGTGGTCTTTGTCGGCTATGGCATTTCAGCGCCGGAGCTGAACTACGACGACTATGCCGACTGCGATGTAGCGGGCAAGCTGGTTGTAGCAATGCGCGGCGAGCCGCAGCTCCTGGACAGCGCCAGCATCTTCGCGGGCAGGGATCTGACCGGCCACGCCCAGGCACGCGCCAAGGCCGCAACCGCCAAAGAGATGGGAGCGGCGGCCTTCGTGATGGTCAGCGATCCGATCAACGCGCTGAGCTTCAAGCCGCGCGCCTTCGACTGGCCCGCCCTCTATCCCCAGGCCGGATTGACGCAATTACCCTTTCGGCCGAGTTTTCGCGCCGATCACCTGCTGCCCGCCATCAATGCCGGCGAAGGCTTTATCACGGGCCTGTTCGGTACGGTGGATTCACTGCGCAGCCTTCAGCAGATAATCGACAGCAGTCTGCAGCCGCAGTCATTTGAATTGAAGGACGCGGCGGCCAGCCTGCGCCTTGTTTTCGATCGCGAGCGCGCAAGCAGCCGAAATGTATTGGGACTGATTCCCGGGACTGAGGCAAGTGACGAGTTTGTCGTCATTGGCGGCCACTACGATCATGTCGGAACGTTTTATGTCGGAAGGGATTCGACGGAACTGGGAACGGCAATCGATTCAATCTGTAATGGCGCGGATGACAACGCTTCCGGTACGGCGGCGGTCATGCTGGTTGCCGAGGCCCTGGCTTCGATGCCGCAACGGCCGCGGCGCAGCATCCTCTTTATCGCCTTCAGCGGCGAGGAACGCGGATTATTCGGTTCGGCGGCTTTCGTCAACGACCAGCCGATCGATGTCGCTCAGGTGGCGGCGATGTTTAACCTGGATATGGTCGGCCGCAATGCAAATGACTCGCTATTCATCGGAGGACACTCGCGCGCGCCCGATCTGATCGATTACGTGGAACAGGCAAATCTGACCGGAGAACGTCCCTTTACTTTTTTGTATGAAATCGAAGAGTACTTTCACCGCAGCGATCACTGGCACTTTGCGCGGAAGCACGTACCGTCGGTCTTTTTCTTCTCAGGCATTCATGAGGATTACCACAAACCGGGTGACGAAATCGACAAGCTTAATCTGAGCAAAATCGAACGCGTCGCAAAGCTTTGCGCGCGCGCCGTCTGGCGCATCGCCAGCAGCAGAGACAAGATTATCTACCTTCCGCAGGGTGACGAAGACGAGCGCTAATTCAATTGTCCGCCACTCGAATTTTGACGTGAATTGACTTACGCAATTCTAGCACCCACTCTTTCATCTTGGTCTGGCGCTTGCGCCGCAGCGCAATTTCCTTCACGACATCGAAGTCATCTTCCAGATTCATACTATGTTCCGGAAAGTACTTCTTGCGGTAGACGATATGAAAAGCGGCACGCAGGGGATCCTTCGGATAGGTAAGCGGTTCGGTCACGTCGCCGTCATTCATCTGCAGGATAATAGCCTGCAAATCCGGTGACAGATCTGCAATTCGCCAGCGTCGTTCCATGAATCCGCCGAAGCCGCGCGTCTCGACTTCATCGGAATATTCGCGCGCAAGGTCTTCAAAGTTTTCGCCGTTGATTGCGCGCTGCCGCAGCGAATCAAGCGCTGCCCGCGCCAGCTCGACATCGTCGGCGGACTGACCGACGCTGAAGAGAATGTGGCGCACGTGAATCTGATCTTCCTGCTTGCTGATCAGCTCAATGATGTGAAATCCGAAGGGCGTCTTCACGGGCTCTGAAATCTCTCCGGCACTAAGTTCAAAAGCCGCTTCTTCAAATTCGGCAATGAAGGTACCGCGCTTCACCACACCGAGATCGCCGCCGTTGTCTTTCGAACCGGGATCCTCGCTGTAATCCGCCGCAAAGCGGGCGAAGTCCCCGAATTTGGCGATTGAATCACGAATTACTTTTACCTGATCCCGCACCGATTGCGTCGCTTCATTCTCCTTCTCAACATACTTTACAATGTGGTGCAGGTCTACCTGCGGCGGCACGACGGGCAGTGAATCGCGAAATTCGGCATAAAACTCTTCGACTTCTCCCTGCGTTATCTGGAGATCGAAAAACTTGTTCTGTGCAAGCTTCTGCCCCAGGAGCGATTGCCGCATTGTCTCACGAAACTCATGGCGAATCTCGCCGACCGTTTTTCTGAAGATTTCCTCGACCCGCCGCAGTGAACCGTACTGCCGTACGTATTGGTCAATCTGGAAATCGATGGCGCGGTCTATCTCATCGTCCGTAACTTCCACGCTGTCTTCGATGGCCTTGGCTACCAGCAGCTTTTCATCGATGATCGAGTTAAGCACCTTCAGATAGCTTTCGCGCGAACGGGTGTCGATACTGTTATCTAACTGGGCCGCATACATCAGACGCGAGCGAACTTCGGAATCGAAGATCGCCAGCTCCGCGACATGAGCAACCACCGCTTCTACCGTATCGCCTTCCCGCAATTCGGCACGTAAACCCGGACTCGTCAGAATCGACAACAGCAGAAACAGGCCTGCAAAGCAGAGTCTCATCAAAGCAATTCCCCGTAAAAATTCGCCTTAGATTGCAAATAGTCCTAGCGCAGACGCAGAAGCGCTGTCAAATCGTGTGCAACAGTTCGCAAGTATTGTCTTTGCGCCTACTGCTCCCAGATCGAATCGATCTCCGCCGTCTTGATGTCGACCGGATAATGTTGCTTCAAAGTGCTGAGCCATTTCTCCAGTAATTCCTGCTGCACCTGATCCTGGTATTCGGCCGCAAAATCGGGCAGCGCTTCCTGGTAGGTTTTCGTTCGCGGCAGTTCGCGGCCTTTTATTTTAACGATGCTGTATCCTTGCTCAAACTTGAGCGGCTTGGAAATTTCACCGATTCCGACATTAGCCGAAAGCGCCTTCTGAACCAGCGTGTTGCCGGCAGCCGACACGTTGCCCCATGAGCCCTGCTTTTCGCGGAAGCCGCTGCGCAGGGTATTGTTGGCTGCCAGCTCCTCGAAGCTGGCGCCCTTCAGCAACTGCTGATGCAGGTTTTGCGCAGTGCTGTCGTGCAGCACATAGATTTCAGAGATATCGTACAAGGTGTCGGTACGAAAGCGATGTTTTTCCTTCTCGTAATAAGCCATGGCCCGGGTGGAATCGAATTTCAGCTTGGACCAGACTTCTTCATTTTCAACGCGAAATATCAAAATACCGTCGCGAAATTCCTGCATCAGTGAACCAAAGTCGGGGTAAGTCTTTTCGAGATCAGCGGTCGCCTCCGCGATGATCATCGGTTCGCTGAGAATCGCGACGGCTCCTTCGATGCCGCTGCGATTGAGCCGTGTGCCTCGCAGGTCATTCCGCGACTGCATCGAGTCCGCCAGGGCCGCCACGGTAATGGGCGCGTTTCGCCCCGCTCGGTAAAGAACCTGCGCTCCCAAAGCCGAGCCGATGCTGTCGCGCCAGCCCGTGACATTCGATGTTGCGTTGCTGTCCACCGCAGCGAGAAACTGCGTTAAGGTACTCTTATTCCAGCCATAGCCCAGCGCCCGGCGCAGGGAATCGTGATGGGCGCGTTTGTCGTCTTCGAAATACACCGACTTATAGCGTTTTTTGACGGATTCACGACCGTCGATTTTGGAGAAAGGTTTGACGGAATCGCACTTGATAATGTGGAAACCGTAGACTGTCTGCACGAGGTCGGAGATTTGCCCCTGTTTAAGCGCAAACATCGCCTGCTCGAACTCGGGCACCAGCCGTCCCTGACCGGCGTCGAATCCCAGCGAGCGGGAATAAAATCCGTTAGCGAGAGCGCCGCCGTTCTGTGCGCTGCTCTTGTCGTCGGAGAGTTCGCGCGCCAACTGCTCGAAGTCACCCCCCTTGCGCACGAGAGTCAGAATACTATCGGCGCGCGCTTCGGCCTGAGCGCTGTCCCGGTCGGCGGTATACATCACCAGGATATGGCTCACCTTGACCAGACGTAGGGGTTCATTTTTGAGCTGTTTGACAATAAAATAACCGACCCGCGTTCGGATCGGCTCCGGATATATCTCGCCCGGTTTGAGCGCAAACATCGCATCTTCTATCTCGCGCAGGATGAATCCGCCCGTGGAAAAGGGAATCTCGCCGCCGTTGCTGCGCGACAATTCGTCGTCGCTGAATTTCTGAGCTACATCGGCAAATGACACACCCGCTTTCAGGCTGTCCATAGCAGCGGTGATACGCTGATAGGCCGCCGTTGTGTCGGCACCCGGCGTCTGCGGCGTTCCGACCAGAATGACAGCAAGCTTGATTTCACGTTCGCGACGCTTCAGAATTTTGTCGACCGCAGGATCGATGATATGTTTGTCATAATAGAAAGGTACGGCCACGGCTTCGCGGTTTTTCTTGATCTCGTCGATAACGTCGGGTTCTTTATTCACGCCGCGTCCAATGGCGTCCTGCACCTTCAGGCGGTATTTGACATAGAGATCCAGAAAATCCGTTACACTATCCTTTTCCACTTCCCAAAGCTGGACGTTCTTACGCCCCATATTCTTACGAAAGGCTTTTTCGAGGGTGCCGTAACTGATTTTTTCCGACCCGACTTCGGCCAGGACGGTCTTGGGAAGTTGATTGATATAATTGTCGTCTTTTTGATTTGTTGACGATTTCGGTCCGGAGCCGCAGGCACTGCCAAATAGGGCAAGTGCTACCAATGCGGCGGCCAATAGCGATCTACTAATATTCATAATCCTCGTACCTGCTAATTAGCGTTGCTACAGTCGTTTCCAACTTGAGAAGGGCAGTTTTTTTAAATCAAACCGCAAAATTGTTAAAGTTGGGTTTGAAAAGCAAGGAAGTTAGACATTCACCTCAGGTCGACTTTTGCGGCGCCTCGTCCGGAATTCGCAGGAACTGTTCGCCGAATTTCCATATATCGCCGGCGCCCATCGTGAGGACGAGATCACCGGAGCGCGCGTGTTCCGCCAGCCAACCGGGCAGATCGTTTTTGTCGGGCAGATAACTGACGCTGCGGTGGCCGTAGCGAGTAGCGGTTTCGGCAATGAGATTGCCAGTCACGCCGGGAATGGGCTGCTCGCGCGCCGGATAAACGTCGGTGATGACCAGGTGGTCGGCATTAATGAAGGACTTGCCGAATTCAGCGGCAAAATCGCGGGTGCGCGTATAGGTGTGCGGCTGAAACACACAGATAATCCGTCCCTCCCAGGCATTGCGAGATGCTGCAAGGGTAGCTTCGACTTCTGTCGGATGATGAGCATAGTCATCCACCAGCATGACGCCGGCGCGCTCGCCTTTGTGTTCGAAGCGCCGATAGACGCCGCTGAAATCAGCGAGTGCCGCGGCAATGTCTTCGAAGGCTATGTCGAGCGCCAATCCCACGGCAAGGGCGGCGAGGGCGTTGCGCAGATTATGCAGACCCGGTACCTTCAGGCTTAGCTCGCCCAAAGTTTCGCCATTGTACACGATAGTGCTGACAGAACCAAAGCCGGCATAACGCAGCCGGGTGGCTCGCACATCACACTGCGGAGACAGACCGAAGGTCACCTTTTTCTTATTGATCAGCGGCAGGATTTCCATGACGCCGGGATCGTCGAGCGCGAGCGCCACGATGCCGTAAAACGGAACTTTGTTCGCAAACTCGACGAAGGTGGCCTTCAGATCCTCGAAATCGGCATAGATATCGAGATGATCTTCTTCAAGGTTGGTGATCACCGCCACGCTGGGAGCCAATTGAAGAAAGGAACGGTCGTATTCATCCGCTTCCACCACGGTCCACTGCCCATGCCCCAGACGCGCGTTCGTGCCGCCCAGGCCGCTGAGCTTGCCGCCCACAATCACTGTCGGATCGAGGCCGCCCTTGATGGCCATTAATCCGCACATCGATGTTGTCGTCGTCTTGCCGTGCGTGCCCGCAATCGCCAGACAGTACTTCAGGCGCGTCACTTCCGCCAGCATCTCGGCGCGACGAATCAATGGAATGCCCTGCTCACGCGCCGCCGCCGTCTCCGGGTTGCTTGCGGGATCAACAGCCGACGAATAGACGACGACTTCAGCAGCGCCGATATGTTCGGCGGCGTGACCCTCGCAAATCGTCGCGCCAAGGCTCGCCAGGTAATCGGTAACCTCAGAGCGCTGCAGGTCCGAGCCGCTGACTTCAAAACCCTGGTCCAACAAAATTTCCGCGATGCCGCTCATACCGATGCCGCCGATCCCGACAAAGTGCAGTCTCTTGATTGTCGCAAACATATTCGCTTATCTCTCCCCGCTATAAACTCTCAATCCTCGATCCGGTGAATTGTTGCAGCAGCGCAAGTCGCGCCGTTCAGCATTCAACTCGCTGTTCAGAATTTCAATTTACGCAGTATGCGGCAATATCCAGCTACCGGAGTCTCCGTTGACGACGGTAGCGCTGCGCGTGGAGGCCGGCTGTCTGCAGAAGAGCTGTGGAAGCTAGACGACTACCGGCAAGACAACCGTCACCGTCGTCCCGACTTCGAGCTCGCTGTCGATGGTAAAGGCGCCCCCGTGAATTTCCGTGAGGAGTTTGGATATGGTGAGGCCCAGGCCGGCGCCCTGCTGTTCGTACATGTCGCGGCGGAACTGGTTGTATGCGCCGATATTGGCAAGCTGCTCGGCTGTCATGCCGCGTCCGATATCCTTGATGACGATGGTATAATCGCGTTCATCATTGTGTGCCGTAACCCGCACGATGGAACCGGGCTCGGAAAATCGAAAGGAATTGTCGAGCAGCTCGTTGATAATTTTAACGAAGTTCTCCGAGGACATTTGTACGTCGCCGACAGCGACTTCGCAGTGCAGATCATTCACGCGTTCAAACTGATGAGCAAAAGAGTGGGCGGTGTCACGTAAGATTTCGCCGACATTTTCTACCGCAAAATTGCGCAACTCTTCGAGTTCTTCGGGTTTGCTGGAGAGAATCTGAATCTGGGTATACACTAAAAAGTTTTCCGTCAGCTTGTGCAGCCGTCTGCCGGACTCTTTGATCGACCTGGCAAGGTCATTGATTTCGTTCGGATCAATCATCGCTCCGTTCACATTGGCGGTGGCATTGATGATGATGTCTGAAAAGCCGAGGATGCCATTCAATGCCGTGCGAAATTCATGCGGTAAGGCGTAGGTAATATTGCCGCGCAGCTCATCCAGCTTCTCCTCGTAATGCTGCTCGACTTTTTCCTTCTTCGCCAACTGTGTGTTGACAGCATTGATCAGCTCGACCGTCGTAAAGGGTTTGGTCAGATAATCATCGGCGCCGAGTTCCATGCCGCGCCGCATATCCGCCTTTTCCGCTTTCGCCGTTAAGAAAATAAAGGGTGTGGTGCTGACTACTTCCTTCATTTTGCGCAATTCGCGCAAAACGCCGAAACCGTCCATCCGGGGCATCGAGACATCGCAGAGAATCAAGTCGGGCTGACTGGTGCGCAATCGTTCCAGACCGCGAATGCCATCTTCGGCAATAATTGTGCTATAGCCTTCAAATTTGAGGGTCGTGGCGATATTCTCACTGATGAAGTCGGTATCTTCAATGATCAGAATGGTTTTCATAGTGCGTCGCGCGCTGTCAGCTGATTGAAGTCTTTAGCCTTCGAAAGGCTTAAAGCCGCATGGTTGATCATTCACGAGGGTATCATCCCCAGGATGAGAGTAAAAAATATACGACAAAGGCGGATTGTGAAACAATTTTTATTCAAATGGCCTTCAATATCACACGAGCGGTTCGTAATGTCGGCCGAACGCGATGCGATGCCCTCAGACAGGAAAGCGGTCCTTCATCCGTCCCAAAAGAATTGTGTAAATTGACGGGCCGGCTCCGGCACAATCAATCAATTCATACTCCTTGATACAGCCCTGACGCAGGTAGATATGGAATCAAGCAAGTACCTTCCGAAGCACAAGATCAGAATCGTCACCGCCGCGTCCCTTTTTGACGGCCACGACGCTTCGATCAACATTTTTCGACGCATAATGCAAAGTTCGGGCGTGGAAGTCATTCACCTGGGACACAACCGTTCGGTCGGTGAAATCGTCGACAGCGCAATTCAGGAAGACGCGCAGGCGATTGCCATCACCAGTTATCAGGGCGGCCACGTTGAATATTTCAAGTATATGCGTGATCTGTTGAAGGAGCGCGGCGCCGAACACATAAAAGTATTCGGTGGCGGCGGCGGGACGATTTTACCGGAAGAGATCGAAGAATTGCATCACTACGGCATCACGCGACTCTACTCCCCCGAAGACGGTCGACATCTCGGGCTGCAGGGGATGATCAATGATTTGGTATCGCAGGCTGATTTTGACGCTGTGGAAGCAAGGGCCCCGCTCAACGGTGAATTCACCGCGCGTATCGCGTCGCGCGATCCGGGCGTTCTGGCGCGTTCAATGACGCTGCTTGAGAATCATCCCGACAGGGCCTCGACGCTTCGGCAGCAACTAAACGGCACGGCGCTGAAGGCGATCCCCGTCCTCGGGATTACCGGCACGGGCGGAGCGGGCAAGTCTTCGCTGACGGATGAGCTGGTACGTCGCTTTCTGATCGACTTTCCGGACAAGACTATCGGCATTATATCGATCGATCCTTCGAAACGCAAGACAGGCGGGGCGCTGCTCGGCGATCGGATTCGGATGAATGCGATCAATAACGAACGCGTGTACATGCGCTCCTTTGCGACACGACAGGCTCATCTCGCCGTCAGCAAGAGCCTTCAACCCTCGATCGAACTCCTTAAGGCCGCCGGCTTCGATCTGATCATCGTGGAGACCGCCGGCATCGGACAGAGCGATACCGAGATCACCGAAATTGCCGATGTCTCGCTCTACGTTATGACGCCCGAATATGGCGCCGCCACGCAGCTGGAAAAGATCGATATGATCGACTTTGCCGATTTGATCGCCATTAACAAATTCGACAAACGCGGCGCTCAGGATGCCCTGCGCGATGTTCGCAAGCAGTATCAGCGCAGTCATATGTTATTCGAAAGGGATACGGCCACAATGCCCGTGTACGGCACGATGGCTTCGCAATTCAACGATCCCGGCGTCAATTCGCTGTACCGCGCAGCCATCGACGTTATGGTGGAGCGGCTGAATCTCGACTGGCGTTCGCAGTATCATATCACCGACGCCATGAGCACCAAGGTCTTTGTCATACCTCCCGAGCGATCACGTTACCTGGCGGAAATCGCCGATGAGATCGATCGCTATGCCCGCCGGGTCGAGCAGCAGGCTGCACTGGCTTCGCGCCTCTATCAACTGGAAGGCGCGATCGAAGCACTGCAAGGCGCCGGAGGCAATGTTGCTGAGCTCGAAGATCTTCAGAAAGAGTCGCGAAAGGAGCTGACGCCGGAGGTAAGCGACATCCTTGCCGGTTGGGAAGCGAAACGGCGCGCCTATCGCGAGGAAGTATTTGTGTACAAGGTACGCGGCAGAGAAATCAAAGTCGATAACTTCACGGAGTCCCTGAGCCATTTGGCGATACCCAAAGTGGCGATGCCCCGCTATCGCGATTGGGGCGACATAGTCCGCTGGAATCTGATGGAAAATGTGCCGGGCGAGTTTCCCTACGCCGCGGGAGTTTATCCCTTCAAACGCAGCGGCGAGGACCCGACGCGCATGTTTGCCGGTGAAGGCGGGCCCGAGCGCACCAACAAACGATTTCATTACTTAAGCCTCGGTATGCCGGCCGCCCGCTTGTCGACGGCCTTCGATTCCGTAACGCTCTATGGCGAAGATCCCGCTCTGCGCCCGGACATTTACGGCAAAGTCGGAAATTCCGGTGTCAGCGTCGCCACGCTGGACGACGCCAAGAAATTGTACTCCGGCTTCGACCTGTGTAAATCAAGCACCTCGGTATCGATGACCATTAACGGTCCGGCGCCGATGTTGCTGGGCTTTTTTCTCAATGCGGCGATCGATCAGCAGTGCGAGCTCTACATCAAAGAGCATGGACTGACGGAAGAAGTAGAAGCCAAAATCGACGCGCTTTATCGCGCCAAAGGAGTCGAGCGGCCGCGATATCAGGACGATCTGCCGGAAGGTCATAATGGACTCGGCCTGCAGCTGCTCGGCGTCACCGGCGACCAGGTACTGCCCGGCGATGTCTATGAAAGCTTAAAAGCGCAGGCGCTGGGCAGCGTGCGCGGTACGGTACAGGCCGATATTCTTAAAGAAGATCAGGCGCAGAATACCTGCATCTTTTCCACGGAATTCGCCCTACGCATGATGGGTGACATTCAACTGTACTTTGTCGATCACAAGGTCCGGAATTTTTACTCCGTATCGATCTCGGGCTATCACATTGCAGAGGCGGGCGCCAATCCGATCACACAGCTCGCACTGACGCTGGCCAACGGATTCACCTTCGTCGAATATTATCTCAATCGCGGTATGGCGATCGACGACTTCGCGCCCAACCTATCCTTCTTCTTCAGCAACGGCGTCGATCCCGAGTATGCGGTTATTGGCCGGGTGGCGCGGCGCATCTGGGCCAAGGCCATGAAATTCACCTATGGCGGCAATGCGCGTTCTCAGATGATGAAGTATCACATCCAGACCTCGGGACGCTCGCTGCATGCCCAGGAAATTGATTTTAACGATATCAGGACCACGCTGCAGGCCCTGTATGCGATCTATGACAATTGCAACTCGCTGCACACCAATGCCTATGACGAGGCGATTACAACGCCGACCGAAGAATCGGTTCGCCGCGCCGTTGCGATTCAATTGATTATCAACAAAGAATTGGGTCTCGCCAAAAATGAAAACCCCTTGCAGGGCGCGTTTATCATCGAGGAGTTAACCGACCTCGTCGAGGAAGCCGTCCTGATGGAGTTTCGCCGCTTGTCGGAGCGCGGGGGCGTACTTGGCGCAATGGAGACGATGTATCAGCGCGGTAAAATTCAGGAGGAGTCGCTGCACTACGAGACACTGAAACACTCGGGCGAACTGCCGATCATCGGCGTTAATACTTTTCTCAATAAAAACGGCTCGCCCTATCAGCGGCCGGAAGAGATCATCCGTTCCACTGAAGCGGAAAAGCAGGCGCAGATCAATGCGGTCGAGGCATTTCAGGAACGCAATAAAGACGAAGCGCAGGCGGCATTAGCCGACCTGAAGCGCACGGCAGTTAACAACGGCAATATCTTTGAACAGCTTATGCAGGTTTGTAAAGTTGCGTCACTGGGGCAGATTTCACAGGCGCTCTATGAGGTCGGCGGACAGTATCGTCGTAACATGTAAGGGCAGCCGGCAGCTCAAAAGCCGACTGCCGGGCAAAAAAACGGACAAGTCTGGTTAGCTGGTCGAAGCGACTAAGTATGGCTCTACGACAGCGCGTCCAGACCGATTACGCCCTCCCCGCCACTCAGGCAGGGTATATCGGATTAAGTTTTTGCTTCACGAGTCGATCAGAGCTGTGCAGTTAATAACTTCTCGCGAAGAACCAGTCTAGGATTGATCAAAATCGATATCACCTTCTTTGATCAGGCCGATTAGCAGGCGTCCCAGCGCATCCGCTTCGGTTTTGCCCATCACACTCAAGCCGCGATACACGAGCAGAGTCACACTTTGTTCACCGCTCTTGGCACTGCCGCTTTCATTGTCCAGCACTTCACCGATAAAATAGCCGTGGAACACCTCGTACTCGTCTGAATTAATCCAGCGATGCAGTTCGTCCCTGGTAAACGCAGCTAACACCCGTGACGGTTCACTGCCGGGCCGCAGATAGTCGATCATTTGCGGCCGGCACAAGAACCACTTCGTTTGGCGCTTCGCTTGCGATAGGTCCGTAAACTCATACCAAAAATGTGTACTCTCCTGAGGAGCCCCCATTTCTCGCAGCGTTCGGGAAACCTGTAGACTGGTTGTGAACTTTTCGATTTGCTGCATGTTCCAACACCAACAATTACGTCCGCAACCGTCCGCCCCGTTCCTGAGCCGGCAATAACCGGCGCGCCTTCAACAGGGCGGCATAAACATTAAATTGTCGATAGGCTGAGTCTTGCGACGCGGCTCTCCAACAAAATGATACTAAACGTTGATGCTTGCTCAATAGGTCAGGGTTTTCAAAACAACTTCGAAATATACGTCTCAATCACCAGAATGCGGAATATTTTTTGCTGCTGCACAGGCAACTGGTCCGGCGGGACATTGCCGACCCACCGGACCGGAACATTCGCCAATCGCGAGCTACAGAATAAGTTTGTATGTGTTTCGAAAACCCTCTATATTTGCGCTTCTTTGTCAAGCGGGTCAGGTAGCTCAGTCGGTAGAGCAAGGGACTGAAAATCCCTGTGTCGGCGGTTCGATTCCGTCCCTGACCACTTTTTTCGCCGTTTTTTGGCAGAAATCAAGCATTGTGAAGTTTTTGTACAAAACCTGTGCAAAACTCTGAAAGCCCGAAAGACTTCAAAGATCGAAAGGGGACACAAAGTGTTCCCTTTTTTATTTTAAGTTTCTGGACGTCTCGTTGAAAGCTGCCTGGTCGCTACCAGCCTACCGGCGGAAGATGTACATTTCGGATCAACAGTTCCCTGTCCGGCAACTCTCGAGAGTCTTTAATAACACATGGCAAAATGCCATCCAATCGTTCAATTGACAAGACTGCCATCAGCAACGACTAAGCCTGCCTCCCATCGCTTGCACAGACCTGCAACGAGTATAGCGTCAGACGGATGCCCGATTCCGGGGAACATACTTGAATTGTCGTTTCAATGTGGGGCTGACGGTGATGCGACGACTTGCCGCATGTGTCTGAATGCAAGTAGAGGTTTTTCGTTCAAGTTATATCTAAATCTGTTAAACCTTTCACTGCATCTGATAAAGATTCCGCGGGAAATAAGCTATCGAAATACACCTCCGCCAACTGTTTAAGTGAGTGAAATTGAGAGGGTGTTTATTACTCAGGACTGAAGGAAGGTTATCATAGAGCTTGAAAATTGCGTCATTCACCTGTACTGTGGTCGTCGAGTGATCGGGTTGTAATGGCACTTCGGACAGGAATACGACATAGATCAGCGATGCCAAAATCTGTCTCGAGCGTCTCCCCTTGTCCCTCGATATCATGTACAAAAATCCGACCGGGATTAAACAAGCGACAACAGACCCAACATCAATGTCGCACTGTCATCGGCCTCCCGAATTATGCATTATGCTATTTTGCGTGAACATCCGAAGTTGGGGCATGTAGGCAATTGGAGTCTGAGACTGGATTGAAGTGTTAAGCAGACGGCAGGCAACAGCGACCTAATTTTAATCTTCTCACCGACTTCAGTGATGCGGATCCCAGAAAGCAAATGCGGCGACAACCGCATAAGGCATCATCTCGTACGAAGCGTAGCGATTGGCAGCGTACGAAAATAGCAGCAGCAAAACATTTATCGGACAACTAATAGCGCATACTTCAATTTGAAGAAGCATTTCATCCGGTACTCCCTACCCTATCACAATTCACCTCAATGGCTGTACGGTTGATGAGCACGATCATCTGTTTTGCCCAAGTCGAAGTTAGACATTTGCACGATTTACGAAGAGGCAGTTTGAGCCGTTTGACAGATGTTTTTGATTATACCAATATTGTTTACGCA
>JANQRB010000111.1 GCA_028284775.1 Candidatus Kapaibacterium sp. | reverse complement strand
GAGATTGTCGCGAAGCTGAGCCGCCGTACGCGCGCCCAGGATAGGAATGACGGGCTGGCTGTGCTGGCGAACCCAGTTGATCGCTACCTGTGCCGGCGTACAGCCGATGTCATCCGCAATTTCCAGCACACGCCGGGCGATGGTATGGTTGCGCTCATTAAGGCGTTTGGCTTCCGGCGGCATGCGTCGCGGCTCGCCGCTGTCCTTCAGATATTTGCCTGTCAGGACGCCGCCGCCGAGCGCCGCCCAGGCTGTTACGGCTATATCCATCTCTCTGGCCATCGGCAGCAGCTCGCGTTCGGGCGTCCGCTGAATGAGGCTGTATTCAATCTGCAGGCCGACGAATTGCGTCCACCCGCGCAGTTCGGCAATGGCATTGGCGCGGCTGACGATCCAGGCGGGCGTATCGGATATACCGATGTACAGGATTTTGCCGGCGCGCACCAGATCATCGAGTCCGCGCAGCACTTCCTCGATCGGTGTCAGGTAGTCCCAGGCGTGCAGCCAGAAGACATCGACATAGTCCGTTCCGAGGCGTTTCAGGCTGCCTTCCAGCGACTGAACCATATTTTTTCGATGATTGCCGCTGGCGTTGACCTCATTAAGTCTGTCATACAGCGAGTATTTGCTTGCCAGAACGATTCGCTCCCGATCGGCCGCAATAAATTCGCCGAGCAGGCGCTCGCTGCTGCCCTCCGTATATCGGTTGGCGGTGTCGATGAAGTTGCCGCCTGCCTCCATAAACATATCGAACTGCTGCCGGCTTTCTTCCCGTGAAGCGCCCCAGCCCCAGTCTTCGCCAAATGTCATCGTGCCCAAGCAAAGCTCGGAAACACGCAGACCTGACTTGCCGAGTAATTTATACCTCATTGTCGGATACCTATGGTTGGTGTAGCAGAATCCTGGAACCGGATCAAAAATAAGGAAACTGTTCGAGAATCACGCACAGACAGAAAGCGCTGCGACCGAATCGCCAGCTACATTATGGATTGCCAGATGCCCGTCCTCGACGGCTACGAAACGACTTCACGTATCCGCGCGCACGGCGGCCACTTCGCCAACGTTACGATTGTCGCCCTGACGGCAAATGCGATGAAAGGCGATCGTGAGAAATGTCTTGCCGCCGGAATGGATGATTACCTTAGTAAACCTGTGCGCAGGGCGATCTTAATGAGTACGCTGGAACGACATCTCCATCGCAGCCCGCCTGAGTCGGCGGCGGTCCATTGCCGAGTCGACGGACCGGCAGCCTGAACACCATTGAAGCAGCCGTCAGTCCCGAAGAGAACGGCACTAAACATTTTTCGCGTCAGGTAGCAAATCAAACGTGATGTTCACAGCTCGAGCCGGGGTACTCCATAGGTCTTGTGGTACAGACAGTAAGCATAGCTGCAGCTCAGCCCGCTATGTTCGCGGATGATGGCGGCGGCAACTTCTGTCGGAAACTCGATTCCGATGACGTCTTCGAAATCCTGCCGGCGCTGAAAGCGCCATTCACTCATTATCTGCCGCTGTTCAAAACCCTGCCGCCGCCAGAAGCGGCGTACAAGATCCGGATCGACTTTGCGCGACGAACGCACTCGTTTGATCCATCGCGCAAAATCGCCGTTGTGGTAGTCATTGTCGATAATGAACGCGGTTCCGCCGGGCTTGACGACCCGCTGCAATTCCTGCAGACCGCGTTCACAGCCCGGGCCGAAAAAGTAGGCAAAACGCGCATGCACAATGTCGACACTCGCGTCAGGCAACAGTAATTGTTCCGCGGAGCCATCCATAACTGAAACATTCTGGAGTCGCAGTCCGGCGACCCTATCCATGGCGCGCAGACGGGAAGGGGCGTGCGGCTCCACGGCAATTACGTGCCGCGCTTCGCGCTGGAAAACAGGCAGATAAAAGCCCGTACCGGCGCCGACATCGAGCACGACTTTGTCACGCCAGGAAGCAATCGACCGCATCGCGGACAGCAGATAGCCGCCGGGGTCCAGGGCCTGATTCTCCACTTCGTAGAGTTCGGGATGAGCCTGAATATTCGGCGAGGTGTGCACCCCGGGCAGGGGCTGTGCCTGCTGCTGCACTGCATCCCGCAATGGGCTTTGCGAACTTGATGAAGCGACCATAAGCCGGTGCCCGTAGTTAATCCGAAGAGGAGCTAGTTGTGACCGGCAACCAGGAATCTGTAGCGCTGATCTGAGCTTCAATCAAAGATTCAGCCTCGCTGTTTCCTGTGTTAACGGCAGACCGAAATTTCCTTGTTCGCTTACGGCAGGTAAAGCAATCACAAGAGACAGCACTGCCCTAAACTTCTCTACCTCGCAGGATCCGTCAGAGCCGAAATACGAAGCTGAATCGTCGCCCCGGGGCTTCGTTCTTACAGCCCTGCGGAAGCCAATGGCAAAGCCTGGAGATCGGACATGTAACAGCGCTGGCCGGCATTGCCGGTTTCATAGAGGCGTTCATCGCCTTCGGCCTGCTACATTCACTGCCGGGCGGCGCTGCCCGCGCTCAGCCGAAGCCCTGCCCTTTCTCCTTGCTATTCCACCTGCCAGATCTTCGCACTGCCGTCGGCACTGCCGCTGACCATCCGGCTGCCGTCAGGACTGAAGGCGCAGGAATAGATAAAGTTCGAATGGCCGGAAAAGGCCTGCCGCCGGGCGGCGCTGACGACATCGATGAGTAGGGCGGCATTGCGTTGACTGGGAAACCAGCCGCTGACAACAAACCTGTCGCCGTCGGGATGGAGGGCCGCGATTGTCGTCTCAAGATATTCACCAAGCTCTTGAATCAGGCTGCCTCCCTCTGCATCCCAGATCCGAACTATGCCCGACTGCAGACCGGTGCCGCCGCTGAAGTCAAAGCGTTCGAACAGCGTCATGATCCGGTTACCGTCGGCCGAGTAGGCAGCTACGTGAACATTTTCCGGGTGCTCCATTTCAAGCAGCACCTCGCCGCTCGCTATGTTCCAGACTCTTGCGAATAAGGTCGTACCATAGCTGAGAATGCGCTGCCCGTCCGGACTGAAGACGGCACCCAACACGCCGGCGCTCAGCTCGAAACGGCGCAATACTTCGCCGCTGGCAAGGTCCCAGAGAATTGCGTCCAGGCCCTTGGCGGTCAGCAGGCTGGCTCCGTCGGGTCCGAATACCACCGAGTTCATCTTTTCGGTGTCTTCTTCGAGACGCTGGATCAGCCTGCCGTTGGCGATGTTCCAGATTTCAACCGCAGTCCCCTTGAGCGTGGCAAGCAAAGTTCCATCGGGACTGAAGTCGGCCTGAAGACTTCCCAGGCTCGCCTCGACCTCAAAAAATATTCGAGGGCTGCCGCTGGCGAGATTCCATACAATCGCATCATTGTCATCGCCTACGGTTACAAGCATCGTAGCATCCGGACTGAATCTTGCGCTGCGTACTATGCCGTTATGGCCGGGTAGGCTAAGCTCTAGCGACTTTGATTCCAATCGAAACTGATCTGACCGCGAAGTCTCACCCCGCTCCGTCCGGATGATGATCAAGCGCGGCGTAATGTCGACGGGCACACGAAGAATAATGAGGGTGTCACTCCAGAAGATGTAGTCCTGCGCTCTAACATTATCAAAGGAAACGCTGCCGCCGCCCTGAATACTGCCGAAGCGTAAGCCTTGTAAGCGAACTGTGTCGCCTTGCGCCGCAACCGAAGGTGTGACGGAATTGAGAACCGGGCCGTCTGCGTCGGGATCGACCGCGCCGTCGTCGCTACAGGCAATAATGAGCAGAACGCTGCAGATACTCAGAATACGGGCGCTCCTGCGCATTGCTCTTCCAGTAAATGTATTCATTGTTCTCAACCCATCTTTCATTCGAAGAGCTTCTCGATTTTCTCGGATTTGATTCCAGCAGGGGAATAGCTGGACAGGAGGCTGCAATATAATCGATGAGTAAGAATTGCTCTTGACTTTTGTCCCTGCTCCCTCTATCTTTGCAGGCGCTGGCAGCCGAATGTTGTCTGCCGCCAATCAAAGCTACGCGACATTATGATACATTCTTTCCATAAGGCCGACTTTCAAAGCTTCAACGCTATCTGTTGTTGCTGTTGTTGTGCGTGTCCGGTACAACCGGAGTGGAAAGGCCTGATCAGTCCGATAGCGTAGCCTCGACTGAACAAAGCACAAAACTTGAAGCCTTTCCACGAGCGTGGAAAGGCTTTTTTTATTATCGGAATTCACAATGCGTTACACCCGGACTCTTGGCATACCAGACAAGCTTGCATCATCGACTTGTTGTTGCTGCTGTTGCTGTACCACCGCTCTGCGGGAGGGCCGACGCGTATGCCATTAGAGTGATGTATCACCGAGTAACGAACGCAAGCCTTCCCATTCCGGGAGGGCTTTTTTGTTTGCAACACATTTTTCGGAAATCAATCCGCAATCAAAAGGAAGCAGAACAGTGAAAAAGATTTATATCCTGCACGAAAACGCCGAATGGATCAGCCCCTTGCGCAGCGCATTGGAAGAGCGCGGCCTGGAGTATGAAGAGTGGTTTATCAATCAGGGTTCCGTCGACTTCAGCAGCGCGCCGCCGGATGGGGTGTTTTACAACCGGATGAGCGCATCGTCGCATACCCGCGATCATCGCTACGCAATGGAACTGGCGGCCCCGACTCTCGCCTGGCTCGAAGCTCATGGACGCCGTGTGATCAACAGTCGCCATGCGCTGCAGTTGGAGGTCAGCAAAGCCGAACAGTATCTCGCCCTGAATGCTCACGGTATCCGCACACCAGCCAGCATTGTCACTAATTCGGCCGCTGAGCTCAGAGCCGCCGCCGAACGCCTGGGCAGCCCGGTTATTGTTAAGCCCAACCGCGGCGGCAAGGGAACCGGCGTACAACTACTGCGCTCAGCCGACGAAGTGGAAGCACTGCTCGATCGTTACGAGGAGCTTGTTTCGCCCGATGGCATCAGTATCGTGCAGGAATATGTCAAGCCCCGCAACGACTCAATCACGCGCGTGGAATTTATCGGCGGCAAGTTCTTCTACGCCGTGCGCGTCGATACGTCCGATGGCTTCGAGCTCTGCCCGGCCGACGTCTGCACTATCGAGGACGCCTTCTGCCCGACCGAACCAGGCGCGGCGCCGCAAAGCAGAGCCAGGTTCGAAATCATCGAAGGCTATGTCAATAATGAACTTGAAAAGTACGAACGCTTTCTGGCGGCAAACGGGATGGAAATTGCCGCAATCGAATATGTACAGGGCGCCGGCGGCCGCCGGTATGTCTACGACGTCAATGTTAATACCAATTATAACAGCGCTGCGGAAGCCCTCGATAGCGCCGGGCGTCAGGGCATGAGCGCGATCGCAGAATTTCTCGGCCGGGAGCTGGCCGCGCAGCGCCGGCGCGCTGCCTGATTGACAATGGCACGTAGTACGGAAGCCGGGTTCTTAACGCCTGCCCCATGCGGGAACCCGGTTTCCTTTTTGCGATCGGCGAGTGCCGGCCTTTACTTCTGTCGACCGCGAATGCCAAGCTCCGGTTTTTTCGTTTTCCGCTGTACTGGCGCTGCATCATTTCACCACGCTCGCGGACACAGCGCAATCACGTTTGCAAATAATTAGATATTTATCTAATTATGCAACTACTCGAAGCTATCTACGTCCAAGCCACGGTGCCGCCGGCCGTTACATTGCTTTCGATCTCCTTGCAGTCATCAAGAGCGTCAAGCTGCGGCCGTCTTCGATCAGTCTGAAAATCAGAATGAACTATAGTCAGGTGCAAACGATGCGAATGATCCCATACTTAGCTCTTTCTCTTTTGCTCATCTGTAATCTACCCCTGCTGGCCATGCAGGAACGCGAGCTGCAAATCGACACTGATGCCGTCACGCTTAATGGCACCCTTAGCCTGCCCGATCAGCCGGGACCATACCCTATGGCGATTTTCGTCCATGGCTCGGGACCGAACGACCGCGATCAAAACCTGAAAATCGAAGGCGACAATTTCGTCTGCCTCTACCCGGGCCTGGCAGGCAAGACCATCCACAATTTCCGTGATTTGGCCGAGTGTCTGGCGGCGCGCGGCATCGCCAGCTTCCGTTATGACAAACGCTCTTTCAGACCCGATCCCGAGCAGGATCCGCGCGCGATTTCCCCCTATGACTTTGTTGAAGACCTTGAAAACGTGGTCGACTATGTAAAGACTTTGCCGGAAACCCATCCCCAAGGTATTGTTCTGATCGGCCATAGCCAGGGAGCTGGTTTTTTGCCGATTGTGGCAGGCAGCCGTTCGGATATCGCCGCTGTCATTTCATTGGCCGGCGCGGCGCGGCCGATCGACAAGCTGATCGAGGAACAGATACGCTTTATTGGTCAAACCTGCGGCGATCCTTCGGAGGCCGAAATACAGGCCCTGCAGATTCGCGAAGCCATGCGGCAGATTCGTCAGGGCAGTTTTCCTTCCGATCAACCGGTATTGGGCGCCTGGCCAAAGTTCTGGCGCGACTGGATCGAGATCACCGATGCCGTCGTTGATGAATACAAGGCACTTACGATCCCGATCCTCTTTGTGCAGGGCAGCGAAGATTTCAATGTTCCGCCGGCTGAAGCTGAAATCTTTCGCAGCGAATTGCAAGGCCCCGAAGTCCGGGTTGAACTGTTTGAAGGCCTCAATCATTATCTCACCAGGGCCGATGATCCACAGCTGGCCGCTGAGGTTTGCGTCGGCGTTGCGAACTGGATCGACTTGACGCTGGCTGTCACGGCGCTGGCCGACGAAGCAATCGACGCTCCCCTGCGCGGTATCAGCATTGCCGGCACGGAGGCGGGCATCACTATCGAAAATAATCCGGCGGCGCATCGATACACTGTGCTTGTCAGCAATCTGAGCGGCCGGATTGTATTTCGCCGCAGCGGGATAAGCGCCCCGGAAACGCTGATCGGCAGACACTCGCTGGGTAAAGGAGTCTTCGGCATTGTGGTGCAAAGCAATGGAAGCACGAAACGCGAACTGGTCCTTTTACAATAGGCACCGGCGCCTTAGTGCTTAAAATCCAACTGAAGCTCTACGGAATCACTGATGATCGTTTTGATACTGTCGCTGCGGGCCGCCTGCTGCAGGTAGCGTAGGATTGCTTCGCGATCTGAAAGCTGCGAGCTATCACGATCTGGATCCGGGCTCGTGGCAGGTGGCGACGCAGCCGAAACATCCGTCCGAGGAAGGATCGTGTCCATCTCGTCGATCGCAGGTCCGGCGTCGCCGGCTGCCGACCACTCACGCAGGGAATCCACGCCGCCGGACGGACCAGGCTCACCCGATTTCACAGCGCTGGATTCTGCCTCCACGACGCCCGGGATTTCAAAAGCCGCTGAATCGGCAACATTGCCCGGCTTCTCGTCCGAAGGCCCGGTCATTGTCGGTACCAGCAGAACAGCGCTCGTAGCCAGGCCCGCAATCGCTGTACCGAACATCGTCATGTTGCCTGTAAGTACGTTAATCAAGGTAGCAGCCTGCCTCATTAAAAAAGAGCCGCGCGGCCGTATCGCCGGCTGCTGCCGCAATAAATCAAGCAAGGCTGCAGGCGGTTCGGGCGAAACGAGTGGAGTGGCGGTTTTTTCCAGATGAATGGTAGCCGCTATGTCTTTCTCCGCCTCGAACAAGGCACGCAATCTGGCATCGACGCGCAAGCGCTGTTCAAAAGCCGCCTGTCCTTCGGCTGTCATCAATCCACTGCAGTATTCTTCGATCTGCCGGTGCAACTTAGAGTGCATCTTCAGCCCTCCTCACGTCGGGTGTCGCAGTGGCAGCAATTCGTTTGGCGACGATCGACCGTAATTTGGCGCGAGCACGCGACGCTCGCGTCCAGATTGCTTCCGGCGATGTTCCAAGCATTCCCGCAATTTCCTCCAGTCGGTAGCCGCAATACATCTGCAACACAAGCACATCACGATATTTTGGCGATAGCTCCTGCAGGGCGGTCAACACTACTTCTTCGCGTTCGGAAGGTTCATGAATAAAGGTGCTCGGGTGTGATCCCTCCTTCAAATCGTCCAGCCGCTGGTTGTATTTGCGGCTCTTGAGATAATCGAGACAGAGGTTTCGCGCCACCTTGTAAAGAAATCCCAGCGGATTGTAGACCTCAGTCTGTTTGCCGCGCAGCTCGATTACCTTGCGCCAGATCTCCTGCGTCAGGTCTTCGGCCTGCTCCTGCATCCCAACTAATTTCAGGCAGTACCTGAACAGGCGTTGATTGTGCCGCCGGAACAGATACCGAAAGGCCTCATCGCGACCGTGCAGAAATTCATAAAAGAGCATCACATCGTCCCGTCCGGAATCATCGACCTCGTTGACTTCGTTCGGCTGATACCTTTTGTGAACCTTTCCCATTTTCGCCGCAAATGATGACATAGTCTCCCCGCTTCCTTCGGCTAGTATGTACCGACAGTTCGAAGACGAGGCAGTATTTGAAATCCTGACAAGTAAACTAACTTACTATGATATTTCCCGAAAGTTTTCTCCGAAGGTCTTTGCCGCGCGGCAACGGCAGAGTAGATGTCAATTCGGACGGCGCATTCCGCGGGTGGTGGATTTGCTCCTCGATGAATCGAGGGTATTCCGGTCTCTTTAGCGGGAGCTGCGATTCAGCCCTAAGCCGGGTCGCCAACCTGTGAAGGGCGGGCAGAAAACCTTGCCTCCGACCGGATTTCTCAAAGTTTTGTCAGGAATTACCCTCGACAATCGTTGCTGAAGTTGTCTCGACGCCAACTGCAGCGCCGCGGACCGCTCTCAAGACATCAAAGCAGTCTATCCAACATCTCACGGCAAGATTCCGATGCTTTTCAATCCATTGCTGATAATACGCCGCATTGCGCACTCGCAACATTTGCTCAGAGTCCTGCTTCTGATCATAGTGGCCGTATCCCTTACCGCTTGTATCCCGCGCACCCACTTCGTTGTCCTGCAACCCGACTATCAGGGAATCGTGATAACGGATGCCAGCCTGGCCGTCCTGACGACTGATCCCGTTATCAGCAACTCGGACGACGTGATCGACGATCTGGGGACCGGAATTCCGCAGGAGGTTTTCCAGGACTTTTTTGGGAAAACCATTCCGCCGGCCTTGCTCGACCAGTCCCACTGCCGTGAAGTGTCGATCGAGGCGATTGATTCATCTGTCAGGCTCCGTCCGCGAATCCTCGACATCGATGGGGAACGGCAGGTAAGAGTAAAGCTGCCCGATGACGGCACACGCGTTGGTACAGGCTCATTCGCAGCCGAATTTCTCCTCTTTATCGAGAATCTGAGTATCAGTCGCATCGGTGAACACAAAGGTAGTATTGGAGGCGACGGCTCGACTGAGTATCTACAGATTTTTGCGACCTTCGCCCTTTGGGACAATCGCAGCGGCAGACTGGTCTCCGGCGGGGAAACACGCATCAAAGCCACTGTCTTCTTCGCAATGACCAAAGGCACCTGGGAAACCGCGCTCCGGAATCTGGCACGCAACATGCTGAAGGACAGTCCCTTTTACCGTCCTCCGACTACCCGCAGACGGGGCCGCCACCGTCCGAAACCAGTGACCCTCGATACGCTGCAATCCCGGACGACATTAAACGGCCAGCCCACCAGGCGCCCCCGTCTGTCGGTGCAGATAGACGTATATAACAGCGATCAGGAGGGCAGTGAAGTAGATGAAATACAGGTTCGCCCTGTTCGCAGCCTGCACCGCAGCTATCTCCCCCTGCTGCCCGTGGTCCTGTTTGCGAAGAGCCAGACTTCGTTTCCCGAGCATTACACACTGCTGGATAATCGAGATGCCGGGATGTTCGACGCGGAGGCGCTGGAAATCGATGACATGACCTCCCTCCACTCTCAGATTCTCAATATTATCGGCGCTCGCATGGCGCAGCACAGCAGTGCAACACTTCGTCTCGAGGAGATTCCCGCGGCGGATGAAAACACACTGTACCGCGGCAGGCGGGCAGAACTCGTCAAAGATTATTTCGTCAATACCTGGCGAATTGCTGAAGATCGAATTGCAGTCGAATCTCAACCATCCGTAGCTGGTGACAGCGTATTCAATGATGTCGCGCGTGTGAACCTAACAAGCTCGTCGCCCTTGATCGTTGCCCCGGTAGTGACGCAGCATATTCGACAGCGACACATGGCGCCCGGCATCGGCTTGAAGCGCGAAATCGAAGCCGACGCTCAACTGCGGAACTGGCAGCTGACGATCAGGCAGGACAAGGAGGTTATCAGCAGCCTGCAAGGTAAGGCCGGCAGCCTGGCCCGGCTACAATCCGATTTTCTGCTGCAGAACTTCTCAGCCGCCACGACTCGCCGTCTATTGACCTTCGAACTCGAAGTTACCGACAGCACCGGCCAGCAGGCACGCGCGAGCGATGATATCCATATCAGCACGGCCGACTCGACGGCGCCGCTCAGCACAAACGAGCTGAATTTCACCTTTGTCGACACCGCGCTGTTTCCGGCCTTAGAAGTCGCCAATGAGGCTCTGTTCGAAATGCTAGGCAGCTCGCTAAATTCCGATTCACGCATTTTCCTCGTACGCCCGCCAAGGGACTCCGGTGCGGCCTGGGGCGCCACGGATCTCGAAAAGCGTTTGTCCGCTTTGCTTACCGCTAAGGCAATTGCTGCGACGGTCATTTCTTCCGAATCCGACCCAAGGCCCGGATCTGAATCGATGACTGCAGTCGCAGACAGGTGTTTTGCAGCATGCACGCTGATCCGGGTCAGCAGTTCACACTAACAAACAGGCGTTTGCCGTTAACCTGGCTAAAGATTTTGCGCGAAACGTTTAATAGAATGTTGAGTTACTCTTCGTGAAAAATTTTCTGCTTCAACCGGGAGTATAGCTACCATGCTGCAATTTCTCTACAAACTTCAGCCGACGCGTTCGGAAATGCTTCGCGATGGTCATACCGAACAGGAAGCGCAGGCAATCGGCCAACACTTTGCTTATCTGCAGAAATTGTGCGCCGAAGGTATAGTGTTACTTGCCGGCCGCACGCAAACGAGCGACAAGGACAGCTTCGGCATTGTTATCTTGCGGGCGGAGACCCAAGAACAGGCTTTGGCGATTACAAATAACGACCCCGCCGTACAACAGGGTGTAATGCGGGCGGAGCTGTATCCGTATCGCATTGCTTTACTCGCCCCGAACTGGACTTTATAAATTCTTTTTTGAATTTTGTTTTATTTCAATTATACTTGCGCCATCGCAATGGCAGATAAACACATACTCGCTGCCTGTTTATTACGAAGCGTTGCGATTCAAGAGAGAAAGAGAGTCTTCAAGAGAAATCATACCCGCTTAACGGCATCAAGTCGTTTCTCTCAACTACGCTGAGAGTTATTCACTCTTTCCACAACTAAATCAATCGGGAGCCCCTCCGAGGCGCCGTCCCTTGTTCGCATCTTGCCCTGTAAACAAGAGCGACCGTGACGTTGCGTGCACCGGAGGCCACAACACTTGCGGTAAAGTTTACCCGCACATACCATCGCTCTGTGTTGTCGGATTGCCTGCTTGCCGCCACGGGAAGCACAAATCTCCTTTTGTCAGTAGTACTCTTTGTTAAACAACAACAATGGAGAAAGGTATGTATTGCTCAAAAAGACTTGTAAGTCCGAAGGCCTTCGTATTCGCCGCAATTCTTTTTAGTTTTCTGATAAGCACAGCGGAGCTTCGCAGTCAATTCTGGGAAGCGCGCAGCGGTATGCCGGCGGACGGGTCCCGTCAGATCGCCGAAATCAGCAACGGCGGCTCGGGGGGATTTGCCTCCCTGAGCCACGTCACCAACACAGCAGGACGGCCGCGCGTGCTGATCGAATTGCGAGATCGCAACGCGGCAGGACTCTTAACACAGCACTATGTCGTTCGCGCCAATCTCTATGACAAGTCGGGCTCGATCAGCCAGGCGAACGATGGAACGAATGACATCATCTGGACCTCCGCGCCTGCGACGACCATGCAGAGCGCGCCGATCAGCGAGATTCACGTGCATCGTATGACGGCCGCCGGCGCTTTCGTATGGGGCCGCAACATCGGTAATGTCGGACTGATTGACATCCCGATGGCGCATTGCATGACAACCGCCGGGAACGTTGCCGTCGTGGGATATACGCAGGCCACGGGCGCGACCACGTCACGTCTGTTTGCGGCGCTGATTAACGGCGGCACGGGAGCGCTGATGTGGCAGGGCAACTATGCGACGCCCAACCCAGCCTTTCTGCTGCCGGCCGCGATTCAGGAAAACGTCTCGACCAATTCGCTGACAATTGCCGGCGAGATCAAAGATGCGGCCGGGCGCGATGTATTCCTGCTGGACCTGAATTTGCTTGGCGCGGTTAACTGGGGGCAGCGCTATGGCGGTGTTAACGAGCAGTTTGCTCGCGATATGATCATCGATTGGGCCGGCAACATCGTGATCGCCGGACACAGTTTTAATGCCGCGACGGGCCCGGAAAGCTATCTTGTTAAGACAAACTCGACTGGCGGCCTGTTGGTGCAACGTCGCTATCTCGATCTCGCCGGTTCGGATAATCTGGCGGAGGGTGTTTGTGTCAACCTTACGAACGACGGCTATGTTTTTACAGGGGCCGTGGAAGTGCAGGGTACCTCACAGTGCATCGCCGTGGCTGTAAGCCGTGATCTGCGCGTCAACAATCAAGCCTGGTACGACGGCGAAATCGGTACGGATATCGTTCGGTCGCTGGTCGGCCCGGTCGGCACGGCACCCGGCTACTATATCGGGGGCATCATGGCCGCCGACAATTATTTCATTCGCATGCGCTCCGACCTCACTAACAACTGCGAGCATCCATTAAGTCTTGACGAAGTAACGCACAACGGCAGCGCTCCGCTCATCTTCAATCGTCAGAACGCGACAATTGACAGGCCGCGCAACTACAACAAATTCCCCTATGATAATTTTGTCGTTTTCTGTGGTCCTTTTCCTAAAGAGGCCCTTCCCGGCGCGGACTACAACGAGCCCGCAGTGCCCTCGGCCCTGCGCTTGTCTCCGAATCCGGCCCCGGCGGGCGCTTCGTTAACAATCCATCTGAGCGCTATGCCGGATGGACCCCTGCGCCTCACAATTAGCGATCTGCTGGGCCGCCGTGTTTACAGTGCAGACTATGAGCTGGCTGCAGGTATGAAGTCCTTATCAATCGATAAACTTTCCCTTAACAGCGGCAGCTACCAACTCAGTGTAGCCGGGCTGCAGGCAACAGTCTCAACGCCACTCGTGATCAGCGACTGAGCAAGGCCATTTTGGGAAAACAGCTCGGCGGCACCATCAGATTCAGGAATGCTCCCGCCCGGGTTTGTTGCTGGCATTCAGCCCTTAAACATGCACATATACATTGTGCGAACAGTTTATTGTTAAAGTACTAATAGTTCGTATAGCAAATTAATTACTCATCCATCTAGCTGGAGTACCATTATGTATTCACGCCTCAAGATTCAACAGGGTCATTTCTTCACTATCATCGCAATCGGCGTCCTTTTGCTGAGCGGCGGCGGCGATCTGAATGCTCAACGCTGGGAAATCGTCACGGGCCAGCCCGCGAACGGCTCCTGGCGTGTGCACGAATACAGCAACGGCGGCAATGGCGGAATGCTGTCGCTCAGCCATTTGCCGAATCTTATCGGACGGCCGCGTCCCTACATTGAAATGCGCGATTTGTGGGGAGTAACGCTCTTCACCCACGTCTTCAACGGCCGTTCAAACCTCTACCCATTTTCCGGCGACATCAGCGAGGCCAGTGACGGCAGCAATGACATCATCTGGACATCAGCGCCGGTGGAAGACGGACTGGCGCCGCCTGTCAGCGATATCCATGTTCATCGCATGACAGCGGCAGGCGCCCTCGTGTGGGCCAAAAACATCGGCAATATCGCTCAGATCGACAAAGCAATGGCACACACAATGACGCAAAACGGCGACATAGTTGTCACGGGTTATTCACAGGCGGTGGGCGCGACAACATCGACGCTGTACATCGCACATCTCAATGGCGGCACCGGGGCGCTCAACTGGCACTTTAACTACAGCACACCGGCGCCGACTTTCCTTAAACCTTTTGCGGTGGAAGAAAACGTGTCGACGGGATCGATAACGGTAGCCGGCGAAATTGCCAGCGGCGCCAACCGCGACTTCATTCTGATTGATGTCGACCTGCTGGGCAATGTCAATTGGGCGAATAACTACGGCAATGCCGATCCGCAGCATGCGCGGGACATGCAGATCGACTGGGCCGGCAATATCGTCGTAGCCGGATTTACCCTTACGGCGACGGGACCGAACGCCTACGTGCTCAAGACAAACTCGACCGGCGGTTTCCTGCGCGCCCGTACCTACACCAATCCGAACTTTACGCCGAATCTAGCCGAGGCGATCACCGTCAATCTGGCCAAAACCGGTTATGTGTTCAGCGGCGCACTGCTATTCGCGCCCAACTCAAACTGCCTGGCCGTCGAGATAGACCAGAACCTGGCCGTTGTTAACCAGATGTGGTATCAGGGTGAAGTCGGGGTCGACATTCATGAGTCCACGATTGTTCCCGCAGCAAACTTCCCGGGCTATTACATCGGCGGCAAGTTTGCGCCCGACAATTACTTTGTGCGCGTCCGCGCCGGCCTCAGCAGCGGCTGCCCGAATACCTTTGACCTGGCGGAGTTCACGACCAGCGGCAACGCCGCGCTGCCGATCAACCGGGCCAACGCCAACCAGGATTATCCGCGCAACTACAATAGCAACAACTATGATGTCTGGAACTATATCTGCGGGCCCTTCCTGAAAGAAAGCGCGGATGAAGTAGTGGCGCCATCGCCGGCAAAGGGCAACTCGATCCTGCCCTACCCCAACCCGGTCAAAGCGGGCAATACATTTAGCATCCGGATCGACACGCCGGATGATGAGCCTGTGCGCGTCATACTGCGCGATGCGCTGGGACGAGCTGTCTACAGCATGCTTCATTCCGGACGCGGCGGTGACGGCACAATCGCGATCCCGACCAATGGGATAGCGCCCGGCAGCTATCTGCTTCAGCTTTCGCATAGCAGAGGCGAACAACAGGCACAAGTCATCCTGAAGCCTTAATCCGGCCGATGCCGGGCATGGCAATGCAGGTATAATCATAAGGCCGCCCCGCAGTGCTACGGGGACGGCCTTGTGTTTTTTGAAGGCATTTCAACACAAAGACAATGCCTGCCGAACGATGAGTGCCACAATTCCCGACTTCGAACTCGGGCATTCTCCCCGGCAACGACGATCCCGGGGCAAGGGCTCAGGACTGGCTCAATACGGAATGTTAACAACACTCCGCACCTGTCGAGATCGGATCTGAATGGCCTTGAGCAAGCGATAGTCCTTACCTCTCGAACTATTCAGGCAACAATCGTTAAGCTGCCTGGCAGCAACATCAGCGTGTAATGACAACCCGCTGTGAAATATTCATCGTTTGACCGCGCACAAACACGTTATAAATGCCGGAGGCGAAGACACGCGTATCAATTTGTTTAAGGACTTTAACATCGGCGCCGAGTGCTGTTTCGATCATCAGGTTACCCTGCATATCAGTAATCGCAAGTCGCAGGTGTTCGGCGCGCGGATTGCGGATGTCCAGGTTGAGATGGTCGGCACTGGGATTCGGGAAGAAATCGACGTCAAGGCCGGTCGGATCGCCTTCGTCGACGCTGGTGACATCACCGGTCTCTTCCGTGATGCGAATAATCGGAAAGATGTAAGCATCGCAATCGAAATTGCCGAAATTAGGTAGTGGCACCTGCCGGAGATTGCGCCAGTTGCCATCGCTAATCAGTTTCACCTTCAGGCGGTTTTCACCCTTGCCGTCCTGCGTACCGCAGTTATTGTTGGCGATAATCAGAATATCATCATTCGGCGCATGATTGGTAGCGAAGCTAATCACATAGCCTTCCTCGCTTTTTACCTGAACACCACTGCCATCATTAAAGCTGATGTCCACAAGACGCCCCTCGAGCGAGCCGGAATTGATTTCGCCCGAGGCAAGCGCTTCTCCCTCCGGCATTCCATTAAGGTCGGCGTTATGGAGAGAGTAGGTAAAGACGTCGGCAGAGCCCTGAACCTGGTTGATGCCAACTCTGACCTGAAATCCCAAGACTTCAAGGCTGCTAACTTCGGCATCTTTTTCGGACGGCGTGGGATAGTCGAAGTGCATGCCTATATCGCTGTACTCGCTGCGTGTCCCGACGACCCAGCGCTGATAAGGATCCATGATGTTTGTAAAGGTGATAACGTGATTCCGTCGGTCGCCGCGCAGAAAGAAGTCGGTAATGGTATCCAGTATCACATTTTGCCCGGACGCCAAAGCTTTGTCGAAATCGATGTCAAAGCGGCTGTTTTGAGGAAGAGTCTCGCGGCCCTCGTTTCCCTGAGCATTCAGAGCAGCGCAAATTAGCAGAGCAAGCAGTAGGCACGTAGCATTTTTCATAGGATGAATCCGGAATAAGTGGAACAATATCGCGCCGACCCGCGAGCAGCGCCATACATGAATTTTTTGGCAAACAACAAGTGCCTCCGACCGGTTAAGGCGGAGCTTCGCTAATGTTGAATGAGTATCGGTCAGAACTGATTACTAGAGGTCGGCAGGCTGCTCAGCCGATGTATGGCCCGC
Organism: Candidatus Kapaibacterium sp.; assembly: GCA_028284775.1. Classification (GTDB taxonomy): domain Bacteria; phylum Bacteroidota; class Ignavibacteria; order Kapaibacteriales; family UBA7675; genus JANQRB01. The sequence goes on along the minus strand of JANQRB010000111.1, from coordinate 9,595 downwards.
GTTTCATCCGGCGTTCCGCTGGGATTCGGTCGCCGTCGCTGATAAAATTCACCTGAAACTCTGTCGATCGAATTACGCGAACAGGACGCCTGCCTGCCCTGTGATTCAGCGTATTTCGGAACAACAGGCGCTCAACGATTTTCCCCGTGCATTAGTTCCTTCGAGATCGCCTGAACGGTGACAATGCCATTTGAGTAGGCGCTAACAAAATGATTTTTGAAATACGAAAATGTGCTCCTATCTTGTCGGATTCTACGTTCATTCTTGGCAAATCACCTTTCAAGAGGATTATTATGAGTCAACAGGAACAGGCTGAAGTTCAGATCCCCCCGGCACCGCCTTCTATTCCCGATGGCGTTGACGTCTCACACTATCAAGGCGGCGTCGATTGGGCGGCGGTCAAAGCCTCCGGCAGCGAATTCGCCTTCTGCAAGGCTACGCAGGGGGTCGGCTTTACCGATCCGATGTTTGCGGAAAATTGGAGCGGGATGCGGGCTGCGGGACTTATCGCCGGCGCATATCATTTCTTCCAGCCGGGTGAAGATCCGGTGGCGCAAGCGCAGTTTTTCGCGCAGGTACTACATCATGCCGGCTATGCGCAGGTCGACCTGCCCCCGGTGCTTGATATTGAGACCGCCGGCTCGCTCAGCAACGAGCAGTTACAACACGATGTTCGCGTTTTTCTGGAAACAATCAAACCCCTGATGGATTCGACGCCGATCATCTATACGAACCCGTCCTTCTGGAATGCGCACATGAACAACGATTTCGGTATGTACCCCCTCTGGATAGCGGAGTATGACGTTTCCGAACCGAATTTGCCCACCGGCTGGGCCGAATGGTCATTCTGGCAGTTCAGCAACGACGGTGTTGTTCCCGGTATCGAAGGGCCGGTCGATCTCGACAAATTCAACGGCAGCTTTGAGCAACTGCATCACTTCGCCTTGACGGCCTGAGCGTAATACTACTCGAAACAATTTCGGTTTTGCAAAACATTGCCGCGAATGTCGATCATCGTTCGCGGCATTTTTGTATCCTTCAGTGGCGGCAGCCGAACGACGATATTTATTTTCACTAAGCGATACTATCATCGCGATAAGCCAGTTGTAACCAAAAGCCCTCTGGCGCAGAACGCACAGACATGACCAGAAATAGCTATACAAAAACGACCCCTTCTGGCTATTTACCGCCGCCACTTGCTTCTGTATTTTGTTGAATGTCTGAGTTGGCCCTGCCGACACAGGCTCGTCAACCTCCTGTACTCACGATAGCGGAGAATCGCATGCAAAAGCTATTGACCTACCTCAGCCTCCTGGCGCTGATCGTCGCCGGCCTGCATTGGCAAAGTTGCAATAGTGAAGTGGGCGACAAAGTCGTCATCAGCGGCATCCCGAACTGTATCGCTTTCCTCAACATTGTATTCACGCAGAAACGCGGCGATCTCACGGTACAAATGCAGGATGGCATCGACATCCAGAATGGGACGGCGACTTTTGACAATCTGGCCTCTCGGCTGAGGAACGGCAACTTCGATCTCAGCCAGGAGATTTCGGTCAGCGTAACGGCGACCTTCAGAACCCCAGACTGCGACGAACCCAAAACAAAGTCCGGTTCGATAAAGGTTAAAAGCGAAGGCACGACGAATATCGACTATTCGGATCTGGATTAAGAGCGGATGTTTAACAATGGCCGCGAGCCAGGCATGGCCTGTTCACTCGATGTCACCGACAAAATGAGTGTCCGATGGTCTCGGTGATCGAAATCGGTCCTCTGACGCTGCCGATATTCGGTTGTCTGCAGGTCGTCGGCGCTCTGGCCCTGCTCGCCATTGTTGTTCTCCGCGCTAAAGCAGCCGCAATAGCGGTAGACAGCCTCCTGCGCTTTGCGATGGCTCTCTTCGGCGTTGCGATGCTCGGCGGGGCGCTATGGTATGCCCTTGTCTATCAGCAGGACGCCTTCACGATTCCTTCCCTTCTCAGTGGTCAGTCCATTCTGGGCTCTGTTGCCGCGCTGCTGCTTGCCGCGCCAATTCTCGGCAGACTGCTGCAGAAACGCTGGCTGCTCTACTGCGATCTCATCGCACCGGGTCTGGCCGCCATGCAATGTGTCGGCAAGCTGGCCTGCTTCATGGTGGGCTGCTGTCAGGGACGAGCCTGTTCGATGTTCTGGGCGGTCGAAGGACGCCAGCCGGTGCAGCTCCTGGAAGCCGGAACATTGGCGCTCATTGTCCTCATTTTGCTTCAGCCGCGCTTGCGGCGTTATACCGGCCTGGTATCGGGAAGCTATCTGGCCTGCTACGGCCTGCTGCGCTTCCTGGCGGAATTCCTGCGTGACGACAGCTTGTATTCATGGGCGGGACTGACGGCCAGCCAGTATCTGGCGGCCATGATCTGCGGCGCCGGAATTGCCGTTGTCCGTTGGAGCAGAGGCGCTGCCCGCTGACGCACGGGAGTTTGGTTATTGCGCGGCGAAAGCAGCCCGCCGCTGTCGGACGAGAGTAATACGACATTTATCGGGATAGAATTTGCACCGCCTGTCACGGCCAGTTTTCCTGCTCTCCTGCTCTACCGACAGCGCGATAGCCTGTAGCGGAAATCCACCGTCAATGTTTCGCGCCGTGTTTAAGCGTTGCCGCCGTGTCAGATTACCATGGACGCAGACCAATGGCGCGTCGCACTTGTGATACATGCAGCAGCTCAAGCTTGCTTCGACCAGTCCACCACCGTGAATGCTCGACAGGATCAGAGTCTCGAGGGATCTTGGCCGACGGCGCGGCAGCCGGAATACTCGCCGGCTGCATGTCCGGCAAACGCAGGTCCGAATGCGATCGCTGTCAGGACGAGAAAAAAACTTCAGCTTCCGCAATTCTTTCTGTTGTTGTTTGCAAAAATTTCGTTAAAATTGGACAGTCACTGGTCCTGTCTGTTATCTCATCCATAATGTATTGCGTGTGCTTGAAACTCATGGCGCCATGAGGCAATAAGCTATTGGTCACACAATTCTCGGATGCCAGCATCTCGAAAGCCGGCCTGAGCGGCTATTTTAAACAACCTGACTGATTAACATTTTTAGGGAGTCACTCTATGACACGCCTATTTCTTGCGTGTACCCTATGCTTATGCCTGGTGTTGCCGGCGGCGGCCCAGGACTTCACTCTCGAAATCGAGACGGACACCAAAACGCTTGTACCGCTCGACGACATTGACAACCTGACATTCGCTAACCTGGACCAGGGCGACTACAATACGATTCGTCTGGAGCTGCACGACTGGAGCCTGCAGGACTACGACCTGGCGTCGATCACGACCATCGCCTTCAGCGGCAGTAGCGATCCCGAGGGCCGCCACCTGATTCTTAGCTTCAACGGGGGCGCGGAAGAACGCGTCGCGCTGCACTCCTTGCGCAAGATGCGTTTCCTGGTTTTGCCGGCCTCCATCGCAACCGGTCTTGAAGAAACGGCAGCAGCCGGCGCGAATGTCACGCTGCATCCCAATCCCTTCACACAATCGATTAACATTGTTGTTACGATCGACAAAGCCAGCGAGCTGCAAGTGGAAATTGTCGATGTCTTCGGACGCCGGCTCAGCAGCCTGTTTAAGGGTGTCCAGCGCGCCGGGCAACATAGCTTTCGCTGGGACGGCCGCAATGCCGAAGGCCAGGCGCTGAGCCAGGGTGTTTATTACTGCAACGTTAGCATTGGCGGTCATCAGATCACACGCCAGTTGGTGCGCGCAGGCAACTGATATTATTACGCCATACAAATTTAATCATCGACAATCAGAAGGATACCTAATGAACGGACAATTCTTTGCCCGCCTGGGCACGTTTCTCCTCTGCGCCGCGACACTGGCTGCACAGGAAATACATATCAATCGCAGCGGCACGACGCCGCTCATCTATTCGCTCGACGACGTGAACTGTCTGAGCGTAACGCCGCGAGTCGACCCGGTCAGTCCGGACGAGCGCTGCCCGGTGACCGAGAGCGCCCCCACCTTCACCTGGGATTTCGCCGCCGAAGGCGATCTGAGCGCTGTCACTTACAATCTCAAAGTCGTCGAGCTGCAGGAAGATCAGGATTTCAACGAGGCCCTGGAACTCAACCCGGTGGTGGTCGACGCGACTGGTATCAGCGAGACCTCTTACGACTGGCCGGCAGGCGTCGTGCCGCAGGAGACTGGCGCTTACCTCTGGCGCGTCGAGGCTGTTAACAACGGCGATGTCGTTGCAACGGGCACGCTGACGCCCTTTGCCTTTTTCCTCGCGGACCTGCCCTTTGATGCGCGCGAGCTCTGCTGCCTGGAGAATCTGCTGCAGAACGAGGGTCTCTCCGACGGAATACAGGCCGGACCGCTGGATGGCGTGGGCACGCTGGACCATTGGTCAGCGGCCTACGGCTCTCCGACGGTAGTCGATGACGGCGACGGCTGCGAGGACGCCGGCTATGTCCGGATCAGCGGCGACGCCGAAAACGGCGATGCGATCCAGCAAACGCTGGCGCCGGGAATGACGATGACGCAGGGCAGCAATTACAGCCTGACCTGCTGCGCCCGGCTCGTGCTGGATGGCCTCGAACCCGCCGACCATGTGGTGCTGCGCGCAGTTGCTTTTAACGGCAGCCTGCCCGGCGGCGGCGCTCACCCCGGCCCGGCGGCCGATATCGCCTGGATCGGCGCCAGCGGCACGATTACTTCCGTGGAATGGACGAAGGTGATTTTCCCGGTCTGGACCGCCAACAAAGACTTCGACAACATTGCCATCCACGCTATGACGGCGGACGGGGAGCTGCTCGCTACAGCCGATATCGATAACGTCTGTCTGCAGGTAACGAACAGCGAACCGATCTGCACGCCGGTGGAGACCGACCCGCAGGGCGAGGCTATCATTCAACCGCAATGGCAGGGCTATCTAAGCGCGACAACCGCCCCGCGTACCGACGAAGGCAGCCAGGACAATGGCTTTGTCCATGACCTCTACGATTACATCGGCGAAACGACAACGGATCTCTGGTATGAAAATGCGCCTGACTGCTTCACGCAGGGCGGCACTGTGCCGGAAGAGCTGGAGACCTATGACCTCGACGCCGAGCTGCAGGCGATGGGTATTCCGCTGACGGCCGCCGAGCTGGGCGGACTGCTGGAACGCGACGAAGCGGATATGCCGGTGGCTGTCCCGCAGGTGTTTGCGCCGATCGACGTCGGGACAGCCCTTCCCTGCGACTACGTGCGCGACAAAGACTCGCGTTTCGACGGCCGCGACATTATTTTCATTCACGGCCTCGATCCGACACAATTTTGCGACCATGTAAGCGGTGATGTGCGCGCCCGCGAAACCTGGCCCGCTTCGCCCGGTCAGTTCATGGATCAGAACGGTTATTTTCGGCAGCGCGCCAGAACTTATTGGTGGACCCACATCGATACCTATCTGAATCATCCCAACATTCACAACCGCCATATGGTGGTGGCCTATAGCTGCAACCAGGGGCTGCGCGCAGCGGTGCACGCGGTACTGGCGCAGATTGCGGCGGCGATGGATACGGGCCAAAATGTCGAACCGGAAAACGGCAATACCAATTGTTTCGCCCGCGAGGCCGTCATCGTCTCGCATTCGGCGGGGGCGCTGGTGGCCGACGTGGCGATGGCGATTGCGGCGCGCAGCGCCTGGGATCCCCTGATCCAGGCGGAGTTCGGCAACGTAAGCTATATAGCCAACCGGATGCGGGCGCACATTGCCTTCCAGGGCGCTTTCAACGGCAGCGGACTGGCGGCTGCGACGGTCAGCGTGATGAACTCGCCCCTGGTGCATGTTGCCGAAATCATTTCGCGCCTTGTCTTCTGTGAAACGCTTAACTTCAATGCGCTGGCGCCGGTCATTAACCAGAGCATTTTGGTCGACCTCGTGCCGGCCGTTACGCAAAGTCGCTGGGGCTGGCTTGTTAATTCGACGCCCGTACCCACGCTGACGGCTGCCGGAGGGCACCCTGCCGGCCTGCCGGTATTGCAACACACCGGCCTCCTGCCCGGCCTGGATGACGGCGTCCTGTCGATGGACTGCCAGTGCGCCAACAGCAACCCGGTCTGGTCCAATCCATCGAACTTCCACATGACGGGGATACCGGTCTTCGACCATGCGCGCCTGCTCGACATGGGCATTGAGACTTCGCGCTCCTGGCCCTACTTCCTGGATCAGACGATAAACACAGGCTGGAATCGCGCTGCCGCGGGCTGTATCGCTTACAACTCGCCTACGGGTATGGTGCAGCCCGTTACGGCTGTTTCGCCCTGGCCGCATAATCCGCATGCGCGCTACAACAATCACTTTTCCTTTATTCAAAGCGCGGCGGATCACAACTCGGGTCCCGACTTCGATCAGCGGAATTACAAAGGCAGCTCGCCCAACGGCGCGGTCAATTCGGAGGAAGTGCGTGCCGTTACCGACAACTTCGCCTATACGAGCGGGCTGGTGCATCCTGACATTGCCAATCTGGTACGCGAGGAACGCAAGGAACGCTGGCTGAGCGTCACTTTCCATGTTCCGATACCGCGCGCGCGCTTCTGGCCGCCGCCGCCGCGCTTCTGGTTCGACTGGCGGCCCGTTACGATCCGTACCCTGGTCTGGCGCCGTACCTATCATCGACTGCAGAACTGGCAGGATTGGAACATGGGCGATTATGTCTATGTCTACACTCTGCCGAATTAAGCTACGCTGCCTACGGATCATCGGAGCCTTGTCCTGATCCCTGCTGGCAGCTTAGCACAACAACAACGGGCGGACCGAATCACTTCAGTCCGCCCGTTTCCGTACCGGCATTCAGTCATGTCGGCCTATTCACTGTTTCACAAAGCGATGGACGCCGATGCGGCGGCCCTCCTCTGTTGTGACGCGCAGCGTATATGCTCCCGCCGGAAGCGCGCCGACATCAGTAGTCAGATCATTGTCGCCATTGCGCAGGTCGAGCGTCACGCGCTGCACAACGGCGCCGAGCGCGTCGATCACCTGCACTTCGGCGCGTACGCTGCCCTCGCTCCTGACGCTGAAGTGCAAATCGCTGCCGGCCGGGTTGGGGTAGGCATATTCACCTGAAGAGATGTCCTCGGTCCTGCGCGTGCCGTTGGACGGCGTGGAGCGCGAGTTGGCTTTCAGCGGACCGCAAGGCGGATTCAGCGAGATGCTCATCGCCTGGCGGTCATGGATGCCGCAATAGAACCAGCGGCTGTAGACCTGGCCATCGATCTGCATCGCGGGGTCGTATTTCACCCGAATTCTGGTTTTGGCCAGCGCGGCAAAGGGCGGAGTCACTTCCGTCTGCAGCTCGATTGCCGGCCCGATCACCGGCCATACGGGGGTCGGAATGGCGCTGACGATGGTACTGTTCGTGATCGGATTGCCGAGGAAGGGCGTGCCGTTGCCCTGGCTTTCCCACACCAGCATTCCGCGCAGGAAACCCAGCGCCGAGCGCGCATTATGGCCGACGGTATAGCTGCAATCCGGACTGCCGTTGTTGTTTTGAATGCGCTGGCCGCCGCCGAGCTGGTACTGCTGCGTCCGCCGGTCCATCGCGCCGCCATTGCTGTTGCCGAAATAGAGGTTGACTGCGCCGGCCTGGGCGGCGCTGAGAGAGGGCAGACCCACCAGCAGGTCGGAGTAGCCGTCGCCGTTGACGTCGCCGGCCGTACCGAGTGACCAGCCCATGTTGGATTCCACGGCATTGGTGTTCCAGAATTCCGTACCGGAAATCATCGCGGGCGCCGGGCCGCCATAGATTACGTAGATCAGGCCCACATTCGTGAACGGCCCATCGTCAAAGCCGGGCGCGCCGAAGACGATGTCGCCGTAGCCGTCACCGTTGAGGTCGCCGGCCGTGGAGACGCTCGTGCCCATCTCCTCGCCGCCGGCAAAACCCACGATCATCTGGATCGGCGGGCCGGCGGGCGAGCTGCCCGGCACCATAAAGGCCCCGCCGTCGCTGCCGTTGAAGCCGGGCGCTCCGATCAGGACTTCCGAGAGCGCGTCCGCGTCCATATCGCCGCCGGTGGCGACGGACCAGCCGAACCGGTCGCCGGAAACCTGCCCGTAGTGGGAAAAGTCGGGCGTGATGCCGCCGCTCGATATATTGCTGCCGAGCCAGACGTAGGCCGCGCCGGTGTTCGGAACAGGCGCGCCGCCCGGTTTGTCCGCCAGGGGCGCGCCGGCGATGATGTCGCTCAGGCCGTCGCCGTCCACATCGCCCGCGCTGCTGACGGCCATCCCTAGCTGGCCGCCGACATTACCTACGCCGTCGACGACAATCGCGGCGGCTGTCAGTCCGGATGCGCTGCCGCGGTAAATGTGCAGCGCGCCGGCGTCGATGCCCGCAACGTTGTCATTCTGCGGCAGGCCGATGATTACATCGGAAAATCCGTCGCCGTTAACGTCGCCCGCAACGGAAACGCTCCAGCCCAACTGCTCGCCGAGACCAATGCCGCCGGAGATTGACAGGGCTGCGGGCGTTTGAATTCCCGCAGGACTGTTGCTCCGATACCAGAAGGCTTTACCGTCGCCCGACGCGGAGTTCGGCGCGCCGGCGATCACATCGGAATAACCGTCGTTTTCGACGTCGCCGGCGCTGCTGACGCTGAAGCCCAGCCAGTCGAAGGCGGTCGTGCCCCCGACAAATGTGCCGATCGGGTTCGGTCCGGCCGCGCCGCCGTGGTAGACCCAGAAGGCGCCGGTCTCCGTCGCCCCGTTGTCGTAAAACGGCGCGCCGACGATGATGTCGTCAAAGCCGTCGCCGTTCACGTCGCCCGCCGTAGATACGCTGAGGCCGTAGACCTGGCCGGCGCCGCCTTCGCTGCTGCCCCAGTCGGCATTGCCGTCGAGCACGCCGCCCGGACTGCCGTAAAAGAGCGCGGCGCGGCCTTTGAGGTACCTGCCCGAGGCCAGCTCGGAGCTGCCGACCAGGATGTCGCTGTAGCCGTCGCCGTTCACGTCGCCTGCGGTGGCGACTTTGCCCATGTGCATTCCCGGCTGACCGATGTAGGAATAATCGGCGTTGAGCGCCGATTGAATTGTTCCGGAGCCACAAGCGCCGCTACCCCTCAGACCATTTAAGGAGCCAAACCAGACGAAGGCGCCGCCATCTGTGCCCTGGTACTGCGGCGCGCCGATGATCACGTCGGCATAACCGTCGCCGTTCACATCGCCCGCCGTAAAGACATCCTCGCCGAACTTGTCGCCTGCGATGACGCCGACTGATTGCCAGTCGGCGCAGGTGGTATAAACCGGCGTAACAGGCAGGCTGGATGCGCCGTGGAAGACCCAGGCCGCGCCGCGGCTGCCGTAATCGGAGGCGCCGACGATGACATCGCCGTAGCCGTCGCCGTTCACGTCGCCCGCCGGGCCGACGGCAGTGCCGAAGCCATTATAGACCGTTATGCTAAGCAGGGTCCAGGCGGCATTGGCCGGCTCGCCCGGTACGAGATTGGCGTTGGCGTCGCCCGTCCAGACAAAGGCCGCGCCTTCGCGCCCGCCGCCCGCGGGGTCGAGGTAGTTCGGCGCGCCGGCGATGATGTCCTGGTAGCCGTCGCCGTTCACATCGCCCGCGGCTGCAACGGAATGG
>JANQRB010000099.1 GCA_028284775.1 Candidatus Kapaibacterium sp. | reverse complement strand
ACCTGGCGCGCGTGGCCTGGTATTGCGCCAATAGCGGCGATAGCACGCATCGCGTCGGCACTAAAGAAGCGAATGCTTTCGGCCTACATGGAATGCACGGCAATGTGGCGGAATGGGTTTGGGATCGTTTCGGTCTGTATCGCGTCGCGGGCGAAACAGAGAATCCGACCGGCCCGGATGAGAATGAGCGGCGCGTCGTGCGCGGCGGCGCATGGAAATTCAGCCCGGAAGAGTGCCGTAGCTCGCGGCGCATACCCGTTCAGCCGGACTTCAGCGGCTATCCCTTGAACTATGTCGGCTTTCGGGTCGCTCGTAGTGCAGGGCCTTCGTAACGGTCGATCCGGTGAACAGTGCCGGCATAAGAGGGCCATCGTAATGCGGCCGGCACGCTTATCACCGAATCACAAACGTTCCGCCCGACTCTGGACTGGCGCCAACGCGATAATAATAAACGCCGCTGCCCAGGCTCGCAGCATCGACGATAAACGTCTGTTTGTTCGATGCGGTCCGGATGGGCTCGACGGTCAGCATCAAGGCGCCTCGGCTGTTAAATATCTGCATTGTGACATTTACACCTGTCTGTGTCGGAATTTCAATCCTGACATCGCTTATCGCGGGGTTGGGGTATGCACGGGGCCGCGGTATGCTGCCATTGCCGGGCGAATGGAGCGCTTCCTGTCTGATGTTAACCAGCGCCGAGCTGCGACGAAAGACACCGTGACCCATTGTTCCGGCATAGAGAACGCCGTTGGTGCTGATGCTCAGGGAGAAAACATTGGGATCGGGGATGCCCTCGCTGATATCACGCCAGTTTACACCGTCATCCGGGGAGTGGAATATGCCTTTGTTGGTCGCGGCCAGGAGCGCGCCTGTCGGGAGAAGCAGAAGCGCGTTGAAGCGATCCGCCTCCGGTTCGACGAGCCGTATGCCTTCGCTGATGAACTGCCAGGACCGGCCCTCATCGCTGCTGCGGTGAAACCCATTATTTAACAAGACGATGACGTGATTCCGATGGTCGGCGAGCAGAGCATTGAGCGGCACACCTATAAAACGCGAGGCAAACATCGTCCAGGTGTTTCCATTGTCCTGCGAAGCCAGAATGCCTATTCGTTCCGCGCCCGCATACACCCAATTGTCCGGTCCCCAGGCGAGCCCCCGTATCGACTGTCCTTCGGGAATTGCTGTAATTTCGTACCAGTTATCGCCGCCGTCGCTGCTGCGTAAGAGTCTGTTCTTGCTCGCCACCAGCAAGCCCGAGCGATTGTCGTTAAATATCGTGGTGATTTCCATCGGAATGAGGGGTGGAAACGTGCGCTGCCAGGACCGGCCCTGATCGATGCTTCTGAGCAGCGTGTCTGGGGATGCGGCAAAGAGAAACTCTCCGCTCTGCCGCGCCCCTATTAAACGATTGAAAGGCGCGCCGTGGATGAGCAGGTCCCAGTTTTTTCCGCCGTCGATCGTTCGAAAAATGCCATGGCTGCCGGACTGTGTGACGATTGTGCCGCCGGCTAAGGCTGCGATACTATATATGACAGAGGTCGTTCTGTCAACGCTAAGGACATCCCAGTGTGTACCCTGGTCCGTCGATCGCAGCAGGCTGCCCGGCAGCCGGTTGCTGGAACTGATCAGGATTTCCTGTCCCTGGCCTGGGACGATGCCAGTGATCGCATATTCCTTGTGAAGACCCGAAAGCAGTTGCCAGCTTGCTCCACGGTCGTGGGAAACGAAGAGTCCCCGAATCGATCCGGCGAAGAGTTCGCCATCCTTGCCAAAAGCGAATCTTTGTATCAGATTATTTCGATCTACTAGCGGCCTCGTCCAAGACAGACCTTTGTCTGTTGAGCGAAGAATACCTTGACCGGTGCCGATCAACAGCAAGTCCTGCGTGTCGAATGCCAGGGCATGAATGCTGGAGTTTATCAAACCTGAAACTGCGATGTCCCAGTTGCGCCCGTCGTCGTCAGAGCGATACAGCAATCCGGTCGAGCCACCGGCGTAGAGCATTCCGCTCGCATCGATTTGAAGTGCTCTGACTTTCTCTCCTGGGGGAGAAAATACCTGCGTCCAGCTTGTACCACCATTATCGGAGCGAATGATGCCGTTTCTGGTTCCTGCAAGGAAGCTGCCCGTGGGACTGATGAGCAAGGCGAAAATTTCAGTGCGACCAGAACGGTGCAAATTTCCTGTGCGGTCCCATGTGTCGGCGCCGCGCGTCCAGTGATAGACTTGGCCGTCGGAGCCACCTGCGAGCAGATCACCACTGGATCCCGCCGCCAGCGCATGAACAGCGGCAGCAGGGAGCCCGGCCGACATATCTACCCAGGTGTCGCCATAATCGGTCGAGCGCAGCAGGCTGCCGTTCGGCAGCGTCGTATGCCCCGCCGACAAATAAATCGACGCATCCGGCGCCTGGATCATCGTGTTGATTATCGCGCCGGGCGGACCGCCGACCGGCTGCCAGGTCTGGGCTTGCAGCAGGCCCAATGAAAGCAGGAAGAGCGCGGTAATCCTGCTAAAAAAGTGCATAGCGTTTCTCCCGATAATGCTGGAGTCTTTCGCTTGAGCGTTCAGGCTGGCGGAAACAGGGAAGATGCAGCCGGCTTCGATCCGGCGGGATGAATCTAGTTCGGAAACATGTGCTTCACAAGGCAAAATACCGGCTGATCGTCGCTGCCCGGCAAAGCAAAGCCGAGGCAAAGAACAAGGAACAGAAAATGGTGCGGCTGTGGTCGCTATGGCCGAAAGTGCTAACTTGAATGACGAAGAATTCTGATTCGAGAATCTTATACGT
>JANQRB010000056.1 GCA_028284775.1 Candidatus Kapaibacterium sp. | reverse complement strand
CTCGGCGCCGCAGTGGACGGCCCCTGCACCGTCGTTGATATCGGCGGCGGCAGCACCGAAGTGATCAGCGGCGACCGGCGATCCGGCATCGAGCGCCAGATAAGCCTCGATATCGGTGCGGTTCGCGGCACGGAGCGGTACTTCAGCTCGCTCCCTCCCTCCGCTGCTTCTGTCGATGAGGCGCGTCGGGAACTGCGTTCGGAGCTCGCAACCATAGCTTGGCCGAAAGCCGGCCGAATAGTGGCGGTCGGCGGCACTCCGACTACCCTCGCGGCTATGGTCCTTCAACTGGATCGTATCGATGTTGCAAAAATTGACGGTTTCGAGCTGCAGCGCTCTTCACTGAAGGAGCAACTGCACTATTTGTTGACACGTGATCTCGCCGTTCTGCGAGCGCATCCTGTCATCCACCCCGCCCGCGCCGACATCCTGCCGATGGGAAGCCTGATACTCGAGGAAGTGATGAACTCGTTCAAGGCATCATCGCTGCAGGTATCAGTGCGCGGCCTGCGGTATGGTCTTCTGCTGGATGTACTCGGCGATAGCGGGGATTGGCATGGATAGGCTTAGGTTTGATCATCGCTGAACAACAATGAACATGGCAGGTGGCGGAGAACAAAAAAAAACCGGATTCTCAGTAGCGGTAATGACACGCCCCGCCGCAGGAGAATCCGGTTTCGATCGTGTGAGCAGTTGGAATTTTTAGCGCGTTACGGGCAGCTTCTGAACGTAAGCGACGCCATCGATTACCAGTCGGACGAAGTACATTCCGTTGACCAGCTGCGATCCCCGGTACTGGACTTTTTGTTCGCCGCTGGCCTGACGTTCGCTGGCCAGAACGGCAACGGTCTTACCGAGATTATCAAGGATGGTCAGCTCAACCTTTTCGGCGCTGCGCAGCGCATACGATACTTCAAGCGTCGCACCGCTCCGCAGCGGATTGGGCGCAACCGTCAACGCCGTCGTCAGATGACGTCCCTCGCCTACGCCCGTTGAAGCCCGTTCGTCAACCAGCTCGATGTCATCACTTTTGCTGAACTCTTCGAAGTGCTGATGACCGCCAGCCAGCTCGCCGTTCGGGTTGGCCTGATCCGTGACGATCGTAATGTTTTTAACCGCCGCCAACAGCTCGTCATTGCCGAGCTCCGCATCCACACAGGCTTCGATTTTGATCTTTACAAACAGTGCGCGCGGAATGTAACCCTTAACGGACGACAGGAAGCCCTTCCAGTCCCCCGCCTTGATCTTTTCAACGGCGTCGGCCACACGTGCATCGCTTTCGAAATCAAATCCTTCAATCGGTTGGCAGAGCGTATCGGTAATCTGAATCGATTTGATATCGATAATATCGCCCGCTTCGTCGAAGGCACAGGCGCAGAACTCTTCCTGGCCTTCCGACCCAAAGGTCGTATAATTACAAATTGTAATCCAGACATCCGTGGGCGAATGACGCTCGATCAGAATCTTGGGCGGTTCGATCGGCGGCATCACGCAGGACATTGCCGGAGCCACCGCAAAAACGAATACCAGGAAAGCAGCCGGGATCTGCCACTGCACTGCCGACAAAAAACCGGGCACTCTCAAGGCAGTACCATTCACTATCATACATCTACTCCTCGAAACTGAAATGATTAAAAAACGGAGCTCCTCTGCAAGTCGGCTCCGTATCTTACTCGTAAATGCCAGCGCTCATATGCGCAGTGTCCGGCAATAATGGTTGAATGAGCAATGCTGACGAAAGCCGAGAACCGCCCAGCTAGCGAATCGTTACAGGACTAATGCGGACAGAGTAGAAAAATGTGCGGCGGTGCCCGACGAGACGACAAATTCAGGAAGGCTTTTGTTTAATATTCAACAAAGGCGGTACGAAATTGTTGGTTTTTACAGGCGCTGTAAGGGCTTGCAATCAGTGACAGAAAGCGATGTGAAGGTATACTCAATGACCAAACAACTCTGCTGAGTGCGGACTAGCCTTCGGTGCATAAGCACTGACAAGCACCTTGCCAAAATTCACGCCGAGCAGCTGTTGAAATTAAACAAGAGCTTTAGCATGTGGACTCTGCGTTTTTGTCCCCTCGGTTCGCACGATAAAAGCTAATCCACCACGAGCATTTTGCGCGAGGCTTTGAAAACACCGGCTTCCAGGACGTAATAGTAAACACCGGGCAGGAGACCGGCAACGTCGAACTCAACATTATAAGAACCGCCTTTGAGCGTGTGACTGCCGTCGAGTAAAACGGCGACTTCTTCGCCGGTGACAGCGTAAATCTTGAGCGAAACCGGTGTAGTCTCCGGCATGGCGAAATCAACGCGGGTGATACCGCTTGCTGGATTGGGTGCATTCTGCAGCAGCTGCGGCGCACTGGATCCGAACTGAAGCCAGGTGACGTTGCAGCGGCCGATCGTACCGTAACTGGCGTCCGAAGTGTCGGGGAGAATGTTAATAAACATGAGCGAATCCGTACGGAAGTCCAGGCCGTAAACGCTGAGCGTGGATTCCGTCTCATCGGGCACGGTTACTTTATAATAAATCTCGGCGATCTTGCCGGCGCGGACAGTATCGAGATTGCGGAATTCAAGCCGCAGGTGGCCGTTGCGTATAATCGAAACATTCATAGCCGGGTCGATCGCGGAAACGGCTCCCTGGTACCACAGCATGTAGCGATTGTAGCGCACATCGACATCGAAGCTGATGTCTTGCAGCCAGTAGTCGGTTCCCTGGTAAACGGTGCCCAGATCCTGCAACAGATACACCGGAATGGTATCGAAGTTGCCGAGCTGTTCCTCGAAACGGATCGGATTGGGGTAGTCGGCGTTAAAAGCGAAACGAACGGGATAGTCGGGCGCGAAGCCTACCCCGCTGAGATCTAGTGAATCCAGCAGGTCGCAGGGTGACAGACTGTTGGCAAAGACGGTGGTATCGAATTGCTGGCCGCGCTGCGGACAAAATTCAATGGTGATAATGGCCTGCGCACCGGGAGCTACAAAATTTCCCGGCCCGAGCGGCGGCTGACTGCCGATGATTCTGACATCGTCGGGCAGGCCGAGCAGGTCGTCCAGCGTAATCGGTGTTTCCCCTGTATTGTTAACAACGATATCGCGTTGTTCACAATCCAGGATGCGAACGCTGTCCAGACGCGTAGCGGCATCGCGAATCGCCATGTCGGGCCGCAGGATACGAACGTCGGCTTCAGCGCCGCCGGCATCGATGATATTAAACAGCAGGACGTCTTCGGTATCGAAGGCGATACTGTCAAGGCGCATCGTCACGGTCGTACTGATATCGGTGAGCGGAGTAAACAACACGGTCAGAAAAGTGTCGAAGTCACCGATGCCGCAGAAATTCTTAAGAAAGAGATTCGTGCCGATAACAGTGCCGGTTGTTGTAACCGCAGGCTCCGCTCTCATCGCCGGTACAAAGGGAAAACAGGTGTCGTGCGCATTTTCGAACTGAGAGCGCAGGCCAACGTATTGCAGCAGCGAGGTATCGTAAAACATCGTCATCGTGATGTCGATCACTTTGGCGGGTATCGCCTCCGACGCCACGATCGGAACTTCGACCGTGTCACAATTATTGATCACGAACTCGGGTACATGGTTTGGCGGCGGCGTACGCAGCGTGTCCAGCAGAAACGAGAGCGCATCGACTTCAGCGAAACCCTGTCCGCGCACGAGCACCGTCGTATCGCGGTCGGGACATGGTCGGCTGGTATGAATGACCATACGGGCTTCGTAGACGCGCGGCGCCCGCGGTACAAAGTCGACAACCAGCTCCAGCGTTTCGTCCGGCGGATTGATCGTAATGGGAAAAGGCCGGTTGTTGACTTCCCGGACCGTAAAGACGCGTTCGTCGGGATCGAAGGTAACCGAATCTACTCGTATCGGCTCCTGCTCGGGATTGAGCAGAACATCCGGGATGCTGACCGATACATTGCGCGTCGTCAGCGATGTATCGACCGGCGTTATCGGAAAGCCGACAAATGCCGGCGCCGGACGGTAGGGTATCGCCCGCAGACCAGAAAGATACACCTGGTGCGTCACGCTCCAGCCGCCGCTGCCGCTGCCGTCGATTTCAAGGATGGCCGTATTCTGGATAAACTGATTTTCGGCCGGCGAGCGCGGACAGAAAAAGACCATAATGCTGTCTACCTCGTTCGGCGGAATCGAATAGGGCAATCTGCCGTCGGGAGAAAACTTCGAAGTCCAGCTAAAAAACTCCGGCCGCGGTACCGGCGCGAGGCCGGCAACGATGCGGACGTCGTCGACCGTCATTGGCAGGATAACCGAAGTGTTGAAGACCGGCACGACATCTTCGCCGCAGCGGCATGGGGTCGTAAAGCCAAACGGGATCGTCTCGCGGCGTACGTCGAGCAAACGAATAACGCCGTCGCCGCGTACCTCGGCGCGGGTACGAACTCCCGGACATGGTGACTCCGATCGGGCCACGATTGTATTACGGCCGCCGAAACTACCTACAGCGTCGGGCGCAAATTCGACGAAGAGCCGGATCGTATCGCGCGGTTGCAGCAAGCGCGGGAATACCACGCCATTCTGAATCGTGAAACGATTCGGCAGATCGACACCATCGACTTCCACGGGAATCGATGAAATGTTTTCGACAATGACCTGCAACACCTTGCTGTCCCCTACTTCCACGGTACCGAAAACGGATGTCGGCGTGACGAAGAGCTTGGGCGTGACCGATGTGCCGAAGAGCGGCGCTTCCCAGGTTTCGTTAAGTGCCTGGTATTGCAAAAACACCCGGTCGGCAAAATCCACGACGCCCCCGCCCGGGATATAGTCGAAGATAAAACGGCGGAACTCGCCGGCGGGAATATTCATGCTGGCAATCGGATAATTCGGCGGATCGACCGGCACAAAGCGGCCCGGATTATTTATCAGGCGAATATCCCTGATCGTTTGCTGAGCGCCGGAAATATTGACAATGTCGATCGTGTCGCGTTGCGAACCGCAGTTTACGACATTTTCGGTGCGCATCATGATCGGATCGAATTCGAAAGTTTCCAGGATGCCGCAGCCGCGCAGCCTTACGGCATCGGTCCGAAAGCAGGTCTGTTCGAATACATGTAATCGATCAGAGTAGCAGGAATCTTCCAGAGGTCGAAACAGGACATCTACCGAGCGGCTCTGACCCGGGTTGAGATTGAAGGCCGACGCACTCGCGAAGAAGAATTGCTCACCGATTTCGAAATTGAGCGACACGCGGATCTGGTCGTCGCCGAGGTTGCGGACGTTAACGGGAATTGTCCGGGTCTGACCGACGATCACATTGTTGAAATCGACCGGGCTGGCGTCGGTAATATCCACTTCCGATGAGATGCCCCGGCCCGTAACAATAATACTTCGGGCGATCACGCAGCCCTTGACCGTAGCGTAGAAGACGATCGAATCGCTGAAGGCCCCCGAGGTCAAGGGTCGGAAACGGAAGAATTGCGGTCGATTACCGAAATTGGCTCGTAGGGTGACCGGAAAGTTGCGAATATTGGGAATCATCCGGATAAATTCCGGTATCCGGATGCTGTCGATCGGAAAGTCGAAGGTCATTTCATTATTCCAGACCCAACCGCGCGGCTGCGACAACAGCAAAGGACAGACCGGCTCGAAATCTATCCGGTCGATACGCTCGCGTCCCTGCGGATCCATTATGCTGAGAGGCTCCTGCACCACACCCTCAAGGGTGATGAGGGCCAGCGGTGAACAATCGTCCGACACTATGCGCAGCGTGTCGAAGTAATGTTCCGACGAGTCATTGGAAAGAAAACGGACACGGACCGTAAAGCTGTCGTCGGGGTCCAGCATAGCGGGCAAGGCACGCTCTGGGCGCACCTGAAATACCCGCGGCATATTGGTTTGCAGCTGATCGATTCGGATCGGGCGGCTGTTGCCGATATTGCGGCTGTTGTTGCGAATGGTAATCACCGTATCGCGAAAGGGTGCGTCGCGGCAGCCGGCCAGCAAGGTATCATACACCACAAAGGAATGCGAAAACTCCAGCTCCGTTTCTCGTACGATCCGCAATTGACGCCGGACGGTGCGGGCGCACTGATTGCCGAACTCATTGACGCGATCGACCTGAATACGCGCGTTCGGCAATGGTCCCACCAGGTTGGTGTTAACAGTAAGTGTATACTGCACGGGCTCATTAGGCGTAAAGGATCGCAGGCCCGCCGGCGGCGAGAGCGTAAAAAAATTACGACCGGCCCCGGCCACCACCACACGGAAATCGCCGCCGCATTCCGAAGTATCCGTTACCGTAAATGTCCAGGACTTGCTCGTGACACATTTCAGGGTGTCTGCGAAAGTGCCGCCGCTAATGATACCGCCGGTTTCGATTGTCCGGGGAACCTGGCGATCCGAAGCCTCGGCGTGCGCGCCGCTGCGCAGCAGGCCGGTATTGCCGTTGCCTGTCGCGTCACAGGCTTCGACGGCGGCCGGGTCTTCATTGAATCGAAAGTAAATGACCAGTCCGCTTTCATTGCCGAGTAAGGGATTGTGCATCTGACAACGGATTTCGGTCTCCGTCAACACACGGTCCCACATTTTGTATTCATCGATTTGCCCGCGAAAAGTGCGGTAGCTGGCGTTGTCACTGCGACCGCTGGTGCTGCCGACACGGATGAAGAGCTCATTCGAACGGGGTCGCTGCAATTCCGTTGGCGGGTATTGCGCATTGGTGGCCTGCCCGACGGACCGGCCGTTGATATAGAGGATCGCTGTCTGGCTGCCGCCGTCGAAGACCGCCGCAATATGGGTCCAGACGCCATAAAGACCGCCGGCGGGAGTTTGCACGATGCTGTTGTCCTGCGAACCGACGTTAAGGCCGGGACCATCGACTTCAAAGACAAGCTGATCATTGGCGTCGATGTAGAGAGCCCAGGAGTCGTTTTTGTCGTCCGTCGGACTGTTGTGCGGTCCCCACAATCCGGCAATGTATTGCAGATTGCCGCTTTGCGCCTCGGCTTTCATCCATAACTCAACCGTCATGGCATTGGTGAAGCGGCTCTGGCTCGCGGTTCGAACGATCTCTACGTATTGAGCGCCTCGTCCGGTGTGAACGCTTTGGGTTAGCGCATTGCCGACGCATACCGGGTTGGTGCATGGATCCGGTTGGGACCATAGCGAGATAGTACACTGTAAACACACCAGCAGAAATAGTGCTAGCTGGCAAATGCGTCTCATTAGGTGCCCGACGTTCTGGTACAACATCCCTCTGCGAGGGCGCAATTTAGGCGGCTCCATCTAGGAAGCAAACTCAATCCGCATTATAATACCAGCTAAACGGTCAAAGTTACAGGCTTGTAAAGACGCCGTGAAGCGATGCGACGGTCACTGCCCTTGCGTTGGCACGGAGGAAATGTGTTGTAAAATACCAAGGCATTGGCGATGGGATTCGCCGTTTACAGCGAATCCAAAAACTGCGACAGACTGGTGTAGCGCGGCAAATCCAGTTTTTTCCGGAGCCGGTAGCGATAGGTTTCGATGCTGCGGACAGAGGTACAAAGCAGACGTGCTATCTCTTTGGTTGCCATATTGATCTTTACGAAATAGCAGACGCGGCGCTCGATACTGCTCAGAGTGGGATAGTCGCGCGCCAGCTTTGCCACAAAGTCGCCATGGACGATCTGGAACTGCCGATCAAAGGCTTCGAGCTCAAGCTCCGACTGCTGCGCGTCCTGCACCAGGCCGAGCAATTCGCTCAGCAAGGTGGAAGTGTCGTCTTTTAGACTAGCGCGAGCAGACTTAATGCGCTCGTTGAGGCTGTCGAGCAGACTGTTCTTTTGTGAAAGGTGCAGCGCCAGCGTTGTCATTTCACGCTGTTTGTGCGCCATCTCCTGTTTCAGCTTTTCGTTCTGTAGGCGCAGTACTTCCTTCTCCTGCTGCGCTTTGCGAACTTCATAACAGACGTGGAGCGCCCGCATCTCCTTTCGCCGGTTTTCACCCTCGATTTGCTCCTTCGCGGCGATGTAGTTACGATAGACTTCAAATGCCTTGTCGATTTGACCTAAACTCTCATAGGCTTGTGACAAATAGTTGCCTACCACATAGTTGGCGTTGTGAACATCAAGTTTGCCGCCGAGAGTCAATGCTCGTTCCAGGTAGCGAATCGCCTGTTGATATTTGTGCCGTTCAAGATGGACCACCCCAATTTGGCGCAGGGCCGAGAGGCATGTGACACTGACGAAGTCACGTTCGCCGAACCAGATTTCACATTCCCGCAGATATTTGAGGGCGAGCGAGTGGCGTTTGCCCCAGGAGTATATCATTCCGGTATAATACAGGGCGTTGGGAACACTCTCTTCTGCGCCGCAGGCGCGAAAGACCTCTAAGGCATAAATTGTCCTCGCCGCCAGCTTGTCCGACTCTACCTGGACGCCTCTCTCCCACTGCCATCCTGCCCGGCATACGGCTTGCTGCATGGTTGCAATTGCGACATTAAACCGGTCGCCGCAGTCCTGAAATAGATCAATACTTGCCTGGTACAGATTCAAGGCTCGCTCATAGTTCTTTGCCTGTTCATATACCCGTGCCGTACTGCGATAAATGTTGGCCAGATGTCGCGGCATATCCAGGTGACTGAGTAGAGCCAGGGCTTTCTCGCCATAAACAAGCGCGCTGGGAAAATCGCGCATCACAGCATAATACCTGACGGCCTCCTGATAGGCAGTGACAAGCTCCTTCTCCTGACCGAGCTCTTCGAAAATCGCAATGCTGTCTTCTATACATTCGAACTGTTTCTGCAAGTCGTCCCTTTTTCCGTAAACGGTACCGAGCAGGACAGTCACCCGGCCCTCCGCATTCAGATCTCCGAGCTCGCGATAGATCGTCAGCGCTTCACTCAAATCGCAGATTGCCTCCTCCGTCCGTGCCTGCAGATTCAGACATTTAGCCCGCAAGCTAAGGATTAAGGCCAGTGATTTGCGGTTGTCCGCTGTGCGCGCCATGTGAATGGGACCCTCAAGCAGGTTTAGTACCTGCAGCGAGTTTTCATTCAGCAGGTCGTCATCGATAGCGCTCAGGGCTTTCATTTTGTCGCGTAGACTTCGCGCATGGCGAACGCCGAGCTCTATGGCACCGATGTGGACGGCTGGTGCCTGTACTGCTTGCTGCATACCAATCCTTGCTGTGAACCGTGATCTGATTTGTGTACAGGCGCCTGCGCGGCAGCCGTCGGCAATCCGGCCGATTGCCGGTCTCCGCTGAGCCGCTCGTCGGTGCTACGGCATTCGAGGCGCGCCTGCATCTGCTCTACTTCACAGTACGCCACGGCCGCTGCAGGCCCGGGTAAAACCGCATCCGCTGCAGTTATTTTGCAACAACTATTGCAATAGCATTAATTATAGAGGCAACTGTTACTACGGATCTGTCGTCCGAGATTCCGTATTGTTAGGATGATCGGAACCGTTGTCGATATGAGTTGTAGAAATGAAGCGCATATATATTCTGTGAGTACATCTCGGGTTAATCGGAACGAGTTTTCACTGTAGATGCACGCGGCGGCGATATTCCACAGTTCGCATCTTAAAATAATTGTATAAAGAGCCGGGGTGAATGACTGGCTCGAGTCAGCAAAGAGTCTGGAACGCCACGCACACAATCGGTCCGACTCTTACGTTGACGCTAGGCTCGTTTTGCGACGCTTGACAAGTGTACCCGGATAGAGATAGTCGGCGTGCCCTACCTTGCGTCAGGCCTCTCCTTTCACCCCGAGTCGTAATTTTGTCGTAATCGCAAAAGCCGTTTTCCACTGTATGTTTGCGCTGCAGGACGATAGCTTCAATCCGGCTGGATCGGCGCGATCCCGGTAGTCGCGCTCGCTGTACGCCCAAGCTGCCTCATTTGGAGCTGGCGGATCGCAAATGCAAAGGAGTCGGAAACCTCATCAGGATACGGTCAATGGATCGAGGTAGTCGGAAAAACGGCAGTGAAGTATAGTCCAAGAGCGAAATCTCGGCGGGCTGCCGGCCGTGCTCAGCGCCCAAGGAGTCAGCCGGTGAATATGCCGGCCAGGCGGGGCGTGAATCCGCAGAGGCTTCCGTACACCCACACTGCTGATGGCGCTCGTGCGGCAGCGTCGCCATTTCGGGCCAGGAAACGATCATGAAAGTGCGCTATCCCATTAACATTTATTGATGAGCAACATTCGGGAGTATGCATCATGATTCATGCGGTCCTCAGATCTCTGCCGGTTTTCCTCTTCCTGATAATCGGGTCGGGATTTGCCGTATCGCAGGTAACGGCGCACAACAACACAGAGACCAGCGCTTCGATACGCGTTACGGTGGATTGCGGCGGCGTGGAAACACATCTACTGCCCGTCATTGTGCCGCCGAACAGTACGCTAACTATTAACATTCCGCCGGGCTGCGGCGCCGTCGAATTTGTGGAGTGGGCCGTTGTCGCTGACAATACTACCTATCCCTGCGGCTGGTCCGGCAATATCGATCCGCTGAACTATGCCGAATCCAGGTGCTTGGGAACAAACTTTGTTGGATCGGCAAGTGCCAGCTCGAGTTCCAATTGGGGTACGTATTTTAACGATTGACGCAAAATTAACGCATACAGACAGGGCCTGGCTTTTTGCCGCCTGTCGGATCACGGGACAATGGTGTCGGTGGCGTGTTCCGCCTGTGGCCCTTCCCGCCCCGCACCATGTCCCCTTTAAGTTCAGTTGAAGGCGGTATACTTCTTGGTAGGCAGTATGCCGTTGAATAGACGGGTTTTCCCTTCAGGCTGCGGGAAAACCCGTTTGTATTTGTCTGATTCTCCACAGACATTTTGCCCTCGATTCCAACAAGGGTGCCGAAGCAGCGCGCAGCGCGCTTACTCTTGCCTGACAAAAGAAAAACCCTTCGGCACATTTTCATGCCGAAGGGTCTTGAGATACACATAGACCTAAGCGCTGTTGTAAGGTATTACTTAACAACGTTCATGGTGTGAACCATGGTCCGGTCGCCGACAGTCAGACGAACGATGTATGCGCCGGAAGCCACTTTGGAGCCCGCAAAGTC
>JANQRB010000054.1 GCA_028284775.1 Candidatus Kapaibacterium sp. | reverse complement strand
GACTTTGCGGGCTCCAAAGTGGCTTCCGGCGCATACATCGTTCGTCTGACTGTCGGCGACCGGACCATGGTTCACACCATGAACGTTGTTAAGTAATACTTAACAGATTACGGTCCGCTGAGACAGCGGTAAACAGATCAAACCCTCCGGCATGTAAATGTCGGAGGGTTTGTCATTTTTACCGCAATGCCAAACGGCTTGCGTTGCGTGGCTGGAGTTTTGTTTACATTTCGACTTATGCTAACTTACTTTCGCTCCAATAAACACTGCTTGTCTCACTAGCATTATTCTGCGGCATGTCAGATTCGATATTCAGCAAAATTATCAGGCGCGAGATTCCTGCTTCAATCGAATATGAGGATGAGGAAGTGATCGCATTCAGGGATATCAATCCCCAGGCGCCGGTACATATTCTTATTGTTCCGAAGAAACAAATTGCAACAATCAACGACGTCGGCGACGAGGATGCGCAAATTATTGCCAGACTCGTCTTGACTGCCAAGCAATTGGCAAGCAAGCACAATATTGCCGAGGATGGCTATCGCCTTGTATTCAATTGTAATCATCATGGAGGGCAGACCGTCTTCCACATCCATTTGCATCTACTCGGGGGACGAATTTTGCAGTGGCCTCCCGGCTGATAGGGACTCGACGATCGACCAGAGAGCGGATAATCCAACACAGCAGCTAAGAGATTCAGTATGGCAGTGATCGAAATAGCGGATTTATCGAAACGACTGGGCCGAGAGCCCGACGCGTTCAGACTTTCGGTGACCTCTTTTGCATTGCAGGAACACGAAGAGCTGGCAATCACCGGTAGCAGCGGCACCGGTAAATCCACCTTTCTTAACCTGATTGCAGGAATTATCGCAGCCGATGCCGGTCGAATCACGGTCTGTGGTGTGGAAATGACGGCCTTACCGGAATCGGAACGAGATATGTTGCGCGCCCGACATATCGGCCTCGTGTATCAGACATTCAATCTCTTGCAGGGCTTCAGTGCACTGGAAAATGTCGTGCTGGGAAGTGCATTCGGTGGCAAGCTTAAAGGCGCGCATCAGCGTTCCCGGGAATTACTGCAGCAGCTTGGATTGGGAACAAAGCTGCACAAACGACCGCGCGAATTGTCAGTCGGCGAGCAGCAGCGCGTAGCTGTTGCGCGGGCCCTGGTCAACTCGCCCGATCTGCTGTTGGCCGATGAGCCGACCGCGAACCTCGATGAACACAACGCAGCTACCGTTCTGACGTCCTTACGCGATCTCGCCCGCGAATCAGGCGCTGCCTTGCTGTTGGTCACGCACGATACGCGCATCAAAGAATTGCTGCCGCCGGCAATAGACATCGGCAGTCTTTTTGCAGTAGCAGCCGAATAAGCAGTCGAAAGTAGCGAAGCAAACAATGAATCTTGTCTCAATCCTTCTGCGGCTCTTGCGCCAGCGTTTGCTGGCATCCCTTCTTACGGCCTTATCAGTCGCCGCCGGCGTTGCATTGGTGGCTGCGATCCTGATAATCCGCGCCGAGACACAACGGACCTTTGCACAGAAAGAAACGGGGTTCGAAGTCATCGTTGGCGCTAAAGGCAGTCCGCTGCAGCTCGTGCTCAACTCGATGTACCAGATCGGAACACCTGTTGGCAACATTCCCTACACTGTCTTCGATTCCGTGCAAGCCGACCCGCGCGTTGTATTTGCGCTGCCGATGGTGTCCGGTGATAACATAAGGGGCTATCGCGTGGTCGGTACAAATACCGATTTTTTTTCCAAATTTAACTACCGGAAAGAACAGGGCGTTCGTATCGCGCAGGGACTGCCTTTCAGGGGTGACTACGAGGCCGTTGCCGGCTGGGAGGCAGCAGAGCGGGCCGGTCTGCAGGTAGGAGACGTCGTGACCATAGTGCATGGCGTTCACGATGATGAAACGCATGCGCACGAGCACGGCAATCTGAGAATCGTCGGCATATTGGAGCCGACGCTGACAGCGATTGACCGGGCGGTGTACACAAGCCTGGAAACGGTTTGGGACGTCCACTATCACGAATATCTCGAACAGCAAGCAGCCGCCGAAGCTGCCTATGCCGAACTGGAGGCGGCGGAAGAGTTAAACGATGAAGAACTGGCGGAGGATGACGATCCAAACCGATCTACTCCCGGCAGAGAAGCAGATCATGCGCATTCAGATCACGACCATTCGGGCCACGATCATTCTGGCCACGATCACTCGGAACACGATCACTCCGGCCACGATCATACGGGACATGATCATTCGGAGCATGATCATTCGGAGCATGACCATTCGGGCCACGATCATTCGGAGCATGATCATTCGGGCCACGATCATTCGGAGCACGATCACTCTGGCCACGATCATTCGGAGCACGATCACTCCGGCCACGATCATTCGGGACATGATCATTCGGAGCACGATCATTCGGGCCACGATCATTCGGAGCATGATCACTCTGTACACGATCATGCGGGACATGATCATTCGGAGCACGATCATTCGGAGCACGATCACTCTGTACACGATCATGCGGGACATGATCATTCGGAGCACGATCATTCAAATCACGGTCATGCTGGTCATGACCATTCGGGACACGGTCATTCAGGTCACGATCATTTGGGGCACGGGCATACTGAGCTGGAGGGCACTGGCGACGGCGAAAGTGTCATTTTTATCGAGCACGAAATCCCACCGCTGTTCACCGGCATTACTTCAATCGCAGTTAGCCTGAAGAGTCCGATCTTTTTCGACAGTTTTCTGCGTCATGTCAACGAGGAAACTGCAGCGCAGGCTGCTTTGCCGATTCGTGAAATTCAGGATTTATTCGCAATCGTAGGCAACATCAACGGCGTCTTGCTGGCCTTGTCGTACCTCGTGATTGTGATCGCAACGCTGGCGATTTTTGTATCGATGTACAACTCTTTGAACGAGCGCAAACGCGAGATTGCCATCTTACGCTCTCTGGGCGCGCGTCGGCGGACGATATTTGTGCTGATGGTGATGGAATCCATGGTCATTGCCGTTGGTGGCGCCGTCTGCGGACTAGTCGCCGCCCATCTGCTGCTGGCACTGTTCAGCTCGACTATCTCCCTGCAGGTCGGGGTCAACCTGCAATTCAGCACGATGTACATATTTGAGCTGTATCTGCTGGCGTCGGTTTCCATTCTGGCCTTCCTTGTGGCCTGTCTGCCGGCCTGGAAGGCGTATCGCGTTGACGTAGCTGCAAACCTGGCTCCAATTACCTGATTCTGACTGCGTCTATGGCTGGTATGCAATACATCTTTGCATTCGAAACTGAAGAATGACTATGAGATCTCCATCGCGAAACTTGCCCCAAAAATTACTCGGCAGCGCTCTGCTGCTCATCTTCGCCCTGATGCAGATATCCGTGCATGCATTGCCGCCGCTGCCGAAATCAGACTACAAACGAATTTCGTTTCGGACGCTACGGCTCTACATTCCCGGTCGAACACCACCCAGCAAGGTACAGAAACTGAACAACAAGAAAGTGGAGCTGCTGGGCTTTCTGGCCGCGACGAACAGTCTTGAAGACATGGAAGAGTTTGTACTATCCGCGACGCCGCCATTAAATTGCTACTGTCACCCTGCTATGCGAAACAATGAGACAATCATGGTGCATATGAATGGAGGCAAGAAGATAGATTATCGTTCCGGGATCGTTAAGGTACGAGGTACACTGCGAGTTGCCACTGATGTGAAGAGCGAATATGATGATGTAATGTACACCCTGGAATGCGACGAAGTCATTTAGGTCTCCGATCCGAAAAGTACTCTCATGCCAGATAGCGCAATTTTCTCGTTTCGAACTAAGAGTGGAAGAAATGTCTAATAATCGAGTCGGGAACCGCACGAAGCTGCCTCAGGGCAAGCGATCCCTGCGCCGAAATCCGCGAGCGGCAGACAGGCGGCAGCATCATTCTGCACGGGAGGCTGCGGCCGCTGAGTCCGGGGGGCCGAGCAGCGAGCCGCTCAGACTTAACAAGTACCTTGCCAATGCCGGGGTTGCCTCGCGCCGCAAAGCAGACAAATTGATTGCGGCGGGCCTGGTTCGTGTCAACGGCAAAGTTATCAAAGAGCTGGGCAGCCGTGTACAGAGCAATGACCTGGTGACGGTCAAAGGCGACCCCGTCAACGCCGATCAGCATCTGACGTATTTATTGCTCAACAAGCCCAAAGACTACATAACGACGACCAGTGATGAGAAAGGTCGTAAAACCGTGATGGAGTTGCTGCAGACATCGAACCGTCTTTTTCCGGTGGGCCGGCTGGACCGCAACACGACGGGTGTACTGCTGATCACGAACGACGGCGATCTGGCCCATCGGCTTATGCACCCCAGTTATCAGGTAGAGCGGCTTTACCGCTGCGGCCTGGACAGGAAACTGCTGGCGGAACACGCATTGAAGATTGCCAGGGGATTGGACCTGGAAGATGGCAGAACGCAGCCATGTGAAATTATTGTCGACCCCAAAGACGGCAAGAAAGTGACGCTCTGCATACGCGAGGGCCGCAATCGTGAAATCAGGCGTATGTTTGAAAGTCTTGGATATGATGTCCGAAAGCTGGATCGCAAAATGTACGGCCCCCTGTCGACTCGCGGGATAAGTCGCGGCGATTACCGCCATCTGACCCGGACGGAAGTACGTGATCTTGAGCAACTGGTTGGCCTGGCGAATCGATTCGGCGGGACGGGCAACGGCTCCCGATCCAACAAAAAATCATCTCCACGAACAACTCGGAAGAACAGCGTATGATAAGCTTACGGCCGGTTCTTTTGTCCATGATCTCGATCCTGATCGTCTTCCAGGCCGGTAGCGATGGCCTTGAAGCACAGGACAAAGCCGCCGAATCACCGACACCTACCTACTTCATTCCTGAAAATAATATCGACGCCCCATTGGCGGAACTGATGCGTCTCTTCTTTCGGCGGCTGACCCAGGGGCAGGTTGACACGGCGTTTCAGGCATTGCTTTACAAGAGCAAAATTGCTGATAATCAGGACCTGGTCGAAAAGCTTGTCAACCAGGCACAGCGAGCATTGGAAATATACGGCGCTATCGATAGGGTGGAACCGATCAATACCGAAGCCATCACACCTTCCTATTTGCGCATGCGATTTCTCGCCCTTCACGCCGATTTCCCGATGCGCTGGGAACTTACTTTTTATCATTCGCCGGGCAAAGGATGGATCGTGACCCAGGTAAAGCTGGATGACCGCGTAGAAAGTATGTTCAGCGACGGCTGGTAAAATCGGCGCGCCGCCCCCTTTATGTCCCTGCGAACAGACCTGTCGGGCAGGGCCTTGAGGTAATAAGCGCAGGAAGCGGCACAATTGCGGACGAACGAAATGCGTTACTGGTACTATCGATGAATTCGGATGACTCCTGTTGAACGCAGTACGTGTATGAATCGAAGGTTATGGCAGATGATGAAAACCAGAATAATACTCGCAGCCGCTGGAATTTCGCTCGGCGTCCTCCTGGGCATCGTTGCGCAACCGGTCATCTCAGGCGATAGTGTTTATGACCAGGTCCGCAAGTTTCACGATGTGCTCAACCGCACCTCGCGCAACTATGTCGAAGAGGTCGACATCACGGTTCTGGTTGAAGCAGGTATCAAAGGAATGCTGGAAAAGCTCAATGACCCCCACTCAATCTACATTCCGCCCAAGCAAAAAGAAAAAATCGACGAAGACTTCAAGGGCAGCTTTGAAGGCATCGGCGTTTCCTTTGAGATTCTCAATGACACCATTACCGTCGTGACGCCGATCATCGGCGGACCGAGCGAAAAGTTAGGGATTCTTGCAGGTGATAAGATCGTCAGGATTGAAGGCGAAGACGCAATTGGTCTGGAAAACGATGAGGTGCCCAGGCTGCTGAAAGGGCCCAAGGGTACAAAAGTACATGTCGATATCAAGCGCGGCGGACAGGCGGAATTACTTGCCTTCGAGATTGTGCGCGACAAGATTCCCATCTACAGCGTCGATGCCTCCTTCCTGATCGACAGCAGCACGATCGGCTATATTCGCGTCAATAGATTCGCTGCCAATACGCATTCGGAGTTGCTCGAAGCCGCCGAAAAGCTTAAAGACGAAGGGATGGAAAAGTTGATCCTCGATTTGCGTTTTAATCCGGGCGGTTATCTCAACCAGGCTTATCTGATGGCGGATGAGTTTATCGGCAGCGGTGAGAAGCTTGTCTATACCAAAGGGCGTCGACCGGAGTTTGACGAAGAATATTTTGCAACCAACGACGGAGACTTCGAAGAGATTCCATTGATTGTTCTTATCAATGCGAGCTCGGCATCGGCCGCGGAGATTGTCTCTGGCGCTGTCCAGGATCTTGACCGGGGACTGATTGTCGGTGAGACATCTTTCGGTAAGGGATTGGTCCAGCAGCAGTATACTTTGCGCGATGGCTCCGCGTTCCGATTGACGACTTCCAAGTATTACACGCCATCGGGACGGCTGATCCAACGCCCCTATGATGATCGCGACAAATACTATGAGCTCGAAGGACGCGCCGAGTTGGATGAAGGCAGCAATATCACGCACGAGAGTGAGCTGGTTGACGATCGGCCTGCTTTTACAACCCGATCCGGCCGCAAAGTGTATGGCGGCGGCGGTATCGTCCCCGACTACATTGTGAAAGCCGACACCGTGACCTCGCTTTATCGGCGTTTGTCCAGCCGCAACGTGTTTCGACTGTATATCGACGCCTACCTGACCGACAACGGCCAGACGCTGCGCGAACGCTTTGCGAACGATTTCAGCTCATTTCTGCATCACTTTGCCATTGGCGAAGATATGATCGCCAACTTTAAACAATTGGCGCGAGATCGTGATGTCGAATGGGATGATGCACAATACAGCCAGGATGAAATGGCCATAAAAGTTGCGATCAAATCGCAGCTCGCGGCTTCGATCTGGAATATCCACGAATCAGTTGCTGTGTTTCTGACAATCGATCGGCAGGTCCTGAAAGCAATTGAGTTGTTTCCCGAGGCGGAAAAGATTGCGCGCCTTTGATCTTCAGTCAAGCAGGACCACCGAGGCTGTTGGCTTTTACAATCCCTCGGTCTCTTGTGCGTTCTAAGGTCGTCACCTGTCTCTTGGGCCCGGCTCAGGGCGTCTGCAAGCCTAGCTCCCGGTGACACAATCTGTCAGACGTCGTTTTTGCAATCACTAGACTATCATAATACCTATGCGAAACTTGTCTGGAAAAGCTTTTAGCAGTGCGATTGTTTTGTGCTGCCTGCTTTGTGGTTTTATGCCTGGCACGTTAAACGCATCAATGATTTATCCCGGCGAAGTTATTGAATACGAAGTGTCTTACCTGGGCATTACGCTTGGTCACATCAAGATTACGACCGAAGGATACGACATTGTTGAAGGCGACTCAGCCGTCGTGACAACCGCTCGGATCAAGTCGGCCCCGGGCATACCATTTGTCAGCCTTAGTGTTTTTTACAAAAGCTGGATAGATAATTCAGTCCGATTTGCCCGCAAATTTTACGCTTCCGAAAAAACGGAAGACGACATCTGGGAGTACAGCAAGTACGAATTCGACTACGACGCTAATCGTTTGAAGATTGAGAAAGGCGTAGCCGACAGTATCATCCTTGTGAATGATTATGATACCGACAAACGATGGAACGATGGCCTTTCGCTCTTTTTTCTGGCTCGCAAGTATCTGTATCTGAATCGCAACGTCGGCATACCGACAATTATGAAGGAAGATACCGTCAAGACAGCGATCAACTTTGTCGGCGATGTCGAAGAAGTTGAAATCGACGCCGTCGACTACCCGATCAAAACGGTCTATTTCAAGGGCAATGCAAACTGGACGGGCGTCTACGGCGTCACGGGCCGCTTTGAAGGTTGGTTCAGCGACGACGACGCGCGCGTACCGATCCAGGCCAAGATGAAGGTCTATCTCGGCAGCGTCAAAATCGAACTGAAACGCTGGGAACGCGGCAACTGGACTCCACCTCGTTCAAAGGGCTAAACACAATGGCGCAGAAACTTCAACCGATCATCATTGGCATCGACGGCGGCGGCTCGCGTACGCGTGGCGTCATCTTTCGCGGCAGCAATGAGCTGCATCGCGCGGAAACCGGTACTGCGCGCGTCGGTTCGGTCGGTGTCGTCGAATCGTCGGAACGCCTGCTGAACCTGATTCACGATTTATGCGGCAGCGCCAAAGTGGCGGCGGGTGAAATCGACGCAGTTGCGATAGGTCTGGCCGGTGTCTGGCTGCGGGAGGAACAGCAGCGCTCGGAACAATTGCTGCATCTGTTTGCGCGCGAACGCAAGGTTGGAATCGAAAATCTGGCGGTGACCAGTGATGCCGCGATTGCCCTCGAAGGTGCGCTTGGTGGCGAAAGCGGCATCGTTCTGATCGTGGGCACCGGCACCATTGCTATCGGGAAAACTTCCGAAGGCTCGATCGTGCGCTGCGGCGGCTGGGGGATCGAGCTGAGTGACGAAGGCAGCGGCGCGTGGATCGGCAGGGAAGGGCTCACGGCCCTGGCTCGCGCCTTTGACGGTCGAGGGCCACAGACCAGCTTTGCCGATGCCATGATCGGTTTCTTCCCGGTCATCAATCCCGAACAGCCGCGGACGTTGGTGGCTGCTTTTAACGAAAAGATATTTGATTACCCTTCCGTTGCGCCGATCGTAATGGACTGCGCTGCCCAAGGGGATGCCGTGTGCAGCGAAATCATCAGGCGCGCCGCCGCCCATCTGATCGAGAGCCTGGAAGTGCTCTCTAAGCGTTACTTTCAAGAGCTCGACTCCGTACCGGTTGCCTGCCTGGGTGGAATAATGGAGTCCGAAACCATTCTGGCGGCCACGCTCGCCGAAGCACTGCAGGACTATCCGCGCCTCCAACAGATCGAACCGCGCAACGACGCACTCGACGGTGCCGTGACGCTGGCCCGCAAGATGCTGAAGGAACGCGAGATTTAGTCAAATAAGGATCGGAGCAGGTTCTGAGTGAGCGGCATCAGATAAAGCGTTTGAGGGCCGACTCGATCTGCGGCCGGTAACCGGCGCCAAATAGGTTAAAATGGACAAGCAGGGGATAGAGATTAAACAGGTCTACGCGATCCTTCCAACCTTCCTGCAGTGGAAATGTCTCTTCGTAAGCCGTATACATGGCAGCGTCAAAGCCGCCGAATAACTTGGTGAAGGCGATCTCCGCTTCGCGATGACCATAATAGACGGCCGGATCGAAGACGACCGGACCGCCTTTATCGCCTGTCATAAAATTACCACTCCACAAATCGCCATGGAGC
This sequence comes from Candidatus Kapaibacterium sp., assembly GCA_028284775.1. Lineage (GTDB taxonomy): Bacteria > Bacteroidota > Ignavibacteria > Kapaibacteriales > UBA7675 > JANQRB01. The sequence continues at coordinate 4,974 of JANQRB010000054.1, read as the reverse complement.
AGGGCGGGTTTTTCTTCCGGCACATAACGATCAATTTTACCAAAAAGTTTATTGAAGCTGCTCAGGAGAGCACGATCCGCCAGACTGCGATCTGTGGCCATCTTTAACTGTTTTTCCAGCCGCTCGGCGACGTAAAACTCAATCCAGGTAGCATGCTGTGTATTGCTCTGATCGAGCGAACCGATAAAATTATTATAATCCAGCCCGAACTGATCGCTGCTGTTCGCGTGCAGCTTGGCGAGGTTACGGCCGAAAACCTGCCAGAAATCCTCACCGGGCTCGCTCTCGCTGATAAACTCCATCATCAAATAGGCATAACCGGATACCGGTCCCACGTGCAGGACGCGAGGCGTCCGAACAGCATCGGCTTCAGCCAGCAGCGCCAGACCCTTCGCTTCCGCCTGAAAATTGCGCAGGGCAGCTTTCCTGTTCCATTTTAGAAAATAGGCGCCTTCCGTCGTATCGACCCGATGAGCATTGTGAATACAACCGCCGCCGATAGGTTCTGCGGCCGAAATTGTCAGGGATGTCCCCAGTTGACCGCTCAGTTTCTCTTCGGCATCCGTTTTAACTTTCTCAGGAATCATAAGTAGTGCTCTTTAACCACAAAGTCCAGTAAATTTTCCGTGCTGCGATTCAAAATGTCGAACACTTCGCCAAAACCTTCTTCGCCGCCATAGTAGGGGTCCGGAACATTTTTCGACTCTGCGTTGGTATCGAATTCCCTCATCAGCTTTATCTTGGAGACGCAACCGCCGCAACGCCCGCGTAAAGCATCGATGGCATCGAGATTCTCACCGTCCATCGGTAACACATAGTCGAATTCAAACAGATCGTCTTTGCGAAGCAGACGCGCCTTGGAGGAGATAGTGATGCCACGATCATTAGCCACCCGCCGCATGCGTTCATCCGGCGGTTGACCGACATGATGCCATGTTATCCCGGCTGAATCACAGACAATGCAGTTTGATAGTTGTTTTTCTTCGATCTTATGGCGAAACAAGGCCTCAGCAAGCGGAGATCGGCAGATATTTCCGAGACAGACAAAAAGTACCTTAACCATACTCAAAGCCTTTTATCTGTTAAGCGAGCTTTCTCGGCCTGCTATTGCCGAAAGCATAAATATACGAAGCTTTGCGCGGAAAACAAGTTGCCCGAAATGCCTTGCATTGCGTCTGTAAATAGATCGATTTTGTTCGTTTTCGGGGTTTTTGCGGACTTTCAGGCGGTCGGCGAAACTGCTGTGGCAGCGGGATTTTTGTCGGGCCTGGGCGCTGCGTTCAACTGAAACGCAGGGCTTTGACCGGGTCGATTCGTGAGGCAATCCAGGCCGGAAACAAGGTCGCAAGGATACACAGCGACAGGCATACTCCCATAACGATCGCATAATGCCAGGCGACGAATTTGATCGGCACGGCGTCCAGGAAATAAATTTCGCCCTGCAAGGCGATGATTTTGTATTCGGCCTGTATCCAGCAGATGGCAAAGCCAAGGAGGCAGCCGCTGAGAGTACCCACGATGCCGAGGCCGAGTCCCTGCAAGAGAAATATGCGACGGATGCTGCGCCGCCGCATCCCCAACGATCGAAGGACGCCGATCGAATGTATTTTTTCCACGACGAGCATCAGCAGGGTAGCAAGGACATTAAACACGGCTACGATACTGATCAGCCCCAATACGATAGGAATCGGTTCTTTCTGTAATTCGATCCATGCAAACATGGCGCGATAGGTCTCGAAGACCGTTCGGGTGAAATAGGGATATTGCATCAGATCGCTGACATAGCCGGCAGTTCGCTCGATGTCGTCCAGATCGTGAACCATAATATCGAAACCGCTGGCCGCCTCCTCAGGCAGCTCAAATGTCGTCACTGCCGTCTCGAAGGGAATGTACACATACAAATCGTCGTATTCCGCCATCCCGGTCTCGAAAATGCCCACGACCCGAAACTCTTCGATTACGGGAAGCTGTGTAATGCTGGGCTCGCCGTTTATGGCATAGATTACAATCCGATCCCCGCAGGCGGCATTCAGCTTGCGTGCCAGTTTGTGGCCAATGACGATTTCAAAGGCAGACGGTGATGAAAAAGCAAAGTCGCCTTCACGCATATTGATTCGCAGATTCGATACATCGTGTTCCGGCACCACGCCCTTAACAAGCACGCCATCAACAAATTGCGGTGAACGAACCATGGCATGGTGTTCGATATAGGCCGATATGCTTTTGACGTTCGGAATCACGTCGCGAATGTTCTGCATTCGCGTGTTAAAGCCCAGGATGGGACGCTCGTTAAAGCCCTTGACCTGGATATGCGAGGTGAATTTGACGGCATTGACGCGCAGCTCATCCTCGAAACCATAGAGCACCGCCAGCGAAATTATCAGCGCGGCCGAGCCCAGAGCGATACTCAGCAGAGCTATCAGGGAGACAAAGGACAGAAAACGCTCATTGTTGTGCGGATTGGCATAGCGCAGGGCAATAAAAAGCGACGAGGTCATTGGCTGAAGCTATTTGTGTTTGTGTGCATCGATTATCGCCGCGATGGCCGCCGAATTCTTGCGGGTGACGGGCAGCAGTTCGGCGTCGCTGTAGAGGATCGACGCATCGGGGCCGATAAGAACATAGCCGCGCTTGGCTGCGCCGAAGAGGCCCAGCATTCCGAATGCGCGGCAAACCGTTTTGTCCGTATCCGCAAGCAGCGGAAAGGGAAGATTGTGTTTCGCGCGAAATTGTTGGTGCGAAGCTACCGTGTCGGTCGAAATCCCCAGCAGCGATACCCGGCGCTGATCAAAAACTTCCCAGTTGTCGCGATAGTCGCAAAGCTGCCTGGTACATACGGGTGTATCGTCGCCGGGATAGAATATCAGCAGCACATAGCGCCCGGCATAATCGGATAAAGCCACAGGATGTCCGTCCTGATCGGGCAAACTGAAGTCGATGCTGTCTGATGAGGAATTCGCCATTTCGCGCCGTGCGAATCTTGCAATGCCGAAGCGCTAACTAATCCCGCCGGCATCGTCGGCGGCAGGCCGGCGGGGAACAATCCCAAATATATGCTTTTTGGCAAAGACCGTGAGCGTAATACCGCGTGCCAGCATGAATATTGTCATCGCAAGCCAAAGGCCGTCATTGCCCAGACTATCCCTGAAGAGGTAGAAGCTGGGAATATAGATCAGAAATGTGCTGAACAACATTGAATTGCGCATCGCCGCCGAGGCCGTTGCGCCGATATATATCCCATCCCAGATAAACGGCGGCACATTGATAAGCGGCGCAATGACGACCCAGCCGACAAATGATATTGCGAGACCGACAATTTCAGGCTTGTTGGTAAATATGTAGAGGATCGGCTCGGCCAGGGCCGCAAAAACAAGTGTATAGACAGCGGCAAGGCCCAGAGCCCAGACAAATGAGGAGCGAACCGCCTGTCGCAGCCGGACGGCGTCGCGGGCGCCGACGAATCTGCCCACAAGGCTCTCGGCCGCAAAGGCAAAACCGTCGATGCCGAAGGCCAGCAGCATCCAGAACTGCATCAACAGTTGATTGGCTGCCAGAATATTGTCGCCGAGCAGCGGCGATTGCAGAAAGAAAAAGACGTATGAAATTTCCAGGCACAGCGAGCGCAGGAAAATGTCGAAATTGAGTGAAAAGAGGCGCCGTAGCTCTTTTAGATTGGCCACAAGGCGGAAGGTAAATTGCCGGAGGTATTGTGGATAGTGCTTAGCGATCAGGATGCCGGCAAGCAGGATACCGCTGTACTGCGCTAGTACGGTCCCCCAGGCGACGCCCTCCGATTTCATCCCGAGGCTGTAAACGAAAAAGAGGTTGGCGCCGATGTTAACGAGATTCGTAATCAGGGCCAGCACAAGCGGAAAGCGGGCATTCTGCATGCCCAGGAACCAGCCGTGAATGGCCATCATAGCCAGAGTGGCGGGCGCTGCCAGAAAGCGAATGGCAAGGTACTCGCGGGCATGATGTTCGACCGCCGTCTCCACGTCGGTGAAATGGAAGGCGAGATCGGCCAGGTACTTCTGCAGTAAGAGCATCAGCAGGCCCAGCGAGATTGCCAGGGCCAGCGAGCGAAACAGCACGGCCGTAATCTCCGTTTTGTTGCCGGCGCCCAGAGCCTGTGCCGTCAGACCTGTGCTGCCCATGCGCAGAAAGCCGAAGATCCAATAGGCCATCGAAAAGATCATTCCGCCCATCGCAACCGCTTCCAGGTAATAGACTTCCTCCATATGCCCGACAAGCGCCGTATCGACCGATGACAGGAGCGGCACCGTTAGGTTGGAGATGATGTTCGGAATCGCGAGGCGTAAGATCTGCTTGTTCAATGTCGGTTGCCAGCTCTCATGAATTGCTGTGCCCCGAGGCGGGATTGAAAGGACGGCCTGCGCCGCGCCGCAGATAGAGGGGCAGTAGAGTTATTGAGAAGTACGAACAAATTCCGACCAGGCTAAGCTTCAATCCTTATCGTATTTGTAAAAGCCTTCGCCGGTCTTGCGACCGTGCAACCGGGCCTCCACGTACTGTTGCTGCATCAAGGCAGGCGTAAAGCGGGCTTCATAGAAATACTGTTCCCAGACGCTTTTGGTGACTTCGAAATTGGTATCGATGCCGATCAGATCCATGAGCTCGAAGGGACCCATCTTGAATCCGGCGCCTTTCATAATCGTGTCCACCTGCTCGATCGAAGCCATGTTTTCAGTGCAGATGCGCATGGCTTCATTGTAATAGTTGCGGGCGACGCGATTGACAATAAAGCCGGGAACGTCAGCGGCGATGGCGGGCGATTTCTTCAGGCTGCGCGCAAGGGCTACGGTACGGTCGACCGTTTCCTGCGAGGTTTTGTGGCCGCGAATCACTTCAACCAGTTTCATTATGTGCGCCGGGTTGAAAAAGTGCATCCCGACGAATCGTTCGGGATGTCGGAGGGAAGCCGCCAGGGAAGTAACCGCGATAGAGGACGTGTTG
>JANQRB010000068.1 GCA_028284775.1 Candidatus Kapaibacterium sp. | reverse complement strand
GATAACGAAGCCGAAAAGCGTTCGGTGCGCGAGGCCTTCGCCCAGTCAATCCTGTGGGGCTTCAGCATCGCCGCCGAGACGCAGGGCCGTGTGCTTGTCGACGCGACCGGCTTTTTTCTGCGTGACGCCCATGGCGTGGCGGACAGACTAAAAGACGCGAAAGAGGGTTCCTACAGCCTCGATGCCGCACGCTCGGCACTCTTTGCTCCCGGTGTTAAAAACTTTCCTGAAAACACGATCGCGGAGGCGACACTGACCTTTAAGGGCAAGCCGGCGGGTAAACATCTGTCAACCGTGACGCCGACGCCCGAAGCGCTGACGGTACGCCAGCGCCATTCATTTGTTAAGCTCCCCGACAGCGGCTACCGGCCGCGCGCCTTTGATCCGCGCGCCGGCTTCTTTTCACTTTCCTTCGCGGATTATGCGACGCCGGTTGAAGAACCCCTGCGCAAACGCTATATCCTGCGGCATCGCCTCAAGAAGAAAAACCCCGGCGCAGCGCGCAGCGAGGCGCAGGAGCCGATTGTCTATTACCTCGATCCGGGCGCGCCCGAACCGGTACGGTCGGCTTTGCTTGACGGAGCGCGCTGGTGGAGCGCCGCTTTCGATGCGGCCGGATTCATCAAGGCTTTCCGTGTTGAGATGCTACCCGAAGGAGCCGACATGATGGATGTGCGCTACAACGTTATCCAGTGGGTACACCGTTCTACCCGCGGCTGGTCCTACGGCGCTTCGGTCATCGACCCGCGTACGGGCGAAATTCTGAAAGGGCATGTGTCGCTCGGTTCGCTGCGTTTCCGCCAGGACTTCCTGATCGCCGAAGGTCTGCTGGCTCCTTACGAGACTGGCACGCAGGCGACGCCCGCGATGCGCGCCATGGCTCTGGCGCGACTGCGCCAGCTCTCCGCCCACGAAATCGGCCACACCCTGGGTCTGGCGCACAACTTTGCCGCCAGCGCCGACGGCCGCGCCTCGGTGATGGACTATCCTCATCCGTTAGTTCAGTTAAATGCCGCAGGCGAAATCGGACTTGACAGCGCCTATGCCGAAGGGCTCGGCGCATGGGACATTGCCGCGCTGCGCTACGGCTACACAGAGTTCGCCACGGCGGAAGCCGAACGCGCCGGACTGGCCGCCCTGGTGAATGAACGCCTCGAAGCAGGTCTGCACTTTATCTCCGACCGCGACGCCCGCCCGCGCGGTGGAGCGCATCCGGCCGCCCACCTGTGGGATAACGGCGCGGATGCCGCAACTGAGCTGCAAAGGATGTTAAAAGTACGCGCCCGGGCACTCGAAGAATTTTCCGAACGCGTTATTCCCGCAGGACGGCCGCTGGCCTCGCTCTCCGAACGGCTGACGCCGATTTTCCTGCTGCACCGCTACCAGACCGAAGCCTGCGCCAAACTGCTCGGGGGCCTGCGCTATGCCTATACACTGCGCGGCGACGGACAGCCCGCCCCGGCAATAGTTGAAGCGCAACTTCAGCACAAGGCGCTCGACGCGCTGCTGGCCACGCTCAACCCGGAGACCCTGACGCTTTCCGATCGCATCCTGGACCTGATCCCGCCCCAGCCGCATGGCTATTGGGACGGACGCGAGCACTTCAAAGGACATACCGGCTTAACATTTGATCCGGTGGCCGCCGCCGCCAGCGCCGCGGATATGACGCTGCGGCTTATATTAAACAGTCAGCGGGCCAGCCGGCTGGTGCAATACAAGGCCCGCAACCCGGCCTGCCCCGGACTCGATGAAACCCTGAATCGACTACTGGCAATAACCTGGAAGGCGCCGCGCAAGTCAGGCCTGGCGGCGGAAACACAACGGGCTGTCGAGAGCGCCGCACTGGCGCGCATGATGAAACTCGCTTCATCCGCCAACGCTTCAAACCAGGCGCGCGCCTTGGCATGGGCGGCTCTGGAAAACCTTGTCCACTACCTGGAACTGAATGCGCCGCTGCTCAGCGATTCAAAAACAGCCGCGCACTTCCGCTTCGCCCGGGCGCAAATACGCGCCTTTCTCGAACGTCCGACGCAAGAAGTGCCGCTGACACCGGCGCCGGCCGCGCCGCCGGGTTCCCCGATCGGCTGCGGGCATTAGTGCATTTTCAAGTTAGTATTTTTCAAGTTCCTCTCTTTGCGGAAGAGGTGTTAGTGGAGTTCGAAATGCCTAAATTTCATAACCCCTCCTAAGCTTCTTTTAACTTATGGGAAAGAAGACATGCAAGAAACCAGGCACTGTCTGAAAAATAGGCATTGAGATAAAATTTGATCAATGTAAGACGAACCATAGTCAGAAAACTCATTGCTCGCATGTCGAATCTCGTGACGATCCGTCGGCACTTTTTGAGTTTGCCCATCAGTCGTTGAACACACACTACCCGACAAAAACTGTTAATAATCTTATTTAAACCGTACCATTCTGTTCGGCCAAATCTATATTTACTATCAATAAAACAGGGCCCATCGGGCAATACATGTTTATATTGGGTATTGACCGGATGTCTGCGATAAGTGCCAACTGTAATGTTCCCCATCCCCCTACGAACTCAAAACCGGCAATTCCAGCGAAAGAACACTATACTTTTAGATTTTGGCAGCTCAGGTAAGTCCGTAATAAGGACGTGATTGAGAGTTGGTGTATGACATCTGTATGAGCCTTCTGTAAATTGAATTGTACACCGGTTATCAACTCGTATACAGCCAGTGCAGTAGCACTCTTTCAAATAAGTTTTTTAGAACTCTCCTCCCCTTTAGAAAAAGGGGAGGCTGGCAGGGCTTATGAACTCTCAAGGTCTTTCTAACTCCCCTGGCCCCTAATTCAAAAGAGGGGTACTAAAATTAATTAAATTGAAAGATCAGTAGTTTTCTTGTATGCCATAAATTGTACTTGATAACTCGGTTACCAATTGTCGGCACTTATCTCAGCTATCCGGTCATTACCCCCAATAGGGCTGCTGGAATGTCCGAATCGAATGAGACGGCGGTCCGGTGCAGCATTTGCTTATGCCGAGTTGGAATTAAGCGATAGAAATACTCCCATCCATATTGAAAGCCGGGAGCTTGTCGGTTGACGTGCTAGAGATTCCTAATATTTGCGAAAGATGGTGGGGCATGTGACGAACGAAATGATGATGATATAGCCAAAGACATGAACGCGTTTCACTGCCCCATGCAATTTGAAGATTGGTGAGTTCATCTGAGAAACTGCAAAACAAATTTGCTAAATGGATATTTCCGATTCTCCAAAAATTGACTAAATCCGTCCAGTCCAACTCTGTGTATGGCTGAATATCTATCCATTCGCCGGCATGATAGTCAAATTCATTTGCAAACCTTTTGCTTTTGCACCGAATGAGTCTTTGGGTATTAGCTGTTGTTCCGTCACAGCAATGACCAAGGATTTCAAAATCAGTCCATTTATTGCTTCTGCTAGCGAGTGTAGAGTCAATAGGATGCGCTGATAAGCTTGATGCAGATGAGGTGATAAAGTCTAAGATTTCAGCGTGCGCTTCTTCTCTGATGAGCCACCCGGAAATTGGGTTTTCTTTAGGCATAACGTTGGTATTAAGTAGAATACAACAACATAATCAGCAATATAAAGCATAATAGCTGGAAAACTAAGTAGGGTCTGCTGAAAGGCGAGTTTGCCTACTGTATTTCATTGAAAAATAAAGTGATAACTAACGAACAAGCACAAATTTACTGTTCTCATTGCAGGAAAAGCACGAATTTGCCTGTAAAGAATGTGCAGTTATGATTCGATACACGTCTTAAAGGCAATTAACACTCGCGGGCTTTGAGCATCCGTTTCGCGAGAAACTCGATCCTGAGAATCGCTGGCTACAATTGGCGGCGATTGTACCGTGGGAGGAGTTGGCCGAAGTTTATGCGCGTCGTTTGCATAGCGACACGGGACGTTTGAGTGTGGACGTCCGGATGATGCTTGGCGCGCTGAAAGTTGTACACATGTTGAATATCAGAGATCGCGAGACGGTAGCTCAGAACAGAGCCTATTTTGAAAAAACACTAGCGCTGTTTCAACCAGGCTGTTTATAGTAAACCTTCCTCTCGCTTAAGAGGGTGAGGCGCAGACGGAGCGCTGAACGGGGAAGGCTGATGAGATGTTAAGATTCTCTCTATTTTCCTTGCCAATCTTTCAAAGGAGGAAGACTTGACAAAGGCAAGTTAATCAAGCATTGGCGGTACGGAGATTTGCAGCGTGGATGTCGGCAGTTGGAAAATGAAAAAGGAGAAGCGTTAAGCTGATTTTCGCAAAGCGCTTCTCCAATAGTTAAGTCACGATTGAATGGTCTTCAGCCCGCTGCCACCGTTCTTACCTTACGACAATTACTTTCGCGGCTGTCCGCTGTTGTCCTCCACTCCACTGAATATGATACGCGCCCGGCGGCAGATCATCGATATCTATGGTCAGCTTGCGCGAGGACGCTGCGCGAACATGGTGACTGTAATCAGCTACTTTCCTGCCCAGCGCCGAAAATAAGCTGAGTGATTCGAATGAATCACCCCTGACCTCCGGCAGCTTGAGGACGAGCTTTTGAAAGGCCGGATTCGGAGTAACACTCAGACTTAGCTCCTCAGCAGATTCGGTATCCCAAACATCGGTGGAAGAACCCTGACCAAGCTCCAACAGAATGACGCTGCCGTCGCTCGCCGCCACCGCTACGGAGCGCTCATCCATCGAGAGCGCCGTCGACACAACTCTAGTTATTTGGGATTGACCCGGTCTGCGATGTAATACGGAATCGTATTGCTGCAGCACTACGCCGGTCGCAACATCGAAGAGACGGAGGATTCCGTCGGTCCCCGCGGTCAGGATCCTGCTATTTTCGTGTAGTATGTGGGCGCTTGTGATTACAGCGGGTAAATTACCCGGCGGCAGTGGGTAATGACCTATTTGTTCGTAACTGTCGGCGTTCCACAATCTGACGGCTGCTTCGCCGCCGCTGGTAAAGATCATCGAGCCGTCGCGCGAAAAGCCGACTGTCTGAATCCCAAACTGATCATCTTTGGTGGATGAATCCGCCTGGAATTCCCGCTCGAGACTCCAAGGAGTGAAGAAGCCTCCCTCCACCCAAACTTTAAGCATCCGGTCGCGCGAGCCTGCAATGACTTTCCGTCCATCCGGTGAGAATGCAATCGAGTTAACCCTGCTCCACTGATCATCCAAAATTTCTACCTCTCCTCCGCCTGAACCGGTCAATCCTACCGTGCCGAAATAATCGCTAACCGCCAGACTGAGAAAATCCGGCGAATACTGCAGCGCCGTAATGGCCTGAAAATCAGAGATACTTTCGCTGTTGCCGTGAGTCTGCTCGACGTCCCAGAAGTGCAGCATCGACTCCGGAATCGTCGAACCGGAAGCAATATTCCGACTGTAAGGACCGATATCCAAAGCCCGTATGGAGGAGCCATGAGCTTCGATACTGTGACGCAGCACTCCTGACTCCATGTCCCAGATTTTGATCATGCCGTCGTCAGCTGCGGAGACGACAAACTCGCCGTTGGGCGCTATTCGCACTACATTTGCCGAGCCATTGTGGTTAACCAGCTCTTTCTGCGTGTAGCTCCGCTGGCCTGAGCCACTTGTCGCTTCCCAGCTTTGCAGCACGCCTCTCCTGTCGGCGCCAGTGATTTTCTCATTGTCAGGAGCAAAGTTCGCAGTCCGAAGATTGAAAAAATTGTTAATGTTGCGCTGGATATTGGGCGTTTTCAAGTTTCGGAGCTCTATCGCGGCGTTGCGGGCGCCGTCGACAGCGATGATTTGAGCATCATTCGACAGCTTTAGTTGCGGATAGAGCCTTACTTGCGTTTCCCACTCGAAAATAACTTCGTCATTAACAAGATTGCGATATTTGATTTTCCTGGCATCATCAACATTGCCGCTATAATAGACAAGTTTCTGGCCGTCATTGGATACGGCGACGGCTTCCGGCGGCGCGGGCAGCTCGACAAGCTTTTCCCGGTTGCCCGTCAGTACATTCCAAACTGCCACATCGCCCGATTCATAGGCAATGGCAATCCAGCCGCCGTCTCGCGAAAATGCCAGGCTTTTTATCGATTCCTCGCCGATGGCGAAGGTGTAACCCTGCGAGCCGCTGGCTGCGTCGATGACCTCAACCTGCTGCGTTGACGGAATGATCAGAGCATAGCTGCTGCCATCGGGTAGGAAGGAAAAATCCCAGATGGAGCTAAAAAACGCTGCCTTGTCAGGCCTATCATCTCGCAGATACTTCTTGTTCTTTAGGTCAAAAACCTTGATGTTGGCTTCGCCGCTTTGAGCTGTAAGACCGATCAGGTATGACTCGTCGGCAGATATCCTGATGCAGTCGAGCTGGATGTTGACGGGAAAGGATTCTATCAGGCTGCCGTCCGCACTCTTCCAGATTTCGATCTCACGGATCGTTTCCTCGCCTTCATTCAGCGAGACGAAGGTATACACTCGCTCGCCATCCGTCGAATATTCGGCGCCCGCGCAGGTCCTGCTGTATCCCGCCTGCCACCACTTCAAGCTGAATTCTGTTTGCGCCTCGACCGACGCATACAAGCCCGCAAAGACCAGAACTAAAATCAACAATCTCATACCATGTGTTCCTGTGAAAAGTTTAATCAAAGTACATCCACCCGGCTTCTTAAGAGCCGGCTAACTGTGGCCAATCCTGACATTAATTCAAATGATGTGCTACCGGACCACGCTTCCCTTAACACAGCCGCGTCTTGAGTATAAACAATCCGTCATTGACCTCCAGCGTCGGGTCATCGGGAGTCAATGAGTTAATGAGCATGTCACCGCTAAAAGAGACGACGAAATTCTCCTACCCGAGAAAAGGTCGATAATCTCAAGTCGGTAGCGGACGCCCGGCAACTATCGGCTGAGCAGACCGGCTTTAGACGTTTCGTCTATTAAAAACTTACTGGCTTCTCCTACTTTCCGACTACCAGTGATGCAGCAGCATGCCGCGCGCCGCTGCTCCACTGCAACAGATAGGCCCCCGGCGGCAGATTATCGATGCTAATCGTCAGCGTGCGCGAAGCCGTTGCGCGAACATCGTGACTATAGTCGGCTACTTTCCTGCCCAGGGCTGAAAATACGCTGAGAGATTCGAAGGAATCACTCCCGGCCTCCGGCAGCCTGAGGATGAGTGTACGATAGGCCGGGTTCGGAGAAATGCGCAGGGTTAACTCCTCAGCAGCGTCTGTTTCCCCTACATCGGTGGAAGAACCCTGGCCAAGCTCCAACAGGACAACGCTGCCGTCGCTTGCCGCCAGTGCCACGGAGCGCTCATCCATCGAGAGCGCCGCCGAGTTAATCTCGACCCTCTGAATCGGATTCAGGCTGCGTTGAAAGACGGAATCAAATCGCTGTAGCACTGCGCCGCTGGCGACATCGAAGATTCGCAGGATACCGTCCACGCCGGCTGTTAACAGCTTGCTGTTATTGTGTAAAAGATGGGCGCTATTGATGGCACCGCGATGGTCGCCTTGCGGCAGCGGGTAATGACCTAGCTGTTCGTAGGTATCGGCATTCCACAACCTGACGGCGTATTCACCGCCACCGGTAATAATGATTGTGCCGTCGCGCGAAAAGCCGACAGTTTGAATCCCCGGGCGTGCATCGTTCGTGGATAAGTCCGCCTTAAATTCCCGTTCGAGCATCCATGGATTGAAGAGGCCTCCCTTCACCCACACCTTTACCGTTCGGTCGCGCGAGCCGGCAATGATTTTACGTCCATCCGGTGAGAATGCAATCGAGTTAACACTGTACCACTGATCATCCAGGGCGCTTACCACTCCGCCCCCTGAACCGGTCAATCCTACCGTGCCGCTATAATCACAGACCACAAGGTTGCGAAAGTCCGGCGAATACTGCAGCGCCGTAATGGTCTGAAAGTCAGCGACACTTCCACCCTTGCTGTAGTTCTGCTCGACGTCCCATAGGTGCAGCATCGACTCGGGAGTCGTCGAACCGGAAGCGACGTGTCGGCTGAAAGGACCGATATCCAAGGCCCGTATCGAGGAGCCATGAGCTTCGATGCTGTGTCGCAGCGCACCTGTTGCCATGTCCCAGAATTTAATAGTGCCGTCGTCACCGGCGGAAGCGATAAAATCACCGTTGGGCGCTATTCGCACTACATTTGCCGCTCCATTGTGCTTGTCCAGTTCTTTTTGCGCGTAGCTGCGCAGACCTTTGCCGCTTTTCGCTTCCCAGCTTTGCAGCGCGCCTCTCTTATCTGCGCCGGCAATTTCATTGTTGTCGGGAGCAAAGTTTGCAGTCCCTGAATTAAAATAGTTGTTAATGTTGCGCCGAATATTGGGCGTCTCCGTGTTGCGAATCTCAATCGCGGCATTGCGCGCCCCGTCGATAAGCAAAAATTGCGCGTTATCCGAAAACTTCAGCCCCGGATAGCGCACTATCTGTGTTTCCCACTCGAATACAACTTCATCCGTGGCAAGATTGCGATATTTGATTTTCCTGGGATCGTCGACCTTGCCGCTGTAATAGGCAAGACTCAGACCGTCATTGGAAATGGCAACAGCTTCCGGCGGCGCTGGCAGCTCGACAAGCTCATCCCGGTTGCCCGTCAGCACATTCCAAACGGCGACATCGCCCGTTTCATAGGCTATGGCAATCCGGCCGCCGTCACGCGAAAATGCCAGGGTCTTGATTTTGTCCTCACCAATGGGGAATGTGTACTCCTGTAATCCGCTGGCCGCGTCGATGACTTCAACCTGCTGCGTTGATGCGATAATTAGGGCATAGCTGCTGCCCTCCGGTAAAAAGGAAAATTCCCAGACGTAGCTAAACATCTCGGCCTTGTCGGGTCGATCGTCTCGCAGGAAAGTCTTGTTCTTCAGGTCAAAGACCCTGATGGTGGGCCCGGCGAGGGGACTTTCCATACCGATCATATAGGACTCGTCGGCGGACAAACTGATTCGTTGTAGGTAGGCGTTGACCGGGAAGGACTCTATCAGGCGGCCTTCTGCTCTGTCCCAGATTTCAATCTCGCGGACTGTTTCCTCGCCTTCAAACATCGAGGTGAAGGTATATATGCGCTCGCCATCCGCCGAATACTCCGCGCCGGCGCAGGTCCGGCTGTATCCCGCCTGCCACCATTGTATCCTGAGCTCCGTTTGCGCGCCGGCCGACATTGACATGCCTGCAAAAACCAGGAGCAGAATTAACAACTTCATAGTTAGTGTTCCGGTAAAAGTTTGATCAAAGTACTATCTTCCGGCTTTCTCGCAGCCGGCGATCTGTGGCCAAAATTGACCTTGACTCAATTGAAATGAAACCGGAACACGCCTTTCTCAGCGCGCCCGGAGTGTTAACAATCCGCTATTAATCTCCAGTGGCTGGTCACCGGGAGTCTGCGAGTCAACAAGCATTACGCCGTTGAAAGTGACGACGAAAATTTCCTGTTCGAGGTCAAGTCGATTGACGGCAATGAGCGATTGCCATGAGCCGCTGAGTTGTTTGCCGATCTCATCCAAACGCGCAAGCACCACCGGACCGTCCCGAAAATCGCCCGGCTTGTATTTAACAAACGCGCCGTCGGAGCTTGCCGATATCCTATCCTGGCGTCCGAAAAAGTTGAGATGTAGACTCACCGTGTCGAATAGCCCCTCAACATGCGATCCCTGCAGGAAGATGTTGACAATCGTGTCGCGCTCCGTCACGGACCAGGTATAGAGCTCATCGATCGTAATGCGCTGATTCGTGTATCCGAGGCCGCTTATGTTGAAACTGATGTCGTATTCATACTTTTGACGAAATGGACTATCTGAAGTCGGCTCAACGACGTTGCGGCGCCGTTCGACATCGAAGTCCGTAGCCTGTTTGCAAGCGGTCGAGGCAAGGGCCAGGAGGGCTGCCAAGATCAAGATCAGCCTGAAGTTTGTTACCACTTCTACACTTAGTTTTCGCATTATCATTTCGAACCGCAATAATTTCGAGTTTAAATTTTCACCTGTAATCCGTAGCTGAAGCCCAGTTTCGGCGAGGCAAACCACTGCTCCTGAAACCGGTAAGCCAGGACGGCGCCTTCGATCCCGAAATGCAGATCAAGATTATCAATCCGATAGCGGACGCCCAGCAATAATCGACTGAGCGGACCGGCTTCGCTGATACCCGCCACAATCCGACTGAATGGCAGGAGCGAGGCATGGAAGATCGGCTCGTTGTAGCTTTGGCCGAAGCCCAGACCGACCCAGGGAAGCATCAGGTTCTGTTGATACTCGACTGCCTGATCGTCCTCGATCCCGCTGAATTTCTGGGAGAAGGCCTCCTGCCCCAGCTCAACAAAAATGCTGCTGTGGCCGGAGAGCTCCATGCTCAGCGAGACCGCCATGTTGTTGAAAATCGGAGCTGACTGCGGCATCGTGACGGGCCGTGGAAAGGAACGGCTGCTGAATGATCGAAGACCGGCCGCAAATGACGACAGAGCCTGGATCGGCGCGGGTCTCGACGACAAAGAAATTGACTTCAGGTAGGCCTCGGGTATCGGCTCAAGCGGCACCGGCGCCGCCTCGACTGCGGCAAGCATCGCATTGTTCCGGAGAAACATCGCATCGTCAAGGTAGATAGGCTGCGTCGCCTCGATTTCAGTCGGACCGCTCACGATATTCTGTGTGGTGTGAGCAATTGCTTCGCGAAACTTATCCCGGCTGCCATGTTCTTGAGCTACGACCTGACTGCCCCGCTCGACGGCTTTGTCGAGATCACGAACTGCGCCAACCCGCGTCGGGGTCGCGGCGCCGACTCCCTCCCGCGCGAAAAAAAGCGGAGCACTTGCCTCGCTCAAGGAATTTTCAAGGGCGGATGCCGATACAATTCCGCCCCTGGGTCCGGGCAGCGGCTTGTCGCCGGCCGTCATGACAAAAAACACGGCGCTAAGAGTCGCGCCGACGATCGCGGTCACTACCGGCAACAGTCCCTTGAAGAAACTTCGCCCGCCTGCGCCCGCCGCCCCGCCGCGAAATCCCAACGGGAAAAAGCTAGCCCGTCCGCTCTGCAGGCCCACGCGTTGCATCACGGTCGATTTCACGCTGCTGGAGGGGTGCAACAACTTGCGATGCATGTGTTCGCGCAGATTCAGGAGCTCGCGCATTTCGACGCGGAGATCGTCATTGGTCTGCAGATAGTGAAAGAGAGTCGTTTCATCGCCCGGGTCGAGTTCCCCGTCGAGATAGGTAAAAAGCATCTCGGAGGGCGAAGGATAGTGCGCTGCGTTTTGCAAAATTTTACCTGTCGGGATAGCTAAACTACTAGGTCGTTGAGAAAGGGCTTCAGAACGTCACGGATCATGCGCTTGGCCCTGTAAACGCGCACGCGCGCCACGCTGGGCTGCACGCCGGTAACCGCTGCGATTTCATCGTAGGAACAGCCCTCGATCTCTCGCAACACCAGAATCTCGTTGTAGTCATCCGGCAGCGTTTCCAGCGCCGCTTCGATGAGATTAAGGAATTCCGTTTTATCGTAGGATTGATCTTCACGGGATGTCATCTCTTCCTGAAATTCAACATTGGCGTTACTCTTGCGGGCCTTTTCGTTCAGACATTGATTGCGTGCGATGCGAAAGAGATAGGAGGATACGTTGGCCACCTCCCTGCCCGCCCGGACACTTTCGTAGAATCGCACGAACACTTCCTGGAGAATATCTTCAGCCTTGGTCTTATCGTCCAGTATCCGATAGCAGTAGGTATAGATGCGCGCTTCATAGCGATCGTAAAGCTGACTGAAAGCCGCCTGAGCTGCCTTTTTTGAGCCGGAAAGCCGGCGATACAGTTCTTTATCGGATACGTCCATCTGCATGTCGGTCAATAGAAAAATTGCCCTGAGCGCCCTTGATAGCGATAGACAGCTGCACTGCCAACATATAACAGAAAAAGTTGCCGAAGGTGGCAAGAAAAGTTCGGCCGCCGCGCCGAACCGGCATTTACGGGCTGTTCGCAATGACAAAGGCGATCCGGGCGCGCAGCCGGGCGCGGCAGGTTCGACGACAGTTATCGCGCGCAGTGTGCCGGAAGCTCCCTCTGATAATCGATAACAGGCAAGCGGATGTGAGCTGGCTCGCCTGTACTGCAAGCCTCATCCAATCGCTGGATTCACGTTTCGGAAATTCGGCTTAGCTACTGAGCGAGTTCCGCCGGTGGAACCTGCCGCCCCCGAAGCAGATCGCATCACGGCGTGTATCTCCATCCGCTGCACAAAGCTGTTTAACTATACCACTGCGTAGGGTAAAAGAAGCCGCCGACAGTGACAAAAACCTTTGATGTATTAGGTTCAGACAGGCCCCTGCTCCGGTTGAAACTGAAGCTGAAGACAGTGCTTGCCGGGATCCGGCGCATAATATCAATCTGACTCCATCGTAGTGATTACATCATGGTCGGATTCCGGCAGGCTGATTGTATTCCACGAAGAGAAGAAAGACCGTTTATGGAGAACGTCTACATAACAAGCTCCGGCGTCTTTTTGCCGAACGAGCCCGTTACAAATGATGAGATGGAAGAATACCTGGGCAGGGTCAATGCTAAGGCCAGCCTCGCGCGGAAGCGTATCGTCAAGCAGAACGGCATCGAGCAACGCTACTATGCGCTTAACAAAATGCAGGAAAGTACGCACAGCAATGCGCAGATGGCGGCGAGGGCTGTTGAGCATGCGCTTGCCAGAAGCGGCTTCCGAGCGAGCGACGTGGAGCTCTTATGCAGCGGCACAACACAGGGCGACCTGCCGGTTCCCGGTTTTGCCAGTATGGTGCATGCCGAGTCGAGTCTTGCGGAATGTGAAGTAGCCAGTTTTCAGAGTGTTTGCGCGAGCGGCATGATGGCCTTAAAACATGCCTATGCGCAGATCAGGTGCCGTGAGAAACAGAATGCGATTTGCGTCGGCAGCGAATTTGCCAGTCGCATGTTTAAAGCGTCGCGCTTTGAAGCGCAGAACATCGAAGCAATGCCCTTCGACACCGAGTTTTTACGCTGGATGCTCTCCGACGGCGCCGGCGCCTTTATGCTCGGCAACAAAACGAACGCTCGGGGTCTCTCGCTTAAAATCGAATGGATCGACATTAAATCCCATGCCCATCAATTTCCCCTGTGTATGTATGCGGGGACAAGTTCAGTGGCGGATGAGCACGGGGCGACCTGGTTGGATTACCCGGACTTCGAGGCGGCGTCCCGGGCGGGCGCCTTAAACCTGAAGCAGGACATCCGTCTGCTGGACAAAGTAATGCAGACCGGCGTGGCTCATTATTTCGCGCTGATTGACCGGGGGGCGATCCGAGCGGACGAAATCGATTGGCTTTGCTGCCATTACTCTTCCGAATTCTTTAAACAGTCGATCAAAGAGCTTCTGCGGAAAGGGGGCGCAGCCATCCCGGACGAAAAGTGGTTCAACAACCTGCGCAGCAAAGGCAATACCGGCGCGGCTTCGATTTACATTATGCTGGAAGAGCTGATGTATTCGGGCCGTTTACAGGCCGGCGATGTCATCCTTTGTATGGTGCCCGAGAGCGGCCGCTTTATTACTTCGTTTATGAAGCTGAGCGTGGTGGGTGAGTCTGAAGCCGCGCGGGGTAGCTACCCGGTTCGCGAAATCGAAGCGCCTGGGCTGGCGCTGGCCGATACACCGACGGCGGCCTGGCTGGTACGGCAGCTTGCGCAAGTGTGGTTCGACTTCGAGACGCGTTTGCTGAAGGTTCCCGTCGTTGCCAAAATTCATGACGGCAGCCTGAGCCTGGACGACTACAAACTCTTGCTGCGCGATTTACGACAACAGGTAATCGACGGCTCGCAGTGGATTGCCCGCGCCGCCTCCAACATTGATATCGACCTGTTTGATCTGCGTTCGGCTTTCATCAAACACACGGCTACCGAACACAAGGATTTTCAGATGCTCGAACGCAATTATGAGGCCCTCGGCGAATCACTTGCCGGCATTCGAAGCGCTGAAAAAAATATCGGCAGTCTGGCGCTTTCATCATTTATTTTCCAACAGGCAAGTAAGCCGAACCCCATCGATCTCCTGGGCGCAATGTTTATCATCGAAGGCATCGGCAAGCGCCTGGCGGGCTACTGGGGAGAGCTGATCAAAGACCAACTGCAACTCAATGACGATCAGGTTTCCTTTTTTACGTATCATGGCCTGGCGGATGAAAATCACTTTCAGCGTCTGGAGGAGGCTCTCAATCATCCGCGGATGGATCAGGCAATCGCCCAAAGGATAGTCAAAACAGCAAAAACAACGGCCAGGTTGTACCTGATGCAGCTCGAAGAATTGGGCAACTATTAAACATGAGCAGCCTATGCAAGATCTCTTAGATAGCAGCGCGCACGACAGCCGCGATCCTAATCCATGGCTGGCGATGTATCTGGACGACAGCATTCCGATTAACCTTCGCACAAAGCAGGCGCTGATGCGTGATAATAATTCAGCCTCCGCGCGATTGTTGCTGCCGCTGATTCACTTTTTTTCGAAGATCGCCATGTTCTTCGTTCATGTAATCAAATTCATCCTGCCAACTATTTTCAATTCGTCAAAGACATTGCATCGTATTTTGGCCTGGGGACTCAAACACTTCGTCAGCCCCGATGCCAACCTGCTGATATTCCGGCACTTTCACGTCGGCAGCGAGATCCTGGAGTTTATCGCGGCCAACATTGAAGGATTGGAATTAAAAACCAGTCCACTGAAGCCGAAAGATTTCGAAGATGTCAAAGACGACCTGTTCTTGAAGCACGACCTGAACCTCTATAATTTCATCATCAATCTTAACACTGAGTTAAAAGAAAAGAGCATTACAATCAGCACGGTCAGAAAACTCGACCTGAGCATGATAACGGTCGATCAATTTGATCACATCGAATTTCCCAGGGGGCGGAGCAATATCCTGGATCTGCGCTCGGCCATCGAGCTCTTCACTCCCTTTTATCAGTTTTTTCTTACAGCGAATGACTTTGTCAGGGCTTCCAATTCCCTCCAACTGGATGAGACAATCGCTATCTATACCGCCAGGATCCTGGGAACACCGGGGCACCTGGGGCTGGTCAACAATAAACATCCGATGATTCCCATTACGACCTACAGTGCGGCCTATCGCCTGGCCCTGCACGGCCTGGCCGCCGAAACCCTGCATGAAATACTCGTCAACATCAAGCTGGGCAATGTCAACGACGGCATTGTGACCCCGATAAACGACTAAGCGTTTCGGGTAATGGATGTCTGAGGCTGTTCAACAAACATCCCGACCAAAAGCTGAATCTGTAAACTCGCTGGCGGTGTTAACTGCCCTAAAAGCGGTAATGGATCCCCGCGCCGAACAGAATAGTCGAAAAGCTGAAGTCGACCCTGTCGAAGTCGACAAATCCAAGGCCGAGTTCAAGATTCCAGGCTATCGGCGGTAAGTCGGCGCTGAGCGCGCGCCAGTCATATTCGATTCCCGCACCGGCGCCGAATCCGAATACCGCCTCCGTCGTTTCTTCAAGTCGACCTCGCGATCTGACAAACTCGAGACCTGAATAGGTCCAGATTCCGATCATGCCGTAGCCATACGCATTCCAGAAGTTTTTCTGTTGGAAGCGGTACAGGCCTCTGGCCGCAAAGGTATTGAGGCTGCCGAAAAAGCCGATGATGGCCTGTGCGGCGGTCTTATCCGTTAAGTTCATCACGCCGCTCAGGCCGTTGGCCGGAAAGGTGCCCTGAAAGCCCAGACCGTATTTGGTATTTTTAAGTGTCTTGGATTTCGAGCTCTGTTTTTCTTGTGCCGACAATAGATATGGCAGCAACAGTAAGAGTCCGACCAGCGCGATGCGCATAATTGATTGAGTTTTCATAGTGTTTTTCCCTAATGCTTACCGGAAATTTGTTAAACATATTGAACAGGCAGCTCCGCGATGAGCACGCCGGATCTGATCTCAGCCAGGGCTGTGACTTAACTAATCGACAAGTATAGTCAAGCAGTTGTAGTGTCGAATCGGAATTAACAATATATACAATCCAATCGCGAAATGCACTACGAAGACACCACGTAATTCTACTCTGCAATTCGACTGAATCGTATACAGTGACGCTGGTAGTAGCAGCCGGCGGAAGCAGCCTCCTGCGGCCCTGCAATTCGCCCATCGGCTTCACGATTAGGCGAATGGGGACCTAAAACGCATTTTTTATCCGCAAACCGCGATTTGCGAAGGCTTTTCCCGAGCAAATCGCTCCCTGGTCTCGCCTGCACAGGACCTGTTTCCTTGTCACCTCTGCGGCTCTCTCCGGGCTTGCGAAACAAAAATGACCGATTATTCAGAAAAATACGCAGCATATACGTGGTGCTTCGTATACCATGATACCGTATATTTGCAATGTGTCCTATTCTGCCGGGTCGATGCTCTTTTCCAGGGCGGTCCGCACCATGGATCACATGTTCCCGCGCTACCAGCGGGCAGGCAAGGCGCGACTCTGCGTCGGATGCCCGAATTCTCTCTCACTTCGGTGCTTGAGCATCAGCTCATGACGATGTTGTTCATTCTTTGAGACGCAAACCGATTCCTGGTATTCAACCTATGATGCTTATGATGCTGACGCCGCGCATTCTTGCACAGCGATTTGTGCGAATTTGTTGTTTCGCCTGTCTGTTGACATTTCTGCCTTCGGTCTGGCTGGCGGCCAATCCCCAGGACGAGGATCAGGTACACAAGTACAATGTCGTGTTGGCTGACGGCCATACCGTCCCCAACCACTGTTCGCCCGCCGGGGAAGCGCTGCGCGTGATACCCTGCGCGGTCAAGCCCGAAATAATTCCCGGCAACAGTGAAAACGAGAGCAGGTACCTTGTCATCGCGCTCATCGATTGCGACGATCCCGAAAAAGCGAAGTACAGAATACCGGTCTCCCGCGTCAAGCGCATCGAGACACTGGCGGACCCGATTCATTCGCCCTACGAGGTCGAGGCCGATACGATCGAGATTGATAAATGCTGCCGCCTGCGCGACTTCGGCTTCCTGGGGATGCACAAACTTGAAGTGCGCGGTCTGATCGGCTATCGCGCCGTCGACGATGAAACCTATCAGCACAAGACCGCGAACGGCTTCGAGCCCTACCCCTCGTCCTTCATCAATTTCGACCGGGGAGGCTCGAATCTGGTCCTTGGTGTCGAAGCGGCCGGCCTCTGGAGCCTGGACGAGGAACATCACTTTCTCCTGGGACCCTTGCTGGGCATCTGGCCCGTCGATGGCGCTATCTTCCTGCCGCTGGCGATTCACGGGCGCTACTCATTCCAGCCAAATCCGGACAATACCCTGCTCCAGCCCTGTTGCAACACCTTCTATCTGTATGCCGACCTCGGTCTGCCCTTCGATACACAAACGGAAGCGCCCGTCTTCGGGCCGGACTTCGACCGCCAGCGCTACTTTTACACGCTTGGTGTCGGCCACGATTGGGCCTGGGGCTGCGACATGGACTTTTCGCTCGATCTCGGTATCCGGACGATGAATATGCCGCTGCCGCAAATCGAATGCTGTCCGGACGTCCAGGACGACGCGCGCCATCCGTACCGGAAATCGACATCGGTCATTTTGCGCTTTGGCCTCAGTTGGTAAGCAATTTCTCCATCAAGCTTCACAAGACGAGATATAGATATGCAGCTTTCTTTCGGCCCGAAGAGTGTTCAGCGCAGGACAGGTATCGTCGGCCCTGGCCTGGCTCTGCTACTTTTGCTTCTCGCTCTGATGTACGGATGTTCGGAAACCGTCGAACCCACTGACGAGACCTTCGCGCCCATACTGCGGGTTGAAGTCTACGAACGACCGGGCCCGCCGCTGCCGGCGCAGTTGCTTGCCGGCGCAACTGTCGACCTGATCAAAGTCGAGCCGACCGGCAATGTGCTGATCGACAGTAAACAAACGGCACTGCCGACCGGCGCAATTTTTACCGACCTGGATGTTCTGATCAGCGGCGAAATCTATCAGCTTGAAGTCGATGCCGGCGGCCGGGCGCGCACGATCGAACCTTTTCCAATGTGCAGCGATACCCTTATCAGAATTTTCTACGACCGGATTACGGTTGTCGACTGCGACGATCTGAATATTGACGAAACCCTCGTTTTTGTCGATGACCAGACGCCGCCGAACACCGAGCTCGTGCAGAATACGCCGCCTGGTGAATTGTCCTATAGCTACTTCTGGACCTTGAGCGCGCCGCCCGGCTGCGACCTGCAGATTGACGCAGGCGATCTGGGTCTCGTCGAGCCCTTCAGGCTGGAGTCGATTAATGTAGATGCCGTGCCGCAGGGAGGCTCATTCGTGCTGCCCGGCGGACGGTCGGCGGTCTTTCATTTTCTCGTCAGCACCGTCAACGTCGGTGAATTCAGCCAGAACGCCGAGGCGATCAGAGTGGAATGCCTATGTAACAGCGCCCGCGGCACGATAGACCTGACTCTAGAAGCTACTGTGGTCGAGCCGCGCTGTGAATGCGAAGATGTCACTAGCGATGTCTTTGATTTCGGCACCGTGGAAGTCGGCAGCTCCGAATCATTAGTACGACTGGTGTTCAGCAACACCCTGCCCTGCGACGTCACGATCAACCCGCCCGATGTTGCGGCACCCTTTGCGCTGGCCGCGCCGGTTCTGCCGACGACGCTGATTCCCGGGGCGAACCTCGAGCTGGAGTTTGTCTTCACTCCCACGGCGGCCGGCCGCTTCGAAGAAACAGCCGTCCTGCGCATTCTGCCGCGAGGCAGCGAACCGGGCTGCGATCTGACCGTACCGCTGGAAGGTGTTGGCTGCGAGGCGGGCTGCCCCCTTTATGTAGCCGATAATCGCGAAGATCTGCTCGGCGAACGCCCTGACTCGGTCTTGCTTTCCACCCGCGATGACGAACGCGTTCTGGTGGAGTTCGACCCGCCGATCTTTACGTCGAGCGCCCCGTCGGGCCTCTCGCATATCGTCAACCGCGCCTACCGCTTGCGTGTGCCGGAAACCGTCTGCGACGATCTCGACGTCACGATCACCGTTCAGGACTTTACGCCCAATGACGGCGTCGACGACCTGCAATATTATAACCTTGAGCCCCGTAGCTTCAGCATCTCGCCGGGCAGCGAACGCAGTGTCGACGTGACTTTTGATGCGCCGACGATGGATCAGCTTGAACAGGATGTGCGGACCCGCGGCAGCAATGCTTTAACGTCGGACAGCACCTACTGCATCGTCATTACCACCCGCACGCCGGCCTGCGTGCAGGTGGACACGGTCTGCGCGATTGTGACGACCTGTCCGAATTTCGTGCCGCTGCCGGAGCTCTTTGCCTTCGGGCAGTTGACGATCAATCAGCCGACGCGGGCGGATTATCAGATATTCTCCTTTCACGACTTCCGCAGCAGCGACGACGAGGCGGCTAACTTGACGCCGCCGGTGCCACTGGACCAGATGCCCTCGCGCGGCGACATTTTCGTCACCGTGGGTGACAGAGCCGTCCAGAATCCATTCGTCGGTCAGGCGCCGACGCTGAACCTGCGTCCTGTGGGGCTGAGCGATCCGCTCAATCCGTCCACTTCGCGTACGACCTTCGAAGGCTTTAAACATCTTGATGCCCTGGATGACATCATTACGACGCCGGAATTGTTTAAAGATGTCTGCGGCACCGTCATTCCGAACTTTTGCGCGCTCGCTGATTTCGACGGCTACGATGAAGTAAGTGTAACGCTGAGTCCGGCCGATCTCGGTAAGATCTATGGCTTCCGGGAAGCCGGCGGCAATCAGTTCGGCCTGATTTATATTAATCGCGTCGATGACGGCACAACTCAGGCGCGGACGGCCAACGTCGGCTTCTTTGTCATTTACCCGGTGATTGTTTCCGATTGCAACTAGGTAAGCTTCCAATGATGACAACACGCTTTTTGATTCGTATCAGTGGCCTTGTTTTTCAGTATGGTCCGGCGGGCCTGGGACGGCGATGGGTCGCCGGACTTGGATTGTGCAGCGTTCTGGCTGTCCTCTGCGGCGCGGCGCCTTCACTTCGGGCCGAGCTTCCGGGCGGCGGCGTTCTGAACTCGCCGGTCAATCACGTCTCGCCGGTTACGAACGATTACAACCCGCTGCTTATCCCGGGAGCGACCGGCGCCAACGATACGCTGCTCTATACCAGCGATCGCGCTGAAGTGAATGAACGAGGTAAACAAAAGGTCAAAAGCCATATTGCCGAGCTCTGGTTTGCCACCCGCCCCGTTGCGGACCGCGAACACCTGCCGATCAACGAGGGTTGGAGTACGCCGCAACTTTATTCGCCACGCGATGAGCAGTTCCCCGGCTATGTGCGCGGCGCGGTCTGTCACAACCGGGAGCGTAACGTATTCATATATGCCGCCGAACAGGCGGTCGACGGTGGACGGGAGTCCAATACCAGTTCGCTGTTTAATCTTTATCTCACCGATGACAATTTTAAGACGCTCCGCCCTCTGACGGAGATCAACGACCCTGAGGCCTGGGACACGCAGCCGACGCTCACACCGGATGGGCGGACGCTCTATTTCGTGTCGAACCGGCCGACCGATCCAACGGAAAGCTCACGAAGCGAAGTCAACAAAAGCCGTGATAAAAATATCTGGTACGCCCGCTTCGATGACAATAGCAAAAGCTGGTCCGAGCCGAAGTCGCTCACGCAAGTTAACAGCTCCGGTAATGACATCACGCCGCACGTCGACGCCCAAGGTTTTCTCTACTTCGCCTCGGATTGGAAAGCCTCTTTGCAGTCGACGGGCGATTACGACATTTACCGGGTTAAGCTGGGCGCCGACGGGCTGCCGCAGTCGGCGCCGCTGCTGCTCGAAGAGTCGCTGAAAAAGGAGTATCAGAAGCGCCCGCTGCTGCCCGAGGGACTGGCCTACAATACGCCGGCCGATGATATGTTTCCCTGGGTGATGCCCGGCGAGCAGCCGGTCCTTTTTTTGAGCTCCAACCGCAATTTTGAGAGTCCCGACCCTGACGAGCAGTCGCAGGAGCAGCCCGAGTTCAGTCGCAGAAAGCGCGGCCTGGATCTCTATGCGATTAACTTTCCCGCGCCCAAGATCTGTGTTGAGCTCGAAGTCTTGTATCGCCTCTTCGATCCTGAAGGACTGGATGACCAGGGCTGGCGGCCCCTTGAAAGTCCGATCTCGATCAACCTGCATAAGTCCGATGGTACCCTGCGCAATATACCGGCGGGAACGATGGTGGAACTCGAGCCGAATGCGAGCTACCGCGCCGAACTGGCCGAGCTTGACGAGCTCTGCTTTGACTGTGTGGCGAAGGAAAAATACCTGACGATCACAACCGCCGGACGCGACAATTGCGACATGCGCGATACCTTCCGTCTGGACTGCCGGCTGATACGTGACTCCGTAAGCTTCAAGGATCAGCATGGCCTGGGTTATTTCATTACCGGTTACTGGAAGCCCAACACAAAGAATAACTATTCGGAATTCAGCCAACGCTGGAACAGCGGCGCACTCGAGCCTTCGGCCTTCGTCGATCCTTTCGACTTTAATTATCAGGATGCCACGGAGCGGATCGATCAGCAGTTTCAGGATCGCATTTATCGTAAGATCGCCGATGTCCTGCAGCAATTCGAAAAGAACTGCCTTGGGATGAAGCCCATCCTGCGGATCACGGTCCACGGTTTTACCGACCCCTGTCGCCTGACGCCCGGACGCTATTCCTGCGACGGCGACATTGAAGTCGGCGGGCTATTGATCCCGACCGGACAGAACATGTGGGCAAGCTCGGCAGCGACACCCGGCGGCGGACGTATTAACCTGCCGGGCGGCGGACAAGAAGGCAATGTCTTTCTATCAAAGCTGCGGGCCTACTTCACCGCCGAAACGATCAAAAAGGAAATGGCGGCCGACAACGCACTATTTCGCAAGTATCTGGACAGCAATCAGATAGTGTTTAAGGCCGACGGCTTCGGTATCTTCGGCACGCAGCGCTGTGACGGCAACCTGCCGATCGACGACCTGGCGCTGACACCGATCGCACGCAAACATATCGACCCCGATCTGAAGAATGACGGCCGCAAAACGGAAACCTATCGCTATAAGGAGGAAGCTACCGCCGGTAGTTCGAAAGCGCTCCTCATTAGCGAACCCTGCAATGTGCCGCTCAACCGCCGTTTTACCGTTTATCTCGAGGTCGTGACCGAAGAAAGCAATCAGTGGTATACGATCGGGCGCTGCGGCTACGACTCGCCCGAATACATCCGCTATGTCAGCAAGACCGGTAAACATCGCGAAGAGCGTCGCAAGGAAATCGCGCAGCGGCGAGAGGACAGACGCAAGGAGCTCGTGGACAACACTGACGATAGGGACGGTTCTGCGGACGCTCCGATTTCTCGTGATTCGCCCGGCCCGCGTTTCGTAGTTCAATTCGGCAGTCAGCTGAGCGAAGCCGACAAGGACAGGTGCCGCGTCTTTCTCGATGTGCTGGACGCCGGCGAATATGTCGTCATTAAACACGCCGACGGGACATTCTCGCTGCACTCCAAGCAGGTATACAGCAGCGAACCTGCAGCCCGCGAGTCTTTTGTCGATCTTGCCCGCAAACTCAATAAGCTGCCGCAGGGATTTGAGCGAGAAGACCTGGAACGATCGAAGCTGACGGAATTGATTGTCCCGAAGGCTGTTGTTCTTAAATAGGACTGTCTGCTGCTACATCATGGAACTTCCTCACCATATCTGTCTATGGAATTGAGGCCTGCAATCTTTTGCAGGACCAAGGGAATTGTCAGTATGCTACCGGCATTTTAACCTGGACCGTTAACAGCGCAAGTTGCAATATTGCGAGAATGCTTCGCTTTTATCTCAGATTGACAGCTTAGCGGCACAAGAGCGGTTGAATTCTAAAGAGGTTGGATAATGTGAAGTACAAATTCCAGGTCTTCTGTTACGCCGTTACCGTCATAATTATGTTCAATGGCAGCATCTTCTGGCAATCTCCGCACTTCGCAGCGTGATCTCGGCTGCCTAGTTTCGTAGACTTTGCGCAATAACCGTGCATAAATGATTCGATGCCGATCGACGACGCGGATCAAGCCTAGAATTATCTTTGGTCGTCGGGTTCACCATTGGCAGCATCAATTCCAAGCAGCGGAAATGTAATTTCTTCCAGCGATCTTCATATGGGTTGAGCAATTCACAAGATTCTTCCTGACAGATTTAAACTACTCGTGGAATTTGGCTCGCAGGAGTCGACCCACAGTGCTCTATCGATAAAACAATTATTTAATACTCACGGGCCCGCCGGAACAGCAATTGGAATTTGCGATACCCCTGCATGTCTGACACTATCGCATCGAATTTGAGGTACAATCTAACGTGAAAACTGGCGAACTCGTTTAATCCGAACGAATAAGGAATCATATTTTTCTATTGCATTGTGGAAATGATTGTAGTATATTTTCGCCATCAAGATTTGACGAATGGTTGACAATTAACCTGCACTGCTATTCAGGTTGAAATTTATTTTATCAGAACGCTACCGAAGCTACGAGTTATCTTTATTCACGGGGCCTATTCAGATCTGATTGGTAAAAATTACTACGTCCTTGAGAATTAGGCTGTTTTAATTTTTTCCATTCACTCAGCACTATTCCAGCCCATCTCTTTTGGATAGCGTGCATGACAATACATGCGCTGTCAGTCTCCTATTTTCCGCAAGACAAATCGAGAGTTTTCCAAGAGGCATAGAATCGCTGTTCCGCAAGCGATGAATGGACCTGCTTGGCATTCTCTGAAATTCGTCAACAGTAAGGGCAAATTGCGCAATAGCAGTCGAGAACGGCTATGTTATTGCAGCGTTGCACGCTGATTGCGAATTAGCAACAAAGTCATTTCGTCTTGTCAAGCAAGATCTGAATGAACAATTTTTGCGCAATTCGAACTCAAAAGACTTTCAACACTTACTGAGACTTTTGCACAACTGCCTGCAAGGCTGTTAAACACAATACACAAACGGGAAAATCTGCAACCTGGGAGGTAGTTAACACACTTCTCGGGCTAAAGACCGATTTTTTTTATTGCCTGCTCCCTAAATACTGCAACTCGTTGAGCTGTTTTTGAGGAGAGTTAGTATTGTCGATCTATCTGCTACGCTATCAGTTTGCCCTGTTCCGAAGGCCTGACATTATGCTTGAGATTCCGACTATACCCAAATAATCAGTCCATCGCATATTATATATTCACATACTCTATATCATTAATTGGGAAGATTTGCTATGACTGAGCACCTTAAACGCCCACGTTCGTTGGCATTATTATTCGGCATTGCTGCTGTAGCAATACTGACTCTGGTATTTATGACTTCTGATCGTACAGCTCTCATCGCTGGCACCGGATCATCTTCAGGCTGCGAGCGCCACCTCAATCATTTCAGATCATCCTGTAACCCCGAAGGTGCTCCATGCGGTGGAAATTGCACCTGCAGAAGTGTCGAGAGCACGGGTCTCCCGGTAGCTTGGAAGGATTGTTATTGCCTGGCGCCCGGTGTAACTCGCTATGACCCTTGCTGGTGTAAAAGCGGCGGCGGTTGGAGAGTGTACAAAATTGCAGGCACAGTCGCCAAAAACTCTTCGGCAAAATTTCAGTTCGTGGCCAGTTCTATTAACGGACTTGAAATATTCAATCAGGTCGATATCGATGCCGGCGGCAATGTCACACAATCGCAAAAGTTGGTCGGAATAAATGATGTTACCGGCACTTTTGACGTTGCTTTTGGCAATGACCCGGGAACGGAAGTCGCTGCCATTATTACACAGATGGATGCCCATATTGCCCCCTTGCATATTAACGGCTTACCGAGCGGCAATAACAATATCAGAGAATTTTCGGGAACACAGTCAGCCACTGGAGTATTTGATCTCTCGACTGGCAACATCAATTTCAGTAATCCCGTGCCTGTGATGCTTCACAACGATCTGGTTCCTTCCGGTTACGAGATTACGATTCGGCCGGTACTGTTTCCAGTTGACGGTACCACGAATGCATATGACGTTCTGATGAGTGCTTCGATCACCTACCCTCTTTGAGATGACGTACATAGTCAGTTGTCAGACTGTAGGTCTCAATTCACAAGAGTCAATTTACGATCTCAATGAGTGTTCTTAATATTTTTCCCTGTGGTGTGCAGCAAAAATGCCGTAAATAATTCCTGATCGTGTTCTCGGTTGTTCTACACGCACAGCACTATTGAGAAAGAACACCAATGAACACGTTCGCGGGAATATCTCAAATGGGCTTAATGGGACCGGTAAAACAGCCTAATTTTTCCGCGGATTTTCGGTAGTCAGCTTAGCTAAGGGAATCAAAGCAGTGGCATCGATTGCCAGAATGGATGACAATTTGCAGTATCAAAGAAAATAAGATCCTTTCGGTTAAAGTTGTCAACTTTAAGATTGACTTTGTCGTGCGAGTCTGCAAATTAAAAAACTGCTTCCGGTTCCATGCACGTGATCTTGTCGATCAGGTTTTGCCGCAGACCGAATTCCATGCAGCTCGGCACAATCGATTGCGCTCTAGGCTTCGGCTTGATACGAGCCGATTGCGTTGGCCCTGGGCAATCTGATCTCATCTATCATCTTCCGCACATCTTCCGGCGGCGGGGGCGTTAGATGACTTACAAGGCCTGTTACCAGGAAATTAATCAGCATTCCGATCGTACCGATTCCTTCGGGTGAAATACCCAACCACCAATGGGCGGCATTGTTTGCGCCGGGATCGATGAATTTGAAGTACAGGATGTAGGCGGCAGTGAAGAGCAGGCCGGTGACCATCCCGGCGATGGCGCCCTCTTTGTTGATCCGCCGGGAAAAAATTCCCATAATGATCGCCGGAAAAAAGGATGCCGCCGCGAGACCGAAGGCGAAGGCCACAACCTGCGCCACAAATGCCGGCGGATTGATGCCGAAGTAGCCGGCGATGACAACCGCACAAGCAGCGGCGATGCGTGCTGTCCGCAGTTCCTGTTTTTCCGTAAAACGCGGCCGCAGCGTCCTCTTAAACAAATCGTGAGCAACAGAGCTTGAGATAACGAGCAACAGGCCGGCCGCTGTCGACAGCGCCGCCGCCAGAGCGCCGGCAGCCACCAGCCCTACAACCCAGTTGGGCAGACCGGCGATCTCGGGGTTGGCGAGCACCATAATATCGCGGTCGATTGTCAGCTCGTTGCGTTCCGAATTGAGGTATTGGATCCGGCCGTCGCCATTTTTGTCCTTAAACTCAATCAGTCCGGTGCGCCGCCAGTTGTTAAACCATTCCGGCGCCTGGTCGATCCTGACTTCACTGATTGACTGGATAAGATTCGTGCGCGCGAACGCCGCAACCGCGGGCGCGCTGGTATACAGAACGGCGATAAACAGCAGCGCATAACCGGCCGATTTGCGGGCGTCCCGTACTTTTGGCACGGTAAAAAACCTGACGATTACGTGCGGCAGCCCGGCGGTGCCGACCATAAGCGCGGCCGTGATGCAGAAGACATCGATGGTCTGTTTGTTCCCGCTGGTATATGCCGCAAAGCCCAATTGTTGGGATAAGCCGTCGAGCTTGTCGAGCAGGAAGCTCTCCTCTCCCGTCAGAGTGCTGCCGAAGCCCAACTGCGGTATCGCACTGCCCGTCATCATAATGGAGATAAATATTGCCGGCACAAGGAAGGCAAAAATTAACACGCAATATTGCGCGACCTGTGTGTAGGTGATTCCCTTCATGCCGCCCAGCACGGCATAAAAGAAGACAATCGCCATGCCAACCATTACGCCGGTTTCGATCGACACGTCCAGGAAACGCGAAAAGACGATGCCGACGCCGCGCATCTGGCCCGCGACATAGGTAAAGGATATGAAAATGGCACAGACGACGCCGATCAGGCGGGCGCTGCGCGAATAGTAGCGGTCTCCGATAAAGTCCGGAACAGTGAATTTGCCGAATTTGCGCAGGTAGGGCGCCAGCAGCAAGGCCAGCAGGACGTAGCCGCCCGTCCAGCCCATCAGGTAGACCGAACCATCGCGGCCAAGAAAGGAAATCAGGCCCGCCATACCAATGAAGGAAGCGGCGCTCATCCAGTCGGCGGCGGTTGCTAGGCCGTTCGCAAGCGGTGATACCTGGCCGTGGGCGACGTAAAAATCGCTCGTGTCGCGGGCACGACTCCAGATGGCAATCCCGATGTAGAGCGCGAAGCTCAGCCCGACTATGACAAAGGTCCACGATTGAATATCCATATCAGGCTTCGTCCACCTCGTATTTTTTGTCGAGTCGATTCATCAGCCACACGTAAACAAAAATGAGGATCACAAAAACATAGATCGATCCCTGCTGCGCAAACCAAAAGCCGAGCTTGAATCCCCCAAGCCTGAAGGAGTCCAGCGCATCGACCCAAAGAATGCCGCAGCCATAGGACACGACAAACCAGACGCTCAACAAAATGCCCAGGTATTGCAGATTCTTCTGCCAGTACTTTTTGTCTCTGTTCTGCATATGTTTCCGGAGAGATTGGCTTAACATTTTCGTGAAGTATTTTTATCGGGAGGCTGCAAATTCAGAAAGCAGAGCATGCAATTCAAAGATTTTTTTGCCGCTTGGGCTGGAAACACCACGAGGCCGTCTTAAAAATTCCGCAAATCGGCGTGAGTTCCAGGAAGCGGAGTTGCAATGACATTCCGCTGCAATCGGCAGTCAGCATCGATGAAATTATCTGCTGAGCTTCTGTTTCAATCGGCATAATGTCGTTGCTTTTCCGTATCGCCATTGTAATTCCTTCGTCATCGCCAGCGCCGGATGGTGCCGGCAGTTGCGCAATCCGCCTCGACTGTCTTATCTTGCAGACAATAGATAAGAGGTACAACTCCCTGCTAACTATATTCTATTGCCCGAGCTGTGCCGCCACACTTATGTCGACAAGAGAGGTTTCGCAACAACATACCGGACTCATGGCCAATGGATTTAAGGAACAGTTCGGTACAGCGGCAGTTGCCGCACTGGAAAGTGAAGGCAATAATACCGGAAGAAAGTTGCGATCCCTCATGGGAGCAATGCAATAGTTTCCACTAAACATCAGGCAACAGATATGGCTGCATCTGATATCGGCCGCAACGATCCTTGTCCCTGCGGCAGCGGCAAACAGTTCAAACATTGTTGTCTCAGGCATGGAAGATCCGCGCCGAGTGACTCGCCCAATGCGGTAATAATGGATGAGCTCAAGCGCAAGCTGGCAGCCCAGGACTTTGCGTCAGAGGCCGAGCTGCAGACTGCCGTCAATGAATTCATGCACGGGCACAATACGACGCCGCGCGACGATCTGGCGGGATTATCGCCGGAGCAGATGCATCGCTTGTTGAATCATCCCTTTGACTCTCCTTCGCTGCTGTCTTTTCCGGAGACGCTGGAATCATATCCGCAAGCGCCGATTGTCATCCTCTTTGAATTGTTGACGGCAGGAATCGGCGAGAAGGGCCTGAAGCCGACCGCAACAGGCAACCTACCGCGCAATTTTTGCCGCGAGACGGCCTTGGAATATTGGGGTTCTGATTTGTATCGGCAAATTATTCGCCGGCACAGTCCCAATTCGGAATTGGATTTTTCCGATTTACACGTCACACGCCTCGTCGCGCAGCTCGCCGGCCTGATTCGCAAATACAAGGGCCGCTTCATTCTAAGCCGCGAGTGTCGAAGCTTGCTGAGAGGATCAGGGCTTGCAGGCATTTATCCCCGGCTTTTCCGAGCTTATGTGCAAAGCTTTAACTGGGCTTACCTTGACATCTATCCCGAAGATGGATTTATCCAAAGCTCGTTTGCATTCACCCTGTATCTCTTAACTCGGCACGGTGCTGTCCCACGATCGAATCACTTTTATGAGGACGAGCTGCTGCGCGTATTTCCACAATTACTCGATGAACAGCCGATGCATCAGTACATCTCAGCCGAAGAGCAGATACGCGCATGCTACACAAGGCGCAGCCTCAGCAACTTTGCCGAGCTTTTTGGACTGGCGGAAATCAATGAGCTTAATGACGATCCGCTCGACCATGAACTTCAGGTGCAGAAGACGCCCTTACTGCGCGAAGTCGTCCGTTTCAATTCTGTCTGATGCAATCCATGTCCACACTTGGAATGGCCGACTACATAGTCGCACTCTATGGCAGTCCCACAATCCATACAGATAGCGCAGGCTGAAGGCATTCATGCATATCTCGGCAGCATGCTGTGTATATTGCCGCTTGTTTTGCGGAGATACATCGCTGCGACGGCAGCCCGTCCCCTTTCGATGAGTTATGCGAGCAAGAATGAGCAAGCAGATTAGCATGACAATTTTCATGAACGTCCTCCTCGCGATGACGTCGCTGGCGTGGGCGGACAGCGCAGCTACGGGGGAAGTCTTGCGCATTCGTGTTGAAGAGCATCCGCGCTATGGACTTCCGCCTGTGCATGTTGTCCCGGCGGACAGGAAGTCAAGTAGCCCGACCGAGCGGAGTACAGCGGAACGCAGCCGATCGCGCCTGTGGTCCAGGACAGCAGTTGAGATTCCTGTGCATATCAAAGCCAGGTCGCAGCCGCAAGGTAATTCTCTGCCGATCCGGCACGACTCCGCGGCCGGACTCTTTCTGGTGGAATGCGATGAGATCGATTCCCTCGAATTGAGCGTCAGCGCAAAAGGCTACCGGACAATAACGCGCCGGATGCGCAGGGAAAACGACAGTCAATTCGCCGAAGAAGCGCTGGTCATCAACAAAATCGGCGATGAGTACATTTATCGCGGCAACAAGGTTCAGGCCTACACGCCGCATCCGCATCTGATGGCCGTGGTCTTGAATCGAATACAGCCGGCATTGCTGCAGAGGCTGCCGGACAGCGTCGCCCGGAAGCGGCAGGAGTTGTTGCAGGAGTTCCAGGACACGCTCGATGCTTATCGCCTTATCGAATTCGATTACCGGAGCCTAAGCAGTTCCCTGCAGGGTCAGCATTTGATTAAAACCGAAATGGATTTCGGCCTCGACCGGGAAAGTGTTAAAATTCTGATGAGACGGGATTCCAGCGCATTCGAACGCCGCGATTGCGCCGAGTACCGCGCTATCAGGTCTATGGAACTTGTACAATTCGCTGGACCAGTTGTCGACTTGAGCTCTTTCAGACTCTTTGCCTTTGATAATTTTATTTCGGTGAAATTTGTCGCCCGGCTGCAGCACGAGCAGATTGCAGGGCTTGCGAAAAATCTGGGTTTGGAGCTGGTGGGCGACGGCCGGCTCAATCTTTATCACCTGAAGGCCGACTCCGGCATAGGCGAGGGAATCGGCGACCTTATCAGGCAGCTTAGGTTAACAGGTATGGTAGAATCAATATCCAACAATTTTATCGCCTATTAACAAGGCCGGGCCGCGGCGCGCTGCTACTGCAATCTACCATGGCTTAGCTATCGAGTATCGAGGAGATTAAATAATGTCAGCTATCTTCGAAGCCTTGCAAAGCCCGCTGCCTGCGCCTTCCGCTCCCGTCGATACCGGAAGTCCCGACGCCTGGAGAGCACTCGAAGAACGCGTCGGCACTGAATTCCCGGGTGATTACAAAGAATTCACCCGGGTTTACGGCAGCGGCGCATTGGAGCTCGGCGCCGCCAAACCCTATGAGTATGTGTGGCTGCTCTCTCCCTTTAGCGACAATCCCAACCTGGCGCTTGCTTCACAAATCAAGCCGATGTGCGATGCTTATGCCGTGATGAAAGATGCCTTCCCGGAAGACTACCCACGCGAGATATACCCCTCAGAAGGCGGTATTCTGCCCTGGGCATTGGACGAATCACGCTTGTTCTTTTACTGGCTTACTAAAGGCGGCACTACCGATTGGACAATCCTGCTCGAATACGAAGGCCGGGAGTGCGTCTACTCGCAGTCGACGACCGAATTCTTGTATCGGGCGATTCGGGGCGAGCTCCATTGCGACTTTCTCCGGGACGATTTTTTCACGACCGCCAGATTCCGTTGCTATGATCAGATTACTTTCGGCTAATGTGCCAAAGGTGTTTTATTCGCCAGGAGCTTCACCTCGGAATGGCATTGAGTCTGTTGCATTGTTATCGTAGTTGCAGTAGTTGTCTGATTACTATCCGGCAGATGGCATCCGCCAATGGCGCAGACAACCGCTCAATGAAATGTCATGCTCCAGCTTCCCAGGCGAACAGTGTTACGACCCGACCAAAGAACTGCCATTGTATGATGGTCGCGATCTGCACTTCCGCAAGAGTTACAGGCATTTATCGAGCTATCCGCATTAACCTTGCCGCGGCAAATGGTCCAGATACCAGGCGGTAAACGTAGGCGCCTGAGGGCAGCGCGCCGGTTGGCACCGCCAGCCGATAGCTACCGGCACTCCGGAAAGCATCAATCAATACCAGGACTTCGGCTCCTAAGGCATCGTAGACACGCAGGCTTGTATGAGCGTCAAGACCCAGACTGTACGTGATTGTGAAGGAGTCTGAGACGGGATTAGGGTGGTTTTGCACCAATGCATAACGCCCAAAGCCGCGCTGCACGCCGCGAGCCGAATGCAAACACAGTGTCGAAAGATGCACTTTGCTGCCGGTGCCGAGCAGTGTAATACACCTGGTAGTCACATCCGCGTCGCTTTGTTCAACGGCGAAGGATTGGTTGTCAAAATCAATGGCTGCCTGCAGCGAATTGTCGGAGCTGAAATACACCATGAACTCCAGCCGCAGCAATGACCCAGCCTGCAGGGCAGCCCCGTCGGGCCCTTTGCGGCCGCTTATCAACAACGACTCCGACTCAATGTCTTCCCTTACCATAAATTGCCAGTCGCGCGCAGCCTCGCCGCCTTTTACGAGCGCTCCGCCGCGATACGACAGCGTGGCAAAAGGATAGCGCAAAGAACAGTGCAGCGCTGTTAACTCCGTGCGACTGAAGGCATCATCATCTCCGGCGATCAAAAGCGGCACACTCAGAGAGTCGCCGGGTTCAAAAACACCTTCAATGGCAGCTACACTAAGCGCCAGGGTCGTTGGCCTTTCCACTTCCACCTGTACCGTAGCACGCGTTGAGCATCCATATTCATTCCTTACTCGCACGCTGTACTCAGTGCTGCGCAGCGGAGAGGCCACAGGTGTAGGGCTATCCCGCCGGTCGAGTCCTTCAGCCGGCGTCCACAAATATGTGTCGTTGCCGCCGTCGGCTTCGAGCTGCACGCTCTCGCCAGGACAGATAAAAAGACTGTCAACTACGCTGAGCGACGGCAGCGGATCAACGCCGATCGTCACCGAGTCCCGCTGTGTACAGGTTGCGCTCGTGGCGGTTAACGTGTACGTCGTACTTACCGCCGGTGTCACGAGCGGACGAAGAGCGCGCGGGTCATCGAGCCCACGTGCAGGCGTCCAGACGAAACGCTCAACGTCGTCCAGCACTGGAGCCAGTCGGAGTGAATTTCCCGCGCAAATGCTAGCGTCGACTCCAGCATCGATCGCAAATGGCGGCGGCACAATCACTTCCACCTTAAACTCTGATGAACAGCCCGCTTTATTCTGTACGGTTAAGGTATAGAGGGTAGTTTGTGACGGCGCGGCGCGCGGCGTTTTTGCCAGCGGATCATCCAGCCCATCTGCCGGAGTCCACGAATACAACCATTCATCCGCGCCGATGACCGGCATCAACACAGCCTGCGAGCTATGCTGACAATAGACAAGGCTTTCGGAAATATTCACTTCCGGCAGGGACAAAACCGTGACGGTTACCTGCATCGTATCGATGCAAGTGCCGATAGTTCCGATCACTGTATAGGTGGTAGTCGCCGGTGGATTGGCAAACGGTGAAGAGGACAGGGTATCGTCGAGACCCTCGGCGGGAAACCAGCGGTAGCGCTGAGCGCCGGATGCCTGCAATTGAACGCCCTCGCCACGGCAAATCGGATCGGGCGTTGCGACATCAAGGTTAACGGATGCGGCTAGCCGTACAAAGACCGAATCCATACCGACACAACCGGTAACGCTGTCGCGTGCGATGAGGGTGTACATCTTCTCGCGCCTGGTTTCGACCCGCGGCTGAAGTGAAGCGGGATCGGTCAGTCCCGCATCCGGCAGCCAGGTATAACTGATTGTTTCCGCATTGCCCGCGAGCAGCGTTCCGGCCAGCATGGTGCTTGTGGTTCCACATAATACTATATCTTTACCCGCTTCAACTACCGGATTTTCGTGAACAGTGACAGTAACGAAGCGCTCGCCTTCGCAGTCGCCTCTCCGTGCATGCACACGATATTGCGTCGTTTCGGAGGGCCATGCCAGCGTCTTGGGCGCAGTCGGATCGAGCAGGGCTTCCCGCGGTTCCCAACGGAACTCGGCATCGCTGATCTTTGTCCTCGCACGCAGCTCGACGCTATCGCCGGAACAGATCGTCAGATGATCTTCGACGCGCAGATCGATAGAATCCACTATGCTAACCGTTAAGCTTGTACTGATCCTGTAGGCACATTGCGAGCTGTCGACAGCTGTCAGAGTGTAGGTCGTCGTGCTCAGCGGCGATGCCAGGGGATTACCAATTGATGTATCGCTTAGTCCGGCGGACGGTGACCATTTAAAGCGCAATGGTCCATCAGCAAGGATCAGGGGCTCCAGGCGAGTCTGTGATCCGGCGCAGACTGTAAGGTCGACGAGAGAAAGGCGTGGCTTGCGTATGACCTTAACGACAACCGTATCATAGACTTCGCAGCCATTAGGCGCGCGGCCGGCAAGAATATATGCGGCGGTCGAGTCGGGCTCAACGATCGGTCGCAGGCTTCTGTCATCCGGCGTTTTGCCGTCGTGACGGCGCCACCAGGCGGCCAGACCCGGGCTGATCATGCCGTTTAACTGTGCTGTCTGTCCCTGGCAAATGCTCGTGTCACGGCCGGCGTTAACCCAGGGCGGCGGCTCTATAAGCACCCGTTTGCTAATGGAATCGCTAAAAGACCCAACGCTGACAATCTGCGTTACTGTATAGCTTCCGGCCGAGTCATAGCAGATTCCCGTCGGATTTCTGCTCGTGGAAGTCGCGGGTCTGGCGCCCGGAAAGCGCCATAGCCAGCGCGCAGAGGCTGCACCGCTTAAATCCTGGAAGTCGAGGCATAAAGGATTGCATGCGTCGTTCTGCGTAAAACCGGCGCGAAAGCACTCATCGCAATTGCCGCCCAGAACCAGGCTGTGCCGGTTGAGACGCTCTCCCGTGGCGGAGGTAAAACCCCACCACAATTCTGTGGCGCCCCCGAATATATCACTTACAATGTCGGCGGTATAACTCAGGCGCTGCCGACCGTCGAAAGTCACAGCAAGTGTCTTGCTGTTCGCTTTCCAGTCAATTTTGATTTGGTGGCATTTGCCATCTTCGATATTCGGCAAAGCAATCGGTCCTGCGAGACTCTGATTCATCCGGCCGTCGCGCACAATTGCGATGTGGTCGGAGCTGATATCCCCAAAGGTAT
This sequence comes from Candidatus Kapaibacterium sp., assembly GCA_028284775.1. GTDB lineage: Bacteria > Bacteroidota > Ignavibacteria > Kapaibacteriales > UBA7675 > JANQRB01. Next base: position 9,434 of record JANQRB010000068.1, on the reverse strand, counting down.
CATCCTCCTTGTTGTTAAAGGTATCAAATTCCACCGCCAGCGAGGGCTGAATCCGCCTGCCGATGCGACCCGCTCCCCAGCCATAGCCAATCCCGCCGCCGGAGTTGCCCAGAGCAGCCGGCCCCGATGGACTGTTGTGCAACACAAAACAGATGCCGTCGGCGCCCTCCACATCCATGTCGCCAAAATTGACGCCGAAAACGATGGAAAACGACCGCGTGAGATCGAGGCGCTCGCGAAGCATCGCGCTGCCGGACTGAAAATTGCCCTCGCCCGTCAAGATCAGACAACGGCCCCTCAGTAGCCGAGCCTGGCCGGCAAGGACAAATTCATCCTGAGCCTTGAGTGCCGGCGCGATCCACGACAAGAAAATCAACGAAACCAAAAGTGAAATCAATGCGATAAGCGAACGACAATACGAAAGATACACGTGCAAACCTCGTTAATGCTAATCTGTGCAGAAAATCTGGGCAGATAAGCCGGGCAGACAAGCTGAGCAACGCGATCGCCGTAGCGAAACAGGGAAACAAGTCCCGCAGCGAAATTGAAGTAGATTGGGATTGTACGTTCTGATAGGCGTAGGACACTGCAAATGAACACTTGTCTTAGCTTTGACAATATTCCGTATATCCTTAGTCTCACCTGAATATTGAACGATCCTACAATGCTCTCAAGGGTATCTCAAAAAGATGGGTGCAGGAGAAATTGAACTGGTCACCTGGCGTCGGCAAAGAAAGCCCAACTCACGACCGTCAGTCCGCAACAGGCAGCTCACATCAAGGCCTGATTCTGCCATAGTCAGGCCACGTATGACAACCGGCGACGCTTGTGGCGAATCCGACTACCTGACTTAAAGTTCGTTGTCCAAATCCCCTATGAACTTGTGCTGCGATTCGCAAGGGTCCGAAAGATAAAGATTAGACGGATTTCTGACTCTGACGGCCACGCCGGAATAAGTACAGGGCGGCTATGTTAACCGTAAACCCTGCTATGGTGCAGATCGTGAGCGTATTCCAGGCGATAAGCGCTTCGGTCGGTTCAAGCTTAACAAAACCAGACAAATTACTTATTATTAACGTAGCCGATTGGTGGCTGCATCAATCCTGAAGCGACCATGGCTTCCTGTTCGACCTCCGCTCTCACTAATCCGGGACAGGTGCGAGCAATGCAATGCATACACGATATATTAACCAGACCGGAGGCTTCCGATAGACATCCGTTTAATTTATGACAAATTTCAGTCCAACGGCACAACATAGGTCCTGTTACTCTGCTGACCGCTTCGGCCTTTCAAGCAAAAGCACGAAGGTACAATAATGTTAGGCACATCACCGCCCGAGAGTCGCTTGTTTCTTTGCAGCAATCCCGAAAACCGATTCGCTAAGATTATTTCTCAGCCGCTGGAACTGTATCCGCGATAATTTGCCACACTTCCGTAGCTTTGAGCATGTTTGCATACTAGTCGTGATTGTCGAATCAATTTCCAGCAGTCTGAATCGCCAATGCCGCAAATGAAAGCTCAACGCAAAAATAAGGTCAAACTAGAACTTTTTCAACTAAGTTATATTCAAGTCCCCCTCTTGTTTGAAAGAGGGGTTAGGGGAGTTAAGAAGTCCTTAATTACTCATAACCCCTCCCAACCTCTCCTTACCCTAAGGGGAGGTTTAACTATGAAAAACTTTGTTGAAAGAACACTGGTTGCACTGCTTTGCGGCACAATATCGCGGTATTCGCCGGCGCGCCTGTTGGGCCACACACGAATAATGCGGCGCCTATCAGGAATTACCGGCATGTACTGTCGGCTTGGGTGGGTCGTCCTCTGCTGTTTCCTGTTGTGCATCGTCCTGCTGCCATGTAGTGCCCAGCACATCTCCTACCGCCAGTTCACGACCGCCGACGGCCTGCCGGCCGATGAAGTTCACGACATCACGCAGGATCGGCAAGGTAAAATCTGGCTGGCAACCGACCATGGCCTCTGTTCCTATGACGGTTATGACTTCGAGACGCTGACGACGCGCGACGGCCTGTCCGACAACACGGTGTTTCGTATCAGCCTCGATCATCGCGGCCGGCTGTGGCTGACGACTTTCAGCGCGGGTATCGCTGTTTACGAGCGAGGCGTGTTTCGCAATGCACCCCGCAACGACAGCATTTTGCGCCTGCTCGGCGACAATCACCTTGGCAATGTTTATGTCGATACCAGCGACGCAATCTGGTTTGCCATAAATGATCGTGATTTCTTATGTCGCATTGGGCCGGATTCGAGTTTCACGTATTTTCAGACGGGCAGCGAGCAGGCCGGGCGCTACGCGCATTGCGTTGTCGTGCTGGACGGCGTCTATCCGATGGTAAGCAGCACGCGCTACGATTTTCAGCGCAGCGATGGGACAGAGGATGACTTGATACGCAAGGGACCCTATCGCCTCTTTAACAGCTGGCACAATCATTTTGTTAAAGGGGGGCCTGCCTGCCTTTTACGGTCGGGCGAGCTGCTGCTGGCGAACGGCGCTGTGCTGCTGCGCTGCCGTGGTGATGTGCTGACTTCACAATCAATACTGGGCGCCGCAATTACCGATATGATGGAAGACCGCCAGGGCGCACTCTGGCTTGCCAGCTATAATGGTTTATATTATTACCCGACGGGGCGCCTTCAGGACGAGGCCGAAATTTTTTTTAAGAACCACATCATCACCAGCATCTATCAGGATCATGAAAACAGTCTGTGGTTTGCCACCCAGCGCAACGGCGTCTTTTTCGTTCCCTCGCCGCGGGTACGCAAACTCGACGGCGCAGATGCCTTCGGCGACATTGTCGCCATCGCGTCCTGCGACAGTACCCTTATATTCGCCAACAGCGTGAATGAAATCGGCGTCGTGAACTTTGAGGACGGCGAACCGCGCATTCAAGGCTCCCGGCGAATTCCCCCGGTAGACGAATTGGTGGATCGCGCGCCGCAGTATATTTACCTGCACCATTCAACGCTCATCGACGGCAATTACGAATTCGACCTCGTCAGCGGCGAGGCCGCTCCGCTGCCGGAAATGGGGCAGGCCAGAGGTTCGCTGCACCTCAGCATCGCGCCCGACTCAAGTTTTTTGCTCGCCGGCTTCGGTTTTATCAAAGTAATGGACGGCAAGGTGCTCTTGAATTCGGAGCGCTTCGGCTTCCTGAAGCGTTGTAATGCCGCGTTACAGGATACGAGCGGCTGCATCTGGCTGGGAACGAACGACGGGCTTTATCGGTATACCGGCGATTCGGTTCAATGGATGGGATCGGAGTATCCGGCCCTTGCGATGCGCATCGACGATATGGATATTGATTGGAACGGCAGCCTGGTGATGGCCGGCAAGGGAGCCGGGCTGATGATTCTGCGAGCGGGATCGCTGCAACGGATCACGCAAAGCGAAGGGCTGGACAGCGACCTCTGCACGGAGCTGTTAATCGATACGCTGCAACGCGCGATCTGGCTGGTTAGCAACAGCGGCGTTAACAAGCTGCAGTACGGTCCGCGGGATTCCTGCATCGTCGAGCGCTTTTCTTACGCTGACGGACTGCCCGCGGCGCAAATCAAGGGCATCGCATTGTGCGGCGGTCTGCTGTTTTTTGCCACCCGCGACGGCGTCTACTACATCGACCCCGACTCGCTGCAAACTAATTCGATCCCGCCTTTCCTGGCACTGACGATGATGTCGGTCAACAATCGCAGCGTGCCTCTTGCCGATTATCTGCGTCTCGAGCACGATCAAAACGAGATCGAGTTCCATTTTAACGCCTGCAGCTTTCGACGACGCAAACATCCTCTCTACCGCTATCAATTAGCCGGACGCGACAAAATGGCGGTCCTGACCAATAACCGCTCGGTGCGCTATGCGGGATTAGCCTCCGGTGATTATCGCTTTCGTCTGGATGCCGTCAACGAGAGCGGCATTATGACCAGCAATCCGATAAACCTGCGCATATCGATCAACAGGCATTTCAGCGAACGACCATGGTTTATCGCTCTGATGACGTTCGCCGCGCTGCTCCTGACGGGAGCCTTCGTTTATGCCGCCGTCCGCCGGCATCAGCGCAAAGAAGTCACCCGGCGACGCCTGCTGGCGGCCGAGTATAAATCACTGCGCCTGCAGATGAATCCGCATTTTGTGTTTAACGCCCTCAACTCCGTTCAATATTTCATTGTGTCGAATAACACCGGCGCCGCCAAATCTTACTTGCTGCACTTCTCGAAGCTCATGCGGACGATACTGGAACATTCCAAACGCCAGTCCGTCCCGCTCGGCAAAGAGCTGGAGGGCCTGCGCGTCTATCTTAAGCTGGAAAAGATGCGTTTCAAGGAAAAGTTCGATTTCCGTATTTCGGTGCCGCCGGCCGGCGAAATCGATGATTATTATATTGCACCGATGCTCTTGCAGCCGCTGCTCGAAAATGCGATCTTGCACGGTATCATGCCAAAGGAAGGGCCGGGAATTGTCTCGCTGGAGCTGGCCCTGATCCCGGGCGGTCTGCGCTGCACGATTATCGATAATGGTATCGGTCGGGTCAGGGCGGCAGCCTTACAGCGAGAACGCCTCGCAACTCACAACTCCACAGCGCTGCGTAACATCCACGAACGGATCGCTCTGATTAACGAAGTCGGCAGCAACAAGTACGAGCTGTCGATTCAGGACCTCTATGAAGACAGTGGCGCGGCGACAGGTACCAAGGTAGAGTTAACAATCAGTGTACACAACTAAAACGAGATCTATGAAATGAATGCATTGAGAGCAATTCTTGTCGATGACGAAGCCGATGCGATTATGCTGTTGGCGACCATGTTAGGCGAAGAATTTCCCGGAATTGAAATTGCGGGTCGCGCCCAATCCGTCGCGGCGGGCATCGAGCTGATTCAGCGATGCGAGCCCGACCTCGTCTTCCTGGATATCATGATGGCCGACGGCGATGGTTTTCAGCTCCTGGAGCGTGTCGATCGATCGGCCCTGCAGGTAATCTTTACCACGGCCTACGATTGCTATGCCGCCAAAGCCTTCGAATATGCCGCCATCCACTACCTGGTTAAGCCGATCGACCCGGAGGCTCTGCATGACGCCGTCAGCCGGGCCCGTCAACGCCGTCCGGGCCATCTGCTGTCGGATGTGCAGATGAAAGCCGTCAGCGAGTCCCTCAACTCACAAGTCGCAAAGCTGGCCCTGCCGAACAAAACCGGTTTCGACCTCGTCGCGATCGACGATATTACGCGCTGTGAAGCCTGCGACAGCTACACACGCTTTTATCTCCGCGATCAGCGCGCGCTGCTAATAACCAAGCCGATCAATAAATACGAGGCGCTGCTGGCCGATCGGCACTTTTTCCGCGTCCACCGCAAACACCTGGTCAACCTGGCTTTTGTCAGTTCCTACGTCAAAGGCAAGCCCGGCTATCTCGTGATGCAGGATGGCGCCTCGGTGGAGGTTTCCGTGCGGCGCAAAGACGAATTGCGGCTCGAACTGGAACAGCTGATTCGTTTTTAAGCGTAGCGGCTCACCTGGAGTTCTCCGTCGTGGACAGCATTCCGATGTGCACGTTCGCAGGTCAGGAACGCCCATTCAGCGGCTCGGACGCCGCACTCGCGGAAGCACGCTTGCCCCACGGGACGACGGGCGCTATATTCAGCCAATCGGAATTCGACCGTTGACACTGCCAGAATTGCAAACTAAAAGCAGAGAATGATGTTTCGCATTGTTTGCCGTACTGCGAAGAAGCGAATCATCGAAATGGCGCAGGACACCGCATACTGTAAACAGAGCAATAGTTGTTAAGACCGACATGGCTCGCAAGGTCGAATGGGAAGCTCAGGCGGCAGTAAGGCATGAAGCAGGTTGACCTGACAGCAATGCCGGTTGATCTTCATCTGTTTCCGAAAAGCGAATCTGACATATCGATCGATAGACTGCCGGTAAGCGGGGCTGCCTACCCTGCCGGTCGCCGCGGCGGCCGGATATACAAGCTCCGCTTACGAATGAAGCACTCCGAGGGCATAGAAGGATGTAGGGGTGCACGCGCGATCGATGCGCAGCGGCAAATAGACAGGACCTTGACGCCAGCGGCTGTAATTCGCAAGCGAATTGCAGCCGCTGTCATTTTCAGGCAATCTCCGTCCCACCGCTCAAGGCTGCCGATTCGCTGATGCCGCAGCGCTTGAGAAAGTCGTTGCTAAACATATAGCGCTGCATCGGATCGGGCAGCATGCGCTTGCGGGCTTCCACCCAGCGCGCCACCGCAGTGCCGTACATTGAGGCAAGGCGCGCCGGTGAGTAGTCGCCCTCCTGTCCCCAATGCAGCGTGAATGGGATGCCTATGGCGTCCATGCCCTGAAAGACCTGACGATAAAAGTTTTGCGTATTGGCTGAATTCAAGCCGGGCAGCTCGATAGTGCAGGTGAGCGGGCTGAAACGCGTGAAGGCCAGCGTGGCGGCGGAATTTTTAACAAAACGAATCCCCAGCAATCCGGCGAAATTGGCCTTTTCCGCAATCGACATTACGAGATTGATAGCCTCGCCCGCGCGCGCAATCGGCACCCCGAGTTCACTGCTGGCACTGCCGTTTTTCGGCTTGTAAATAGTCGAGTCGCCAAAAATGTTTCTTGGTGTTTGGGTATAGCCCGTCTGCTCTTCGCTGGCGCTGCCGAACAGGCCGTTGACAATGAGCGGCACCAATACCTCCGCCGAGTCCGCTACCGAGCCGATGAGCGAAAGGATGTCGTCGCCGACCCTGGTGGAGGATCCGTCCGGCTCGGGACTGAGCTTTAACTTGTCAAAGGGCCGTTTGTACATAACGCGCAGAAAAGCGTTGTTTTTTAACTCGTAGGGATTGGCGATAATATCAAGATGGTAGGGATCTTCTTCGGCCGGCAGGCCCATCTGTTGCAGAAAGGGCGTCAGATTCCCGGATGAATTCTGGTCGAATGCAGCCAGCAAGGGCAAAACCTGCTCCGCCTGTTTATAGTCGACCCTGCTGCTGTATGTTTCCAGCATGTACAGCGACACCGTTTCGATGATGATGCCGTGGATGACGCCGAAGCTGCCGAAACTTACCAGGGCGCTGAGGTACAATTCATCATCGTTAACAAGTTTTGCGCCGAAAATGTCACTGAACTTCTGGCTTACGATGGGATTGCTTTTCGGCTGGAGAATGCATTGCTCATTGGCGCTGGTGACGATGTGAAGCGCCCGCACATAATCCTGCATAGCGCCGATCCTAAGCGCCGAGCCGTGGGTGCCCGTCGAGACAGCGCCCGCAAGGGTCTGCCCATTGCTGGCGCCCGTCGTGGCCAGACAGTTGCCCCGGTCTTCAAGCGCGCGATTGATCTGAGTAATCTGCGCCCCCGACTGGAAGTAAAACAGGCGCTGCGCCAGCGGTTTGGGATCCTCATAAAGCGGCTTGCCGACAATGGAACTTTGGCCGACGGAGCCCCAGTAAGTCAAAGGCTTGGAGTCGTGAACGGCATCATTACAAATCGCCACATCCGACAGGGACCATTTACCGCCGTAAGACCGCAGGCGCTCCGAACGCGAGCGTACCTGCGCAATCATCTCCTGGATGCCCGCCAGGCCGTCGCGCCACTGCGTGGCCGTATTGTTCGATATCTGATATCGGCGCAAGACCTGCTTTTTAACATTATTGTGCTCGTTGGACCAACGATAATTATCCGTTATCACGATGTTCGCGCTCATTGCTGATCTCCCGACTGATGATCACCCGACTGATTGTCTCCCGGTACTGCGCCCAATTCATCGCCGCCCTGCAAGGGTGTGGAAGTGCAGCGGTATTCGATATCCAGCGGAACAACGGCGCCGAGGGTGACGACGGCGCAGAGCGAATACAACCAGTTTGTCGAAGTACTCACAACCTGCAGGCCGTTGCCGCTGCAATCCACCGACTCGACCGGATCGCTGCCGCCCCACCACAGCGCCCAGACCGTGGTTTCAAAAGTGTCGTCGGCTTTCGAGGCCTGCTTGGCCGCAACGTGAACGGAAGAACATCCGGGAAGGGCAAGCGTGCCGTAGGATATTACAAGTACAATCCACAAAACCTGCTGCATGCTGCGGAATTTAGTGGTCATCGTGCTTTACCTCATAATGTTGGTTTAAGCTGTATGGAATGGTAGTAATCAATTCGTAGTCTTATTAACAGGGCCGGTTCGCTGCGACAGCCGGCTGCTTCATGCCGACACGGGAAATGTCAGCCGGGTCTGCCGATTCGTGTCTGCAATCAGCCATACCCGCGCTTCCGGGAAGAGTGTGACAAGCAGGGGCAGCAAGCAGCAGCGAGTATTTTAGTGGAAATGCCGTCGAACTGATATCGGCGGCAGGCAGGCGGAAATTAGTGATTAGTAGAGATCAATCCCAGTGAAATCTCACCTGAACAGGCAATTCGAGGACGCGGGAAGCTGCTTAGCTCCCTGCCTCGCTTTTGTGTAAACAGGACGACTCGGCAAACAGACGGAAGCAGGCAGTTTTTCTCATGGTTCAGCTTTCCTGCCGAGCTAATCCCCGGCAAGCGCAGCGCGGCCCGACGCTATCCCGCACCGATGCCTGCCAGTCACCGGACAGTTCCAGCGTCCTTAACGCGCTTCGAGCAACTGACGGTCAACACATTATGTTTTCAGACTCTCACTTTCGAGCAATTCCGGCTCTTCCTGACTCACGAGCAATTGGCGGGCTTCCAGAGTGGGCATCGTCACGAGGTAATCGTAATCCCATGCCGCTATGTCGGGTGAGCGACGTCCGCGCGCATAGTCACGGCGAAAATTGCGCCACTGATCGGGCATGACGACGAAACAGGTCACAACAGTAAGAATCACCGGCAGGCTGCGGTTTCCATTGCCTAAGAGAAAATACTGCAATCGACCTTCGCCTTCCGCATCCATTTCGTAGCCGAGCAAAATGTGCCGGACGTCATGCAGCTCGTAATTTTTGGCAATCTCTATTCCCCGCTCATCCAGGTAAAGCGCAAGGTCATTGCCCAGCGTGGCAGGCTGCATTGCCCGCAGATCGTCCATCGTATGTGACCACGGCGCAGGTGTGTATAATCGCGCTACCAGCGGCAGCACCAGATCTACGCCGCGGACCAGCAGCAGGGAGCGTAATGACTTGAGCCACTTCATCTGAATTCCTCTCGGAGTTGGTCTTACTTTCATTTTCATAGCACTTTGCGTTACAAAGCATGAGGTCGATACAAGAAACCGCTGAAAAGGTTCAATCGGAATGCGGCGGTCTGTCACAGATTTGTTACAGCTTAGGGCAGGCGGCAGCGATCTGCGATTCGCAATTGGCAATTTTTAGCTAGCTTGCCGCTTCGGATTGCGGGCCGGCGCAAGGCCAACCCAGCGGCAGCAAAAACCTTGGCCGGCAGAGCGGCGAAGCATGCAAGCAAAATCCGAACTCATTTCGAAGACA
>JANQRB010000066.1 GCA_028284775.1 Candidatus Kapaibacterium sp. | reverse complement strand
CACTGTTTACGCCATCGATCGCCGCGAGGGCGGCCAAGTCATGACCGGTGCAGCTATCGCCGCCGCCGTAAGTCAATACCCCTGTCGTTTTGTGGAGTTCACCGGCGGCGAGCCCCTGGAGCAGCCCGCCGTCTTCGACCTGATGCGCTACTATTGCAGCCAGGGATATTCTGTTGCCGTTGAAACGGGCGGACATGTGGACATCGGTCCCTGTGATGAACGCGTGATTCGTATCGTCGATATGAAATGTCCGGATTCCCGCATGATGCCGCTCAACAGATATGAAAATCTGAAAATCCTGCGGCCTCACGACGAAGTGAAATTCGTGATTGCCTCGCGTCGCGATTACGAATGGAGCCGCTCCCTGCTCCGGGAGTATCGTCTGGATCAGCACTGCGCAGCCGTCTTGATGTCGCCTGCCTTCGGGCAGCTCGACAACCGTCGTCTGGCGGAATGGATTCTTGCGGATCACTTGCCGGTACGCCTTCAGATTCAGATGCATAAATACATTTGGCATCCCGATACACGCGGCGTGTGAGAGCGTTCATTGATTCCCGCGGCATCCCGTCCGGCAATTTTGACCGGATCGATTTTGCCGCGGTCTGAATTATGCTATATTTGGCGCAACTGAGTGGATTCTGGCCTCGCAACTAGCATCGAGTCTGTCTATGGCTGATGCGGGAAATACGACCCGTGAAGAATACGTTCGCCTAACCGAACACAGTCCAGTACAACTAGTCATTTTTACCGCTCTTACTCTCTCTTCGGGAATATGGGTATTCCTGTACGTAGCGCTGCCCTTTCTCGATTTGTTTTTTGCGGAATTCCTGGACGCTGAAATAGTTCGCGGCAGCGGTTTCAGCGAGTACCTGACCTGGGAGGTCGCCGTCACCGAGGCGCATACCGCTGATACGCGCGATATCATTATTAATCCGCTGCTGGCATTTATACCGTTCTGCGCCTCATTCGGACTGGCCGTCGCTTTTTATGTGACAGCCATGCTTCCGCCGAAGTACGGCTATGTCTATCAAAAAATTCAACGCGAGATTGTCAATTCGCTGGACAAAGTGGCGCGTATTATTTATCACGAAAACGTTGAAACCGAACATCGTGAAGTCGAAAAGCGTCTGATTGAGCTTGACATCAGGCATATTCACGAACTGGCAGCCATCCACAACATTTCATTTGATGAACTGAAAACACTTCGCCGCGCTCTGATATGGCGTAAATTATCCGGGATCCGCAAAATGTTGAATGCCCACGACGGCATCCGTCTGTACATGCGTAATTATTTTACGATCGAGTATGGCAACGGAATGCTTGGCATCGTGTACATAGGAGCGGCGGTCCTGATTATCGTGATCGGCCTGCGCGGCCTCAAGTTTATTCCGGCCTCGGCGCCCTCGGTCGTGGTCTTCGCGCTGAACCTGGAGTTTATTCTGCTCCTCGCCTATGCTGTAACGGTTATCTACACCAAGGAAGAAGAGCAGGCCAAGATACGCGAAAACGGCAACGAAGAGTTTACCACGGTACGCGTTCTGGAATCGATCTCAACCCGGCTCGAGACAATGGCCGACCGCGATCAGGGCCTTGGCGCGGCGGGCTTTCCCACGAAGCAGTCGCAGGCGGAAGCCGTCAACGCGCAGGAAGTGGAGAATCTCCTGCGCGTCTTCCTGAACCGCCCTAAAGATTCGGCCTCAAACAAACCCAAACTCTGACGGTACCGGGGTGGAACACAAAGTTCATATCGGTCGCGAAGATGCCTTGCGCAAGCTGGACGGATACTTTGATCTGGTCCGGAAAACACGCAAGGGCGCGCTGGTGTGCATCCACGGTGAATCCGGCGCCGGCAAGACATCACTGGTTGAAAAATTTGCCGCCAACTGTAAAGCGCGGGTCGAGTCCTTGTTTGTGGCTGAGACGGTCTGTCAGTCGCCCGTCGGAAGCCTGCAGGTTGGTGAAATCCAGGCCCTCTTTCCCTTCCGTCGCGTCTTTGAACAGCTATCGGATGCCGCACAGGGCGGCGCCAAGAAAAAGCTGTACATGAATATGGGCATGACCGTTCTGGCCGTGCTGCCCCTCATCGGCGATGTGTTTTATGGTATCAAGGAATTCCGACGCGACATTCGCGAGTACAAAAAAGAAAAGGGCGACGGCAAAGATGGCGAGAGCGATGCGCAGACCGAGCTCATCCGGGAATTCGTGGAAGCCCTGCGCAAGGTAACTGCCGATAATGACATTCTGATTTTGCTGGAAGATTTTCACTACGCCGACATCCAATCAGTGCAGTTGCTCTCAGCGCTGGCGCAGCAGATCAGCGAGATGCGGGCGCTCTTTGTGGTGAGCTATCGCGAATCGGAGATCAACCAGAATACTCATCCTCTGCGTCCTGTCCTGGAGCAGGCGTTGGCAGCCGGCTCGATTGCCGAGAAGATCGAATTGCTGCCCTTCCGGCAGGAGGATGTCGCCCGCTTTGCCCTCGCCGTTATTCCAGATTATAGCGGTAGTCCGGAGCTGGAGGAGTGGATTCTCCAACATTCCGGCGGAATGCCGAGTATTGTTGCCGAATACCTGAAGTACTTCAGTGTCCACAATCCCTTTAACGCCGACGGCGGCCTGAGCGAACGCTTTCGCGATGAAGAGTTTATTCCGACTACCGTCAATTCGCTCTTTGCGGCCATCCTCGAACAACTGTCCGAAGAGGACCGGGTTCTGCTGTCGCTTTGCGCGGTCGAGGGCCGCGAATGCACTGTCTTCGTCATTACACGTCTGCTTAATTCCGATGTGCTGACGACCGTACGGCGCTTGCGGTCCCTGCAGAATCGTACGGGCATGCTGCGGAGCACCGGACCGCAGTTGCGCTACGGTGTTAAGACTACCATCTACGAATTCACCCAGGCGTTGTATCATAAACTGTTTTTACAGTCACTGGAGTTTGAAGAGCAGACCACTATCCATGCTCAAATCGTCGAGATCTTAAAACACGAGATGGATGACGCTGTTTCGGAAGGGCAGAAAGAACTCATCGCGCCCTACCTGGCCGCGCACAGCAATGGCGCCGGCGATGATAAGGTGGCGCGCTCGATGTTGCTTCAGGCCGCTCGCAGCGCCGATAAGTACGAATCGACGGAAATTATGGAGCGGCTGTTTACGGAGTTCATGACGCACGAGCCTTTTGCCGCCAACGACCAGGACGTGCTGGAACAGAAAGAGTTTATGGCGCTCATTAACAACCGCAAGCATGAGTTTCTGGCGAACTCCGACGATCTGGACAGTGTCGAAGAAAGCGTTGCTGAGATCGGCGTCGAGAGTTTTGCCACTATTCGCAGCGCCATTGTCGAGCGATTCCTGCACGGCGAGTATGCGGTGGCGATGCGAATTCACCGGCGCTACGCCGACAGCGCCGAAGAGGGCTTCGAAACGCTTAACAGAGTCGAGCTCAATACGCTGATGGCCCGCTGTTATACCGAAGCCGGCCGTTATGACGATGCCGAAAGTTTTGCCCGCGCAGCCAGCGAAGAGGCGTCTGCAGCCTTACTCCCGACCTGGGAATGTCTGGCTCTTAATGCTCTGGCAATCTTACTGCAGCGGCAAGGCCGTCTGCGTGAAGCCGAGGAGACGATACGTAAAGCGGGTCAGCTTTCATTGGAGCTCGTGAAAGAATTTCAGATGCTCACCAGCGCCAATATCGCGGGCTTGCTTCACGAGCAGGACCCCGACGAAGCCCGCCGCCATCGCGATGCCGCGTCGACCCTTGCGGCGGAATTGGATCTGAAGCGTTTCGCAAAAGAGATCACTGCCCCTTAAAGTTTGAGGCTCAGGTGCCGCCGGGCTTAACGTGATGATAAAGCCGGACTGCCGTCAATTCAGAACAGGCGCTTGCAATCTCTTCAGCGTACCTTAAAGGTCATCATCGTAAGAATCGCCAGCAAAGTGGCTATTATGTAGAAGCGAGTGACAATCTTCGACTCGTGAATTCCGCACTTCTCGAAATGATGATGAAGGGGGGTCATCCTGAATACGCGCCTTCCTTCGCCGTATTTGCGTTTGGTGTACTTAAAATAACTGACCTGGATAACGACCGAAAGCGCTTCGGCAAAGAAGACGCCGCCGATAATGGGCAGCAGGAACTCCTTCTTAATCAGAATACACAGTCCGCCGATAGCGCCGCCCAATGCCAGCGAGCCCGTATCACCCATGAAAATCTGAGCCGGATGTGAATTGTACCAGAGAAATCCCAGCGCCGCGCCGCCGAGTGCCGCGCAGAAGATACTGAGCTCGTCACTACCGGGCAGATACATAATGCTTAAGTAACTGGAAAATTTCACATTGCCGGAGACGTAACAGATCAGGCCCAGCGCCAGAGTGGCAATTCCAACCGTGCCGATGGCCAGGCCGTCCAGGCCATCGGTTAGATTGACGGCGTTCGAAGTAAAAGTTAAGATGAGGATAATTATCGGGATATAAAGTACATCAAAATCGAAATTGAGATTCTTTTCAAAGGGGATGGTGGTCAGCGTATGGAGCTCCTCGAAATTAGCACCGAATAGCTCGGGGAAAAAGTAAATCGTACCGCCAAGCACCATACCGATGAATACCTGACCGATGAGTTTATAACGTGCGATTAAACCTTTTTTGTACTTCTTGACCACTTTGAGATAGTCATCAAGAAATCCCACGGCGCCGAGAAATGACGTGACGACAAGGATGAGAACAACATAAACATTGTTAAGATCTGTCCACAGCAGCGCCGGAATCAGGAGGGAGCTGAGTACGATCAGGCCGCCCATTGTGGGTGTGCCGGCCTTCTGGCGGTGGTTGCCGGTTTGGGCCAGCTCGGGCTTGGCCTGCTCGCCAATTTGTCGGCGGCGCAGGGCTTCGAGTATGCGCGGCCCGATCACGAAGGCGATCAGCAGCGCCGTCACGGCGGCGGCGGCGGCCCGAAAGGTAACGAATTGAAAGAGGCTGAACCCGGGCGGAGCGAATTGCTCCTCAAGATAAATGCCGAGATAATACAGCATAGTCGGTACGATACCTCAGTGAGTGGATGGGGGAGATAGTGTATCTGTAAGCTGCTCTATAATTGTTTCCAGTTGCATGCCGCGTGAACCCTTTACTAACAGGACGTCGCCCGTGCTTAATTTTGACGCTAAAAATTCCGCCGCCTCGCTGCCCGACGCCATCCATTGTGGGTAAGGCTCGTCGGTCCGGGCCTGCTCCTCCTGCGATGCGTTCAGTGCCTGCTGCATTTCCGGTCCGAGCAGCACGAGCTTAACATCCGGATAGAGACGACCGACTGTTTCAAGCAGAGTTCGATGCTCGTGATGTGAAGCGCCGCCAAGCTCGCGCATATCACCCAACAGGGCAAATTTACGACCCGGAGCCTGCAGCGCATCCAGCGTCTGCAGCGCCGCGCGCATCGAGGAGGGCTGTGCATTATAACAGTCGTTTAAGACTGTTATGTCGCCGATCATATCGCGGCGCATTCGCGCATAGGCGGTCTGCCGAGTTGCTTCGTAGCTGCCCAAGGCCTTGCGTATGTCGTCTTCACCAAGTCCGAAATGAGCGCCGAGGGCGGCGGCGGCCAATGCGTTTAAGCCTGCTACCCGGCCCAGGCTCTGCATTCCGATGATCGGCGCGCCCGGCAAAAAGTGCAGCCTGAGCAGTACGCGCGCATCTTCCGTTAAGTCGATGTCGCCGCGAAGGTCGGCCGCGGACGAGCAGCCGAAACTCGTGCTGCGGCTCGTGGCCGCGTAAGGCTGCAGGCGCTCGTCATCAAGATTGACAAATATGTTGCCGCCCTTGTCCAGCAGATAGCGGAACAGGGCTGTCTCTTCCCGCTCCACGCCGTCCAGGTCGATTAACTTTTCGAGGTGCTCTTTCGCGATATTGGTAATCAGTCCGTGCGTCGGTGCGCAGATCTCCGCCAGCTCGGCAATCTCGCCCGGTTCATTCGTACCGATTTCCACCACCGCAGCTTCATCGTCGGCGCTGAGGCCGAGCAGCGTCAGCGGTGTGCCGATGCGGTTGTTTAAATTGCCTTCGGTCTTGCAGACCCGGAAGCGTGTCGCCAGCACCGCAGCCGTCATGTCCTTGGTGCTTGTTTTACCGGCCGAGCCGGCGATGGCTATGAGGGGAATGTCAAAACGGCGCCGGTGAAAGGCCGCCAGACGTCCCAATGCTTTAAGCGAATCGTTAACCAGGAGCAGAGGAAAATTCGCAGGCAGATCCTTCGCTTGTATTGCGGCCGACCGTTCACACAGAAGCGCCGCAGCGCCGGAATCGACAGCCTGTCTGAGAAAGCGATGCCCATCGAAGCGTTCGCCGCGAAGTGCAACAAACAGGTTGCCGGCGCTGAGCTGTCGTGTGTCGCTCGAAACGCCCCGGACGCGAAAACTCTTTGCCGCGGCAGGCAGTGCCTCGTCACCTAAAATAGCGACCAGTTCACGATCGGTGAATTCCGCGCGGTTGCTGGGCATGGGGAAGAGGACGTCGGAATGTTATGTTTGAGTATGGACTCAAAGCGGATGCTGCTGCCGCTTCGTGCAAAGATACACCAAAAACAGCCAAATTGGTAGCCCCGCGACATTTTTCTCGCGGCGGGAATCCCGCTCAGGCGTGGCTGTAGGGCGAGCGAATTTCTCTGCCTTTGCCATTGCTGGCACTACTGTGCTTGTTTAAGGGCAGGCGGATGGTGAAGGTCGTTCCCCGGTCTTCTTCGCTGTCGATATTGATGCTGCCCCGGTGTGCCACGATAATCGATTTGACAATGGACAAGCCCAGTCCATGCCCCCGCACATTCTGCGAGCGCGCCTTGTCGACGCGGTAAAAGCGATTGAAGATATTCTTGAGGTCGGCTTTGGCGATCCCGACACCCGTGTCCCGCACCGCGATGATGGCATTGTGAGCATTCCTGCGCAGCGTAATGTAGATGTCGCGGCGGTCGGGCGTGTATTTGATGGCATTGTCGACAACATTGAGCACAGCCTGGTGCAGACGCACCTTGTCGCCGTTTATCATAACGGAGCGCTCCCCCGCAAAGTGAACGGTTATGCCGCGTTCCTCGGAGAGCACGATTGCATCTTCGTAGATATCGCCGACGAGATCCGCAAGATCGATATCTTCAAGATCGAGCTGCACCTCGCCCGAGTCCGCCCGCGAAAGCTGGAGCAGGTTTTCGACCACTTTCGAAAGACGTATCACCTCTTCCTGCGCCGAAATGAGAATATCCTCATATTCTGCCGGACTGCGTTTCGAGCGTAGCGCAATTTCCAGCTCGCCCATCAAGATAGCCAGCGGCGTGCGCAGCTCGTGCGAGGCATCGCCGGTGAACTGGCGAATCTGTTGAAACGAAGCTTCCAGGCGCGAAATCATTTCATTCAGCGTTTCCGTCAGTCGCGCAATCTCATCGTTGACCACCGGTACCGGCAGACGCAGGCTGAGGTTGCTGGCGGTGATCTCTTTGGCCGAACGGTTGATGTCTTCGATTGGCTGCAGGGAGTATTTGGCCAGAAACCAGCCGCCGAGAGTCGAAATCAGCAGCACGCCGGGCACGGCAATAATGAGCGACGAAAAAAGATCGTTCAGTGTCGCCTGAATCTCTTCCACCGGGTAGGCCACGGTGATTTGGGCAGCACTGGTATAATAAAGCAGCACACGCAGTTTTTTGCCGCCGATGTCGTACTTCGAGCGCACCTCGGAATGAGGGATCGCATCGAGCTTGCGTATCAGGTGCGCGGGTAGCGGCAGAGAATCCGCGCCCAAGTTTTCCGAGCGCCAGATAATAGTGCCCGCCGTATCGGCTACCTGGATGAAATAGTTTTGTTGATTTAACAGAATATGTTCGTAAACGGCCGACCAGACAAGGCCCGGTTTGACCTCGGGCTCGGCTTTCAGCGTATCGGGCTCCGGTAGCACCGGCCCTTCGAAGTCACGCAGGGGAATCTCTACTTCGTTCAGGAATCCGAGTGGGTCCGGAATGTTGTCGGCATCGGCATCGTTGTCATCGGCTGCGCGGCGCGGCGCCGACGTGCTGAGTGTCTGGTTGGTTTCTTCCAGCCGCTGGACAATATAATACTCCAGCGACTCCGCCACTTTCTCGATTGAAGTGTCGAGATTTTTCTGCAGATCCTTTGATACGGTCTCGTAGTTGAGAAAGCCGAAGAAAGCCAGGGACAGTGCCAGAATGGCTGTATACCACAGGGTCAGTCGCAGGCGTAAGGATAGTTTCATACCACTCTCGGACCTTATAGAGGATTCCGACGCTAATGTACAACCTGGACAACGAATTTCTACCGTTTATTGTTATTTTTGCTGATTCCCGATGCGCCTATGAATGAACTTCTGGCACTCGACACCTGGCTGTTTGTGGTCGTAAATACGGGCGTGACCAATCCCCTGGCCGATGCCCTGTTTACTTTCGTCACGAACAAATACTATCTCCTGGTCTTCCTGGGGCTTGTCTTTCCGATCCTACTCTGGAAGGGGGGACGCGTCGGCCGCATCTTCGTACTGGTGATGCTGTTGACGATTACGCTCTCAGATCGCGTCAACAGCGGTCTGCTCAAAAAGCTGGTCGAACGGCCGCGTCCCTGCCGCACGCTCAGCGATGTGCGCGTGCTGGTTCATTGCGGCTCAGGCGAATCTTTCCCCTCATCGCACGCGGCGAATATCTTCGCTGCCGCTACGATTGCGACGGCGTTTTACCGCCGCTTCCGCTGGTATTTTTTCAGCTATGCCGGCCTTGTCGCTTTGTCGCGCGTTTATTGCGGCGTTCACTATCCGGCCGACATACTCGCCGGCGCCGTTGTTGGCGCTTTGCTGGCTCTGCTGCTGCTGGGCTTTTGGCGGCTCGGGCCCGGGCGCTGGCCGCCGTTGGCGCTGCCCGGAAGACAAGGGGCACACTCCGGCGGGGCAGCGGATTCCGGCGCGGCATGAAGCTTCTTGGTATTGCGGCGCGGGAAGTCTAATTTTGACGCAGGTATCGACGTTCACGGCAGGGCGTCCGGACACGGGCATCCCTCAGCAGCCTGATGATGAGCGTCAGCGGCTTCCGGTGATAATACTTTCTACTCGAACACTTCAACAATCTATGCTACAGATTTTCCGTTTCTGTGCTGTTTTCATTGTTATTGTTGCTCCACTGTTTTCCGCCGTCACATCCCTGGCGCAGTCACCGGCGGCTTATACGCCGCTGAGCTCCGAGCTGATGGAACATATTCTCTTCTCTTCCGGCAGGCGCATCGTTTCGCTCGCCGGTCAGTGGGAATGCAGCTACAACGACGGGGAGCCGGAACAGGTCGATATCCCCGTTTCCGAAACGCGCACAGGGCGCTTTGTCTACAAGCGAACGGTGACGATCGATGCCGAAGTGCTGAAGCGCCACGCCTGGCATCTGCATTGCCTGGGCATCAACTACCGGGCCGATGTGCGCCTGAATGGCCAGTTCCTCGGCAGTCATATCGGCGGCAGCGTACCGTTCGTTATGCGTATTCCCGCGACGGCGCTGCGTGAGGGAATCAATAGTGTTGAAATTACCGTCAGCAATGTCCTTAACTCTTCAAGTACCGTTCCGCTCCGCCGCGAGCCATTCGGCGCGCGAACTTTTGGCGGTATCTATCGCGAGATTTTTCTGGTCGGCACGCCCCAGGTCTGGGTGAGTACCGTTTCGCTCAATACGCAGTTTGCGGATAACTATACGGCCTGCCGGGTCGATGTCGACGCAATGGTGTCGTCGGGCTCCCTGCAGGAATTGATCGTTCCCGGCGATAGTCTGGCGCAGGGCGCACCCAGTGCAATCTCCAAAGCCGCCGTGCTGGTCAGCGCCGAGCTGCGCAATGCCTCGACCCAGGCCGTCGTGGCGGAAGCGGTGCCGCAGGAGCTCACAATCGAATCGGATCGCAACACACTTGCCAAACTTAGCCTCGATGTGCTGGAACCGCGGCTCTGGTCGCCCGCCAAACCGCAATTGTATGCTCTTCACGTTCGCGTCAGCAAAAACGGCCTGCTGATCGATGAATATGTGCGATCGGTCGGTCTGCGTGATATCCGCCGGGCGCGCCGCAATGGCAAAAGCTCATTCGTCCTAAACGGCGAGGTCTTCGATGTGAAAGGCGTGGAATATATCGAATACAAGGCAGGACAGGGGAGCACTCTCACAGCCGCTGATATGGACCGCGATGTGCTGAGCCTCAAAACGCTCGGCGCCAATACGATTCGCATACGGCACAGTACGCCGCATCCCTACCTCGCCTGGCTGTGCAACTACTATGGTATCTTTCTGTTGGCGGAGCTGCCCGTCGTGCAGGTTCCCGACGGTATTCTGGCCACCGAAAACTTTACAACCACCGCCGAGAATATCTTGCGCGAACTGATATCGGTATACAAGGTTCACCCGGCATTGCTGGGCTGGGGCGTGGCGGATGGCCTGCACGAAGGCAGCGCCGCCGGCAAGCGTTATACCGAGCGAATGCGGGCGATCGTGCGCGCCTCCTCATCACAGCTAATGTATAAAACGGTCCGGAGCGGCGCTGCGGCGATCGATGTCGCCGACCTTGATTTTCTGATGATAAATGTCGAAGGCCGCGACGAGCTGGAGTTTAAGGCCGAATCCACAAGGATGCAGATGCTGGCCGGCGACCTTCCGGTCCTGGTGAATTTCGGTAAAGCTATCCAGCCGGACAATCACAACGGCTATCTGGATCCCCTGTCCGTGGAAGCGCAGGCCAAATATCTGCGCGATCGCTATCGGATTCTGCAGGAGGCGGGACAAAGCGCGGGCGTCATGATCTGGTCATTTAATGACTATTACACCGACCGTCCGATCCTCGTCACGAATTATCCCGAGCCATATCTTGCGACCTGCGGCCTGACGGCGGCCGACCGCGAGCAGCGCTTCACCTTCGAGCTGGTGCAGGCCCTCTTCAATGACGAAAACGAACCATTTATTAACTCCGGCACCTGGAAAGCCGCGTCGCCCTTTATGTACACCATTATCAGCGTTATTCTGCTGATACTGATATTCTTGTTGATGAACGGCTCGCGCCGTTTCCGCGAAAATGTGCTGCGCGCGCTGATCCGACCCTATAATTTTTACTCGGACATCCGGGATCAGCGCATTCTCTCCAACGTACGTACCGTTATTTTGGCCCTGGTCATCTCGGGAACCCTGGGAATGATGCTTTCCACCATCTTGTACTATCTCAGGCATAGCTATCTGTTGGATTATATTCTGATGCATCTGCTGCCGGTGGACGAGCTCAAGCAGGCGATCGATTTTGCCGTGTGGCTGCCCGAGATGTCAACGCTGGCCGCCACCCTCATTTTTCTGGCGCTTTTCTTCGCCGTGGCGCTGGTGATTCGCATCGGTTCATTCTTTGTTCGTTCGCGTATCTTCTTCAATGACGCCTTTGTGATTTCCGTCTGGGCCGGCCTGCCGGTGGTGCTGCTTCTTATCCTGACAATGGGTCTGTACAAGATTCTTGAGTTCGGCGGTTATACGGAAATCATGCTGGTGCTGGTTGTCATCGTGGCCATCTGGGTGTTGTATCGCATCCTGCGCGGCACCGCCGTTATCTACGATGTGTGGGCGCCCAATATTTATGCCGTCGGTATCGCGCTGGTCGCAGTCATTAGCGTTACGCTTGTTGTGATATACGATGCCAAATACTCCATTATCGACTACTTCCAGTATTTCGGGTCAGTGCTCTATTATTGAGCGCGAAGCTTCGGACGCCGGTTTTGGCATATTTGAGACACTGAACTATATTCCACGTCATTGCGTCGTAAGGTCGTAGCTGCCCGGGCAGCCGCGATACAGTCTTGCCTTCGAAAAGCGGTTCCGGCGGCTTAAGCGAAGACAATCCAATCGATTCACTTAGCGCAAAATCAGTCATGAACTATACCTTCCGAAGCTTGTTCGGCACCCTTGTGCTTACAATGTGCGCTACGATGCTCCACTGTAATTTCAGTGGCGATCACAGTTCGGGCGGCACGGCCCTGCAGGTGCCCGACGGCACGCAATTGTTTACGCTGGTCGATCCGCAGCAGACGGGAATCAGCTTTTATAATGAAATTGTCGAAGACGAAACCTTCAACTACGTCAAGTGCTTCAACTGCTATAATGGCGGCGGCGTCGGTATCGGCGACTTTAACAATGACGGACTGCCCGACATCTTTCTGACGGGCAATCGCTCGGCGAGCCAGTTATATCTTAACAAAGGCGATTTTCGTTTCGAGGATATTACGCTTGCCGCCGGCATCACCGACCCCGGCGGCTGGCGCAACGGGGTGACGGTCGCGGACGTCAATGGCGATGGGCATGAGGATATATATGTCTGTCGCGCTCTGCGCTTTATGGAAGCCGAGGACCGCCGTAATTTGCTGTATATCAATAACGGCGATCTGACCTTCAGCGAACGGGCCGCCTCGTTTGGCCTGGATGACCCCGGCTTTTCCGTTCACGCCAGCTTTTTCGACTATGACCGCGACGGCGATCTGGATGTCTATCTCGTTAATCAGCCGAGCGGCAAGAATCGCCTTTCCCTCTCCCGCAGCGAACGCGATACCTGGATGCAAGACGACGACGTCCGTGATAAGCTCTATCGCAACAACGGCGATGAGACCTTTACGGATGTTTCGCGGGAAGCGGGTATCTGGTCCTATGCCCACGGCCTGAGCGCCTCGGTCAGCGATATCAATCAGGATGGCTGGCTCGATGTCTACGTTGCCAATGATTTTTACGAAAAGGATTTTTTGTACATCAACAATGGCAACGGCAGCTTCAGCGAGCAGATAGAGGACTATGCCAAACACATCAGTAATTTCGGCATGGGCTCGGATGTCGCCGATTTTAACAACGATGGCCACCCGGACGTTGTCGTGCTCGATATGGTGTCGGAAGACCGCTACCGCTCGAAAGTTCTGATGGGCGCCATGAGCACGGATCTTTTCTGGCAGACGGTCGACTCCGGCTTTTACTATCAGTATATGGCGAATACACTGCAGGTCAACAACGGCAACGGTTCCTTCAGTGAAATCGCCCACCTGGCGGGCATCGCCAAAACCGACTGGAGCTGGGCGCCGCTCTTTGCCGATTTCGACAATGACGGCTTCAAGGACCTGTTTGTCAGCAACGGTATCCTGCGCGATATTAGGCACAATGATTTCGGCACGCGGGCTACAGATGCCTTTGACAGTCAGGGTGAAGTAGATGATCGCGTGTTAAACGCAATCCTGGAAACCCCCTCTACCAAATTGCCGAATTATATCTTTCGCAACGATGGACATCTGAAGTTTGACAAGGTCATAACGGACTGGGGGCTTGATCGACCGAGCTTTTCCAACGGCGCCGCTTATGCGGATCTGGACGGCGACGGTGACCTGGATCTGATTATTAACAATGTTAACGATACGGCATTTGTCTATCGCAACAATGCCAATAATTACAGCAGCCCGAATAACTGGATTCAGTTTGAATTCGTCAGCGACCGGCAAACGACGCGCGGCATCGGCGCTACAGTGACGCTTCGCTACGACGACTCAATGCAGTATGTTGAAATCAGTTCGGCCCGCGGCTTTCAATCCACCTGTCAGCCCGTCGCTCATTTTGGCCTCGGCGCGCGAACGGAAGTGGCGGAAGCGGTAATACGCTGGCCCGATCAGCGGGTACAGGTGATCGCGAATCCCGCTGTCAATCGCCGCCATACCGTTAGGCAGCACAAAGCCACCAGCGACGCGCGGGAAGTGCGTCCAGCAGCGGAAGCGCAGCTTATGCGGGAAGTCACCAAAGAACTCGGCGCAGTGGCGCTGCACCGCGAAACGACCTTTGACGACTTTCAGCGCGAAATTCTCTTGCCGCACAAGTTGTCGCAGCTTGGGCCGGGCATCGCCGTCGCCGACGTCAATGGCGATGGTCTGGACGATTATTTTCTCGCCGCGGCCGCGGGCGAAGCCGGCCGGCTTTACCTCCAGAGTCGCGACGGCCATTTCAAGCCGGCAAATTCGCAGGTCTGGGAGCGGGAACGCGACTGTGAAGATCTGAGCGCCCTTTTCTTCGACGCCGACGGCGATGGTGACAACGATCTGTATGTGGCCAGCGGCAGCAACGAATTCAGCCCGGATGCGCCGGTTCTGCAGGACCGATTGTACATCACCGCCGGCGACGGCAGTTTTCGACGCGATGTGCGGGCCCTGCCTGTTATGC
>JANQRB010000040.1 GCA_028284775.1 Candidatus Kapaibacterium sp. | reverse complement strand
GTTAAACTGCCGGATGTCCGACTTGAATCCGAATGGCCCCTTGACCTGGAATCGCTGTCGTTCACAAAATTCGTGCGCGATGGCGGACTTCTCATAGCGACGAGAGATGACAGCCTTTTCACATGGGATGCCTTGACCGGTACACAGCTTTCGCGGCAATTGATACCCGGCCGGGACTCCACCGAAGTGTTCGTCGATGCCTCGTCCGACGGCAAGCGTCTGTCATCAACAGTACAGCGGCTCATTAACAATTCGCTCTCGCCCTGGAAAAAAGTGCGGGTTCGTCGCGTTGCCGGCGGACACATTGTCCACGAAATCATTGAGCGGGCTTCGCCCTACGGCAATCTTGCATGGGCGGACTTTACGGCCGCCGGCAATTACATCCAGGTCGGCGGTTCCGACCCCGATGGAGTGGGTGTTTTCTATAGATTCTTTGTCCATCTGAACAGCGGCGACAGCGTCTGCGGTACTTTCTGGCAGGCGCCGGATTCAAGAAACAGCGTTCCGGATTTCACCCGTCGCGCCTGGATGGCGCCGGATAATGAACACGCGATAATATCCGACTGCGTAAGCTTTCGATATCAGAACCTGCCATGCGAACGGATCGTGTTAAGGGTCGATGAACAGAAAGGGCGTAGTCTCAACGACATGCTTTCAGTGCCGCGACCGCATCCCCTTGTCGAAGAAGCGACGTTTACACTCGCGCTCGATCGGCAGGGCATTCATCATCTGCGTGTCGTCATACGTGATTTGTTCGGCCGCATGCGCCGGACCGTATTCGAAGGCAGCCTGCCGCAAGGCGAGCACGAAGTGACGCTGCAAAGACAAGGCTTGCCGGCGGGTGTTTACCATCTTGAGATCTATGAGGCGGCAGGCGCTTTGTTGAGCGGTAGACAAGTTGTCATTGCGCCCTGATTGCCGCAGGAAGTTGGACAATTGGCGGGCAAGTGCCCTGCCGCTGGCAGGAGTTAATCTCTGTTGCGTCTGTAAACATGTGACGTGTCAGGATCTGCTTTCCAGGGGCAAAGCCTTTGCTGTCGCTGCACACTGAAAACCATTGCCAGCCCAAGCATCGCAATTCAGATTTCAACGCTACGCTGATTCATGGCGCCGCCTGCAGGCCTGCATAGCGAGCTAACACAACTTCGAAGTACCGATCAAGGCCCGCCTGTCGCGGGCCTGCCAGTCAGTATCCTGAAGATGGTAGTATTGATGGCCATTGTAAATCTGCACAACAACTTTGTTGTCGACCACCATTCGGCCTAGGTAGCTCGGCAGTCCATCACGAGCGTCAGTTGGCGTGCCGAGCCAGCCATCACGACAGCTTTGCGCCATCCGACATGTCCGAATAACAAATCGCCGTCCTTGCCTTGCCTGATGTAGTAGTAATGCAGTAGACCGGCCTGCAAATCATTGTCGTAGTTTATCAGGGTGAAGTAATAGTGAAATCGCGATGCTGTCGACGATGTACCGCTGTCCGAATTCGCAACATATCGCGCTGCGTATTGCAACGCCCAATCCTAAACGGAGCCGAATTATGACAAGCAGAATACTCCTTTCATTCTTGCTGCTTCTGCTGTTAGAAAGTGGCGCGCTTTGGGCATGGGATGCCGGCAGAGGTAGCTTCGTAATGGATTACATGTCGGATTATGTATGGCACCCCGGGGGCCGCGAAATCGCGCTGAGTGTCGCGGGCGGCGCTTCCATCAATATCGTTGATGCAGAAACAGGCAGAACCATACGCGAGCTGGCGACCGGCAGATTTAGTCCTGTTTTGACACTCTCGCACGACAGTAGCCTGCTTGCTGTACCGACACAGGACGGAACGATCGTGCATATTTTCGACTTTGCAAGCGGTGAAGAAATCGCCATAATTCAAATCGATCAGACATCCGAGATTGTCGCGATGCAATTTTTGCCGGATGATTCGCGCTTGATTATTGTCAAGAATTGGTCGGAAGTGGAGATTTGGTCTGTCGCTGGCAATGAGCAAATCCTGAGTTACAAACTTCAGCCCTTGTCACCGGACGTGGCTCGCTTGACTTTCATCCCCCTGCGTTTAGCGGCGGCGGCCGATATGATGGCAGTGCTGGAAGGCGCCATTGACCAGGTCGCGATTATTCGCGCATCCACGGGCGAACGATTACAGGTCATTCGACCGGAAGGATTTGAGTTCATATCACACATGAATCTCGCGGACGACGGCAGCAGGCTCGCACTGGCGGCCACCGGCCAGATGGAATCGGATGACGAGCTACGTGTGTATCGACCCGCCGACGCCACGGAATTGTGGAGGTATACAGCCGCATTGCAAGCCTACCTGGCTAACCCGGTCTTTGTTCCCGGCGGCGATCTCATTAGCGGCGTCCACGCCGATACACTCGCTATCTGGGACTTAAACGATGGATCAGTGCTGACAACGATACCTTTTCATGTTCCGCTTGGCCTATCCCACGGAGACCACTCGCACCTGTTTCAAAATTTCCTTGAGCCAAAATTTGCAAATGACGCTACGACAATCGGCCTCCTGCGTCAACGTTCCGAAATTTGTACTTTTGGCGATATTGTACCGCAACAACTTGCAACCGGTTTCTTGGCGATCTTCGATCCACAGCAAGGGAAAATTCAAAGCTATATTCCCCCTGATGTCCACCTTGTTAATCCCGATACCTTCGCGGCCAATCGAAACGCTACGCGTATTCTGAGCCGAGATATTCGGGGCAGAACGATAATCTGGAATGCAGACGACGGTTCCTTCATCCAACACTTCACAACCTCAACGCCGTCTAACCTGATTTCAAACGACGGCATGGTTCTGTATTCCCTCACGCGCGATTCGCTTCTGGCGTTCGATATAGCATCAGGTGAACTTCAATCGCGCATTCAGATACCGCTGGGCTGCGACTATGGCGCCGTGTTAACTGCGGATGGCGGGCAACTCCTTTGTGCCTCGGAGAATGGAGTCAGCATTGTTAACTTGCCGGAAGTCCGTCTGCTTACTGAATGGCAGCTTGATCTGACATCACTTTCTTTCAATAAATTTGTGCGTGATGGAAGGCTGCTGTTAACAGTGCGAGAAGATAGTCTCTTCACATGGGATACAATGAACGGGAAGCAAGTCTCCCGGCAGTGGCTGGCCGATCGACATTCCACGGAACAAATCGTCGATGCCTCGCTCGACGGCAAACGTCTTGCATCTACGGCGCTGCGCCATATCAACAATTCACTCTCGCCCTGGAAGAAAGTGCTGGTTCGCAGCGTAGCTACCGGTCGAATAGTACGTGAAATCGTCCAGCGGGCGACAGCCTACGGCAATCTTACATGGGCGGAATTTACGCCCGCCAGCAATTATATCCAGGTCGGAGGCTCCGATCCTGATGGAGTGGGTGTTGCCTATCGATACTTTGTCCATCTGAACAGCGGCGATAGCGTCTGCGGTACTTTGTGGCATGCGCAAGATTTAAGAGACGTGGCCCCGTCTTCCACCAAACGCGCATGGATAGCGCCCGACAATGAACATGCGATAATCTCCGGCTGTGTCAGCTTTCGCTTTCAGAACCTGCCATGCGAACGGATCGTGTTAAAGGTCGATGAACGAAACGGGCACAGCCGCAGCGAAGTGCTTTCAGTACCGCGGCCGCACCCCTTTGTTGATGCGGCGACCTTAGCACTCGTGCTCGACCGGCCGGGCATTCATCATCTGCGTGTCGTTATACGAGATTTGTTCGGCCGCATGCGCCGGACCGTATTCGAAGGCAGCCTGCTGCAAGGCGAGCATGAAGTGACGCTGCAAAGACAAGGCTTGCCGGCGGGTGTTTACCATCTCGAGATCTATGAGGCGGCAGGCGCTTTGTTGAGCGGCAGACAAATTGTCATTGCGCCCTGAATGCATTCAATTGCCGGACAAGAGCTGTGCCGACGCCAGCGCTTGACCTGTAACGACCTCACAAACAATCTTGTTTGACAAATGCTGCCGACGGTGTTCGGAGCTCTTGCTCCCTTTCTGCGTACTGTGCTAAAGTGTATCGGTCGATTCACCGAAAAACATTCTGCGCATCACCGGGATTCATCCCTCTGATTGCACGCCCAGTCATCGATCCAACACGTTTATCCCCGAATTTCACACGGCGATACAATCGCTATTGATGGTCATACCGCTGCCGAACTAGTTTCCTCTCTCCGCCGGTTCCGGCATTTCGCACATTTCAACAACTTAATCGGCATCCCTGCAGGTTTGCCGAGGGAGATTAGTGTATGCAATCTGATTTTTCAGATCGGATCATCTTTGACGATCGGATCAAATCCAATACAATGAGGCGATCGAAAGGATACTTTGTAAGCCTGGTAATTATTGCTGCGGCATTCATCCTTTCACCTGGCAGGATGAATGCCAACTTTTGCTGCGGACAGTGGAGCACGACGCTGACGAACATTCCGGGTTTGGAGTGTTGTTTTGTGGTGAAGGTCACCGCCGTTAACGGTCCGTGTGCGCTCCAGGGAGTTCGCATTTTCGCACCTGCCGCTACCTTCGTTTCGACGGCGGCGGCAACGCCGGGCTACTCGCTAATGCAGACGTCAACTTCGGCTGTATGGGGCTCTGATCAAATAAACTTCGGCGGTGGCGTGCATACTGTCGGAACGATTTGCTTCCAGCCTGGCGCTCCATGTTTTACGCTGCAGGTTCAATATCGCAATGACAATGGAGACTGGATAGATTGCCATGAAGTATACGTCTGCTGCGACATCGAAGATCGCTGTTGTGACTATGTCGGTGCATCCCTCGACCCGGTAGCGGGCGCGTTTTGCTGTTTTGATCTTAGCGTGAACATTGCCCCCGAATTGATCTGTGACATTACTGATGTACGCCTAACGGTTGGGGGCAGCACACAAATCACCGATGTCGAAGTTGCGACGGGATACAACGGGCTCTCGACTTCATCGACCGCGGGTTTCGGAAGAACGGATGACGACCCGCTGACGGTCGGCACTAATGTGCTTGCCCGAGTTTGTTTCGAGTCCGGCGAAGAGTGTTTCAGCGTCGCAATCGAATATCGCTACGGTGCGACCGGCGAGTGGATTTGCGGGGAAGAAATTAACGTCTGCTGCACGGAGCCCGATTGTTGCAGTCACCTGCAGTTCGACATTGTTCCCGATCCGAACGCGGCCTGTTGTTTCGATCTGGGCGTCACCGTCTTCGAAGACATTCCCTGCAGTATCAGCGCGATTCGGCTGACGCCGCTCAATTCATTTGTCGTCGCCTCGCACAGCGCCCTGGGAGTCTTCAGCAGTTCGGGCTCGGCGGCGTCCGCAACCTGGTCGACCGGAGGGCAGGGCCTCGCCGGCGGTCTCTCCTACCCGATGGGACAGGTCTGTTTCGATGACCTTGAAGGCTGCGGCGATGTTAAGATTGAGTTCTATGACGAAACCGTCGGCGGCTGGATATGCAAAGACACTATCGAGATTTGCTGCTACGCTGCCGACTGCTGTGAATTCATTGAAACCTCGCTGTGGAAGGGACCGCTCGACGATTGCTGCTTCGATTTCGGTATCAGCATCCAGGAAAATCTGCCATGCGATATCAGCCAACTACGCATCACGCCAACGGCGCCCGTGACGATCTCGCAGGCCAGCCCCCTCGCGGGGATCAACATGCAGCAGACCGGTCAGGTTTTCACCTTCGACCAGGGCGGCCAGCCCTTTATCGGCGGCCTGTCCACTCCGCTGGGCAATCTGTGTTTTGACGGAGCGGCGCCCTTTGCGACGATCACGGTGGAATACTTCGACGCAAGCAGCGGTCTGTGGATTTGCGACGAAGAAGTTACGGTCTGCTGCGGTCGAGAAAGCAGTCTGACACTTAACACAGGTGTGGCGCCCTGGTATGTCACGGTTAACCCCAATGGACTCGCGGTGCCCTTCCTGGCGCATAGTATTGCGCCTCATCCGGCCTGGAAAGAGGCCTTGGCCGGATCGAGCTGGATTTCGCCGCTCACGACCTATCAAAACGAATATAATGGCTTTACGACCTTCAAGCGCTGTTTCTGTCTGCTGGAAGATGGTCTCGTGACCTTCTCTTTTAACATCAGGACCGACGATCGTTATCAATTCTTTGTCGATGATGTCTATATGGGCGACCAGATCGTTCTGCCGTCATTCAGCTCCGATCCGCCCGATTATCATTCGCGGACGGTGTTTTTAACTGCCGGTCAGCACTGTCTGGTCGTAAAAGTCCAAAACACCGACAACGTGGCCATGGGCTTCAACCTCGCGGGTTGGATACTGCAGGGCGAGCACTATCTGGCCGTTGACGGTTGCTGCAACACCGTCCCCGAGACACTCAAACAATCGGCGCATGCGCCCACAATCGAAGCGAACGAAATATTTTCGCTCCAGGCCTCCCCTAACCCGGCAAGTGATCGGCTGTCGCTCAGCTATTCTCTTCCGGACGACGGCTACGTGAAGTTACAACTGTTTGACCTTATGGGTCGAGAGCTGATGGATCTCGTGAATAGCAGGCAGGCGCGCGGGCGACACGAATTCGACCTTAACACTACTTCGCTGGCGGAAGGTGTTTATCTGCTCCGACTGTCGATGTCCGACAAGCGACCCGAGCTACTGATGATCTCAATTCTGCGTTAAGGCGACAAGCTTCAATGTAAAGAAGCTCGCAGTTCCTCCAGGGCTGCGGGCTTTTTTTGTCGTATCGCCGGTGATTCGAACGACCGACATTAAAGCAACGCATGTTCATTGTTTTGTTTCATCGAATCTTCTATCCAGACTGAACCGCGGCTTTGGCTGTTGCACAACCGGGTTTGACCCGGATGGTCCAAATGCATGCCTAATCCGGGAGACCATCCCTCAAGGCATGACAGGTCGTCGATATATCGCTTCTTAACGTCGGATTTACGATACTATAGATCTCCGATTCGATCGCAATGCCGTAGCTCTCAAACTCGATTGGCGGACCGCGCCTGAGACGCAAACCGTCTACGCTCCAGCTATGGGTTGCGAGCGGTACAGTTGGGACGGGAACGGGCGACGAATCGATTGACCCGGATAAAATGCTGCTGGCGCTGAACTGAAGAAAGTGGACAAGAGGCTGGCTTTGGCGTACCGGGGCGGTGGAATAGAATCCCGGCCAGGCAAATTTCACCCGGACCGATCTTCCGCTGCAAGGAGTGAATGTCTGATCAAGAAAAACACAAAGCGAAGTCGAATGCCTTCGACGCGGCGGAATTGTTAATCACCAGATTCCATCTATCGAACAGAGGTGTGAAGTGGACCCATCCGGATGAAGCCCATAAAACAACGAAAGGAAGCTCACAGACTTATCCCTGCTGTGAGCTTCCTATCCGTTTACCGGCGAATTAGCGCTTAAATATTCTGGCAAAGCTGCTGTGCTTACCCTGCGTCATCTTTACGAAATACACTCCCGCGGCTTCCGCAGTGAGATTAAGTTCGTGTGTGACCTTTGTGCTCAGGTCATTCTTTCTGAGCACCACGCGGCCGTTAAGATCCGTGACAAGCAGATCGAAAGATTCGCCTTCGTCGCCCTTCCCGGGGTAGGTGACGCCGACAAGGCCGTTGGAGGGATTCGGATGCACGAGAGCGATTCCTTCCGGTGCCGCTGCGCTGCCATCCAGTACGCCATCTCCCGGCAGAGCATCATCATTGAAGGGCGTTTCTTCGACATCCGTATCGGCATAGAAAAACAGACGTTCCCTGGCCAAGCGCGCGGCAAGATTAGGCCCACTGGCAGCGAGCTCGAAGAGCTCTTGCTTTTCGCCCGCCGTCATGTTGAATTCGCGCTTCTGCCGCTGGCTGGCGCCGATACCGTCGACATAGGCGTTGATGTCGCCCCACTCCATTGAGGGCCGATTCCCGATAAGTTCCGGAAGCTGCTGCATCGCCTGATGATTGCGGGCGGATAGACGGACGTCGTTTTCACTGACGGCGCTCTTCTGGAAAGCGTTGACAATAAGCACCCAGGTCTCACCTTGCCCCACACCGTAGATCGAACACCGATCCCAGTCGACGCAAATAGTCGGCGAAGCGCCCGGTTGTATGATAACATTCGGGGAAACACAGTTGGGCCACGAGGGTCCGCCTGAAACATAATAGCGAAAGGTCGTGCTTGAGTTGATGTTGTTCGTACCGCCGCCGGCGCAAACCGACCAGATATTATTGTTGTCGCCGAAAATACTGCCCTGGTCAGGCAGATTGCCGTTGATATCCCAATCCTGCTGCATCTGGGTATAATTGTTGCAGGCAATCTGCATGTAGGAATTGTCGCCGAAGGTACGGTAAGCCTTGCTCGCATTGCCGGCTGTTTTCTCCTCCACCCAGTTCCCGGAGGTGAAAACGGTAAAGGAGGGATCCCAGGAAGTCTGCTCGGAGTAGAGCCCGAGGAAGGCATCCTGATCATCGTTGATAATCGTGTTTTCGATAAGGTCGGCACCCCAGGCCCAGGAGGCAAAGATTCCGAACTTGTAACCGCTAAGCTCCGGCGGCATGTTTAGCCAGTCAATTTTGTTGCGATAGATAAACGAGTTGATCGAGCCTCCGGTCAGAATCGGGTTCCTGACATTGAAAAATTCACATTCCGCCACCCGCAGCAGATCGACCGGGTCGAAGGTGTCGCTGCTATGCCTGACGCCATGCTTGAGACCGACGAAGCGACAGGGCCGACCGACAGGGCCGCATTGAGGCTGCGCACCGTAGTCGCCGATCATGAGATCCAGGGACGAGCTGAAAGTGTTGATGCCGCTTAACAGGCCTCGTTTGTCGTAGTAGCTGTTTTCAAAATTACAGCCTCTCATAACGATGCCGTTGATATGCTCCATACTCACAAAACGATCCATACTCTGGCCGTTGTATCTCACACTGGCGTCGGCATAAAAGTTGACGAATCTAAAGACGTTCTGCGCGCCATCCGTCGAGCCCGCATGGTATTTAATGGCCTCGCGGTTGTTAATGAAGTTCACGGTGTTGTCAAAGTGATGACCGACCGATGAGGGATTCAGGATATCATTATTGCTGCAATCGATGATGCCCGATTGCACATCGACTCCCACATCGGCGTTTTCAATCGTGCTGTTTTCCATGAGCAACTGGGCGTAGGCGGGCCAGATTGTCCCGTCTCCCAGTTGCACGCCCCGCCAGCGCGTATAACACTCGGAAGATTCGGCGTTGCGCAGCAGCGCCTGATTCCTGAGAATTAACCTGCCGCCGGGCATGACGTAAATCGAAGCGCCATCCAGCCCCTGATCGCCGCCGCGTTCCTCAATCTGCATCAGGTCGACGAAACGGGTCGTGTTGTTGCCGGTAATCGGAATCTCTAATGTGTAGCCGGGCTCGACGACGACCCGAGCTTCCACCACGTGATTCTGTCCCCAGGTGAGGTGCGTGCCTGATGTCAGGGCGGTTTGAACCGAATAGATTTTACCGGCTGAATTCGGAAACACGGTCGAACCCCAGCTCGGCGGGTAGGCGCCAAGGTTGTTCATTGCGCAGTCGTTGCTGACTTTGCTGAAGTCCCAGTTTTCGTGTTCATGACCGTCATTGCCCACGCCGACGATGTCATTGTCGCTCGTGACACAGAGGTTAAAGCCGCAGCCGTTGCCTGATTTTCCGGGCACGAGATAAGCGCCGCCGACGTAAATTTTGTACCAGGACGGCGTGATTTTATCCGCGGGCAGAGCAGCGGTCTTATCGATTTTGGCTTTGAAGAGGAGATAGTTAACATGGTAGCGGTCGATGCCGTTTGGCCGGATCAGCGTCTTGCCGGTGTCGCCGGTTGTCGACATCACCAAGACATTGCCGTCCCAGTCGAAGTGCGGTTTAAAGTCAAGATCGAAGCCGGAGATGTGCCCCACATGCCTTTTGGATATTTCCAGCAGGTCGTCATCCAGCAGATGCAGGACCAGGCTACCGCTCTGATATTCCTTATGACCGGTATTGACCACGGCCTGGCAGATCGGCGCGTCCGAGAATGGCCCTAGATGCTTATGGTGCGCGGATACTCCGATGACAAAGTCGCCCTCCATATCCTGCTCGATGCCATGAATCTGACAGTGCGGCGAGGCGGATAATTCCGTTTCGGTTCGGCAGACCCAGTTGGCTACGGAAAACTCGCTGTTATTGATGGGGTCGAAAAAGCCGGCCGGATAGTATGAGGTACCGATCTCCAGATCGCTATCGGCGCAGACGGTGGAGTTCTGGTTGCCGTCGATATTCGAAAAGTCGAATTTCACCGCCATACCTACTCTCGGATTGCCGTCGGTGATCTTGTTGCCCACCACCATTACACTTTCCAAGGTATTGGTTGCCGTGCAGACCGGAGTCCCGTCCGGCACGCTGCCTTCCGAATAACCAAAACACAGACCATGCGCGCCGCCTTCGATCAGGTTGCAGGCGTCATCCTGAATCTCATATTCGTACTCCATATCGAGATTGCTGTTTAACCTGGCGATATACCAATAGCTTTTCGCGGGCGTGCCGTACTTGGTGCTGCCGACCGCATAATATTTCAGATTGCCGCTGGCGTCGGTGTATTCGCGAATCCCGAAAAAACGGTAGTCTTTAGCATCCGGAACATGATAGGCGCGCGCCGTTACAATGTTAAGATCTTTGTCCGTTTTAACCACAATCGCTTTGATTTTAAAGTTGCCATTGTCCAGAAGTCCCGAATAACCGGCGCCGATGTATCCGTCGGATATCACCCGGACTTCTTTAATATTGCCGAAGCCGCCGGAAACGTTGTAAGAATCGCTCGACTCAGTGAGAACATCAATGCGCAGATCATTCAGCTTCTCCAATCTGTGATCGACCGTAACCATGGCCGGGTGGCGCACGCCGGCGGTTTCGGCAAAGCCTCCGGCAATAAAGTTGTCGCCGTCCTGCAGGACGGTAAAGAGCCATTCTTCTTCGTCGGTCTGGCTGCCATAGTGCAGACTCGTCGCATACTGAACGACTCCGCTTTCGTCGCCGCTGCCGCCGTAGTCATAGGAGGCCTGGTATTGCGTATAGGCGGGTACAGCGAGAAAGATCATTGCCGCCGCCAGGGCACACCAGCGCTTTATGGCCGGCAACTCGCGGCCCTGTCGTACATACATTGCCAATGCAGGAATTCGAATCTTGTGTGACGTCATAAGACTGTCCTTACTAAGAAAAGTTAGATGGATTAAATTATGTGCATGACTCGCTATGCGATGGCATGCCAGTGTTTGAGAGTGTTTACAAACCGGAGCGGGATTCTCAGTGTGTGACCCCGGCGAGAATCCGGCTGGGCCCGTCGCCGTCCTTGAAGTCCGGCAGCAATTAAGGCAATGCTCCGCCTGCCGTTTAACAAGAGCAACGGAGGGTAAAATGAAACAAGTCGTCCGCCATCAAATACTGCCTGTCAGGGCTGCAGTTCGCTGGTCCATGTGTGAAGTACTGCTCCGCAGCTGGCAATATTGTTAATGACGAGGCCTGGCAGCGGCTGCCGCCTAGCAGCGGCCGGGATGCCGTAAACAATCGTGCTTCTCTTCCCGGCGCAACCGCTTCTGTTAGGTTGGCAGGGCAGCACCGCCACTATTTATGCTACGGGGCTGCCATTGTCAAACGCGGTTGAGCAAGTGTGTACATCCGGCGGGTAGGCGTGCAGGACGAGTACATAGTCGTACACGGGAGGCACAGCCCAAGGCGGAGTATTCCGAGATAACTGCTGAAATGGCAAGGTTGCGAGCCTGCCTGCGCCGCAGACACTTGTGCTCTTCGAGTGGAATCCGAAACCGAAAAATCGCTCTCTTTCCCCGCCAGTCTCCCTTTGCGGGTCGATGAAAACTTAGGATAGTTTTTGGAGACCAGTGCTTTGTCAAATTAGTTGTTTTCAAATCCCCCTCTTTTTTGAAAGAGGGGTTAGGGGAGTTAAGAAGTCCATAAATACTCATAACCCCTCCCAACCTCCCCTTACCTTAAGGGGTGGTATACCTATAAAAATTTTCTTTGACAAAGTTTGAGATTCAGAGAAACTGTTGATTTTGTCGATTTTTCCCAAACTATCAACAAGGTATGTATCACACCAAAATGTATGTACTTGAACAATTCCTCTTATCGATCGGATATTTGTGGCATACAAACTCAGCAAAGTACTCACGAACAACGCAGGCAAAAATGAGCGCAAACATCAATGTAATGCCCGCGAAGCGGAAGCGAGTTGCACTCGTGGCCGCCAATCCCGCTACAAGCAGCCGTACGGGCTGGCCAATCGGTTTCTGGTGGGCAGAGTTAAGTCATCCCTATTGGGAATTCAGCGAGCGAGCCTATGAGCTTGAGCTCTTTTCACCGGCGGGCGGCACCTTGCTGGCCGACAGTTTTAGCGACCCCGAAGATGAAAGCGGCTATTCCGCTCATGACATTATTTCGCTTGGATTCAAGAAGTCGCCCCGGCACATGAAGATGCTGGAAAACACGAAGGCAATCGAATTGTTAAAAGTGGAGGACTTCGACGCCATTTTTCTCGTCGGTGGCCAGTCGCCGATGTATACCTTTATCGACAACGAAGAGCTGCACAAGCTGTTTGCGGGCTTCATCGAGGCCGGCAAGGTCGCGGCCGCCGTCTGTCACGCTACCTGTCTGCTTTTACGCTGCAAAACATCTGATGGCTCGCTGTTGGTAAAAGGCAAAACCTGGACCGGCTTCGCCGACAGCGAAGAACAGTATGCCGATAATTTTATCGGGCAGAAAATACAACCATTCTGGATCGAAGAAGAAGCGCGCAAGATTCCCGACACAAATTTCATTAAGGGCGGCTTGTTCAGGCCTTTTGCTGTTCGCGACGGCAATCTGATAACCGGGCAGCAGCAGTATTCGGGCGCGGCAGCCGCCAGACTTGTCATTGAAGCCTTAGGTGTTTAACAAATACAAACAATCAACACTATGAAAAAACTTCTATTTTTACTGGCGGCCTTCGGACTGATGCACACGGGCCACCCACAAACCGCTTCCTTGTATGGCCTCGAATCCGATGCAGCGGCAATAAAGGAGATAGTCGGCGAGGCAGCCGGACATGGCAGTTCTGAAGCCAGGGGCAAAATCCTTATGATCGCGGCTAATCCCGCGGTCTCGCCGCAAACGGGTTGGCCGATTGGTTGCTGGACCGCCGAATTAACCCATCCCTATCTTGAGTTTACCCAGGCCGGCTATCATGTGGATATTGCAAGCCCCGATGGCGGACCGATCGAATTCGACAGCTACAGCGATCCCCGTCACGCCAGCGGTTATTCGAGCTCCGACTGGATCTCAATGGGATTCATCAATACGCCGGCACTGATGGAATTAACTAAAACAACGCACAAACTGGCGGATATCGATCCCGGCGACTATGCGGCAATCTTCCTGGTCGGCGGCCAGTCGCCGATGTATACCTTCAGAGGCAATGAGGAGCTCATGCAGTTTGTCGCCGATTACTACGAAACGGGCAAACCAACTGCGGCCGTCTGTCATGCCACGGCAATATTGCTTGATTGCAAGCTCTCGAACGGGCGGCATCTGGTGGAAGGCAAAACCTGGACCGGCTTCGCCGACAGCGAGGAACAAATTGCCGATGAAGCGGTCGGAAAGCGCATCCAGCCCTTCTGGATCGAAAGTGAAGCACGCAAGATGGCCAATACGACATTTAAAGTTAAAAGCCCCTTCACGCCCTATGCGATTCAGGACGGAAACCTCGTTACCGGTCAGCAGCAGAACTCCGGAGCCGCGGCAGCGAAGTTACTGCTCGACATGTTGTCGCAGGACAATTAATCTCAAATCTATCGACTTTGAATACGGGCGGGCGCAAGGTCACAGGTGCGCCCGCTCTTCAGTCCCCTCCTTCCTATGCTAAAACTTCTGCTGCTGTGTGTAACGCTGCTTCCCGGGCAGCTACTGCCGCTCGTCAGCCAGAGCCTCGAAGTCATGGCCGGTGGCGAAGGCATCTTCGCCGACGCGCAGTGGCTGGAGGCGCTCGACGACAACTTCGAATGGACGCTGTTCAGCCGCTCGCGCGCCACCGTGGACTATTCGGAACAGACCAATCTGTTTAGCGGCGCCTATCTTAACTACACGACGGCCTCGGGATTCGGTACGACCCTGCTGGGACGAATTGCAACGAATGGAGCAGGCGCCGAGGCCGGCCCTCATTTCTTTAGCCGTAGCTCCGGATTCATGATCTACGCACTTGCTTCGATTGCAGTGAAGTCCGACCCGAGCTACACCTGGTTTTCGATACTGCGCTTCACGCCGGTCCTCACTGAAAACTGGCAGCTGTTCACCGGCCTGGAACTCTTTTCAAGCTTTAATGCCGACGGACATATTGCAAGCGTACAACGCCTGCGCGCCGGGCTCGAAACTGCCGGTTATCAATTCGGCCTGGCGCTTAACCTCGCCGGGCTCGGCAGGAACTATGAACGGGCGGAATGCAATCCCGGCGTCTTTCTTCGCAAACAATTTTAACATTTCGGCCTTAACCGAGAAAGGCAATGTCTCTCTGCTGACAGCGATCAGCAACGGCACTCAACATTGATCCAAAGGCGTCTGAACAAGAAGCGAATTCACCTTCACGTCAATACGCGACTTCGTCTCGTATTGATGCCACAATATCATGCATGACAGATGATTTCTCTTTTTCAGGGATTAACAAGAAATTTGCGCTCAGCTCGCTTCAGTGTACCATCTTCTCCCGGGTATTGAACAATGATCAGGTAGACCCCGGCTGCAAATGGGCCGCCGTCGGCGGAGCGGGCCCGCCAAAGCAAGCGATGTGCGCCCCTTAAGGTTTCCGGACACTCGAATTCAGCCATCAGAGCGCCGTTGAGCTTTACTATCCGGACGTTAACAGCGGCGCCGGTGCCGATATCGATCCGAAGCTCCGCATCGTGTTCTACCGGATTCGGACTCACTTCCACACGCAACATCGCACTTTCTATTCCGCTGCCGCTACGGGAAGTCTCTCCAGCCGGGCCAATTCCGAGCTTCGGCAATACGACATTCAGCGTCACCGCTGCCGTCGAGGTCGCGCCGTGGTTATCTGTGACGGTATAGCTGAAGTTGTCCGACCCCGCGGCGGCGCCCGCATCGTAGTCAATCGTGAGACCGCCGCCGCTGATGGATGTCGTTCCGAGGCTTGCGCCGGTTACATTCGTAATGCTCAGACTGTGCCCGTCCGTGTCGCCGTCGTTGCCGAGCGGGCTGATAAGCAGACTGTTGTTTAGTGCGACGCTGCCGGCGGCATCATCAAAGGCCAGGGGCGCTCTGTTGCGGAAGAAAGCGGCAAGCGCATCGTCGCTCATTCCTGCGCAGTAGATGTGCCGGCTGCGAGGATCAAGCGTCAGGCCATGCGCTCTGTCGAGGCCGTCGACGCCGCCTTGTCCGTCCTGCGCCATCTCCAGCCAGGTAAGCAGGCCGGTATCCGGGTCGCATTCGAAGAGGGCAAGCGCGTCATCCGTTAAAGCCGCCGTCCAGACATGGCGTCCGTCAGGACTGATGGCCAGGTCATTGGCGCCCTTGAGCCCATCGACTCCGTCGATACCGTCGCGATACCGCGCTATAAATGTTAATGCGCCGCTGGTCGGGTTGCGGCTGAACACCGTCAGGGCGTCGTCATCGATTGCCGATGCCAGCAGGAAACGGCCATTCGGGCTGACGGCGATTGCAGAGACGCCGGCCAGTCCATCGACGCCCATCACCCCGTCTCTCTGCCTTTCCACGAAGCTTAGAGCGCCGTCCGTCAAAGATCTGCTGAATACTGCCACCGCATCATCGCCATTGCCGGCTACATAAACATGACGGCCGTCCGGCGCAACCGTGACCGCGAGCGCATTGCGCAGGCCATCGACGCCCCCCAGGCCGTCTTTGTGGCGTTCCATCCAGATCAGTTGGCCGCTGCCAGGGAGGCGCTCGAAGACAGCCAGCGTATGACCCGCGAAACCGACTGCGTAGACGTTGCGGCCGTCGGGGCTCACAGCCACATCGCGCGGTCCTATAATGCCGTCGATGCTTGCCGTGCCCTCGCTGGCACCCTGCCTCTTCCGACCGGCAAAGCTGAGCGCGCCGCTCCCCTTGTCCCGGTCAAAAACCAGTATACTGTGCTGTGCGTAGCCCGCTGCATAGAGCTGGCGGCCGTCGGGACTGAGATCCAGTCCGAAGGGATATTTCAGACCGGAGACACCACCCGCACCCTGTCGCACCCGGCCGATGTAGCTCAGTGTTCCGCTTGTAAGGTCACGGTTGAACATGGCCAGGGAGTGATCGCCGCGCCCGGAGGCATAAACGTGACGGCCGTCGGCGCTGATCGCCACGTCTGCGGCCTGCCGTAAGCCGCGCAGACCGTTGCGGCGGTTTTTATAATGTGCCAGAAACTCCAGGTTAACCGGCTCATTGCCCGCCTCGGTCACGACGGCGACAATTGCCCCGGTCGCGCGACAGCCATCGCCGGATTCGAGAGTATAGCTGAAGGTATCAACTCCATAAAAGCCACTGTCGGGCCTGTATTCGATCGTTGATCCCTTGACGCTCGCAAGTCCGCCATGTGGGTCTTCAACACTCTCAAGTGTTAAGTCAGTACCGAGGTCATTGGCAAGTACCGCGAGCGTCACGCCGGCCGCACTCGTCTGTGAATAATCCATTATAGCCTGAACCGACTTAGGCGTCACAGTCAGGAGACTTGTCGTACTACAGCCGGCCAGTGTATTGCGCGTAACGACAAGCGATGCCGCCGCCCCCTGCTCCCAGCGGATATTCACACTCGGCGTGCCCTGGCCGCTGACAATTGCGCCGCCATCCACCGTCCAGTTGTGTGTCGCGCTCGGTAACGCCGGCACCACCGTGTAGCTGTAGTTAACACCGGGACAGCCGCAGGTGCTTCCGCTGATGCTTAGCGCCGTCACGGCCTGCACGATGAGGTTAAAACTTGTCGTGCTGCTGAATTCGCCATCGGAAACTCTCACTGTTATCAAGGCCGAGCCGGATTGCGCGCAGGCGCTCGTAATAGACAGTTGCATTGTCGCTGCCGTCGCGCTGAATGCCAGACCGGCATCGGGCAGCAGACTTTGATTGCTCGACGTAGCCGACAGGAGTAAATTCGCAAAGGGTGTATCGACATCGCTCAAGCTCAGGACGGTGGTCGTCGAACGATTCTCGACGCTGGTAAGCGTCGGACTTGTCGTCGACAGCGACGGCGGGTCATTGACCGGGCTCACCGTCAATGTGAAGCTGGTCGAGACTGTCGAAACACCGTCGTCTACTGTTACGGTGACAAGCGCCTGCCCGTTGGCATCGCTCGCAGGATGCAGTATCAGCGATGTCGTCGCCGCCGTAGCGCCGAAAACAATGCCGCTATCCGGCAGTAAGGCTTGATTGCTCGATGTGGCGCTCAATATCAAGTTACTAAACGGCGTATCGACATCGCTCACTATCATGCTGAGCGAAGTCGAAGTATCTTCCGCCGTCGCAATCGCGCTCGTCACGCTAACTAGCGGCGCGTCGTTGGCAGGGTTGACCGTCAAAGTAAAGCTTGTCGTGCCCGTCGAACTTCCGTCGTCCACCGTCACCGTAATAGCGGCCTGCCCGGAGGCATTCGTCACCGGCGTTACAAACAGCGTCGTCGTCGCGCCCGTCGCCCCGAAGCTGATACCACCGTCGGCAACGACCGACTGGTTAGCCGATGTCGCTGTCAATATCAGGCTGTTAAAGGGCGTATCAACATCGCTCACCTTCATGCTGAGCGAAGTCGAAGCATCCTCCGTCGTTACAGTCATGCCCGAAACACTAACGAGCGGCGCATCATTAACGGGATTGACCGTCAAAGTGAAGCTGGTCGAACCTGTCGTAACCCCATCATCCACCGTCACCGTGATTGCGGCCTGTCCCGTTGCATTCGTCACCGGCACGATGAACAAGGTCGTCGTCGCGCCTGTCGCGCCAAAGCTCAAGCCGCCGTCGGCAAGCACCGACTGATCGCTTGATGTCGCAGTCAATAACAATTGGTTAAAAGGCGTATCAACATCACTCAGGGTGAAGCTCGCGCTCGTCGCGAAGTCTTCGTCTGTTGTTAAAACGGTGTTGTTCGTCGAAATCAGCGGCGCATCGTTAACGGGGTTGACCGTCAAAGTGAAGCTAGTCGAACCTGTCGTGACCCCATCATCCACCGTCACCGTGATTGCGGCCTGTCCCGTTGCATTCGTCACCGGCACGATGAACAAGGTCGTCGTCGCGCCTGTCGCTCCAAAGCTCAGGCCGCCGTCAGCAACCAGCGACTGATTGCTCGACGTCGCACTCAATATCAACAGGTTAAAAGGCGTATCAACATCACTTACCTGCAAGCTAAGCGCAGTCGAAGCATCTTCTGCCGTCGTCACAAGCGCACTCGACACCGCAACGAGTGGCGCGTCATTAATGGGATTAACAGTCAGAGTGATCATGGTACTAGCACTGGCAGCGCCGTCATCGGCAGTAAATGTCACGACAACTGAACCGACCTGGTTCGTGGCAAGGGTAGTTCGAAAGAGCGTTGTAGCCTGCGTAGCGCCCACCTGCGTTAAGTTTGCGTCGGGCAACAGCGCCTGATTGCTCGACGTCGCCGACATCAGCAAGGCCGACGTGGCGCTTTCCGCGTCGCTGAGCGTCACCGCCAGCGTGGTAACGACATCTTCGTCGATGCTGAAGGCGGTCGCCGATGTAGCAATTACCGGGGGTGTATTCGCCGGGGCCGCCGTCATGAAATTCCACTCGCTATTGACGGCGATTCCCTCAAAGGATTCGCCCAGAACCGAGCTGAAGGCTGATGTGGGCACAATGACGTGATAGGCCGTAGAGGCTGCCAGTGTACCGCTGGGATTGATCGTAATTGATTTCGTATTGTCGCCGGTGACGCGCGCATCGCTCAGAGGTATCGATTCAAAGAGAATATTGCCCACGGTCTGACGAATTTCGATATTGCCGGTCGCCGTCGTGGTAAGATGATCGAAGGTCAGAAGGAGGTTGGCGTCCACCGCAACATTATCTGCATCGTCCGCCGGAGACAGCGCATCATAGCTGAAAGAGCCGTCCAGCTCGAAGGCGCCGGAATCATGAGCGCCGAAACGCGTGAAATTACGTTGATCGCGCAGCGAAGCGCCTGTGGCGATACCGGCATTTACCGCATTGGAGCTTGAGTTTAAGGCATGTGTTCGCGTCGGGCCGCCGTTAAAAGCCAGAATCGTGTTAACACCCGGACTGGTGCTCGTCTGGTCACTACCTACTGTACTGGCGGTAGGCACATCATCGTAAATGTTGCCGCCGCCTGAGGTGTTGACGGTACCCACCAGCAGATGATGGCTCCTGCCACCATTGGCCTGAAAGATGTTATTCTGGTTGTTAACCTGGCAATTGCCGTTGAATTCGGCCTGCTGGATGCCCCCGCCGAAAGCGCCGTCGGTAGAATTGTTATAAAAAGTACAGTTAATAATATTTGCCGTCAGATTGCCGTTAAAGGCGTCTACCAGCATGCCGCCGCCCGTGCTGCTGCTGCCCGTCGCCGCCGAATTCCCCGAAAAAGTGCAGTCTTCAATCGTCGCCGTCAGGACACCCTCCAGGGCGATGCCGCCGCCGCCGAAACCATTACTGCTCGTGGCATGGTTGTTGCCGACGAAAGTGCAGCGGCGAATCGTGACATCGCCCAGGGTATAGATGCCGGCGCCGATGGACTGCTCGCCCGCGGCATGCAGTGCCGAGCAGTCGACCACCTCGCATTCATTCATTTCAAGCGTCGCATTTGCGAAGACCCGCACACCGCCGCCGCCCACAAAGTCGATGCCGCCAAAGTCGATGGCCGATGTTTCCCGTCCATTGGCAATGCGTAAACTGTTAATGGTTACGTCCGCGCCGTCAATGCGAAACACCGGCACGGCATTGTTGCCGGAAACAGTCAGTTCGCAGACACCGGGCCCCTGAATTGTCAGATCTTTTGTGATGTCGATGCGGCTGCTGAGTGTGATCGTTCCGCCTGTGCTAAAGACGACAATGTCGCCCGCCGCGGCGTCGAGTATCGCCTGGCGCAGAGATCCTGCGCCGTTGTTATTCAGATTAACGACCGTCTGCTCGGCTGCCGATGCTCTCGCGGATAGCGCCATCATCATCAGAAAGGCAAGCATCAATGTAGTGAAACCTGATCTTAATTCTCGCATGCACTCCACCTTACATAAATTCAGTTTATGTGTTTTGCATTCGAGTACGGGTATCTGATGACGTCGCCTGCGCCGCCCAGCCTCTGCCGCACCGGGCGGCGCATACAGTCCTTCGGCTCCACTGAAGTTTCGTATGACATAATTGTCATCGCCTTCTCGTCTGCTGACTGTACAAAGCATCTGCGTACCCGGCGCTTTGTCCGGGTAAGCTTATCGCAGTAGCTTGTCTCTGTCGAGGTTCGGATTCTCCTCCGCAAACGCCGCGCCGCAGTGGTACGGGCAAAATAAGTATCGGTGTAGCGTCTGCAAAGTGCTTGAATGAAACGACTGTTTGACCCATCTTACATTTGACTCGTCAGCAAATCTTGATGGGTCCGCCTTAATATACAAAATATCTTTCCGATACATTCGCGGATTTTTGACAACATAAATAGAACACAGCCTAAACAAGAAGAATGGCCCGGCAAACTTCGCTTAACACTTTAAAACGTTACATCCGCAAATGGCGCAGGCGTTTATGCCGGCACTGAGCCCTTTCGTAATCAGAAGAAATAGATTGGAAAGAATCGGTCGGTTTGTCGAAGAGACCGCTCAGGGACGTCGGAAGCTACTCTGCGCGACATCGGCCGAAGGAATCACCTAATGAACTATCGGGCTGCAGAAACAAAGTAATGCTCATCCCTTACAAGGTCAGCAGAAATGGTCTTCGTAACTGGAGGGTTCCGAGCTATTACGCTCATAACCGTGAGTGAAGTAAAGCTATGTCACGCTCGCCTGAAGTACGAAGACAACTCTGGCCGCAATTTCGGCGGAGACGCGGGCGGCGAAGGTCAATAAGCTTGGATACGAGATTTCTGCAAAGGATGAAGCGATGGATACTGTTACTCCCTGCGAATCGCACAAGCGCGGCTGCGATTATTATCCATTCGATAAATGGGAGCGTGCTTCGCAAAACGCGGCCAACGAGATTG
Organism: Candidatus Kapaibacterium sp.; assembly: GCA_028284775.1. Lineage (GTDB taxonomy): Bacteria > Bacteroidota > Ignavibacteria > Kapaibacteriales > UBA7675 > JANQRB01. The sequence goes on along the minus strand of JANQRB010000040.1, from coordinate 80,412 downwards.
CGAAAGGGAATCGCTTAAAATTGCTATCTTGGGCGACGCAAGGCTAATACAAAACGTCGGTACCGACCGCCGTTATGCATCGATTGCTTTCATCTTTTTAAGATCGTATTCTGTTCACTAAGAAAAGGAACTGTTATGTCCGTGTATTTTATTGTTCAGTATGACATTATCGATCCCGAGCCCTACCAGGGCTATGTTCAGGCCGCGGTGGAATTACTCGGCAAACACAATGGCGAAATCTTGGCGGTCGATCCGGAAGCCAGGGTGCTCGAAGGCGCAGCACGCGGCAACAATGTCATCCTGCGATTCGATTCGGAAGAAGCCGCCATGGGCTGGTATAATGACCCGGCATATGTCGCGGCCAAAAAGATTCGGCTCGATAGTACAGCCAACGGCAGTACGATATTGGTCAAACAGTTCGTGCCGCCCACGCAATGAGTTTTCCTGCTGCCCTCGCGAAATCGCTAGGGCCGGCTACACCCGCTTACACCCCAGACATCGGTTGTCCACTGAATGGCCGTCCAGCGATCGGCTGAGCAGCGATCGGCTGAGCAGTGCTCGACGATTATCGGATAATCGCGCCGGCATAACCGGTCAAGCGGGTTAAAAGTACCGACCTGCCGTTTCGATGATTTGCGGCAGGTCGGCTTTTGTTTAGGGGATGATCACCAGCGGTACCACGACTTTCAGGCTCGCTCCATCGGATTCTTGCGCCTGCAGCTCCACAATGTAGCTTCCGGCGGGCAGGCGCACCTCCGATCCCTGCCCGTCCAGCGCTAGCCGGTATTCGCCCGGCTGAAGCGTCCGCCTGATAGTTTCGCGCACAACAAGGCCGCTAAGGTCTACGATCCGCAAACGCAAGGGCGCTGCCCGATGAAGGCGGAAAGCGACTGTAGGGTCGGCGGAGGCGGGATTCGGTGTGACGCGCAGGTCCGCGATCACGGTATTGTCGGCATCCGTCCCGCGCTGGCGTCCTGGCCCCGGCACTACTTCCTCGCCCGCGCCTGCCTTGCTTAACGTCACGTTCAGCTTCACTGTGGCCGTCGATGTTCCACCGTGGCCATCTTCAACCGTATAGCTGAAGCTGTCCTCGCCGGGCGCGGCGCCGGCAACGTACCTCAAAGTCAGTCCGCCGCCGCTGATCGTCACTGTTCCCAGCGTGGCACCCGTTGTAGCGCTGATGGTCAGGCCATGATCGTCCGAATCTCTGTCGTTGTTTATTGCCGATATGACTTTAGACGAGTTTACCACTACGCCGCCGACAACGTCATCTACGGCGCGGGGTGCAAAGTTACGGAGAAAGTAACTGAGGGCGTTATCGCGGGATGAGGCTACAAAGATTTCCCTGCCGCTTGGACTTACAACCAACGCTTGCGCCTGGTCAAGACCGTTAACACCGCCTACGCCGTCGTGCAGGCTTTCAACATAATTCAGCGTGCCTGCAGCGGGATCGCGATCGAAAAGCACAAGGGCATCATCCGTAGCGCCGATCGCCCACACCTGGCGTCCGTCAGGACTGACGGCCAGACCAGACACGCCGTTAAGTCCGTCTACACCGCCGCTGCCGTCTTTGTAGCGCGCCTGCCAGGTCAGCGATCCCGTCGTCACATTGCGTGTAAACAAGGCCAGGGCCCGATCGTTTTTGCCGCTGGTATAGACATGTTTGCCGTCAGGGCTGAGCGCCACAGCGCTGATGCCCGCCAAACCATCGATGCCGCCGCTGCCGTCTTTGCGGCGTTCGACAAAGCTAAGTGATCCATCGCTCAAACTGCGGTTAAACACCGCAAGGGCATTGTCAGCGAATCCGGCCGCATACACATGCTTTCCGTCCGGGCTGACGGCCAGGTCGATCACCCTGGCAAGGCCATCGACGCCGCCGCTGCCGTCTTTGTGCCGTTCAACATATTGTAATGTACCGTTGGACAAACGACGGAAGACCGCCACCGTATTTGAGACATATCCGGCTGCATACACATTCTTACCGTCGGGACTGACGGTCAGCGAGCGTGGCCTCGTAAGCCCATCGATTGTTAATCCGCCACTCGTTTGTCCCCTAACAAGTGATTCAATAAAATTCAGGCTGCCGGAAAGTTGATCGACCGCAAATACCGCCACGGCATTGTTACCGTATCCCGCGGCATACAGATGTTTGCCGTCCGGGCTGAGCGCTATGTCGCTGACATACTTGAGACCGTTAATCCCACCGAGACCGTTGCGCACCCGACCGATATACCGCAATGTGTCAACTTCGTTATCGCGTTCAAAGATAACGATGGAATGATCATTGCGCCCCGCGACATAGACATATCGCTCATCCGGTGACGACGCCACCGCATGGGCTGAACGCAGGCCGCGTACGCCGCCGGCGCGGTCTTTGTGCCATTCGATGAACTCGCCGTTAACAATTGCGGCGGGGCCCTCAACCGCGATAAGGACGGCGCCGCTGGCCGTGCAACCTTTGGAGCTCATTACCGTGTAGCTCAGCAGATCAACTCCGGCAAGCTCCGGGTTCGAACCATAGAGGATGGTATTTGACGTGACGAAAGGGAAGCCGTCACCGGAGTTTTCCACGCCCGTGAGGGTTAAACCGGCGCCGGAATCGTTAGCAAGGACGGCCAGAGTTGCAATGGCATTTGTCGCAAGGACGGCATAGTCCATGATTGTATTCAGAGTTTCCGGCGCCACCGACAATACATCCGCTGTGGTGCAGCAGCCGGCGTAGCTACGCGTCACACTGATGGAGTGCGCCGCACCCTGATCCCAGACGACCTGCACGCTGCCGCTGCCTTGTCCGCCGACAATCTGCCCGCCGGCGAGGGACCAGACGTGGCCGGCAGTGGCGGAGGTCGGCAAAGCCGAGTATACGGTCAATTGATCCGGGCAACCACAGGTGGCGCCGGTAATCGAAATCAGCGGATGAACGGTCAGCGTAGTGCTGGTGCTTGCCGAGGGGTTACTGACGGTGAGGGTCAGGGTGCCGGCCGTTGCAAGCAGACCGGCCGGTATTTGCGCCGCGAATGATGTTGCCGTTGATGAGCTTAGCACCAGATCGCGCATGCCGATGGGACTGCCGCCAGCGTCCAGCAGGGAAATCTGCGCGCCGGTCGATTCGAAATGCGTACCATCGATAGCGAGGTTCAGACCACCGGGGCCCGCGAGCACGCTGGTCGGTGTCATGCCGGTAATTGTGGGCGGCGGCGGCAGATTAAGCAGGATTTCCCCGGCCTGACCGAGGTTGGCGAAGACCGCATCCAGATCGCCGTCGCCGTCCACATCACCGAGAGCCACTGCGCGACTCTTGCCGGAAGCAAAACCGGTACTCGTAAAACTCGCGTCGCCATTGTTAAGCAGAAACTGCTTTGCCTGGCTGCTGTTGGCGATGGCGATATCCAGGTCACCGTCGCCGTCAAGATCGCCGATATCCACTGCGAGGCTGTTGCCCCCGCCTGTAACGGTGTGTAGGGCAAAAGAGGCGTCGCCGTTGTTTAACCAGAGTTTCTGTTCGGCGCTGCCGAAATTGGCGAAGACCGCATCCAGATCGCCGTCGCCGTCCAAGTCGCCAAGAGCAACATCTTCGCTGTTATCGCCCGCGTCAAAGGTCGTGGCGCAAAAGACGGCATTGCCCTTGTTAAGCAGGATTTCCTGCGGCTGACCAAAACCGTTGGCGATCACGGCATCCAGATCGCCGTCGCCGTCAAGATCGCCCAGTGCAAGCGCTGTACTGGTCCTGGTGTCACCGGCGGTGCCGCTCGTAAAACTGCCGTCGCCATTGTTAAGCCAGATGGCGCTTGCCTGACCGGCGGCGCGGGCGACGATGGCATCCAGATCGCCGTCGCCGTCAAGGTCACCCAGCGCGACATCCGTATTGCTGCCGGCGCCGAAATTGCTGCTGACAAAGCTCGCATCGCCATTGTTGAGCCAGATATTGCCGCCCAGACTCGAGGTTTCCGCGAAGACGGCATCGAGATCGCCGTCGCCATCCAGATCGCCCAGCGCGACATCCTCGGTGTTGCCGCCGCCGAAAGTACTGCTGCTGAAGTTGCCGCCGCCTTGATTCAGCCAGACTTCCTGCGCTTGTCCGCTGATGGCGATAATCGCATCGAGATCCTCGTCGCCGTCAAGATCACCGACGGCGCAGCCTCTGGCCGAAGCACTCCCACCAAAGCTGCCGCCTGCAAATTGGCCTGTGCCTCCTTCAGCGGCCGCACGAAAGCTATAAACGGTCGCCTGTGTTATGGCGATGCCGTCGCTGTTGGACGCGGCGGTGACGGTGAGCATGATTTGTTCGCCCGCCTTAAACTCCGCGGCGGGATCGATCTCCACCGTCATATCGCCATTCGAATAGTTAAAAGATGCAGTTGTGGCGATGTGACCGCTTTGCATACCGTAGATGATGATATTCGCCTGTGTCGGCAGCGGGTCGGCGGCGAGTGAAGCCGTGTTCATCTCCTGGTCGAAGCTGATGCTGATGTCGGCATCGCGCGGGACGTCAAAGGCATTGGCGGCTGGCGCCAATCCGGCAATATGAGGCGGTGGCTGATTGATATGCATTCGCTGTGCCGCATCATCTACGGACATAAGGATATCCAGATCGCCGTCGCCATCTACATCGCCGAAGGCCACTCCCGTACTTTTGCCGAAGCCCAGACTTTTTGAGTTAAACGTTGCGTCGCCGTTGTTTAACCAGATCTTGCTTGTGCCGAAGGCGGAATTGGCAATCACCACGTCCAGATCACTGTCGCCATCCACATCGCCGATCGCGATATCTTCGCTCCAGCTGCTGCCGAAGTTGCTAGTCGTAAAAACGCCGCTGCCGTCATTCAGACAGAGATAGTTCTGCTGGTTGGCGCCGCTGCGGTTTGCGATAAGGGCATCGAGATCGCCATCGCCGTCAAGATCACCGAGAGCGACATTCGTGCTATTGCGGCCGCCGAATCCGCTGCTCGTGAAGGTCGCGTCGCCGTTATTAAGCCAGACCTCCTGCCCATTGTTGCCAAAGTAATTGGCAACTACCGCATCCAGGTCGCCGTCGCCGTCAAGATCACCCAGCGCAACATCCTGGCTGATTCTGGTGGCGCCGAACTCACTGCTGATGAAACTGCCATCGCCGTTGTTCAGCCAGATCGCGCTTTTCAGGTTAAATGCACGGGCAATCACTGCATCCAGATCGCCGTCGCCGTCGAGGTCGCCGAGGGCCGCGCCGAAGCTGCCGCCGCCACCGAACGAACTGCTGACGAAGCTGCCATCGCCATTGTTCAGCCAAATTTCACTGGAAGTACCGAGATTATTCGTCACGACGGCATCCAGATCACCATCGCCGTCAAGATCGCCAAGTACCACATCCGTGCTGTTGCCGGAACTAAAGGTACTGCTGTTAAAGCTGCCGTCGCCGTTGTTCAGCCAGATTTCCTGGGGCTCGTCACTGTAATTGGCGATGATGGCATCCAGGTCACCATCGCCGTCAAGGTCGCCAAGGGCGATATCGTGACTGCTGCTGCCGGAGCCGAAGTTGCTGCTGTTAAACACGCCGGTGCCGCCCTGGACTTCAGCGCGAAAACTATAGACAGTGGCCTGCGTCAGCGCTGTGCCGCCCGAACTGTTGGCGCCGGTGACCGTTACCATGATCTCTTCGCCGGGCTTAAATCGCAGCGTTGGGTCGAATACCCGCTCCTGATTGCCGCTGTAGGTTCCGCTCGTGCTGAGAAAACCGGTCTGTGAGCCAAAGATGCGGATGTTGGCCGCGGTCATCGTCGCCGCATCCATAGTGGTGCTGAAGTTAATCCGAATGTCGCTGCTGCGCGCGATACCGAAGCTGTTGGCCTTGGGCGTCAGACCAGTGATGCTCGGTGTCTGTGCAAAGACCGTCGCAGCGGCGAATGGTAATACTCCGCCAATTCCGAACGCGACGCTGCGCCACTTGCCGCTAATAGGATTAAACGCGCGCGCGAGTAGAGCCAGACGCTTGCGCAAAAAAGCGGCTTTGCGAGAACCTTCGGCATTTAGATGCCTCCGCCGCATCAGTCGCGCCAGACGGCGCATGTATTTGTTAAATCGCCGCAGCAAAGAGCTATAGAGCCGTCTATGTTGTTTCACTTTGTTCTCCCGGCATAAGCAAACGAGTAGGAAAAGATGTTTATGATTTCAACAGATTCAACTGTCTTCAACGCAGTCTGCAACAGCCGCCCGTCGGATTTGTGCACATCAGCATTTCACGGCCCAGACAACAATCTTAAGCATACAGCTCCATGAGCGGTAGCGAGGCACCGCTGATGATTGAAGTGCATTTGGAGTTTATCTGAAGTATTGCAGGTAACGCGATTAGTACATTCGGCGACAGGGCATGGCTATGCCCGCCATAGCCCCGACACTTCATGCGATGTCGCGCTTTTTGAGCAGCGCTGCAGTTCGAGCGCATTCAAAATACAGCCGACAGCCGGTTCGGCTCCATTAGAAAGCGCGGCTCCCGGGAGCCGTAGCCGGTCTGTCGTGACTGTGGACAAAGATAGGCTGAGAGTGGAGTAACATTGCTACTACAATGTGACACAAGAGGCAACGCCGCCTGAGACCGGCGAAACGACAGCGCTCAATCCGGAGCGTTGAGGAGCTCCATAACAACGACATTGAGATCCGCCTCCGACGCTACGCCGAGCTTTTTGCGAATTCGATATCGATAGGCCTGAACCGAACGCGGTGAAAGATTCAACAATCGGCTGAGTTCTTTGGTGCTGTGGTTGAGCCGCATGAGCGCGCAAACTTTGCGCTCGGTGGCGGTCAGCGACGGACAGAGCTTTGACAAACGCAGCAAAATTTCTTCATCCTGTTGCTGCACTTCACGTTCATATTCCGTCCAGTCCGCGTCTTCCAGCGCAGCCGAGACATTTTTGCCCAGCTGCGCGGCACGCAGACGATAAGTCTGCTCGCTTTCATCCGGCGCGTATGCGAGCGATTCAGCCAGCTCTTGCAAGGTATCGCGCAGGTGACTGATCTGAGTGTCTTTGGTTTCGAGCAGACGCTTCAGCGTTGAATGCTGTGATTGCGTCTCCTTCAACTTTTGTTCAAGTCGACTGTTCTCGTCTTCAAGCTTTTTATTAACACTTGTTTCGTGCTGCAATTTCAGCGAGAGCCGAATTTGAGAGGACAACACATCCTGGTCCAGTGTGGCGAGTTTGTCACGATATTCCTGTGCCTTTTGCGCCTGCCCGGTCATCTCGAAGTTGTCGGCAGATAGCAGAAGGATGCGGCGGCGGTAATCGCGGGCCGCGATCTCGTCCGCAGTTGAGAGCGCTTCGGCCAGCATTTCATTCGACCGGTTAAATTCGCCGTTCCGGGCAAGCGAACGCCCCAGAGCATACAGCGCTTCGACCTGGAGGAAGCGATAGCGGAGCTTTCGGCTCAATTCAAGCACAGCGCGGTATTCCCGTCGCGCCGCGGCATGGTCATTCCGCATGTCTGCCAGATAAGCGATACCCAGACGCAGCAGCATGATGGTCAGGGATGCCGGATCGAGGCGCGAATCCGACTGATCCTTGTGAAAAAACTCCGCAAAGCTCGCAACGTCGACATCGTCGCATTGGTAGTGCGCCAATACCGTCGCGGCCAGAATGACATAATTGCTTTCGTCGTAGTAGTTCGCCGAGAATGATTCCAACAATCTGCAGCTTTCGGCGAACTGCCGCGCTGCCGTTTCCGCCTCACCGATGCCGGCAAAGAGCCCGCCCTTCAAGGCCAGGCACCATGCAAGGCCGGCATCATTCCCGCGTGATTCATGCAGGGACAGCCCCCGATGCAAACACGCAAGCGCAGCCTCATACTCGGCGGAGCATGTTAACACGCGAGCAGACTGTGTTAAGAAATATGCCTCCAGCGGAATGAGTTTGCCCGCATGCGATACCGTGACGGCCTCGGCAAAAAGGTCGGCGGCCTGGCGCAGATCACCGCTACAGAAACACAAACGCGCCAGGTTGCCAAGGATCATGCTCAGGCTGCGGTTGCCGCGTACTTTAAAGCGCCGCTCCAAGGCCGCGGCCTGGCGATAAGATTGAAAGGCCCGCTCGGGTTTGCCGAAATCCTCGCAGGCCAGTCCCAGTCCGTTAAGCAACATTATTTCGGCGTGCCTGTCATCCAGCTCGCCAGCTATCTTCAAGCCTTTTTCAAAAAACCGGATAGCGTCGTCAACCCTTCCCAATAGCGCGAATAAAGAAGCCTGCGCGCCGTGAATGAAGGCGTCTTCCGCATGATAGCCTATCCTGCGACCGATCTCAAGCGCATGAGCCAAAGCATCGAGCGCCTGATCATATTGCAATTGCTCGCGGAACAATATATGCAGCAACTGATTGCATTTGATTAACTCGCGGCCCTCATCGGCTTGATCAAACAAGCCGATTGCCTCGCTCAGAACATGTTCCGCGTCAGTAAAACATTCGACGGTCAGCAGCACATAAGCCTGCGAACGCAGAATCCAGGCCAGACTGCGTTCGTAGGAAGCGAGAGATTTGTTCCGATCTTTGGCGCTTTGCAATAACTCACGGGCGCGGGAGACGGTGTCCTCCGCCAGCTGCAGGGCTTCTTTGTTGTCAATGCGCACCAGCTTCTCGACCAGCGCCGCTTCGGCGCGAATCTTACGCAGGCCGCGGTAGTTCTTGACAGTCCGGCGCAGTTTATGTACTTCATCATCAATCACTGGGTCTTCAGCACCTTTGCCAGTTGGAACGACGGCGTGATTTCGATTCGACGAACAGTCGGGTACAATTTATGCCTGGCCGGGCAATCTGCAAATTATGCTAAGCCGCAGTAGGTCCATTCCGACAGCATCGATAGCTGAACACTCATTATGACACGGGCGTCAAGCTCCCCCGGATTCAACAGTCTTTCGAATCCGGCAAAAACACCCGGCGACGATTCAGTCTGCCGGGTTCGGCAACAGCGATCGACAGCAGGTCAATCTTGCTAAGGCAGGATTACAAAGGGCAGTGCCCGACGCAAAACGCTGCCCTGCTTGTTTACTTCTTCCAGCGTCAAGACATAGCTGCCCGCTGCCAGTCGCGCAGCGTTTGCGCCACGCCCCCGCCAGTTGATCGTATGTACGCCCGCCCTGAGTTCGGCATCGCTGATATGCGCAACGACACGGCCATTGAGGTCAACAACCGCAATACGAACATGCGCACTGCGCTCAAGCCTGATCATGATCCGCGCCTGCTCTTTAACAGGATTCGGCGTGATGCCCAGGGTATTGTTCACCTCGTCCGCAGCAAGCGCGGGATGCGACGAATCCGATGCGCCCCGCTTAATCAACACGAGATTAACACTCACCATCGCCGTCGAGCTGCCGCCATGACCGTCGTCGACCGTATAGCTGAAGCTGTCGGCACCGGGCACAGCGCCGGCATCATATGTTAAGGTCATACCGCCGTGATCAATCGAAAGGCTGCCGAGCGTGGCGTTCGTAGCAGCGGAAATGACAAGGCTGTGACCGTCGGGGTCGCTGTCGTTGCTTAACAGCGTGATGACATGCGAGGTAGCGACGAGCAACGAGCCGGCGACATCATCCACGGCGCGTGGAGCGCGGTTGCGAAGAAAGACACTGAGTGCGTCATCGCGGAAGGCCGCCACATAGATATGCTCGCTCCCTGGGCTGAGCGCCAGGGCCTGCGCCTGGTCGAGACCGTTAACGCCGCCGGCGCCGTCACGCAGCCTGCCGACGTATTCCAGGGTTCCCGAAGTTGTCCGGCGCTCGAAATGCGCCAGCGCATCTTCCGAAGTGCCGACAGCCCATAGCTGGCGGCCATCCGGGCTGACGGCCAGGTTGAAAGCGCCGTTAATGCCGTCGACCCCGTTGACGCCGTCTTTATAGCGTTCGATCCAGCTTAAGCTTCCTGTACTCGTATTGCGGCTAAAGAGTGCTATCGCTCTGTCATTCCTGGCGCTGGAATACACCTGTCTGCTGTCCGGGCTGATGGCAACGCCCGTAGCGCCCGCAAGGCCGTCGATGCCGTTAACGCCGTCTCTGAAACGTTCGACAAAATTCAGGCCGCCATCGCCGGGATCGCGCGCGAAAACCACCAGCGATTTGTCCCGGTAGCCGGCGGCATAAACATTTGCGCCATCCGGGCTGACAACAAGATCGATAGCGCCATCCAGTCCGTCGACGCCGTTCACACCGTCTTTGTGGCTTTCGAGGTAGCTGAGTGTGCCGTCGGCTAAACGTCGAAAGACCGCAATGGCATCCGAGACGAAGCCGGCAGCGTAGAGATTTTTGCCGTCGTGGCTGACGGCGACGGCGCGTGGCCGCTTCAGTCCGTCGACCGTCAGGCCGCCGCTGCTCTGGCCCTGTTTGATACGCTCGACAAAGCTGAGAGCGCCGCTAGACTGATCGACGGCAAAGACCACCACGGAATTATTGCCGTAGCCGGCGGCATAGAGCTGCAATCCGTCGGGACTAAACGCCAGGTCGCTGACATACTTAAGGCCGGAAACCCCGGCGGAGCCGTTGCGCACCCGGCCGATATAGCTGAGGCTGCCGCTTGTGACATCGCGCCGGAAGGTGGAGATGGAATGTTCTCGCCGGGCGGCGGCGTAGACAAAATTTCCATCGGGCGACACGGCAATGGCGTAGGCGCCGCGCAGACCGCGCACGCCGTTAACACGATTGCGCTTGAGCTCGATGAAATCGGCGTTGACGACAGCCTCCGGGCCTTCGACCGCTATAACAATCGCGCCGGTAGAAATACAGCTATTCGCATTTTCAATCGTGTATCTGAAAATTTCGAGACCGGTGAAACCGGCATCAGGCGTGTAAGTCACGATGCCGTTGTTAAGGGCGGCCGTACCCTTGTCCGGGTCGGTCAGGGCGCTGACCTGCAGACCGGCTCCGACGTCATTGTTAAGTACCGCTAGTGTCACATGGGCGCCGGTTGTCGTTCGGGCAAAGTCCAGGCGCGCTTCCACCGCCGAAACTTCGCCGAGGGCCAGCAGTGCGGCCGTCGTGCAGCCGCTGCCAAAAGTTCGGACGACAGTCACCGAGGCATTGGTTGCGCCTTGCCACAGGACTTCCAGCGCCTCCGTACCCTGGCCGGAAAGAACCGCGCCGCCTTCAACGGTCCAGACCTGCGTGGCGGCGCCGTCCGGCGGCGAAGTCGTATACGTGACTATGTCGCCCGGACAGGCGGCGGTAGCGCCGCTTACGGTAATCGGCGGATGCAGCGTCAGCGTTGTACTGCTGCTTCCGAGGGGCGTAAAGAGTTCGAGCGTCAGCGTGCCGGAAGTTGCCGCAAATCCGGCGGGGATTGTTGTCGACAATTGCCGAAGCCCGGCGGGCGTTGTCGTCAGATCGAGCGTACCGCTCGTTGCGCCGTTGCCGTCAAGCAGGGAAACCTGCGCGCCGGTGACGGCCAGGTCGCGGCCGTTGATCGTCAAGGGCAGCGCATCCGGCCCGGCGATGGCGCAACCCGGCGTCAGAGACGTGATCTGCGGCGCCTGCAGATTGATCCAGACCTCATCGGCCTGATTGAGCGCATTCGCGATAATCGCGTCGAGGTCATTATCGCCGTCGAGGTCGCCGATGGCGACGCCGAAGGACGAACCGGCGCCCAGCGTGGAGCTGCTGAAGCTGCCGTTGCCATTGTTGAGCCAGATCGACTGCGGCGAGCCAAAGGTCTGCCCGACAATGGCATCGAGGTCGTCGTCACCGTCAAGGTCGCCAAGATCGATTGCTTCGCCCTGATTCGGACCGAAGCTCGCTGAAGTGAAACTGCCGTCGCCCTGATTCAGCCAGATCGACTGCGCCCGGCCGTAATGCGCCAGCACGGCATCGAGGTCGCCGTCGCCGTCAAGGTCGCCGATAGCGACATCCTGACTGCGATCCGCGCCGAAAGCGCTGCTCGTGAAGCTGGCCTTGCCGTTGTTGAGCCAGACGCTTGCGCCCTGATCGTAATTCGCGATGATTGCGTCGAGGTCGCCGTCGCCGTCAAGGTCGCCAAGCGCGGCTTTGGAGCTGTTGCCTGTGCCAAAAGCGCTGCTGCTGAAGCTGGCGTCGCCATTGTTGAGCCAGATTTGATTCGGCGCGCCGCTGCCGCCCGCCGCCATCGTCACAATCGCATCCAGATCGCCGTCACCGTCAAGATCGCCGATGGCCGCATCTTTGCCGTTGTCGCTGCCGAAAGCGCTGCTCGTAAAAGTGGCATCGCCATTGTTGTTCCAGATACTGTGGGAGTTAAAACCGGCGACGATCGCATCGAGATCGCCGTCACCGTCAAGGTCGCCGAGGCCCAGACCGGACTTGACGCCCGCGCCGAAGAGCGACGAAGCAAAGCTGCCGTCGCCGTTGCCCAGCCAGACCTGGCTGCCGTAGTTTTCGGCGAAAACGACATCGAGATCGCCGTCACCGTCAAGGTCGCCGAGTTCGACATCAAAGCTGGTGCGGCCGCCGAATGATGTGCTGTGGAACTGTGCCGACCCAGCGGAAGCCGCAGCGCGGAAACCGTAGACAACGGCGCTGGTCATCGGCTGACCGACGGTATTGGCCGCGCCGGTGACCGTAACCAACATCTCTTCGCCCGCCTTAAAATCAGCGGCCGGGTCGACAAAAATCGTCCGGTTGCCGTTGGCAAAGGTCACCGAGGCATTCGTCGTGAGGTGCCCGCTTTGCATGCCGTAGACAATCAGGTTGGCATGAGTCGGGATGGTGGCGGTCGTTGCTGTTGCGGGACTAAGCGATTCGCTGAAATCAATCCTGATTTCAGCATCGCGCGGCGCAGCGGTGGCATTTGTGGCGGGCGCCAGGGCGACAATGCGCGGCACGCTGTTGTTGATCCAGATTTCATCGGCCTCGTTGAGCGCATTGGCGACAATCGCATCCAGGTCGCCGTCATTATCCAGATCGCCCAGAGCGACGCCGAAGGACCGCCCCGCGCCTCGGGCGCTGCTCTTGAAGTTCGCATTGCCGTTGTTCAGCCAGACCGACTGCGGCGAGCCAAATGTTTGCGCGATAATGGCATCGAGGTCGCCGTCGCCATCCAGGTCGCCAAGGTCGACGGCTTCGCCCTGATTCGGCCCGAAGCTCGACGAAAAAAAGCTGCCGTCGTCGTTGCCGAGCCAGATGGATTGCGCACGACCGTAGTGCGCGAGAACGGCGTCGAGGTCGCCGTCGCCGTCCAGATCGCCAATTGCGACGTCCTGGCTGCGGTCGGGGCCGAAGGCTGCGCTGCTGAAGGTCCCATTGCCGTTATTCAGCCAGATGCTCGCGCCCTGATCGTAATTCGCGATGATCGCATCCAGGTCGCCGTCGCTATCCAGATCCCCCAGAGCGGCTTTATTGCTGTTGCCGCTGCCGAAGGTCGCGCTTGTAAAAGTCGCATCGCCATTATTCAACCAGATCTGGTTCGGCGCACCGCTGCCGCCGCCCGCGACGGGAACGACGGCATCGAGATCGCCATCGCCATCCAGGTCGCCGATAGCGGCATCTTTGGCATTATCGATGCCGAAGGCAATGCTGCTGAAGGTCGCGTCGCCGTTGTTGTTCCAGATACTGTGGGAATTAAAACCGGCGACAATTACATCCAGGTCGCCGTCGCCGTCCAGATCGCCCAGCCCAAGGCCGGATTTGACGCCCGCACCGAAAAGCGAGGAGCTGAAGCTGCCGTCGCCATTGCCGAGCCAGACCTGGCTGCCATAGCTTTCGCCGAAAACGGCATCGAGATTGCCGTCCCCGTCCAGGTCGCCGAGCTCGACATCAAAACTGGTGCGTCCGCCGAAACTGCCGATGGCAAAGACGGCCTCGCCGTCGCCGCTAATCGCCGCGCGAAAGCCGAAGACCGTAGCGCGGGTGATCGGGGTGCCCACGGAGCTGGCGGCGCCGGTGACGGTGACGATGATTTCCTCGCCCGCTTTGAAATCAGCGGCGGGATCGATGATAACCCTTGTATTGCCGCTGGTAAAGCTCAGCGCCGCCGTTGTTGTCAGGTGACCGGTCTGCATACCGTAAACGATCAGATTGGCATGGGTCGGTATGCTGGCGCTCGTAAGGCTTGCCACATCCATCGCCCGATCGAAGCTGATGCTGATGTCGCTGTCGCGCGGCACGTCAATGGCATTGCTGGCAGGATCGAGACCGGTGAGGACGGGCGCAACGCCGTTGAGCCAAATCTGCTCGGCAGCGCCGAGATAATTGCCGGCGATATAATCCAGATCGCCGTCGTTATCCAGGTCCCCCAAGGCGCTTGCGATGGTACCGCCCGCGCCGAAATTCGAACTGCTAAAAGTACCGTCGCCATTGTTCAACCAGATTTCTTCAGCGCCATTGCGGGCCATGATCACGTCATTGTCGCCATCGGCGTCAAGATCGCCGATCGAAACACTGCGGCTGCCGGAAGCGCCGAAGCCCGCGGAGCTGAAGCTGCCGTCGCCGTTATTCAGCCAGATGGCCGCGGCGGCGGTACTGCGCGCAAAGACCGCATCGAGAAAGTTGTCGCCGTTCAAATCGCCCAGCGCCACTCCCAGGGTATTGCTGCCGCCGAAGCCGGCATCGCTGAAACTCGCGTCGCCATTGTTGAGCAGGATGCGGTCAGTACCGTAATTACCGACAATCAGATCCAGATCGCCGTCGTTATCGAGGTCGCCGACAGCAATATCCTGTGAATTTTGCGTATCGCCGAAGGTGGACGCCGTAAACGTGGCGTCGCCGTTATTCAGCCAGAGGCGCTCGCGGCTGGATCCCGTCCCCCCGAAAACAGCATCGAGATCGCCGTCGCCATCCAGGTCACCAAGGGCAACTTTGCCGACGTTGCCGCCGCCGTCGAAGGTGCTGCTCGTAAAAGTACCGTCACCGTTGTTCAGCCAGATTTCGCGGCCCGTACTTACAGTAGCGATTATGACGTCGAGGTCGCCGTCGCCGTCCAGGTCACCCAGCGCATTGCCGTCGCTCTGAACCGATCCGCCGAATGCCGAACTGCTGAAACTGCCGTCGCCGTTGCCCAGCCAGACATCGTGGGGGCCAATAAAATTCGACAGGACGGCATCGAGATTGCCGTCCCCGTCAAGATCGCCGACATTGACGTCGAAGGTCGACTGACCGCCGAAATTCGAGGAGGCGAAAACGGCATTGCCGTCGCTGACAGGCGCATTGAATTGAAAGACAAGCGGATCGGCGAGCGAAGCACCGGTCGAGCTGGATGTGCGTTCCGTCACGCTGACATCGATGCGTTCGCCGGCACTAAAGTCCGCTGTCGGGTTGAAGCTCAGGACGGGATTGCCGCTGAAGCTGCCCTTTGTGCTGAGCAGGCCGCGCAGATTGCTGTAGATGCGGATATTGCCCGCCGTCAGTGTAGCCGCGGACATTGTTTCGCTGAAGGTGATAGTGATATTGGCGTCGAGGGACGCGCTGGTGGCATTGGTCGAGGGCGAAAGCGCCGTGACGCGCGGGCCGTTGAAATTCAGCCAGATGCGATTGCTCTGCCCGGAATTGACGATGATCGCATCCAGGTCGCCGTCGTTATCGAGGTCGCCCAGGGCAGCGCCGAGGCTGTTACCGTTATCAAATGCGCTGCTGACGAAACTGCCGTCGCCATTGTTCAGCCAGATTTCCTGCGCTTCGCCGCCGGTATTGGCGATGATCGCATCCAGATCGCCGTCACGGTCGAGATCACCGAGCGTTGCGCCGCCGCTTTGACCCGCGCCGAAGGCCGAGCTGCTAAACGTGCCGTCGTCGTTGCCCAGCCAGATTTCATGCGCGGTATAGTTGACCACGATCGCATCGATGTCGCCGTCGCCATCCAGATCACCTATTACCAGGCCCCGCGAATTGCCCGAGCCGAATGTCGAGCTGGTAAAAGTACCGTCGCCGTTGTTCAACCAGATATCCTGCGGCTGATTTTGATTCGCGATGATCGCATCCAGGTCGCCGTCGCCATCCAGATCACCGATGCCCACCTGGCGGCTGTTGCCGGTGCCAAAGGTCGCGCTGGCAAAAGTTCCATCGCCATTGTTCAGCCAGATTTCATTACTGCTGCCGGCATTGCTGGTCAGAATCGCATCCAGGTCGCCGTCGCCGTCCAGATCGCCCAGCGCCACATCCATCGTCGATCCCGCACCAAAGGCCGTGCTGCTGAACGTGCCGTCGCCGTTGTTCAGCCAGATTTCCTGCGCCTGATTGTAATTGCCGACAATCGCGTCCAGGTCGCCGTCGCTATCCAGGTCGCCCAGCGCTACATCCTGCGAATTGCCGCTGCCGAAGGTCGCGGTTGTAAATGTGCCGTCGCCATTGCCCAGCCAGATATCCTGTGGCTGGTCATAATTGGCAATCAGGGCGTCCAGGTTGCCGTCACCGTCCAGATCACCGATCGCGACACGCGTGCTGACGCCGCTGCCGAAATCGCTGCTGCTGAAAATTCCGCTGCCTTCCGACGCCCGCGCCCTGAACTGAAACACCAGAGGGGCGGCCAGCATCGTGCCGCTGGTGTTCGTCGCTCCGGTGACGCTGACCGAGATCAACTCACCGGGATGAAAGTCATCGTTCGGATTGAAAATACGCAGCGGGTTGCCGCTCAGGACGCCCGTCGTGGACAGAAAACCGGCTTGCGAACCGAAAATGCGAACATGGGCAGCCGTCAGGGTCGCCGAGCTCATCGTCTCGCTGAAGCTGACTGCGATGTTGGCATTCAGCGCCACATTGATCGCATTGGTGGCCGGGCTGAAACTAGTGATCTCAGGCTGCGCCTTCAGACCGGACGCGGCGAGCAGCAGGACGCCGCTCGCTCTCAGAGCCCACGTGCACTGACGACCGGGGGCCAGAATCGCCAGAAGTCGCGCGACACGTCGCCGGAGCAAAGCAGGTCGACGAGAAATACTCCCCGAAGCCCGATCGCCCTCGCGGCGACGAAGCTGACGCAGATACTTCTTTAGTTGTCGGAGAATGTTAAATACTGACGTATTGCCGGTACGAGGCATAGGACTGTGGGCTCCTGTTGGATAGGGAAGTACAATAGGATCGGGCCTGGCGCTGAGAACATTCACGACCCGAGTATTCATCCTGCTCAAAGCTTCGACAGGTTTGCAAAGATGAAATCCACGGTCGTCAGTCAGTGCTAATCTGCGCAGGAAAGTGGATTCGGCAAAATGGAAAGAATTATTAACCGACGCCTGCTGCGCGCAGGCGAACTAACGAAACATTGTTTTACTTGGAGATAGTAGCGATCAGGAAAGAACCCGGGATTGGACAAACAAGCAGGTGGACTGAACAATCACGATTCAAACACGGCTGAAACACTACAAGCTGCCCACAGAAGGATTCGCTGCGCTGAAAGTATGAGGAAGCACTGATAATATGCAGGCTCCGTATAAGCTATTGTCACGATCGGATGAATAAAAAGGAGCTAAGTCTGTCCGCGCTGAATGCCGCCCGAAGAGTGCGACGCAGGCTGCGCTTCCGACCGTGTCCTGCCATGGTTCGGAATCGGGTCGAACGCGAGGGTCGTCGTCCGCAACGGCGATTGTTTGCGTCGGGCTTCACTTTTGCGAGCCGAAGGCCGGATCAGCTTCGCATCGGAGTATCGGTCAGCTTATCCTGGCTGCGAAATAAAACCCGGCGGGCAGAAAGCCGGCCGGGTCCGTTTAGCTCAAGTACTAGTCGTAGTCGTTTCTCAGGGCAGTACAATAAAGGGCAGCGTCCATCGCTGCGGCACTTCCTGTTGATTCACTTCTTGCAAGACGATCAGGTAGCTGCCGGCGCTGAGGCGCGCGGCCCTATCCAATGTGACGCGCCAGCTCAGAGTATGACTGCCGGCGCCATAGTCAGCATCCGCCAATCGCGCGATAATACGCCCGTGCATGTCGCTGATGCTGATACGCAAATGCGTCGCGCGGTCGAGTGCGAAATTAAGCCGCGCTTCATCCCGCACGGGATTGGGATTCACCGTCGCACTTACAAGCCTGCCGCCGCCGTTGTTAACAAAAGCCGCGGTCTCCGGGACCGGGGGACTGCCGCTGTCCCACGCCGGCCCTTCGACACCGCTCTTGACCAGGACCACATTAACACTCACGCTAGCGGTGCTGCTTCCTCCATGTCCGTCCTCGATCGTGTAGCTAAAGCTGTCCGCCCCGGCAACAGCGCCCGCGCTGTAGTCGATCGTCGTGCCGCCGCCGCTGATGGTGGCTGTGCCCAGGCTGGCCCCCGTGACATTCGTAATTGTTAATGCGTGACTATCCGGGTCGCTGTCGTTGAGGAGTACCAAGACGGTCCGCGCAGAGTTAAGCGCGACCGTTGTGATGTCGTCCGCCGCCTGCGGCTGACGGTTGCGAAAGAAAGCGGAAACCGCGTTGTCATAGGTTCCGGCGCAGTAGATGTGCCGGCTGTCGGCGCTGACGCTCAGGCCGCGTACGCCGTTTAAGCCGTCAACTCCGGCCTGGCCGTCGCGATGCAGGCTCAGGTAGCTCAGCTTTCCTTCGGAATCGCGCTGGAACATTGCCAGAGCCCTGTCTGATGCGCCGACGGCGTAAACATTGGCGCCGTCGCCGCTCACGGCTACATCAAAGGCGCCGTTCAGGCCATCCGTTCCGTTAAGTCCATCGCGCAGACGTTCGAGAAAGGACAGGCTGCCACTGGTGTCGCGCTTGAATACCGCCAGGGCTTTGTCCCTGTTACCGGCTACGTAGACGCTTCGTGCGTCGGGGCTGACAGTCACGGCGATGGCGCCGCGCAGACCGTCGACGCCTCCGCTGCCGTCTTTGTGACATTCGACAAAGCTCAGACTGCCGCTGGTGAGGCTGCGCGCGAAGACCGCCACCTTGTGCTCCTTATGACCGGTTGCATAGACCGTCTTTCCATCGACGCTGACGGCGATGCCGTAGGCCCCTTTGAGGCCGTCCACGCCATCCCTGCCGTCTTTGTGACATTCCAGGAAGCTCAAGCTGCCTGTCGTGGAATTGCGCCGGAATACCGCCAGGGCATTGGAAGCATGACCACTGACGTACAGGCTGCGACCGCCGGGACTCAGGGCGATGCCGATTGGTCGCCTCAGGCCGTCGATGCTCGCGCCGCCGTCCGTCGCGCCCTGCTTTTTCTGTTCCAGGAAGCTTAATGCGCCCGTGAGAGGGTTACGCGCAAACACCGCAACAGCGTCGCCGCCATAGCCCGCCGCATAGACGTTTTGCCCATCGGAGCTGACAGCTACATCGATCACATTTTTTAGCCCCTGCACTCCCCCGCTGCCATTTCGCACGCGGCCCAGGTAGCTGATTGATCCGGTCGTGCTGTTGCGTTCAAAAATCACGATGGAGTGATACGTCCGCCCGGCGGCATAAACATGGCGGCCGTCGCGACTCACCGCCACGGCTGCAACGCGCCGCAGGCCCCGCACACCGCCCGCTTTGTCCTTCTCCCTCTCAATGTATTTCAGGCTTTCTTCCGCGTCTTCAATCGGAGCTACAGCCACGACGACCTCGCCGCTAGCGATGCAGCCCATACCGTTATCCACCGTGTAGCTGAAGATTTCCAGCCCCGTAAAGCCGGCATTCGGCGTATACGTAAGGCTTCCCGAACTCGCAAAGATCACACTGCCGTCTATCGCCGCTCCTACGGACGCAAGCTGAAGCCCGGCGCCGAGGTCATTGGCGAGCACATTCAGCGTCACCGGCAGGTTCTCGTCGGTTAGCACATAATCCAACTGAGGAAGATTGAGCGTCGGCATCACGCTAAGCGTCGTCACCAGGGGGCTGCCGCCGAAGGAGACGCTCACGGTAATGGAAGCCGCTGTGCCGCCAGTCCAGATGACCGTGGCGCTCGTCGTTCCCTGCCCTGCGGTAATCGTAGCGCCCGTGACCTGCCAGGTGTAGCTCGCGTCCGCAAAGAATTCAGTGCTGTAGTTTGTACCGAGTCGGGCGCAGGGAGCCGTGGGGCCGGCAATGCTGACCGCGACAAGACTGGCTTCGAATGCGCCGATATCGGGCGCGCCGAAACGCAATGCGCCGCGCTGATCCAGCAGGGAGGTACCGGCTGTCGTGCTGGCGTTAATCGCCGGGCTGCCCGGCTGCAAAGCATGCGTCAGCGTAAAACCACCGTTGTCGGCCAGAGGAGCAAGTAAGGGATCGATGGCGGCGCTCGATTCACTCGCGCCGGCATTGGGCGTTGTCGTGGCATTCGGATCGCCGTACTTATCGCCGCTCGTATTGTTTGAAAAGTCAAGGTTGCCGACATCGCCGATCAGGTTAAAGCCGTCCGACATTACATTCGAGGCAATGTCGGGGAACTCGCCGCCGCGGTCGATATTGCCCGCCACCAGGTTGCTTTTAAACATGCCGGTACTGCTGCGGATGGCGCCGCCGTCGCCCGTACCGTTATTGTCATTGTCCGCGACATTGCCCGTGAAAGTGACATTAATTATATCCACTGCGCTGGGCGAATCGATAGCGCCGCCGGATTCATTGGCTGTATTGGCCGAAAATGTGCTGTTAAAAATGCCGAGGCCCTCGCCATCGGTTGCGATTGCGCCCCCGTCCGTACCGGACGAATTAGCGGAAAAGGTACTGGTCGTGATGACTGTCGTTCCGCTATCGTGTTCAATTGCGCCGCCCAAACTGTTCAGCGTCCGATTGTTGTAGAAGCTACATGAGGCAATCGTAATAGTACCACCTTCATTTCCGATAGCGCCGCCGCTGTTTGTGGCGCGATTATTCGCAAAGGTGCAGGAACTAATCCGGACGACTTCACCATTCCCGATGGAAAAGAGCGCACCGCCGTAGTCAGCGGCATTATCATCGAAGGTCGAATGTTTAAGTGTGAGTGAAGCGCCGGTGCCGACGAATAAGCTGCCGCCGTTTGACACGGCGCTATTGGTACTGACTTCGCAGTTGGCAAAGGTGACCATACCGCTTCGAATATACGCAGCGCCGCCATTCGCTTGCGCTGTGTTCGAACTAATCGAACAATAATCGAATTGTACCAGGGAGCCGTCCAGGTATACGCCGCCGCCATTCAAGTTGCCCTGGGCTCGATTGTTGCGAATCGTGCAACCGGTTGCTCGGATCATTGCGTCTTCGGAATAAAGGCCGCCACCTCCTCTGGTCGCGGAATTGCCGTCAATAATTGTCGCCTGCAGCCTGAGTTGCACAGTCGCCCCGTCCGCAAACAGGCCTCCTCCGCGAGAGGCCTGATTATTGGTGCTGATCTCACAATTTGCAAATGTGACGGCGCTGCGCCTCAGATAAACAGCGCCGCCAAGCGTAAGCGCCGTATTCGAAGCAAAAGAGCAGTAATGAAAGCTTACCCGGCTATCGATTATCGATACAGCACCGCCCTGACCGCCTTCACCGTCGCTCGTAAAATTATTACGAAAAGTGCAAGAGGTCGCAAATACCGTCGGTGTCGATACAAAGTCGTCAATACCCAAGGCGCCGCCTTCGACCCCGCCGTCATTGCCGTCGAAAACGCAATTATCGATGCGCACATCGCCGCCCATAATGAATATGCCGCCGCCGCCCGACGACGCATTGCCGTTCTGCAAGACGAGATTGGCAAAGGTCACGGTACCTCCCTCGACCTGAAATATTCGGCTGTTGTTGTTGCCGTCAATCGTTGCCTGCGTCACGCTTTGAACTGTGATCGTAATACTGCTCGCAAAGCTAATGTTCCCGCTCGTCACTATGAGTGTTCCCGTAGTCGTAATGGCGATGACATCGCCGTCCTGGGAATGAGCGACTTCGTAGCGCAGCGTGCCGGGACTGCCGTCATCGGCCGTGCTCGTTACAAGACGCGTCGCCGGCCAGGCCTGGCAGACGGCGCACAAGAAAACGAAGAGCATCGCAAGCGTTCGCCTGGCCTGTGTTTCATTGATAAGAGCGATCATTAGTTAGACTCCTGTTTAATAATTTGTCTCTTTATGACAGTTTTTGTTCAAATTCACTTTGCTGGTTCGGCATTCGCCGATCAGAGTTTTTTTTAGGTATCGACCAGAATTCCCTCTCCCATTCCAGGGAATGGGCTTCGCAATTGCCGGTTGTTAAAAGTCGGATTTGTTCTTTGCTTCACGGCAGTCAGCTCGGCGCGTCGGAACGACCCGGATGGTCAACGGTGTCGAGTCCGCCGCGCCGGAAGCTAGCAGGACTGCCGCACTAGAGCTTTGTCAACTAAGTTAATTTCAAGTCCCCCTCTTTGTTGAAGAGGGGCTAGGGGAGTTAGGAAGTCCTTAAATACTTCTAACCCCTCCTAACCTCCCCTTACCATAAGGGGAGGGAAGTACAGAATCAACTAATTTGAAAGAGCACCAGAGCTGATTAATCAATCACAAACGCAAACTAGGGAAGTCAACAACGCAATACACTACAACAAAATTACAACAAAGCATACAGGCTGAATCAGCGCTTCCCGGTCTTTTGAAGATCTCGAAAATTGTTAAAGTCCATCGTTGTCAATTCCTGCAGTAAACAGAACGGGATGTCTCTCGCAAATCCATCGAGCAGAGTAAAGATGGATGTCGACAAAGCACCTGCTTAACGCCCGGCCGGAAGCGGGGCAGTCAGCTCAACGCGGCGGTTCATCCCCTGGAAGGACGATATTATCCGCCGCGTCGGAAGCTTGTCGACTGCGTGATACACTGATTAATCAATCACAGAAGCAATCTAGGGCGAAGCAGCATTGCCGGCACTACAACAAAAATACAACAGCAGGCAGACGGCGGCCTGAGCGCTAAGAGTAACCGGCGACGGCGGATTGAGCAGGGAGCCCCCGGACGCCAGGCATCCCGGGGCATTCGAATGCGATGGAGGTTAAATTCGTGCAAAACTAAAGGACGTAAAAATGACGGCTCCACAAGATGGCAGGACGGGTCTTGTTGGTCAACAATTCCGTTTCGAACAAGAATCGTCATTTTTGTTTGCTGCTATCCGCCGGCCAACCTGGCACCCGGCGCTTCATCAATCGCCGGTCATCTTTTTTCTTCCCGAGCAATCTTCAACCAGGCTGTAGTGATTCACCGAGCGACCTGCCGGGGATGACGTCGCTGTCCGCGAATGCACCGGGGGGAAGGCAGATCGAGGAGATGGGAATGGCTAAGGCGCAATAGGGATCTGCTGTCGAGAGTCACACGGAATTATGTGTTATCGGATGTAGCCAGCTGATATTCCGATAAAGACCGATTGAGGGATCCGTCATCATGTTGTGCGACTGCTTTCATATTGACATCTATATGCGAGAGAGACAAGCAAGGCCTGGGACAATGAAGTTTCAACCGGCGATTCCGTTGTAATCGAATGAGCTGAGCTGACCTGGAATCTGACGCTTCCCTGAGTGGTCAAGTCGACCGCCGTTTGCCTGGAAGAGCGAATTCCCATATTTTTAGGCTTTTCTGCGCTGCATCTTATCATTCGGGCCTCAGCGCTGCTGATCGACAGGCGGCAATTTCATGACGACGGCAAAGTTCAAAAAAGAAGACAAGAGCATCGGCAGCTTGCTAAAAGCGCTGCGCGCCGCCCGTGGCGTCGAGCGATTTGCGATTTATTTCGACTTAATGGAAAGTGACGACGACGCGGAAGCGGCGCGCGCCAGGGCGGATGAAGTACTTGCCTTGCTCGACGATCCGATGTCCGGCGCGATGCGTTTGTCTCAAAACGAGCGGGATCGCTATCGGGCGGCTGCGCTGCGCATTCGTGCCGCCCACCTGATGGAAGTCGGTGATCCGGAGACGGTCCTGGCCCTGCTGAACGAGGCCCTGGAGCTGGACAAGAAGCACTACGAGGCGGACGGCAGAATGAAAACGCTGGAGGCACTCGGCACTGCGATGATCCGACTGGCAAAATTCGATGATGCAGTCGCGTACTTCAGCGACTGGCGCAAGCTCGCCCGCGAGACCGACAGCCCGATCCGCGAAGGCGCCGCCGAACGCTGCATCGCAGATACGCTGGACAGAAAAGGCGAGCATGATCAGGCAATGGAGATGATCAGGAAGGCAATCGCGCGGCTCGCCACGACATCCGATCTTGCGGAATTGGGCCGGGCAAAAATGTCACTCGGCGATATGCTTTCGCGTCGCGGCGATTATTCCGAAGCACTTGATACGAAGAGCGAGGCTCTTGCGCACTTTTGCGCCGCCGGCGACGCAAAGGGCGAAGCGCGAATGTACACGCGCATCGGCCTGCAAAAGGAGCTGGCAGGCGAATATGACACTGCGCTCGAATTTCATCTCAAAGCAATTAGACTCCACCAAAAGTCCGGATATGAAGTCGGTGAATCGGAAGCGTGTGGCAGCCTGGCTGTATTGTACGGCAAAATGGGCAAGTATGCCGAAGCAATTGACTTAATCACGCAGAATCTGACATTTGCGCGCGCCAAGGGATACCGCTTTCCCGAATGCAACAATCTGATAAATCTTGGCCTGGCGTATTCACTGACCGGCGACTTAGCCAGGGCTTTTGCGTCACTGGAGGAGGCCCTGACGATTGCCCGTGAGATCGGCGCGCGCCAGGCGGAATTCCATATACTGACATGCATCGCTTCGCGCCACGGCATGGCCGGTAACTTTCAGCGCAGCCTGGACTACAATCTCCAGGCATTGCCACTGATGAAGGAGACAGGACACCAGCTGCAGATTGCGACCTGTCTTTACAATATAGGGCTGGCGCATTCTAATCTGGGCGAATTGCCGACAGCGATAACACGATTTCAACAGGCGCTTGTTGAAGCGGAAAAGAGTGGTGAAAAACAACGCATCAACGACATCCACTACAATCTGGCGGCATCCTTCGAACAGATCGGCGAGAATGGTAAGGCGCTGCAGCATTTCAAATTGTACAGTTCCGGCAAAGACGAAATATTCAATCACGAAAGCGACGAACGCATCCAGCGCATGCAGACGCTTCATCAGGTTGAACAAAGCGAGCGCGAACGCGAAATTTATCGTCTGAAGAGTGAAAAACTGCAAGCGGAGCTTGAAGGGCAGAAGAAAGAACTGACGGCCAAGGCTATGTACCTGTCGCAGAAAAACGAAGCGCTTATCAGGATTAAAAAAGAACTGATCAGACTTACAAAGTCGGGCGCGGGCCACGACAAATCCTCACTAAAGAAAATCGTCGGCGATATCGATGATTCGATGGAAGACGCGCAAAATTGGGAGGCCTTCGAAGCGCAATTCCACTCGGTGCATCCCGAATTTGTTAAAACACTCAGCGCACAGTATCCCAAGCTTTCACCCACGGAGCTTAAAGTCTGCGCGCTGATTATGCTCAACCTTTCGTCCAAGGAAAGCGCCCGTATACTTAATGTCTCCGCGCGCAGTCTCGGCGAATACCGCTATCGCATCCGCAAAAAACTGGGCCTCGGCTCGAAGGACAACCTGAGTTCCTTTCTGGCAAAACTTTAATGCAGTAGCTCAGGGCCCGGCATTTGCGCGGCTTTTGCCGACCTCCAGGCGGGCTGGCCGGGAAAAACCGGTTGATACAACAAGCTGCGTCGGCTAGCGACCCGCATGCTGACGCCCTGATTTTCTGCTGTTAAGTCGACGAATCCGCAAATTTAACTGCACTTAACGCAAGACTTTAAGCTTTGAGGTCACCAGATATTCACAGCCGTCGGCGTCACGAATCGAAACCCTGACAAGGTAGCGACCTTCTGCAACCGGCGCGCGCGCGTCATCGCAGCCGTCCCACACCTGCCGATGGGGACCGGACGGTAGACTGCCCGAAAGCAATTCGGCAACGCAGCGTCCCTGCCAGTCCGTAACGCGCAGTTCAACAAAGCCTGGCTGCATCAGCTCGAAACTGATCTCCGCCTCGTCCCACATCGGACTCGGATGAACGCCAAGCGCCTCGACGCCCTTCCAATGGCCGCTCTGCCAGATCTCCGCGGGCAGGTCTTCGCTGGCTGTCTCGATTTGAGATTCCGGCGAGGCCGGTGGCGACGAAGCGGAAAAGCCGCCGTCAATCCTGTGAACATCCATTGTTGTACCGGTCAGTCCACCGGCCAGACGCGCTAACATCGCAGCGGGCTTGCTAATTTTTGAGCCGTACAGGACGGTATCGCTCATTACAGTAGTCATAACAGTGCATCCATTTACTTTTCCACATCATGAGAGCTGTGCAGTGTTGTCCTCTTCCGATCTGCTGCCGCAGTGTCGCCAGCATCGTCTCCTGAAGGCTGACCCGGCATCGCGGAGCTCGCGCCCGCATCACGGAGCGGGCTCCCGAGCGAGTTGATACTCTCTTTGACGAGGCCCTTAGTGATCTTCGGCCGATCCGGCAATCCGGAGCGGGGCTTCCATAGATGAGATGATGGCAGACCCGGCTGCGCCGCCGACCGAGATTACGATGCTTAACTCTCGACAGTGGCAATCTACGCGAGGTGGATAGTCGGATCGATACAACAAAAATACAACAATGTCCTGTGGCGGCGGAAAAATGAAGAACCCGGCGGAAATGGATTCCGACGGGTTCGACATATAGGCTAACGCTAGGCAATTTCTCTCCTAGCTAATGACAAACGGAAGGACAAAAGGTCTCAATCAGCCAATCAGATTTTCATTACCCGGCGCGAAGAACAAAAGAATTCCCGCCGCCCGGCAATAAAATGCTAGCTTGAGGCCGGCAACTCCAGCCTGATCGGGCGTGTCGCCTGCGCGGGACAGTCGGCTCAGTACAAGGGGACTATTGGGTCGGAGAACAGTATTTTCACCGCCGCAGCACGAACTTTGTCGACTGCCGAGATAGAGGTACAATCGATCACGGAATTACACTACGCTGATCTGACGACGAAAGCGGCACATCAATACTTCAATGTTGACCTCGGGCGCCGGCGATTGTCCAGGGATTGTTGCTGACGCGGGATTTCCGTCGAGACCTTCGGCATTTTCTGCTGGCGAGGTCCGCCGGCCTCATTTATGCCCGGCATTGCCCGTTGCGAGGTAGTTTCGGATGCAGAACAATAGATAAGGAATGTCCGGCTTAATGGGTTTTGCCCGCGGACATCTGAACAGTGCACGCATTGCTGGAAGTGGATTGCCGCAACAATTGCCTTTCCCCTCAAGCATTCTATTCCAGATGAATGCTTGTTTTCTTTTCAGATAATAAAAAGGACTTCTGAAACGGAGCGATGTCCACTACAACTCGATTCTTAAACAACCCTTGGTATTCATGAAAGCAGCGGTTGTGAATGTCGATACTGTACACGGTATCAATCTGCACTTCCGAATCAAGGTAAACAAACAACAATCCGTTCCTTTCCTTCGAAGCCGTGAGGGTCATTTCAAGAATCCGCCCGTTTATCTCTATAAAACTGCGACTGTTCAGATAGCGGGCGATGCACAATGCCGTCGTTTTCCGCAGGTCGCAAGCCTCGCTTAAGTCGAGACCGGCCAGCTCTGCTTTTTCAACGCTGAAGGTCAGGCGCAGTCGATTGTCATCGAGTGAATAGCGGTACTCCGCAACATGCCCGATGTGCATCAGGCCCGGCGCTGCATACGCGCTCGCAACGATGACAATGATAACAATTATGAGCCTGCGCATGTCAAACTCCTTATTGTACGATGATTTTTTTTGTGACTTGCTCATTGCCGGCGTCGATCTGAACAAAATAGGTCCCGCGCGGCACTGAGCGAAGATCGATCTCCTGATCAAAGCTGCGGGACTCGTATATTAGGACCGCGTCGAGGCTGTATATTCTGAGCGATGTGATCTCGTGCCGAGCGCCATCCGCCGTTAAACGAATGCGGAGATATTCAGCGGCGGGATTCGGAAAGACATCGACGTTTATCAGGGCAGACTGAAATTCAACAATCGTTGTGACAAAGCCGCAATCTTCCTCGGCGCTGGAAGCCGGACAATCCCGACCGAGTCTGAAGGAATTGTCGACCCGCAAACCCTTGAGGCATCGCGGTATATAGGGCCAGTTATCCGTCAGCACATAGTAATAGATGCCCTCGGGATACTCCGGCGTAATGCCGAAACGCCCGCCGCACTCATCCAATTCCGACAGCGAAGCCCTGTATTCGTAGTCCTGCACATAGGTACCGTCATATTGTCCATCCGGAGCATCGATCCCGTTGCCGGGCCTGGCGCCGGATTTCAGCGCATAGCTGCTTGCGAAGGCAGAGACACCGCCGGCCGGATTCGCGGCATCGGAGTAGAGGTACTTATAGTAAATGGGAAAACCATCGGCCGCATAACCGACAATGGGTGAATGCGCGCTGCCGTCGATATCCAGGTCGTTAACAAAATAGTCAATGGGAATATTGTGGTAGTGATAGCGATGCGCCGCATTAACATGCCCGCCATTGACATCCATGTTTAATGTGAAGTCGGCTTCGATGACGTAGTCCGTATTTTCCTCCATCGTGTTGGGATTAACCCAATAGAGTCGGGCAAAAGGAGAATAGTTAACACCCTGCATCGAGACGCCGAATATTATTCCGTTGCCGCAGGCCGGTGTTAGCGGATCTTCCGTCAATTCCGTCACGGACGATCCCAGCTCTGGGTAGAGACACATGGAATAGGAAAAATCCTGAGCTTCAATGGTGTTTCCACCGCCAAAGGGTCCGTAGTCATGACCGGGTATATTATTCGAGTAGCATCTTCTGACATTCTCCGATGTTTCAAAACAGACGGCATTGCTGCTCTCGTTGGCGAATATGGCGGCGGGTTCGCAGTCCGTCTCGTCAATCGCGGGAAAGAGCTCGCATGCAAACGTGGATCCGGACTCGATGAATCCCTGCGCTTCCAGTGATTTCCCTTGCAGGCCGGGATAGTCGGCCGTATAGCGGGTGCAGCGAAAGACATTGTTGTCCCTGGCGGGACTGTTCTGGACAATCGGTCCCTGATCATTGACCGGGTTAACATATTCCCAAACGACGGTATTGTCGGCGTTAATCTCGAAGAAACGCCCGCCTACGCCTTCGCAGATCAGGGTATTGCCGTTTTTGAGCCGTTGAGCACCTGAGATGATGTTGGAGAAAAAGTCGGTCGGATTGGCGGCCTGGTAGGTCCAGTCAAAGTCTTCCGGACCAAAGGCCGTAGCATCGACGAGATAAAAGCCCTCGGCATCCACCGGCGGGTCGATCAGATGAACCGCCGAAAAATTGCGGTTGAGCAGCGTACCGGCCTGATTGTTGAACACCATGATTTTTCCGGCGTCGGGGAATGGACTCTCAATCCAGTAGGCATTATGCTGCAGGAACAGTTTTTGATCCGCGGCCGTGCCTCGGTCATAGGCCTGTGGATTACCCCAGCGATACAGCAGATCGCCGCCCTTGCCGTAACGTCCGCCGGACGAGCCCGCCGCTTCGGCGCTGGAAGTGGAATGATCGATAACCCAGAATTCACTGAAATTGTGAACGCTGATGATGATCTGATCCAATTCGGCATTGTAGGCCACCGAATTAAAGTGCAGCCAGTCGCTACCGTTGTGATTGAGAAAATTAACATCGATTTTTTCCGGATGATCGGAGATCGTTCCGAAATTGTCTTTCGTCGCATCCACATCCTGAATCAGATGGTCCCAGGCCTTCCACTCCCAGACAACGCTTGCGCCGCCCTGATCGAGATCGGGCTGAATCTCGACAATCTGCTCGGAGTTAATAAACTGATTCTGAGTTGTGCTTCCCGCTTGAATCACTTCCGCTTGCGACCTTTCATCCCAGACGATCAAGAGAATATTGCCATTCGGCAGCAGCTCGACATCGTGGTGTTGGCGTCCATGTGTAGCGCGAACCGAATGCGACCAGATGACCTCACCGTCCCAATCGATCATTTCGACAATCCCGCTGCCGTTGCCCATCCCGCTAATCCTGCCGGTCCGCAGCAAGATCCCGTTTTCCAGCAGATAACAGGACAAACCAGGCCGGTAGGCGCTTTCCCAGCTGTGCACCATTTGGCCGCAATTATCGATAAGGTAGGTCGTTCGGCTGTCGACGGGCGCAAAGAGGGTGTAGCCGTCCAGGGCATCCGGCGTGTTGCTGAAGAGTCCGACCGTTTGTTGGGCATGTGCGTTAACGAAACCGGCAGCTACGAGACATAAAAGAACGATCGCCTTCATAATCAATCCCTCAACGAAGTACAGTGGAATAGTCTTTTTCATATTTCGCGCCGAAAACATTTTTACAAGCAAGAAGCGCCGATCATTGCCTTGCCGCTTCGCAGGGGCGGTGCTGCCGTCAACTGCGGAAACAACATTCGTTTATGTTTGTTCAGTAATGATCCAAGGCGACATTTTGTGACAGGGTCGTCATAAATATTTTCATCCTGCATTATCCGCGAATGCGCATTGGCCGCCCTGCTTTGCAATCAGCCCGCATGTATACCTATACAGCCATTCCATATGAATGATGAGCATCACCGCGGAACAATCGAATTTCTGTTGCAAAACTAGTCTGGCGGACGCGTAACATCGCTACTACAGATCGACTACAGTTATGCTGCAAGTGCAAGGACATGCTTAAGGCTTGCGCTCGACTTTTACATGATCCATCCGCCCCACTAATTGTTCAGGACAGCTTGTCAAAGGGCCGCAATAAGCGCTGAAGTACTCTCTAGACGTCTTGTGTCTCCAGTACCGGTATGTACTGGCCGGCCGCCAGGTATCTTCCGCCGCTGAAATCACGCTCCTCGCACACTGTTAAGATCCGGCCTTGCAGATCTGAAATGCTAATACGCAGCACGATATTGCGCGTCACATTAAATTCACTGTGTGTTTCTTCCACCTTTGGCTGCGACGGCAGAGGCAACTCCGATAGTCCCGGCTGTCCTCCGTAGCTTAATGGGAAGGCCGCAAGAAAAAATAAAGCCGCCGTCCGAACTGACAGTCACCGTCGACGCCCCCTCCAGGTCATTACTACCATTGACGCCGTCTACAACACTATCCATGACTGTTAATCCCCCCGGGTAACAAATCGCGCTGGAATGACGCCATGGCCTTGTAGTGGCAATCCACTGCATACGGCGTATCCACGTCAAACAGGAAAACATGAGCCTCTGTCGACATACTCTCACTTGTCATCAACGCGAAAGGCACTGCGCCTAAGAGCGACGAATCGTTCACCGGGGCTAGTAAGATGTTGACAGTAGTCGCGACAGCAAATGCGCCGTCCGAAGCACTGAAGGTCTGCGGCACCTTGTTGAATAAGGCATTCTGTGGCGGCGTATTTTTATCGTCCGGCTCAATCCTTTGCCATAGTACAGCTGAGTTTCTTTCTGCAGGTAGGCCAGCATTTCATCGAAGCAAAAATTGTCGAGCGCATGCTCTACCAGAGCTTTCACCGCTACAATGTTCGACTGGCTCGATTTGAGAGTGAAAAACAAATCGCTGGCTCCGATGAGCTATGGCCAGCCGCGTTCCGGGTTGCCGAGCTCAATCCAGGCATGCCCCGGTTCAGCCGGCACTTCCGATAGCAAACACTTTTCTGAGCCGCTGCGCGCTGATGCCAGAGCGGATTCAAAGGAAAACGGGGCGCAGTCATAAAAGCAGCGCAGGCTTCGAAATCCCCTCACCACCGCCAGCCCTCGCTGCGGACCGTCCAATCAGTGCGTATTCGCGAATCGAGCGAGCGGTTAATTGCATTTGTTGCAAAGCCGCTCTAAAGAACATTAAAGCAATAGCAGCGAAAAACAGTGATTTGTTAAGCGCAGGCCCCATGGTTGGCGGTAGTCAGAGCCGGGTAGCGGCGCGTCGGACGAAACAGGAACTATTCATCCTGATCCCTTGAAAAGAAAAGTTGATGGCGCTCGCTGCTGATTTTTCGATAGTTCGGCGCCGAAAGAAGCTCGCATTCCCCGGACGAGCCTCGAACACACTGTTTCTACGCTCCGGTCTTCCCCGCCAATTCCTCCTCGATCAGCTCCTTGTTAATCGCGGCGCCCGCGACCGTACCGCCGGAAACTGCCAGCGACACGGTGCGGAACGGCGTGGTATTGTCACCTGCCGCAAAGACGCCTTCAACGGTCGCCTTCTGCAAAAAATCGACTTCGATATGTCCCTGCTCCGTCATCGCACAACCGATTTGTGCGGGAATCGGACAATGTTGTTCAAATGGCACACGGGCATATAATACCTCCAGGTCCTCGCAGCTGCCGTCCTTGAATCGGATCGCGGAAATACGCCCCGCCTGCTGCTGCAGCTCTTCGATGTTTTTTTCAACTATCGGGATGTTCAGGGCACCGGTCATGGCGCGCTGCTCTTCCGACATAGCAGCCGGGCCATCGGTGAACAATGTTAATTGATCGGTCCAGTGCTGAAGTAATCTGCACAGTTCGTAGGCTGTCTCGCCATTCGCCAGGATACCCGTCTTGCGATTGCGCACTTCATAGCCGTGACAATAAGGGCAATGCAGCGCGCTGATGCCCCAACACTCGGCAAAGCCAGGCGTCGCAGGCATGATATCCTTCACACCCGTGGCGAACAATACTCTCCCGGCGCTCATCCGGCGACCCTCCGCGGTCGTCGCGGAAAAACCCTTGTCTTGTTGCGAAACAGTAACGACGCGGTCGCGGAGATGTTCTACGCTGTTGTAGCGCAACACCTGTTTAAGAGCCAGGGCGGCGATTTGAGCGGGCGGAACACCGTCCTGTGTTAAAAAATTGTGCGAATGCGGCGTTTGCCGGTTGCACGGCAATCCCGAGTCGACGATAAGAACCTTGCGTAAGGATCGCCCGAGCGCCATTGCCGCCGATAAGCCGGCATAACTGCCGCCGACGACTAGAACATCGAAGTGTGAATGTTGCTGCATCGCTGCTGCCTTATGAAATGATGTAGGGTAATGTGGACTCTCCGTCAGGGCCGCGGAGCGGCTGTCGTGTTGCAAAACACAAGGGCGAAAGATTGAGCCCGGCATTTATGTGATGGCAAAGATAATGCGAATCAGTTGCTATTGCAATTAATTTGCAATAAGCGGCGCAACGAATATATACCTTTGCTCTTGGCTCCCCCAGAGTTGAGTATGATTTCTCATGCACCCGGAATCTGTGGTATCAAGTTTGCAAAACGGCCAACAAGCGAGGCGGCAGACGATGACAGACAATCTGGCAATTTGTGTGCTAATGCTGCAGGGGGCGGCGATCTGACGTCACCCGCCGTAAAATGGCAATTACTTTGTGAAGAGTCGGCCCGACCGGCCTGATGGATCAAGGGCTGATGAATCGGGTTGACCTTCAAATGCATTCTCCCATTCCTGAATCGCCGTACTTGAGACCGGGCCGGCATATGCTTCCGATTTCATCCGGCTCGTGCAGCCGACGCAACAGAATGCCGCCGGCGTCGTACCGGAGCCACGATGTGCACCAAAGCCGACATTTATTCGTTTATATCCGGTCGATCCACTGACCCGCAAAGGTTGTCGCGTGATTGAAAATTCCACAGATAAGTCCACAAACATTCCCCTGCTCGAAACCAAGCTTTTCGTGCCCGGCTGGCGCGCCGGAATGGTGTCGCGTCCCCGACTGGTGGATCGGATGAACCAGGGGCTGGAACGCAAACTAACGCTCGTATCGGCCCCGGCCGGCTTCGGCAAAACCACGCTGGCGGTGGAATGGCTGTCGGGGCTCGGCGAGGGCAGGCGGAGAACCGGCTGGGTCTCGCTCGATCAGAGCGATAGTGAGCCGATATTGTTCTGGGTTTACTTCATCGCCGCGCTGCAGAAGGTCCACGCAGACCTCGGACGCGAAGCCCTGGCGCTGCTGCGCTCTTCGCAGCCGCCGCCGATCGAATCGATCCTGACGACCCTGATCAACGAGATTAATGCCATCGGGGAAGATCTCGTGCTCATTCTCGATGACTACCATTTGATCGACGCGCCCGCGATCCACGCCGCACTGGAATTTTTCCTCGAACACATGCCGCCGCGCATGCACCTGTTGATTGCCAGCCGCTGCGATCCGCCACTGCCGCTGGCTCGTCTGCGCGCCCGCGGCGACTCGCTCGAATTCCGGGCGGCCGACCTCAGCTTCCGCGCCGACGAAGCGGCGGCTTTCCTCAATGATGTGATGGACCTGCGCCTGGCGCCGGCGGAAGTCGAAGCCCTGGAAAAACGCACCGAAGGCTGGATCGCCGGTCTGCAGCTGGCCGCTCTCTCGATGCAGGGCCGCGAAAACTTGCCCGGCTTTGTGGCGGATTTTGCCGGCGATGACCGCTATATCGTCGACTATCTTGTCGAGGAAGTCCTGCGCCGCCAATCCGGCCGGGTCAGAGACTTTCTGTTGCAGACCTCCATCCTCGATCGCCTTAGCGGTCCGCTCTGCGAAGCGGTGACAGGACTGGCGGACAGCCGAAACATCCTGGAAATGCTGGAGCGCGACAACCTTTTTGTGATTCCCCTCGACGACAAACGGCGCTGGTACCGCTATCATCACCTCTTCGGCGATGTTCTCCGCGCTTATTTTCACGAAGAGCAGGCTGACAAGGTCGGGCTTTGCCACCGGCGTGCCAGCGAATGGTACGACGCCAATGCTTCGGCGCTGGAGGCGATACGCCACGCCATTGCCGCCGAGGATTACCCGATGGCGGCGCGGCAGATCGAGCTGGCGGCGCCGGCGCTCTTTGCCGAAACGCTCGGCAACACGCTCTATGCTTGGCTGAAACGCCTGCCGGAGGATATTGTGCGCGCACGGCCCGTTCTCTGTGTCTGGTCGGCCTGGTCCTACCTCGACGAAAGCCATTTTGAGGCCGCCGACGCCCGGCTGGGAATAGCCGAAGCCTGGCTCGCGGCCGGCGCTGTCCCAGGCAAAGCGACAGAGACAGCCGGGCCGGCCATGATCGTAGCGGACGAAACCCAGATTCCAGCGCTGCCGGGGATCATTGCGGCCGCCCGTTCTTTCTACACCCAGGCGCTGGGCGATATGCGCGCCTCCGAACGCTTTGCGCGGCAGGCGCTTGAACAATTGCCGGAGGACAGCCTGGTCTGGCGCGGCGGCGCGACGGCGATCCTCGGCCTGGCTACCTGGACCTCGGGCGATCTGGAGACGGCCTACCGCTATTTCCTGAATGGCCTGGAGCTGATCAGGCAGACCGGTAACTCGCACTGTCATATCACCGGAACACACGTGCTGGCGGACGTCAGAGTGGCGCAGGGCCGGCTGCGCGAGGCCTGTGAAATTTATCGTCAGTCCCTACGCTACACCCGGGAATGGCGCGGCCTCGTGATTCGCGGTACTGCCGACCTGCACCTGGGACTGTGCGAACTGTATCGCGAGTTTGACGATCTGCTGGCCGCCACGGAACAGCTGCAGCAGGGTCGGCGCTTAGGCGAGATGGCCGCCCTGACGGAAAATCGCTATCGCTGGTGCCTGGCGGAAGGACTGCTCGAAGAGTCGAAGGGTAATACACAGGCCGCGCTGGAAAAAATCGAAGAAGCCGAGCGAGTCTTTGTCAGAGACGCTGTACCGCATGTACGTCCCCTGGCCGCGCTGAAAGTGCGCCTCTGGCTGGCGCAGAACCGGCTGCAGGATGCGCTCGATTGGGCTCGGAAACACAAATTGTCTGCGGATGACGAACTGAGCTATATTCGCGAGTTCGAGCACCTCACGCTGGCGCGGGTACTGATTGCCCGGTATCGCAGCGAAGGGAAGGACAAAAGTATTATGGAAGCGCTGCGGCTGCTGGAAGGCCTGGCGCAGTCCGCGGCGGAAGCACGCCGTGGCGCCAGCATGATCGGCATCCGCATACTCCAGGCCCTGGCCTGCGATGCGAGGGGCGACCTAGCACGCGCGCTGCAGCACCTGCAGGTAGCCCTGGTCTCGGCCGAACCGGAGGGCTACGTCCGCATCTTCGCAGACGAAGGACCGGCGATGCGCAAGTTACTCCGCGACGCTCTGGCGACCGGCATGGCGCAGTCCTACACCCGTCGTCTGCTGAGCGCCTTCGATGGAAGCGCCCGCGTCGACTCCGGCGCAGCAACGGCGGCCCGCAAAAATACAAACGGCAGCGCGGTCCTGCCCGAACACTTAACACTTCGCGAACGCGAAATTCTGCGTCTGATTGCGGCGGGCATCAAAAACCAGGATATCGCCGATCAGCTTTTCATCAGTCTGCACACCGTTAAACGCCATATCGCCAATGCCTACGGCAAGCTGGGCGTCAGCGAGCGCCGCGAAGCCGTTGCCCGCGCCAGCGAATTAGGCCTGCTGTAAACGACTTAGCAGACATCCGCAACGTTTTCTCACTTTGCCATGAGCCCGGACAATCAGCAGGGTCCGGACGGATCTTTGCGTTGAGTGCCTCTCCCGGCTGCGAATTACACCCCCCGAATACACCCTCTCCTGCACCCCCCGGCTGACAGCGCCGACATTTCGCCGCCCTAATTTGCCGCTGTGAATTTCTCATTCAATCAGGGGGAGTGTCGGAATGGATCTATACGAATTCAGAATTGCGGGACAACTCAGCGACCGCTGGTCGGAGAGACTCGGCGGGTTGGCGGTACAGCGCCGGGAAGACGGAACGACGACTCTTGTCGGTCCGGTCCGCGATCAAGCCGACCTGCACGGCATTTTCATTCGCATGCGCAATCTCGGCCTTTCCCTGCTTTCGCTGCGCCGGCTGACACAGCCACGCCATAACGATTGGGCGCCGCGGGAACACTCAGCCAATACCGATCGATGTTAACAGCTGCTTGCAAACAAAAAATCCTCTTTCTACAAATCATTCAGGGTATTGTTACCATGCGCGTTAATCCCGGGCTGCTTATGCCCTTTCTGTCCTTACTCTTACTTGCCGCTCCGGCTTCCGCCGAGGAACATGGCCATATCCAGGGCCGCATTGTCGACGCAACGACCAAACAGGTCTTGATCGGCGTGAATGTCGCGGTCGTTGGAACGAAACGCGGCGCTTCAACAAATGCCGAAGGCGTCTTCCGGATTGAGAACCTGCCGGAAAATGTTTACAAAATTCGCATCAGCTATGTTGGCTACGTGACACATACGGAAACCGATGTTCTTGTCGTCCGCGATAAAACAAGCTATGTCAGCGAAATCGAGCTGAGGGCCGCGCCGCTGGAGAGCGACGCCGTCTCAGTAACACCGGAAATCGCGGCGGCGCCGGTATCGAGTCACTCCTTTCAACGCGAAGAACTCCGTCGAGCGCCCGGCACGTCGGGCGATATTCTCAGGACGCTCGGCACGCTGCCCGGCGTAAGCTCATCGGAGGGCGAATTCTCGGCGATGTCGGTGCGCGGCGGCGGCGTGCACGACAACCTCATCCTGATCGACAACATCCCATTCGCCAAAATCAATCACTTCGAAGGCGGCAGCCGCGAACAGGAAACACAGGGCGGACGCTTCAGCGTCTTTACGGCGGGCCTGATCGAACGGGCGACCTTTTACGGCGGCGGCTTCGGCGCGGAGTACGGCGGCAAGGGCTCCTCGGTGCTGGATCTGAAAATCAGTGAAGGCAATACCGAGTCGCCGACCGTCAGCGGCAGCTACGACTTGCTTGGCCTGGAGCTTAACTACGACGGACCGACCTATCTCTTCGAGAATACCTCCATGATCCTGAACGTTCGCGACTTCGACGCCAAGCTGGCCCTGGAGCTCGGCGACCAGGAAGATTTCGGCGACCCGACGCTGGCCGACGTCATTGCCAAAACAACAACACATCTTAACGCGCAGAACAAAATCAGTCTGCTCGGCATCTTTTCAACGGACCGCTTGCGCAGGGGGCCGCATAATATCATCAAGGCGGATGATCTTGTTGAAAACGACATCTGGGACATCGACGAGAGCCGTTGGCTGCTGGGCGCTAACTGGCGTCTGCTCACGAGCAAAACAAGCGTGCTGCACAACACCTTCTATTTCCGAACGAACGACCGCTTCCGTTCCATTGGTTATGCCTGGGCCGATGAATTCGGCGGGCAGCTGCCGCCCTCCGAATCGGAGTTGCAGCTTCGCGAAGATGTCGGCCTGCAGAAGGAAGAAGAAGTCGAGCTCGGCTGGAAATCGGATTTTGATTATTCCATCAACGACTGGGGCACGCTCAGCATGGGGATCGACATTCAGAATGTTAAGCTGGACTACAATTTCAGGCAAAACGGTCTGGACACGCTCTATCAGTTTACGCGCAATGACCGGCTACCAGATCCGGGCCGGAAGTTCCTGGTACTGGATCCCGAGGATGTTAACTATCATTTTGACGGCGGCGCGACGCATGCGGCGGCCTACGCGAGTTTTGACGCAACGATTGATAAGTTCGTGGTCATACCCGGGCTCAGATACTCGTACAACGGCTTCAGTAAAGCAAGCCGGATTGCGCCGCGGCTTCAGCTTCGTTACCAGGCAGCCGCCAATACCATGCTCAATCTGGCGAGCGGGATCTATTACCAGAAGCCAATCAACAAATTCATTGCCGCAAGCGGCACAAACAACTTGCTGAGCGACGAACAGTCGATCCACTACATTCTGGGGGTACATCATCAGCCGGCCGATGATCTGAAATTAACAGTTGAAACCTACTATAAGTCATTCGATAAACTGATAAGTCCGACAGGCAGCGCTGGCAATGTATACAGCAATCGGGGCGATGCTTGGAGCAGCGGTATTGATGCAATTCTGCTCAAGCGTTTTACCGACAGCTACTATGGCCAGCTAAGCTATTCCTATGCCATCGCCAAACGCAATGATCACGATGGCTTTGGCGAATACACGTCGCCGAACAATCAAACGCACAATTTCTCCGTATTCTTCGGCTATCAGATTAACAGGGAATGGTTTGTCTCCGCCAAATGGAAATACAATGTCGGGCGGCCAAAGGATCGCTTTGTCGTGCACGAGAATGTTCTTAACAACTCAGAGGTCATGCGCTTTTCCAAAGAAATCACGGAACGCAATGCCGACAGGCTGCCGGACTTTCATCTGCTGAGCGTTCGCGTGGATTACCGCAAGCAGTTCGGCCCTCTCGGCCTGATCACCTTCCTGGAGCTCGACAACCTGTACAACAGGTTTAACACCTGGGAAGACCGCTTCTCGGAGCTGACGGGTGAAGAAAAAGGACTCGGGCTCGGCTTCTTTGCCAATGTCGGATTTAAGCTGGAAATTTGAGACCGGGAACCAGGCAGCTAAACAGCGACGTCCGGAATTGAATCTAATTCCGGGCGTTCGATATGAGACTCTCGCTGCGACGAGAATCGGAACCATGTGGATCATCTGAACGAGAACAACAGGGAAGCAATCTCACTGAAGGGCTGCCGATTCAATGAGATTGCTTCCCTGTTGTTACAGGTATTCACCATGCCGAATCAATCGATTGTTAATGACGGCAGAGCAGCATGCTGCGGGCCGCGGTATACTCACCGTCCACCGTCAGACGATAGATGTAAACACCGTCCGCAAGATCCCGGGGCCGGAACTCCACGTTGTGGATCTGCGCTCCGTGGCGCCCTTCCGCCAGAGTCGCCACCCGCCGTCCGCTGACAGCGTCAATAAGTTCCAGGCGTAGCTCAGCCGCGTATGGCAACCGGAAGGAGATGCGCGTATAGGTATTAACAGGATTGGGCGCATTCCGATGCAGAATGATACCGTCGCCTGCATCGACATCAGAGATTATGTCCGTGGACGACGGCTCGCGCGCCTGAATCTGATACTCGAAATTGTAGGTATCGAATCCGTTAAAGACTTCAGGCGTTGTGGCAACCACCAGGAACATGGTTTCACCGGCTTTGCCGGGCACCTCGTTGAGACGGCCGGTATACTGTCCTGCGGGACCATCCTGCTTCAGGTTCAAAGCGTAATACGTAAAAATGGGGTCTTGCTCATCGCCTGACCTGACAACGACGCTGATACGATAATCCTCGTAGTCAGGATTATCTTCATCGCTGCGGAAGGCAAAGGAGTAGGCTTTGTCCTCGGTGACCTCGACGACGTAAGTATTGTAGGCCCAGGAGCCGGGCGTCACTTCCCGCGACGGCGAATGCCATGCACCCCCGGTGCCGCCGCCATCGTATCGAGCGGCGAATTTACGCGACACCGCGCCGTCGATGGCATTTTGCAGACGCCGCCAGGAGCTTGCTTCGGACTGTGCATAATATGCGCCGTTCGCATAATCAAAGTTAACAGTGCGCGCAGCGAAGTCACCGAAAATCTCCTTCATATCGTGACCGGCCTCCGCCAGCATGTCATAGGCCAATGCGACCGGTTCGCTGCGCACGCGCGGATTGTTAAACATCGCGCCGATAAATGGCTTGTCCATGAAGTGGTTCGTGATATACGAGAAGAAGATATAGGCACCGTATTGATGGCCGCCATGGCCGTCGGCTTTCCAGCCGATATCTTCCAGCGGTACGCTTTGATTGACATAGAGGGCCAGGTGCGGGTTGAGGGTGTAATAGCCAAGCAAGGTGTTGCTCGCAGCCGGAAAAACGGCGTCGGAACCCCACTCGGCACTCATCTCCAGGAAAATTTGTTGCCGCGAATATTGGTGGCGCCCTCCAATTGCCCCTGGAAGGAATGAAAATTTTCGTGGACCCAGAAATTGGCGTTTTCGCGTTTAA
Source organism: Candidatus Kapaibacterium sp. (assembly GCA_028284775.1). Classification (GTDB taxonomy): domain Bacteria; phylum Bacteroidota; class Ignavibacteria; order Kapaibacteriales; family UBA7675; genus JANQRB01. The sequence goes on along the minus strand of JANQRB010000040.1, from coordinate 39,988 downwards.
GCGGCTTGTCGAAAGTCCAGTCTTTAACAAAAGTCCTGACGATGCCCTCCGACATCATCAGATTGCGACCGCCGGCCAGTTCATTCAGCACATATTCATCCAGCCGGCCCGTCGGGTACATCTCCACCGTGAAGATATTATGGCGATAGACCATATCCTGGGCGTGCAGATAATACTGGAATCGTTCCTCGTTGAAATCGACCTCGTCATTGCCCCAAAGGCAGATATATGGGCCACAGAGCGGTTTTGGAAACTCCGCATTGGGCGGATCGGGGACCGGAATTTCGGTACAGCGTTCGGCCAGTTCCGCGATCTCGTCCGCCGACAACGCGCGATCGTACATACGGATATCCCACAGCTCTCCCGGCCAGGGACCGAAGCTGCCGAGAATGTCAACGATCCTGACGTCATCGACCGGCAGCGCATTGCTTGCAGCCTGACCGTTAATATAGTTACGGTGAGATTCGGCATCGATTACAAGCGCAAAATGATTGCAGGAGCGAGTTTTGAGACCGGCGGACTCATTCAGGAGAATATCTTCGCCGCTGAAGTCGCCGCCGTTGATTATCCTCGAGCGCAGGTATGCGCCGGCCTGTTCGATATGGAGGTCCTTGTTAACAAAAATCGGACCGTCATAGCTCAGGTCGCCAGGAATACATTTAAATGAGATCGTGATGGCGGCAAGACGCGGCTGCGACGCCAGTTCCACCGCAATGGTTTTCAGGGACAGGTCGGGGTAGCCCGTACTTTGTCCGGACGCCTCGTTTATTGAAATTTTGTTGTCCGCTTCCGCAAAATCCGCATCACCAGTCAGGCGCGGCATAAACAGGATCGGCTCGGCACTGCTTTGGGGCCGGTCGCCGAGGTGGGCTTTGCCCATGCGTTCGCCGATGATGATGTGCGAACCCGAGTCGAAGTGGAAATAGTTGGACAGATCGCTGGTGACGATAATTTTACAGTGCGGCAGGTTTTGCGCCACACGCGCCTGCGCCTCCTGAACTTTCAAGCCGTTGGGGCTGTCAGGCGCGGATTGGCCGATGACAACCGGCAAATCCGCTGCGTTTAAGTCCGATCGTACATCATTAAGCAGATCGCTCAGGTTGGCCTCATAATGATCGGCAAAGACAGTGCCGCCGGCGACAATGTCGTTAAAACCCTGAAACCAGAAAAAGGCCTCGAGCACTATTTCAGGCTTCGGGCCCGAGGCGTATTTCGGCAGGAATTGCCCCGGATTGTCAATAAGCTCACGCACATGGCTGATAAGTTTAGGATAGAGCGATTCCTGCTCGGCCGCTCCCAGGCGCGCCTCCGCCGAAGGGCTGCGCCATTGTTCATGTAAATCCGATCCACCCTGCACGACCTTAAGGATGATAATCTCATCCTTCGGAAAGGCCTGATGCAGTATATGCCCCAGGCTAAGCTCCGGACCATACAGGGAATTTCGATTGCCGAATCCGCTTGTTAAGCCGCCGGCCGGCCGGCGTTCCAATCGCGTGCTTCCATCGTTCTGACGGCGATACTGAAACGAAATGGTCTGCACGGCATCGAGCGGCTGCAACATTGCCGCCCTTAACACCTCGCTTGCAGCCAGTTCCCGGCCTTCGATGCGAGCCTGCCACTCTTCATAACCGTAAGCGTATTTTTCGCCGGTCCAGTAAAAATCGCTAACAGTCTCGAACATGCGCTCTTCGCGGTCTTCCAGATCACGGTAACAGCCTTTTGGGTCCTCAGGCAGTTCGAACTCCTCAAGGGCACAAAGCAACTTTTCCAACTGCCCCCGCTGCGCGTGTCCCTCCATATTCGATTGTCCGGCCAGAACAAAGAGTTTAACCTCAGCCAGCGAGCTTGCGCTCCACAAGGCGCAAACAATAACGATCATCAATACGAAGAATCTTGGTTTCATGCTTACCTCTTCGATGTTGTTTGGAACCACCGTAGATAGAGCGTCTTTGCAAGCAGTTTCAGTAAATGTACACAGCGGCATTTGCAACATCGGCACTGCAAAACGACGCAGAATCCGATAATTGTCAAATCCTTTCGGCGTGCCAAAGAAGCCGCTTCTGCGCCCGGGATTAGATCGACTATACTTCTTCGGACCGCGGCCGACCACTGCTGCCACAGGCGCCGCTGTATGCTTCACCAACATGACACCTGATACAGATTCTTGAGATTCGACGACTACAGGCAAACAATCAACGCTCCGGCGCGGCAGCATCGGAAACGGCCCGCTGAGCTGAATGCAAACAAAGCGGACGGCAATACGGCCGGGTCAAAGTTCGAGCAGGTAAGCATTCAGGTTAACATCGGCCGGGAGAGCGAGTTTTTTGCGAATACGGTAGCGATAGGACTGTACGGCGCGCGGCGAGACACTGAGCAGGCGGCTGACCTCTTCACGGGTGTTGTTAAGTCGCAGCAGGGAACAGACCTTGCGTTCGGTGTTGGTCAGCGCCGGGAAACGGCGCGCCAGGCGCAGCAGGAAACTCTCGTCCTGATCGGCTGCTTCCTGTTCGAACTGCGTCCAGTCCGTTTCGGCCAGCTGCCTGTCGATCTCGTCGCTGAAAAGGGCTATGCGCCGGCGGAAGGCCGCATCACTTTCATCATCTTCTTTTTTGAGCTGTGCGCCAAGCCTGCTGAGGTAGTCCGAGATATGGTCGAGATGGATAGTTTTTGCCTGCAGGCTGCGTTGCAACGAAGCATGCTGTTGCCGGAGCGCGGCCAGCTCTTCGCGGTCGGCCGCCTGCTCGCGTTGAAGGCGTCGGTATTCGGCGTTTTTCCGTAGTTGCCGGGCGGCGTCGACAAACTCCGAGTTACGCGTTTTCCGCTCCAGCCCACGCAGGAGCTTACTGTGCTGCAAGGCTTCGCGAAACCGGCCGAGCGCTTCGCAGACGACGGCCATCTCCCGGTGGATACGCCGCATCAGATCGAGGCTACCGGCCTGGCGGGAAAGTTCCAATGCCTGCTGAAAGTGGGATGTCGCCGCAGCGTTCGCGCCATCGGCAGCGTTCAGGCGACCGAGGTGATATAATGTCTCGCTTTGTGTATGACGCAGCTTGAAATGTTCACACAGGGCCAGCCCCTCTTCCAGTTCACGGCGGGCGGCGGCGCGATCACCCTGAATCTCTCGCAGCAGGCCATAAGCGAGGAGAATGCCGGGTAATTTGTGCAGGTTGTCTTGCTTCAGGCGGGCTTCTTTTTCGCTGCTGAAGAGAGCGCTGAAATGATCGATGTCAAAGTCTGTGTTTCCGCCCCGGGTCAGTACATAAATGATTCGAAATATTTCAAGAATATCGACACTCTTGTCGGTATCACAGGCCGCCAGCAATCGAGTCGAACGGCGGGCGGCCTCGACAGCGGCTTTCGGATAAGCGAGCGTTGTATACAGCTCCGCCATTAGGGCCTGCGCTAAAGCCTCGCAGCTAACAAATGCCAGGCTTTCACAAATACCGCTGGCCTGTTGCAGATCTTCGAGAGCAGGACCGTAGTCAGCCAGGGAAATCAGGAGACGAGCGTGGTCGATTAAGAGCATCGCCCTGTCGCGTTGCAAACCGGCCCTTTCGGCGGCGGCAATGCCTTGCTGTATGATTGCCGACGCCTCCCGCAGTTGACCGCGATTAATCAAAAGGCGCGCATAGTTCCAGAGAATGGTCATGTAATTAAGATTGCCGAGCAAGCGGTGACGCCGATGGAGAGCGATCGCCTCGGTAAAGGCCGCATAGGCCTTGTCGCCTTCGTTGCGACTATTGAAAAAAAGGCCGAGGTCGCCGAGAATGAGTATCTGACCGCGAATGTCATCATTCTTCCTGGCCAGCCGCAGTCCCCTTGCATACGCCCGGCCGGCCTCATCGGGTCGACCCAACAGCATCAAGAGGATACCGCGCGCACTGTGGATGGCGGCTTCTTGCCATTGTTCCCCAACCTGACTTTCCAAGGCAAGCGCCCGATCCAAGGCCTCCAAAGCCTCTGTGTAACGTCCCTGATCACGATATATCAGATGCAGCAGCTCCATACAGCCCACAAGATGCAAGCCGTCATTCAGGGATTCATAAAGGCGGATGGATTCCCGTAATAAATCTTCCGCTTCGGCATAGCGTTTGACAGTTTTCAAAGCATAGGCCAGCGCGCGCAGCGCGCGCGCCTGCACTTCGTGATACGGCTTTGGCCGGGCGTTGCGCGCCGCCGCTTTCTTCATCATCGCCCCCAGGCGCTGCACGGTCGCATGGGCAATGCTTAATGCTTCCTTGTTGTCGATCGGCACGAGACGTTCCGCAAGCTCGGCTTCGGCCATGGCTCTGCGCAAGCCGCGGTTAACGGCAGCCTTGCGACGCAATCTGGCGATGTCGTTATGTTGCATGCCTCTTGAGTTTGATTGCGGAATGAACGGTGTTGAGGATCTCGCCGGGATCCTGACGTTCCCCGGCGATCATATCCAGGACAGCTTCCGTTGTCTGCATAAGCTGAAGCGGACGATTCGGTCACCAACTACAGCCAAATTTTTGTTTTTCAGCCGGAATGATCTCCAGGGACCGGAGTCTGGGGCCAGCGCACCAGGCGTCACGGCGGAACTGGGCGAGCCTGTTCGTTCTGCACTGACAAAAGCCGGGCGGACCGACTGCAGGCGAATGACAGGTCGAGCTGAGGAATGCGGCACGACAGGGCGCAAAGCGCAGGTATTGGCTGCCTGAAAATATCTGTGCGGACCTGCAATGAGAAAACCCGGCGACCTTGCGGCCGTCCGGGCTTAGCATGTAGCACACAAATAGTTCGTCTCTAGCGGGGCAAGATCACCAGCGGCGTACTGCGCCTGCCATCCGATTCTCCCTGTTGCGCTTCAATAACAAGAAAATACGTGCCCGCAGCCACGTCTGCGCCGCTTGCCAGGCGTGCTAGCCATCGCAAGGTGTGATTACCCGCGTGAAACTCCCCTTCGTGTACTTCTGCGACGATGCGTCCGCTCAGATCGCTGATGTGCAGCCGCAGCCGCGCGTCACGCGCCAGTGTGAATTCGATGGTCGCTTCGTCGCTGACCGGATTGGGTTGAATGGCAAGATTCGTCAGGCCGGGCAGCGCTGCGCCGGCCGGTGAGACGGAAGGCGCGCCCTGCTTCGGCAGCACGACAGCCAGGTTAACTGTTGCGGTACTGCTGCCTCCGTGGCCGTCTTCAATCGTATAGGTAAAGCTGTCTGCTCCGGGCAGCGCGCCGGCAGTATAGTCGATCGTCGTGCCGCCGCCGCTGATGCTCAGGGCGCCGAGGCTCGCGCCGGTGACATTCGTTATGCTTAAACTGTGTCCGTCCGGGTCGCTGTCGTTAAGCAGTGGATCGACAGGCAGCGTCGTGTTAATCGCCGCCGCGCCCGCATTGTCGTTCAGGGCCTGCGGCGCCAGGTTGCGGAAGAGAAGCGCCACGGCATTATCGCGATAGCCCGCGCCGTAGACATGTCGACCGGAAGGATCGACGGCCAGGGCGCGCACCAGGTCGAGTCCGTCCGCGGCGGCGACGCCGTCCTTGCTTAGATCCAGCCAGCGCAACTCGCCCGTGGTGGCATCGCGTTCGAAGAGCGCCACGGCATCGTCATTGCCGCCGGCAGTCCAGACATGACGGCCGTCGGGGCTGACTTTGACGTCCCAGATGCCGGCCAGGCCTTCAACACCCGCTACTCCGTCTTTGTATCGTGTAACGAAGCTGAGCTTGCCGCTGGCGGCGTCACGACGAAAGACGGCCACGGCATGGTCGTGTTTACCGGCGACATACACATGCCTGCCGTCGGGGCTGACCGCCACGGCCGCCGCGCCCGCCAGACCGTCGATACCGCCGCTACCGTCATTTTTCCGCTGGACAAAGGTCAATGCACCATCCGCCAGACTGCGGCTGAAGACCGCAACGGCATGATCGCCGTAGCCCGCGACGTAGACGGTCCTTCCGTCCGGTGCGACGGCGACACCAAGCGCACGACGTAAACCATCCACGCCACCCCGGCCGTCCCGGTGAGATTCACAGAGCTCCAGGCTGCCGTCGGCCATGCGCCTGAAGACCGTCAGAGCATGAGAGCCATAGACGCCTGCGTATAGATTGCGTCCGTCCGGACTGACGGTCAGGGCGCGCGGGCGCTTCAGTTTGTTAACCGGTAGACCGCCGCTGACGTCGCCCTGAGAAATTTTGCTCGCGAAGCTCAATCCGCCCGTGAGCCCGTTAACATCAAACACTGCTACGGCATTGTTGCCGAAGCCGGCGGCATAGAGCTGCCGTCCGTCCGGACTGACCGCCAGTTGGTTAAGATACTTCAGGCCAGACACCCCGCCGGCACCGTTGCGGGCGCGGCCCTGATAGCTCAGGCTGCCGCTCGTTGTATTACGCCGAAAGATTGCGATCGAATGATCGTTGCGCCCGGCCGCATACACGAAGTGCCCGTCCGGAGAGATGGCGATGTCATAAGCGCCGCGCAGGCCGCGCACGCCGCTCTTGCGGTCTTTGGCGCGTCCGAGATATTCGCTGTTGGCGCGCGCGGTTTCGGCCGACGCGACCGCGGCGACAATTGCGCCGGTCGCCTGGCAGCCGCCCGGTCCTGTGAGGGTGTAGCAAAACTGATCCAGCCCGGCAAAGCCCGCGTCAGGCGTGTAGGTTACGATGCCGTTCGTGAAACTTGCTGAACCACCAGCCGGATTTTCAACATGGGTCAGGCTGAGTTGAGAGCCGATGTCATTGTTTAACACCGCCAGGGTGATGCTGGTGGCCGCGGACAGACTGACATAATCCATTACTGCCATCAGGGATGCGGCGCTGACATTCAGCACAGCAGCGGAGGTACAGCCCGAAACACTCGTTCTGATCAGACCAATGGATCCGACCGCGCCCGAATTCCAGATCACCGCGACGCTGCCCGTACCCTGTCCGGCGACAATCGTCCCGCCGTCTACAGTCCAATCGTGGCCGTCCGAAGGAGCAACCGGTTCGGCCGTATACACAGTTTCGCTTTCCGGGCAAACAAGGTCCGCGCCCGCAATGCTCAGAGCTGCAAGCGGCAGCACCGTGACGGCGAAGCTGGTCGAACGCGCGAATTCGCCATCGTCGATGTTAATCGTAACTACGGCCGAACCGGTTGCAGCGCATTCCGGTGACACCTGAAGATTGACGGATGCGGCTGTCGCGCCGAATAAGAGATTGGCATTCGGCAAGAGCGATTGATTGTTCGATGTCGCGCTGAGTACCAGCTTGCTAAACGGCGTGTCAATGTCGTTTAATAAAATTGTCGTAGTCGTTCGGCCGGATTTCTTCATCGTCACAGCTGGCTCCGTTAACACAATAGTCGGTGGATCGTTAAGGGCGACGACGGTCACGCTTAAGCTTGTGACGGTGACATTGTCAAAGTCGTCACGTGCCGAAATGAAGAGGTCGACGATGCCGTTGGCGTTTGCGGCAGGCCTAATCCGCAAGGTTGTCGTGGCACCGGTTGCTCCCAGTTGAACGATCCCGGCATCGTCAATAATGGACTGATTGCCGGAGCTGGCTGTCAACACAAGATCGGCGAGCGGCGTATCGGGATCACTGAGCTGCACGGTTATGGTGGTTGCACTGTCCTCGTCCACCGCGATGGCGGAGCTGACGGCATAGATGGCAGGCGGGTGTGTGAACACCGTCAGGGTAAAGCTCGTCGAATTCCGAAGCTCGCCGTCATCAGCCTTAATTGTTACCTGCGCCGTACCGACTGCATTGGTCGTGGGAGTGAAACGGAAGACAGTCGTGGTCGACAGGGGACCAAGCTGCACGATATTGGCGGTCGGCAGCAGGAGCGGGTTGTCGGAAGCAACGCTTACGCTAATGCCGGTAAACGGCGATTCATCGCTGAGAATGATACTGGTTGTCACCTGCTGATTAATTGTCGTCGAAATGATGGTATTGGAAGTGCTGATGCGCGGCGGATCGTTTACGGGGTTGATATCGATGATGAATTGCTGCGGCAGGCTTCTACCGAAATTTTGGCCGAAGTGCGGCCCATTATCTACCGCTATTACCGTCACCACCGCCCGGCCGGAGGCATCGGGCGCCGGCGTGAATCGCAGATTCCCGGATGTGCCGACGATAGAAGGCCGGACCGCGAATAGCGACAGATCGGAAATATCGAGCTCGAAATGGATGACCTGATCGAATTCAACATCGCTGTCGTTCATGCCGGTAGCAAAGGGCTGGTCATAGGGACCGCTGTCTTCCGCAACGCTGACATTTGCGCCGGTGCTGAAGAAAGGTGCATCGTTTAACCACCAAATGGTATACTCGGTTGTTTGCGGGGCCGCATGACTCTGACCGCCGTTGGCCGTGCCCCCGTCGTCAAAAGCCGTGATGGTCAGGATCGCTGTTCCGGTCGTGTTCGGGAATACTTCCGCAAACAAGCGTCCACTGATAGGATGGAGCCAGGGCTGGACGGAAAACATCTGGACATTGGAATTGGTAACGCTAAAATTGATCGTCTGACCCGCCTCGTCCGGGCCGCCGCCTGGATCCGGCTGAGCAGGAAGCCAGGAAATCCCGGAAAATAGATCGTCTTCCCACCAAGTCACATCAGGTCCTTTGACCCAGATCGGCGGGTCATTGACGGGATTAACCCTCAGACTAAAGCTGGTTGCGTGTGTGTTGAAGCCATCGTCGGCCGTGATGGTAATACGAGGTAGGCCGTCGGTATCGATGTTACGATCTTCCCCGGGTGTTACAACAAATTGCGTCGTGGCAATGGTGGCGCCGCTCTGGATGATATTGCCGCTCGGCACAATGGTCTGGTTGTCGGATGTCGCGCTGAGTATTATGTCGCCGAGCGCGTCGTCAGGGTCGCTGAGCGAGACGCTAAAAGTGGTTGCAATATCCTCATTGGTCGTCAGCGCCGTGGTCTGCAGGCTCAGCGTCGGCGCCCGGTTAGCGCCGATGGTCATTGTTGTGGACGTTGCGCTTAATGCCGGCCCGGAATAGACAGACACGCTTATAGTTGTTGCGATCGCGGCAGTCGAGCCATTGCGCAGCGCCAGACTGAGTGTCGCGATAGAAGTACCGTTAATGAGCGTGGCCTGGGTGCTGCCGCTGAAATGCGTCAAATTCGGATGGGCGAATGTCACTGCAAGGATGCTTTGGGAAGTCACGCCTCTTCGCAGGCCGCCGCCGTCAGTCGTTTCGACGAGCAGATCGAAAAGCTGGCCGCTGGCAGGCGCCGCGGAGGGTGTAATGGAAACAATACGTACTTCCGTCGGTTGTGCGAATGCGCAGGGTAGACTGAAGAGCAGGGCCAAGCATAACGCTGCTGGATAAAGCGTTTTCATTGTATCCTCGAATTAAGTATAGATTGTCTCGATGTTGAGAGGCAGTCAGCTCAGCGCGGCGGAGCAAGCCACAATACAGGCGAGATGATCGCCGCCGCGCTGAAAGCTTGTCGACTGCTGTGACACAATGATTAATCAATCACGAAGACAATCTACGACCGGGTCGCAGCGAGGGCACTACAACAAAATTACAACAAGGCCTGTGACGCTAATGTCCGCAGTCAACCCGCGAGGGGCCCAGCCGAAAGCTTTATCACTATCCGGCAATATCAAAGCGCAGACCTTACTTCGGTGGGCCTGAGCCTGGGTTACATTGTGCTGAGGCAATGGACGAAATCCGTAAGCCGACCGAAAGCAGGAGTTCCGGCTTCGCTCAGCCCGCGGACATATCGCCGGGGGTACATGAGCAAAGACGACACCTGCTCTCCTCCAGTAAACTCGAAGTCACATTTTCGTTTCACTCTTAAACAAAGCGCCGCTCCAGCGATTCGTGTATCGGACAGGCAGGGTCGCCGGTTCATAACTCTGTTAAACAGAAAGCTCGGGGCGGGCGGACGAGCGCTACCTTGGGAAGGAGGCCGGAAGATGGCTGCTTTCCTTCCCTTAGGCAGCTATCTGATTGCAGTCAAATCAGTGGGCGCCGAAGGAACAGCTTTGCAAAAAATCTTATGGGTGATACTACAAGTATAATTGAGTTAAGGAATTGAAGTCTCCCCGAATTGAGACTGTTTTCCTGTTAGGAAAGGCAGCCTCTTTTTTTAATCTGTGCCACACTCAAAAGCTTCAACCTGCAAGCTGGTGACAACAATCGGCTTCGTCTTTTTGGCACGAACGCAGACAGGTGATCTTGCCAAAAACTATTGTGTATACTTTTTATATTGTAGGGATCAGGTACGAAACTGCGCTGCTCATTTGTCGGCGGGAACAATCTTATAGCATCGACAAAAGCATGTCTGAAAACAAAGAAGCCCGCAAGCTGCAAAAGAAACTGGAATCTGCGGAGGGGCTGACCAGGGTCAATATTCTGGAACAGCTTACCCGCGTGCTCGACACGGTCGATCTTGCGGCGGCGCGCTCGTATGCGGAAGAAGCTGTTGCCCTGGCGCGCGATCTTGTGTCGCAAGCAGCAGGAGACGATGCCGCGGCTGAGCAGCGTCTATCGGCGCTGGCGTCGGCATTGCACACTCAGGGCGCCTGCCTGATTAAAAGCGGTTCATTTGCAGAGTGCGTTCCCACATTGCGGGAATCGGCGACACTATTTGAAAAAGTCGGCAACGGACGTGAAGCCGCCGAGGCGCTGACAAGCCTCGGCGCGGCATATTCCCAGGACGAAAAGTACGCACCGGCAATCACAGCTCTCGAAAGCGCGCGCGACCTGGGCGATGCTGCTGAACTGCCGCCGGGTCGGCAGGTGATGATATATGCCGTGCTGACGATTGCCTACGTGCATGTGGATCGGCAGGAAGAATCCAAGGCAGCGTTGCGGAGGACTGAAGAGTTGGCCGCACTGGCCGGCGACCTCGATAGCCGCATGCTTGCGCTGGATACCGCCGCCTCGGTGACAACCATTCTGGGCGATTTTGCCGCCAGCATTGAAACCTTGGCAGAGTTGCTTGCCCTGGTCCGTCCAACCGGCAAAAGTTACGACCTGCTGATGGTGCTGAATCATTTGACCATTGCGCTGGAGGCGCGTAATGAATATCAGCGATCACTCCAGTGCACCGAAGAAATTCTTGCCGTGGCGCGTGCGGCCGGATTTGAATGGATGGAAGCCCTGACATTGAAAAAAATCGGCGTCTTCTCCATGCGCTTCGGCAATTACGACCGTGCTACGTTTTCCTATGAAGCCGCCCTGGCTTTAGCGCGTAATGGCCCGGACAAGCACTTCCTGCTGGAAGTGTTGGCTGAACTGGGCCATGCCTGGATCGAACTGGGCAACCCGAAACGCGGCTGGCCATACCTTATCGAAGCCAGCGACTTGTTTTTCACCCTTGAAGCAAAAGCGTCGCACATTGTGGCGGTCAAGGTGTTGGCGGAGCATGTGCCGGACAATTATCGGCTGGATGAAGTGCTGACTTTTCTGAAGAAAAGAAAGCAGGCCTTCTACGGTTCCGGAATGAGCCTGACGATGAGGATACGCATATATCTTGGTATCGTGCTGAAACGAATGGGCCGGATCGATGAAGCGCGGGTGGAATTGAAGGCTGCGATGGACCTGAGCCGCGATTTTGAATCAGCCTGTCTGCAGGCTGACGCCTTGCTGAAAATGGGCGAGCTGGAAGGCCGCGCCGGCCGCATCGAGCTTGCCGGGCAGTATCTGAACCAAGCGCTGTCTGCTTCAGCGGAGTGTCACGACTGGATGAACAAACGCAAAATTCACGAAGCGCTGATGGGCAATTTCGAACAAAAAAGCGATTTTGAACAGGCCCTGGCGCAGCAAAAGGATGTGGCGGCATTGGACCGCAAGGTGCTGTTCCCTCGTGTTGCCGAACGCGTCGAGCGGCTCATATCGCAGGACAACATTCGTGAATTGCGACGCAATATCGCCGAGATAGACAGGCACATAGAGGCGGAGCAGCACAAAATCACGGCGATGCGCAACAACGAAGCCGACCGCAATACCAGGCGAGCCCTTCGCGAGCAGGCGCTCCAAAACATCCGCAAGGAATTGCAAGAAGGAGTAAACCGGTCCCGGACGCAGGTGCAAAAGGCAATTCGATCCGAACGGACGGCATTGGCGGCCGACGAGGCGGAAAGGGCAAGGTCAGTTTCCACAGCACGGCACGCCGGCCAGGACCAGCAGTTCCCGCTCGTCCTAGCGCGGCGCTTTCCGGACCTGACCAGACGCGAGATCATTGTGGCCGAACTGCTGCGCCACAAAAAGAGCACGAAGGAAATTGCCCACATTCTGCACATCTCGGTACGGGCGGCCGAAACATACCGTTTTCGCATTCGACGCAAAATGAATCTTGAGCGCGGCGCTGACCTTGCACAGACGCTTGCCGAAATTGTAGAGCAAAAAAGAGATGCCTGATCCGGCAGAGGCCGCTTCGGCTGCCACCTGAAGCGCCGCTAAGATCCGGTCCCCAAAGAGATGGACGCTTTGCCAGGCTTGCCTGATGAAATCCGAAATCGACAAATATCGCAAACAGGCTTCGTATTCCAGGGGTGTACGCAAAGTGTCCGCGCTGGCGTCATTGGCGCGGGCGCTGGCAGGCGTCAAGCTCGACGAAGCATCGGAAACAGCGCACCGGGCCGTGTCATTGGCGCGCAAGCTGTTGGGAGGCCCGGAGACAGGCAAGCAGGCGAAGGCACAATATTACCTGGTACTTGCAAAGGCCCTTTACGCCCAGGCTATCTGTTTCAGGGCCTCCCTCAAGTATGCGGAGGTCGAGGCACCGCTGCTCGAAGCGCTGCACTTATGGGAGCGTCACGAAGCCTGGGATGAGATGATTTCGGCTCTGATATTGCAGATAGAGATACTACGCGAACGACAGGACAGTACGGGGGCCCTGGCGAAAAATCAGCTGGCGCTGGAAATGTGCAATCAGTTGACGCTTCGAAAATTTTATGCCGAGCTCTATGCCGAAGAGGCCGTTACCAGGGTGATGCGCGACGAGCATGAACTGGCAGACGCCGCCATAGGCAATGCTTTGTCACAGTTGCGGTACAGCCTCGAACAACAGCGTCCCTCGATCCTGGCCCACATCTCTTCGGTACTGCACACACTCGGCAAAACGAAAGAGGCGCTGCAATCCGTCGAACAGGCGATCGATTTCGCCCGTCGATTTGACGATACATACCTTCTTCTGCGTCTGCTGTTTGATTATTCCGCTTATACCTTTGCGAGCGATCCGCGCCAAGACTATGCCACGCCGCTTGTGGAGGCGATCGAACTTGCGCGGACAACGGGTAACCGGGCGCAGGAATCCTACGCGCATGAGATGTATGGAGTGTACGCCATGCGCAGCGGCGAGTATGACCGCGCAATCCGGGAATTTTCACAGGCGCGCGAACTCAATCGTGAGCTCGGCAGACCGCAGGAAAAGATGCGCATTGCAGCCTGGCTGGGTCTTGTTTACATGGAGCTGGGCGCCGAGGAGATCGGCAAGAGCGATTTGAAGGAAGCGGCCGGTCTGCTTCAATATCGACCGCTGGGCGAGGGCTCGACCACCGCCTATGGCATCATCCTGGAGTATGCGCCGGAACTTCTGGATATGGAGAAGGTCGTTGCATTCTTCAGGAGATCGATTGCGGAAAGCGATGCCAAAAATGTCGATGCGCTGGCGACGCAGGAATTAGTGCTCGGCAATGCGCTGGAACTGCAGGATCTGCTCGAAGATGCCCGCCTCGCATACCGGAGCGCCCTCCACCGGCTGCGCCACCTGCATCATGCCCGTTTACGAGCGCATGCCACCCTGGCGCTCGGAAGTATCGAAAGCAGGATGGGTCGGCCCGACAAGGGTCGCGAACTTTTGCTGGAGGCCCTGGAGCTTGCCGCCTCCTGTCACGAATGGCAAACCACCCGCAAAATCTACGCGGAGCTTGCCGCTGTCGCAGAAGGACTCGAAGATTTCCGCGAAGCCCTGCGTTATCGCAAGCTCCTGCACGCCAATGAACGTGAGATAGTTCTCCGTCAGGCTAATGTGAGTGTCGAACAGCTCCTGGTAGCCGAAAATGTCGGACAGTTGCAAGACGGCTACGAGCAAAAACGCGCCCGGCACAGGGAGCTGCGAAAGGAAGCGGAGGCCCTGCAGCAATCGGATACCATCCACGCGCTGCGCACTGATGAAGACAATACTCTTGTGCTGCGCATCCTGCATCAGATCGACGAACTCACAATGCAGACCGGGGCTTTCGATCAGGCGCAGATGCAAGCGATCATCACCGACATCGATCTCTTCATCGCAAAGAGCGAGCCTCCCGACGATAATCGAAAAGATCGGGAAACCGCAAATGCCATCGAAGCTCTGCAACAGCGCTACCCGGAACTCACTGCGACGGAATGCCGGGTCTGCTTCGCCATTCGGGAAGGCAACAGCAACCGCAGCATCGCGGAATTGTTGAACGTCTCGCTGCGCGCAATTGAAACCTATCGCTATCGCATTCGCAAAAAACTGGATCTGGCGAAAGGACAAGACCTCGGTGAATTCTTACTGCTGCATACATAACATCCCATAGATCGACCGGGCGCACAAAACTGCGAACAACGCCGGACGGCAGGAAGAAATTCCGCTGTGTGCCTCGCACGCCTGTGCTTTCAACAATTCTGACCGGACCAGGACTGCGAATCTCCGCGCCGCCTTACCCTTTTCTACGAATTGGCCATGCTCTAAACTCTAAAGCTGAAACGAAGAGCCGAATCCATCCGGATGGACTCCTTTTCAACCGCCATTCGCCAAAGTGTCGTAGTGCTGTAGTAGAATTGTAGCAAAACCGACTCACTACTTTTGTCATAAGATTTCAAGGCCAACAGAACAAGCAATCCTCTTTTTGGAGTCCAGTTTTTCGGTCCCGCGGCGCCGGCATATCCGCGGGACCGGGCGGGCTCCTTATGCTCGCTATACGCGGAAGGGCGGCTGAGTACAGTACCGCCGAATCCGGACGAATTGTATCAACTGAATCTGCAATATTCTCACTGGATAATACTATGTGGACACATCCGAAATTCGACTTCGCCGGCACGCTGCGACGCTATCGCAAGACGGTTCGCCGACTGCTTCGCCTGGAGGGGCGAGCTGAAGCGCAAGCGAAGATCCTCCGTCGCGCAACTGCACTCCTGAAACGACTGGCGGAATTACAGCAGCGGCTTCAGCCCCTGGGGTCCCGCGCCGGCGCGGCCATACTCAGCTCACTGTTTGTCGGCGCAATGACGCTGTCGCCCTTCGAGCTGCTGGCGCAAGCGCCCAAAATCGTCAGCCTCGCTCCTTCAACCAATTCGATGGCTGCGTATCTCCATCAAGGAATCACCATCAGCTTCGATAGGCCGATGGACATTGCGACGCTTACCACTGCCACGCAGGCCACCCATGCCAACCTGGTCATCTATGGCTCGCAGTCGGGCTACATTTCCAACGACGCCGCCGTTTTCTTTTCCGACAACAATAAGCAGGTGCACATCAGAACGGCAGAGCCCTTTAAACCGGGCGAGCGCCTCGATGTGACCATTCGGGGTGCGCAATCCACCACCGGCGTGACGATGGCGAATTCGACGGTCTTTCAATTCCATACTGAATCGGCCGGCGGAGACAACATGATCTTTAGGAGCACGGCCTTCGGCTTTCACAACAACACCAGGAACAGCCGCGCCGTCGAAATCGGCGATCTGGACGGCGACGGCGATTTGGATGCGGTTATCGGCGACTGGGATGCCTGGGATAAAGTGTGGCTTAACAATGGCGACGCAACATTCTCGGTTTCCGAACTACCGGTTGGGAATAAATTGCTAACACGCGACCTTAAGCTGGCGGACATTGACAGCGACGGCGATCTCGATATTGTCGTCAGCCGCTGGGACATGGAGAATTTAATCTGGACGAACAACGGCGACGCTACCTTCACCAGCACGGAATTCGGCAACAGCGGCATCGACAATACCGGCGTGTCGGTGGGCGATATCGACGGCGACGGCGATCTCGACATTGCCACCTTGTCGGAAAATCTCGATGACGACGCCCTGTTTTTAAACAAGGGCGACGGCAGCCTGAAAAGAGTAAAAATCTCCAACGCCCGCTATCAGGGACAAACAGACTTTGCCGATCTTGACAATGACGGCGACCTGGACTTCCAGGCCGTCGGACGAAATTATTGGAGCTACCGGATGCGCAACAACGGCGCTGGAAGCTTTCAGGGCATAAATCTTAGCGCCCCTACCAACTCCAACGGTAATTTTTATGATATCCGCCAGGGCGATTTTGACGGCGACCGGACGATTGATACAAAGATTATGGATTACCACTATGGTTCCGCCGACATCGATGGCGACGGCGATCTCGACGAGGTGGCTTCCGGGGGCTGCACCTTTCTCCACCTCAATAATGGCGACAACACCTTTCAAGGCAGTTGTATAAAGAACGGCGGAATTTCCGACATTGAATTCGGCGATCTGGACGGCGACGGCGACCTGGATGCTATTGCGGCGGTGTGGGGCAATAATACCATATTTATTAACGAAATCGCGGTTACGCAGCTGGCCCTGACGCCGGAGGCCAATCGCAACGACGTAAGCCGCAATAGTGATATTACGGTCCGGTTTAACACGGCCATGACCACCGCAAGCCTGAGTCCGATCAACACTTCGGTGCATGTGCATGGCTCGCTGACCGGGCTCGTCACACAGGCGAGCGTCAGTTTTCAGGACGGCGACAAAACGGCGTTGTTTAACCCCGACAACAACTTTTTGCCGGGTGAAATCATCAGCATTACATCGCAGGGCGCCAAGAGCACGGCGGGAACCGTGGCGCACAATCCGATCGTGAGTCAGTTCCGGGCACAAGCCATTGGCGGCAGCGGTGAGTTCACAAGCGTGGACCTGCAGGCAT
Source organism: Candidatus Kapaibacterium sp. (assembly GCA_028284775.1). Classification (GTDB taxonomy): domain Bacteria; phylum Bacteroidota; class Ignavibacteria; order Kapaibacteriales; family UBA7675; genus JANQRB01. The sequence continues at coordinate 23,150 of JANQRB010000040.1, read as the reverse complement.
GGGTTGAAGGCGCGAAGGTTGCTCTGGGCGATTTCAACAAGGATGGGCTGCCCGAAGCGTTGATTGTCGACGAAACAGAGGTTTGGCGGATCACTCCGGGCAGCGCGGGGGCCCATAGTATAAGTCGTCTTTGGATTGCTCCCGGTACCGGTGCGACTGTACAGGCTGCCGACTTCGACGGCGATGGCGATCTGGATGCGGTGCTCTCGCGCCATAATTACCCGCCTCTGCGGCTGCTCAACAATGGGCAGGCCCATTTTACCGCCACGCCCTTCGGCCCCACGCTGTCTGTCAACGCATTCGCGGCTGGCGACATCGATGCTGACGGCGACATCGATATACTCGCGGCCACCGACAATGACCTGTCGCTGTTGCGCAATGACGGCAGCGCTGTGTTTACGCACTCCACGCTGGCAACGGGCAGCTATATCGACGTTAAGCTCGGTGACGTCAACGGCGACGGCATTCCCGATGCTTTTGCCGCCCGACGGATCGATTCCAGCGATCAGCCGGCGGAAATCTGGCTGGGCAATGGCGACGGTACGTTTAACATCGTAACAATCGCTTCAGGCCGGTTTACGGCTCTGGCTATGGGCGATCTGGACAATGACGGCGACCTCGACCTGTTTGCCGGAACCGATCGGAACTTCAAAAGCAGGCTGTTTCTTAACAATGGCAATGCTATCTTCACCGAGACGCTCACAGGCAGCGACGCGAGGGGCAATGCGGTGGAGATTGCCGATATCGACGGCGACGGCGACCTCGATGTCGTGCAGATCTCCGATACGGATCCCGATCAGGTGATGTTTAATAATGGCGACGCCAGCTTTACTATTTCGACAAAGCAGGAGCTGGGCTCGAGTGATTTGGCTATCGGCGACCTGGACAGGGATAACGACCTGGATTTTGTCAGCAGCGACGGCAGCAGGGCAACACAATTTTACAATGATGATCCACTGCCCTATGTGCGGCAGATCAGTCCTTCGACTCACTCCAATACAGCCGCAAGCAATAGCAACATCACGCTGAGCTATAGCGCTAACACACGCCTGGAGCTTCTCGAGCTTTCGACAGGCACGGCAAATAACGAGATTGGCGTCTTCGGTTCACAGAGCGGTCATATCACCACGACCGCCACTATTCTACGTGATACCAGCGGCAGCCTGGTTAGGATTGATCCGGCGCGGGCTTTCTATTCCGGCGAAACAATAATGATCACTGCAAGAGGCGCGTTGAATGAGTTGAATCAAACCCAAATATCCCAGGTGTTTAGTTTCAACGCTGCCACGCAGCAGGGGACCGGAGCTTTCTACCCTCTCAGCCTAAGCACAGGCCCCTCGAACGACGTTGCCATCGGCGACCTGAACGGCGACGGCAAGCTCGATGCCATTGTGACGGCGGATGACGGAGCCGCCGCAATCCTGCTGAATCTGGGCGATGGCAGCTTCAGCGTAGCAAGGTTTGGCGACGACAACAACAGACTGAAGGCGGTGGCCCTGGGCGATGTGGACGGCGACGGCGATCTCGATGTCGCACTCTCCAACACCGGTGACAGGATGGGGGAAATCTGGATGAATAGCGGCAACGCTGCTTTTACGAAAAGTATAGTCGGCGCTGGTTCCGGGCGAAGGTCAACGGATGTCGCCATTGGTGATGTGGACGGCGACGGCAATCTCGATGTCGTCTGGGCGGCCGGCTCCGAAATCACGGTCGGCTACAGCGACGGCAGCAGTCTGGCGATCCATACGCTCGTGACCGGCACGCCGCAGTATCTGGCGCTCGGCGACCTGAACCAGGATCAACGTCTGGATATTCTGGCAAGTTATGGCACCGGCGGGCTCATTCTGCTCACCAACAAAGGCGCTGCTAATTTTGCGCAGGACACATTGGATACGAATATCGCGGGAGCGCTGGCGCTTGGCGACCTTAACAACGATGGCATATTGGATGCGCTCTTTGCGAGCAAAACGAACGGCGGCAGCAGCCACTCCGTCCATACCTTGCTGGGCAAGGGCGATGGAACGTTCATCAAGTCGTCTTCGGGGATTAGCGCGAATGTTAACGACATCACGCTCGGCGACCTGAACGCCGACGGCAGACTGGATGCCCTCGTTACCACGGACAATGCCGACGAATTCTGGCTGAACCGCGGCAATGCGACCTTTGACAAACGAGTGCGCGGCGGCGGTGCATCCAAAGGCGCGGCCTTGGGTGATATCGACAATGACGGCGCACTCGAGGCCATCGTAGCTCGCGCCGGCGACGAGCGCATCTGGCAAAACCTCGTCGCCCCACCGACAATCTCCAGCTTAACACCCGCTGTTACGACCGTCACAAGCGGCTCGATCAGCCTGGATATCAGCGGTCATCAGGTCTACATTACGCGGGCAAGCATCGCTGTGGTTAACAGCACAGGTGTTGCGGTTGGCAGTGCCGATCTTAGGATCGATAGCGCCGGCCTTACCAGCGCCTCGCTTACAATCCCGGCCGGTCTGGCAGTAACGGCCGCCACCGTGCCTGTTACCCTCTATACCGATGTCGGGCACACCAGCGCCACCATGACCTTTTCCAACGATAGGCCCAGGATATCGACAAGCCAGACCGTCATCGCCTCGGATGAAGATGTGCCGGCGCTGGTAACGCTCAGACTCGAGGATGTCTGGCCCGGCCTGAACAACGCGGCGTTAACACTGCCGGCCACCGACGGCTCGACCATCGCTTCGATTAGCCAGACCAGCGCTACCGGCGCCACGACGAGCTTTCTCATTACACCGGCCCAGGATGCCTCTGTGAGCAATCTGCCGCTGACGTTTCGGCTTTCAGATGGAGAGTTTACTGCTTCGACGACTCTCAGCCTTACCGTTAATCCGCTTAATGATCCGCCGGTGGTGTCGGTGACGAGGGCGTCCGTCAGCACTGATGAAGATACTTCGACTTCGATCAGTATTCAACTGTTTGATGTTGACACGCCCTTGAACAACCTGAACCTGAGCGCCTCGTCGAGTAGTCCGGCGCTGGTATCAGATGGCGGCTTCAGTTTTGGCGCGATTGGGGCAACAACCAGGGTGAATATCTACCCGAACGCCGATGCCTTTGGCCAGGCGGACATCACGGTATTTGTTAACGATGGTGAGACTACACGCTCGACAACGTTTACGCTGAATGTACTGGCGGTAAACGATCCGCCGGTGGTGTCGGTGGAAAGTCTAATGGTGACGACGGACGAAGATACTTCGACGTCGATCAGTATAAGTGTTGTTGATGTCGATTCGCCTCTTGTGACGGTTAGCCTGAGTGCAACGTCCAACAATCAATCGCTCGTTGTCAACAGCGGTTTGATCCTGGGTGCAGCGGCTGAAACGACCTCGCTAACAATCGATCCTGTTGCCGATGCCAATGGTCAGGCGGATATCACCGTGTTTGTCAACGACGGCCAACATGTTCGCTCGACAACGTTTACGCTCGATGTGCAGCCGGTGAATGATGCGCCGCTGGTGTCGGTGACGAAGAGTACCGTAACGACGGATGAAGATACTTCGACTTCGATCAGTATTCAATTGTTTGACATTGACACGCCATTAAACAACCTGAGCCTGAGCGCGTCGTCCAGCAATCCGACGCTGGTTACAAATGGCGGCTTCAGTTTTGGCGCCACGGGGGCAACGACCCAGTTGATTATCCACCCGGAAGCCGATGCATTTGGCCAGGCCGATATAACCCTGTTCGTTAACGATGGTGAGTTTCTGCGTTCGACAAGTTTTACGCTAAACGTTCTGGCGATAAACGATCCGCCGGTGGTATCGGTGGAAAGATTAACGCTGACGACGAACGAAGATACTTCGACGTCGATCAGTATAAGTGTTGTTGATGTCGATTCGCCTCTTGTGACCCTGAGCCAGGCTGCGACGTCGAACAATCAGTCAATTGTCGCCAACAGCGGTTTGACTATGACTGCAACAGGCGCAAATACCTCGCTTTTGATCGATCCTGTTGCCGATGCCAATGGCCAGGCGGATATCACGGTATTTGTTAATGACGGCGAGTTTGTACGTTCGACGACATTTACGGTGAATGTGCTGCCGGTGAATGATGCGCCGCTGATGTCGGTGGCGGCTGCCGCTGTTGTGACGGATGAAGATGCTTCGACTACGCTCAGCATAATTGTTGCAGATGTTGATACGCACTTTGATAGCCTGCTGTTGAGTGCTGTATCGGACAATCCGGCAGTGCTAGCTACTAGCGGCATCAGCTTCGGCGTCACGGGCGCTACGACACAAGTGATGTTAAGCCCCGTCGCCGATGCTTCCGGTACGGCCGAAGTAACTATTACGCTTTCAGATGGCGAGTTAAGCGCTTCGACTTCGCTCAGCCTTAGTGTGAATGCCGTGAACGATCCGCCGACAATCGGTGCGATTCAGGATATCTCTTTTTCGCAAAATGATATTGGCGCGCTGGCGCTGGTCTTTCATGACATCGATACCAGCCCCACTGGCCTGACCGTTACGGCGACATCCGGCAATCAAAGTCTGATCAAGGACAGCAAGCTCGCAGTGGACAGAGATGCGCGCTCGTTAACACTGTCACCCGAATGCGATCAGACGGGGACGGCGCTCATCACGGTCAGCATCGATGACGGTGAATTCACGCGCAGCACGAGTTTCAGCGCTGCGGTTCTGCCGCTACAGGCGCTCTCCATCAAGGGCCCGACTGCAATCTGTCCGAATGTGCATACGGTCTACAGCGCCGAACCCGACATCAGCACAGCGACGCATAGCTGGAGCGCTGCCGGCGGCGACATAATCGGTCAAAACAATGCGAGCAGCGTGACGGTCAGGTGGAAGGACGGCAGCAATGGCTCCCTGTCGCTGCTGCGCAGCTACGCTAACGGCTGTACTTCGGCAAGCATGATTCTTGTCACCGGCGGCGCGTCAAACATCGCGGCAATGGATTTCGCCGAGGGCGTCACCAACGCCGCTGTGACGCTGGCAGTGCTGGCAAATGACCTCGGCAGCGGATTAACGCTATCCGCTGTTGATGACCCGGCCGGCGGCACAGCAACCTTCGCCAACGGCATTGTCAGCTACACGCCTGACACCGGCTTCTACGGCATCGAATATTTCACGTATACGGCTCAGAGCAGCGGCGGCTGCCAGGTGACAGGCGCCATTGTCGTGGCGGTGCCCGGTCCGGCCAAAACGGTCAATCCCTGGTATATCGAGCGGAAAAAAGACCGGGTGGGCGGCGTCCGCGGGCTGCGCTCTGCCTGCGATGTGGCGATCAGCCCTGATGGACGCTATGTCTACGTCGCCGGTCGCAGCGACCATTCGATCGCCATCTTTGAAACGAAGGCCGACGGCTCATTGACCTACAAGGACCGCGTACGTGATAACAACCGCGGCGTGGATGGCCTGAAATATGTTTCCGGTCTGGCGATCTGCCCGGACGGACGGCATCTGTATGCCAGCGGCTACGGCGAACACGAGCTTGCCGTCTTCGCCATCGATCGGAGCGACGGTTCGCTGAGCTTTGTACAAGTCAAAAAGCAGGCGAGCGAAGACAATGGACGAACAATCAACGGAATGTCCGGCCCGCGCGGCCTGGCGGTCAGCCCCGACGGTCGTTCGGTCTATGTGGCGGGATTCAAGTCGCACGCGCTGGCAGTGTTCCGTCGCAACACACAAAGCGGTGAGCTGGAGTTTCTGGAATTCTTCAAAGATGGTGTCGGCGGCGTCAATGGCCTGCGCCAGGCATTGAATCTGGCCGTATCGAGCGATGGACGGCAGGTCCTGGTGGCGGGCTATGGCGACAATGCCCTGGCGCTCTTCAGCCGCAGCCTGCACACTGGCTTGTTAACATTCGACTCCTACGTTAAAGATGGCGTGGGCGGTGTCGATGGTCTGCGCGGCGCGGCGGCGGTGGCCGTCAGTCCTGACGGACGTAATGTATACGCCGCCGGCAAGACCGACAAAGCCATCGCGGTCTTTACACGCAACAGCTCCAACGGCGAGCTGAGCTTTGTACAACATTGGGTTGACGGCGATGGCTGCGACGGTCTCTACGGCATAGCGGATGTAGCGGTATCGCCCGACGGATGTCAGCTCTGGAGCGTCGGCAATATGGACGACGCGCTCACGCTCTTTCGACGCGATAAAACAGACGGCACGTTGAGCTATGTCGGCAGCATGAAAGACGGCCGGGACGGCGTAGACGGCCTCAACGGGGCCGCGGCCCTGGCGCTGACGCCGGCGAGCAACTACGTGTACTGCGCTGCGACAGCGGATCATGCGCTGTCGGCTTTCCTGCGGAATTGCGCACCTGTCGCAAACAGTGATATGTCGCTGTCCGTTGCAGCCAACGGCTCGCTCACGATCGAAGCCTTAAACAACGACGATGACGCAGAAAACCAGAGCCTGAGCATCAGCGCTGCGACGGACGGCGCTCTGGGCACCGTCAGCATCGCAGGCGGCGGCACGAGCTTACGTTATGCCGCGGGCACCTCCACAGGCGCGGACACATTCAGCTATACAATCGACGACGGTTATGGCGGCAGCAGTACGGCGACCGTGAGTTTACAAGTCGTACTACCGAAACGGAGCGTGGACAACCGGGCAACAGCCGGAGAATATAGCGAAGCCTGTCAGGCCTGCGACCTGCGCATCGGCCCCAACCCGGCACGCGATATCGTGGGGATAGCATTTAGCCTGGGACGGGAATCGCAGGTTTGTTTGCGGATTGTTACCCTGTCCGGCGTCAGTCTCAGCGAGATCATGAACCGCAGGCTTAAGCCCGGCGCATACAAGCTTAATCTGAATACGCAGGGGCCGAATCTTCGCCTACCCGCCGGGAGCTATATGATCGAGCTTAGTACAATCGATGCCGATGGTGAGCCGCTTCGAATCTCCCGACCAATGATTATCGTGCGCTAGAGTGTTGCAAACGATCCGGCGGAGGTCGAGAACTCCGCCGGACGGGGAACTGGTATCGCCCTTTAAATTAATATTTAACAAAGCCCTTGTACATCGATTGATTGCAAGGGCTTTGTTTTATTTTATGAACGAACTGGGACACTGGCAGGCACAAGACTCTAAGGGGCTGTCGGGAGACAGGTCGTCGTACATCCGGCGGTATCGGCCAATGGCAAAGATTTAAAACTTAAGCACTTACATGTAAAACGCTCGATCTTGCGCGTTTCTCTTCCTATCACTTTGTTTGTCGAATGTCAACAGCGGCGACGAGCTGACAACGGCTGATCACAATACAAGTTCTTATTGCAGACAATGCTTGAGCCATGACCCGGAAGTGAACAGATAGAAGATTAACTAAAAACCTTCTCATCATCCGGCATTGTCATCCCGCATCCTGCGCCGACAGCCGCGCCAGAAAATTCGTCAGATTTTCTTCGCCGTCAAGGCCGAGCTTTTTGCGGATGCGATAGCGGTACTCTCCGACGCTGCGGCCGGAAATGTTCAGGATGCGCGCGCTCTCCTTGCTCGATAGTTTCAACATAATCAGAGCGCAGACCTTTACTTCGGTAGGTGTCAGCCTGGGATACATTGTGGTGAGGGTATGGACAAAATCCGGATGCACGGATTGAAACTGCGCTTCAAACACGTCCCAGCCCTGCTCATCGTTGAGCGTAGAGTCGATATTGTCGACGACCGAATTCAGCGCCTGGCGGTCATTGCGAACGGTATGACCCGATAAAGCCTTCAACTCCTTTTTCAAGTTGAGCAGCAGATCGTTTTTTTGCGAGAGATATAATGCCTTGGCGGTTAACTCTTTTTGCTGACTCTCGACTTTGGCGGCCAGCTCGGCATTTCTTAAACGGATAATTTCAGCTTCTTTCTCTCTTTGCGCCAGGTCATGCCTGATCTGCAGGTTGCGAACGCGCTTGTCGGACTCTTCGGAGTACATCTTTTTGTAGAGCTCGTGAAAGCTGCGATAATGCCGGAAGGCCGCGGCATGATCTCCGCTCAGGTTGTACACTTCGGCGATCAGATGATGTGCGCGGGAGAGCAATTCGCTGGCATTCACTTCGCTTGCCAGATCGACAGCTCGATGCAAGACTTTCAATGCGGCCTGCGCTTGCTTGCTTTCGAAGTAGAGATGCCCCAGGGTTACCAGTGCTATGGCGATGCCCCAGGGCTCGTTCAGCTCCTCGAACAAAGCCAGGCCGCGCTTCAGATATGGTTCGCCCTGCCTGTACTCGCCTTGTTTGACAAAGGTCTGCCCGATATTCCCAAGGGCCAGCGCCGCGCCGCGCGTGTCCTGTATCGATTCCGCCAACTCCAGACAGCGCCGGTACCACTCAATCGATTCGCTGAAATTCTCGAGCGCCTTGTGCACATTACCGATATTATTGCTGATCCTCACCTGCTCCGATCGATTGCCCAGGGCCTCGTTGATTGCCAGCGAGCGCTGCATGTGCCCAAGCGCTTTTTCGTTTTCGTTGAGCTCGGTGTCCGATACGCCGAGATTACGCAGCGAAATGGCGATGCCCGCTCGCAGGTCCAGATCCTCGCTGATATGCAGGGCGCGGTAGTAATGATCCTGCGCCGCCCCATGATCTCCGAGCAATTGCAGCATAACGCCCACACTGTTTAATATCCCACTTAAACCGGCCCGATAGCCCAGTGCCTCTTTGATGGAGAGACTCTTGCGATAAGCTTCCAGGGCCGCGCTGTAGTCGCCCCGACACCAAAACAGGTAGGCCCGTCCTTCATAGGTCTGAGCTGTGCCATGATGATGGCCCGCCTTCTCGTTAAGTTCCAGGCTGCGCCGGTAAATGTCAAGCGCTTCATCGAACTTGCCGGCCTTGACACGTGATTTCGCCAACAGACATAAGGCGCCGGCCAGATTTTCACTCTGCCCCTGCGCTTCGCTGATATCGCGGCAGCGCTCCAGCAAGACCAAAACCTCATCATCATTGACATCACCCTGCTGAAGGTCGGCGAGCTCCAGCAGAGCGCGGACTTCCCCTTCGACATCTTTCGCGACCTGATATTGATCACGGGCCTGTTCGAGCAAGGCTTGCGCGGATTCAGAACGGCCTAGCTGCCCTTCGATAGCGCCCTGCAGCCGGAGTCCGCGCGCCTCCTGGGCCAAATGCCGGCGCAGCGAGCGCGTTCCGCGCGCAGCCGCTTTCGAGCCGTCGGCAAGCAGTTGCCGAGCCCGCCGCAGCTGCGCCAACGCCGCATGTGGATCGATGTATTGCAGAGCCCGGCCCAGGTCCAGCAGAACATCGACTCGCCCAGCGCCCCTGGCCGAACGAAGTTTATTATGCCAGACGTCGCGCTGCTCTTCCGGCAAGATGTCAAGCGCCTGAGCCGGATCAGGGTAACGATTCAGCTCGCCTTCCGCTGCTGCAGCGGAGGGTAGTGTTTGGGCCCGCCGGACCTGAAGATCATTCTGGTCCATGTCGCTATTGGAGCGATATCCATTCATAAGCATGGTTGGAAGGGCGAAGAGAATCCACAATCTGTCGCGAAAATAGGCAAATTACGACGGCGCGGATATGATTTCAATCATTGCTTCCCCTGGTGAACAAACAAAAAAACCGCTGAGCAGGACGCTCAGCGGAATTTTTGCGCTGCAAGAGTGGGTGCGAAATATTCCAAGCAGATCGCGAATACCCTCTCAGGGCAGTATCACGAAGGGTAGGGTCCATTGAAAGTGCCGAGTATTGTCACTTGCAGCTTCCAGCAGAACGACATAGCTTCCCGCCGCCAGACGCGCACCGCTTGCCAGCCGCGCCTGCCAGCGCAGCCTATGCCGCCCGGCGGCAAATTCCCGCTCGCCGACGACCGCAAGCTCCCGGCCCTGCAAATCTCTGATAGTAATGCGGAGGGAAGCTGCATGGCTTGATCTGAATTCAATGTCCGCAGCTTCCCGGATCGGGTTCGGCTGCAGTGATAGATCCCTAACAGCCAGGCTATCCCCATAAACATGCGGGACGGAGCGCAGACGCGGAAGATTGCCCGCGCTCTGCTTCGGCAGCACTACCGCCACGCTTACGGTCGCCGTACTGCCGCCGCCATGACCGTCCGTAATCGTATAGCTAAACTGATCCGAACCGGTGGCCGCGCCCGCGACGTAGTCGAGTGTCGTGCCGCCGCCGCTAATCAGGACTGTTCCAAGAGCGCCGTTGCTTTTGGCGCTGATCGTCAAATTATGATTATCGGCATCGGAGTCGTTTAACAAGGGCTTGATGACCAGGGTCGAATTTTTCAGAACCGAGCCGGCGAGATCGTCCCGGGCATCGGGAACACGGTTGCGAGTAAAGGCGGCGACGGCGTTATCAAGCGGGCCGACGGCATAGATCTGCGCGCTGTTGGGCGCAAGCGCGGCCATCATCGCAGCGGCCAGACCGTCAACGCCGTCCGCGCCGTCCCTGACTTCGTCGGCAAAGGTCAGCTCACCGCTCGATAGATTGCGTTTGAACACGACCAGTGAGTTGTCAATGGATCCGGAGGCCCAGACATGCGCGCCATCGGGGCTGACGGCAACGCCCCGCACGCCCTTTAGTCCGCTGATCCCGGATGAAGCGTTTTTAAGCGCTTCAACAAAGCTCAGCGTGCCGGTCGATGCACTGCGCGCAAAGACGGCAATCGCATCATCGTTCACCCCGGCGGCATAAACATGTTGCCCGTCGGGGCTGACCGCTACATCCGAGACGGCATCGAGTCCTTCCACGCCGCCGCTGTTGTCCCTGATACGTTCAACAAATGTTAACTCGCCTGAACTCAGATCATGCGCGAATACCGCGATCGCATCGTCGCCCGAACCGGCGACGTAGACATGTCGGCCGTCGAGGCTGAAGGCCAGGCCGAGCGCCTGACGCAAGCCGTCGACGCCATCGAGCCCGTCCTTGTGAAATTCAAGGAAGTTTGTAGCGCCGTCGGTCGGGCTGTAACGGAACACGGCGAGCGAGTGATCGGCAAAGCCGCTGACGACAATTGTTCGCCCGTCGGGACTGATCGCCGCCGCGCGAGGCCGCTTCATACCCTTAATCGTCAATGCGCCGTCTGCCTGCCCTCTGCGCTTGGCTTCAAGAAACGTTAAAGCGCCGTCAGCTTCGTTCCGCTCAAATATCACGAGGGCATTCTGTCCGTAGCCCGCCGCGTAGAGGCGCGTGCCGTCGGGACTGACAATCAGGTCGCTGACATATTTCAACCCCGTAACGCGCTTGTGTCCTTGCCGGGAGCGACCTTTGTACGTCAGTTCGCCGGTGACGGAATTGCGTTGAAAGATTGCAATGGAATGATCATTACGGCCGGCAACGTAAACGAAATTGCCGTCGGGGCTGATCGCGGCGCTCTGAGCGCGGCGCGTACCACGTACGCCGTTAACACGATCCTTGTAGTGCCCGACATATTCGATGTTGACATTCGCTTCGTTGAGATCCGGCGTCGCGGCGACGATCGCTCCGGTTGCGCGGCAGCCCACACTGTCTTCCAGCGCGTAGTGAAACAGCTCCACACCGCTGAAACCCGCATCCGGCGTGTACACGATTGTCCCCGAGCTCACCAGGGCCGTACCGTCGGCGGGATCGCTCACCGAGCTAATGCGTAATCCCGCGCCGATATCGTTGGCCAGGACGTCAATGCTGACACTGCCGCCGGAAACCGAACTATGATCCATTAAGGCCTGGATGCTTTTGGGAATCGCTGCGAGCTGAGTCGCGTTTGTACATCCGCTGATCGTCGTACGTAGGACACTAACGACGGCCGAGCTTGCGCCGCTGTCCCAGACGACTTCGATACTACCGCTGTTCTGCCCGCTGATGATACGACCTCCCTCCACCGACCAGGAATGTGAAGCGGAGCTAAGGGACGGAAGAGCGCTGTAGGCAAGAGCCAGGTCGGGACATCCGCAGGTCGAGCCGCTTATTGTCAGTTCGTCAATGGCCCGCACAATAACATTAAAGCTCGTCGCGCGGCTGAATTCACCATCCGACACGCTTATGGTCAGCAATGCCGTTCCGCTTTGCCCGCAGGCGGGCGCTATGTTTAGAGCTACATTGGCCGCTGTTGCGCCAAAGCTAAGATTGGCGACAGGCAGAAGCGAAGAATCACTGGATGTCGCGCTGAGACTAAGCTGATTAAAAGGCGTATCGATGTCGCTGAGGACGAGCTGATTGCCGCCGAGGCCGTTCGCATCGAGCGTCGTCAGCTCATCGATCACCGCCAGGACCGGCGGATCGTTTACCGGATTAACGATCAGAGTGAAAGTGGTCGAGCTTGTCAAGAACCCGTCATCAACCATGACGGTGACCTCCGCGGAACCGGCCGCATCCGTGGCAGGCTGCATGAAGACCGTCGTTGTTGCATTCGTGACGCCGAAGCTGATCGCGCTGTCTTCCAGCAGGGATTGATTGCCGGAGCTCGCCCTTAACACAAGCTGATGGATCGGCGTGTCGATATCCGCAAGAAGGACTGTCGCCGTCGTTGCCTGATCTTCATTTGTCGTCACGACGGCATCGCCCGTCTGTATCGTTGCCGCATCGTTAACCTTGATGATGTTTACCGTAAAGGTCGTTGAACGGATGAATTCACCGTCATCGGCGAAAACGCTCAGCTCCACGCTGCCCGTTGTATTCAGCACCGGGTCAAAGCTAATGCGCGTTGTCGCCGCGGTCGCGCCGATGCTGATTGCCGCGTCATCGATCATTGACTGGTTGGCGGAGCTTGCCGTCATTGTGATGTCGTTCAAGGGCGTGTCGATATCCGCGAGATTTACGTAGAGGACGTCCTGGCTGTCCTCGATGGCGGCGACGCTTGTATTACTCGTAGCAATCACCGGCGGATCGTTTACCGGATTGATGGTTAAACTGAAGGTCGTCGAACGCCTGAACTCGCCGTCGTCAACCGTAACGCTGAGGTCCACTGAACCGGTTGCATTGGTGACCGGCGCCATGAAGACCGTCGTTGTTGCATTCGTGACGCCGAAGCTGATCGCACTGTCTTCCAGCAGAGACTGATCGCTGGAACTCGCACTCAACAGCAGTTGATGAACAGGCGTGTCGATATCCGCCAGCAAGACCGTCGACGTCGTCGCCTGATCTTCATCTGTCGTCACCACGGCATCACCCGCCTGTATCGTCGCCGCATCGTTAACGTTACTAATGTTGATCGTAAAGGTCGTTGAACGGATGAACTCACCGTCATCGGCAGAAACGACCAGCTCCACACGGCCGGTCGTATTCAGTACCGGGTCGAAGATGATGCGCGTTGTCGCCGCGGTCGCAGCGATGCTGATTGCCGCGTTATCGATCATTGACTGGTCGGCGGAGCTTGCCGTCACTGTGATATCGTTCAGAGGCGTGTCGATATCCGCGAGATTTGCGTATAAGACGCCCTGGCTGTCCTCGATGGCGGCGACGCTTGTATTGTTCGTAGCAATCACGGGCGGATCGTTTATCGGATTGATGGTTAGAGTTAGAGTCGTTGAGCTACTCAGCATACCGTCGCTGACGCCGAATGTCAAGGGGATCGAACCGACGGCATTCGCGGCCGGCGTCAGCAGGAAGCTCGTGGTCGCGCCGGTGGCGCCGTTTTGCGCGATCGAGGCGATCGTCGTTCCGTCGGCGACAGGCGGAATTGCAAGCAGGGCGGCAATGCCGGGAGTGAGATCGTCGAGACTCAGGCTGAGAACTGTCGACTGGTCCTCATCAATCGTGACAATTTCCGCTTGCGCCGCAATGCGCGGCTGATCATTCAGCACGGTAATCGTCGTGCTTGTTGAACCACTTTGGTTGCCGATCGTTAAATCCAGGGTTCCGGCGGTGGACACATAGCCCGGCGGGATGACCACCGTCAATGCCGCCCGCGTTGCCGACATTAGCGCGAGCGCAAGATGACCGTCGGGCGCGCCGGACTGATCGAGGGTCGAGATCTGCGCGCTCGTCGCTTCGAAGTCCGTGCCCTGTACATCGATGCGCATGCCGCTCAGACTGGCAGTCGTGCTGGCGGCGCTCAGCGAGTTGATCGTTGGCGCCTGCGGCAAGTTTAACCACATGGTCTGTTGTTCGTCACTGTTCGCAAAGAGGGCGTCCAGATCGCCGTCGCCGTCCAGGTCGCCGATAGCCAGCCCCTGACTTGAGTTAGAGGCTAGGCTGGCCGCTGTGTTCTTCAGACTAAAACCGGCATTGCCGTTGTTAACATACAGCGCGTTTCTCGAGGATCCATTCGCAATCATCAGATCCAGATCGCCGTCGGCATCGAAGTCGCCAAGCTCAGCGTCGCGCCATGGACCACTGAAGGCAAGATTCGATTGTGAAAATGTAGCATCGCCATTATTGGTCCAGATCTTGCTTTGCTGCTGGCTGTTGGCCAGGATCGCGTCCAGGTCGCCGTCGCCGTCCAGGTCGCCGAGTTCAATGGCATGAGATGTACCATTCCCGAACAATCTGCTCGTGAAGGTCGCATCGCCGTTATTGGTCCAGATTTCCTGTGCCGCCCCGCTGTTATTTGCGACGACAACGTCCAGATCACCATCGCCGTCAAGGTCGCCGAGGCCGACGTCGTAGCTGTTGCCCGTGCCGAAAGTGTCGCTGCGGAAGGTAGCGTCGCCATTGTTAAACCAGAGCTCCTGCGGGCGGTTAATGTTGGTAATAACGACATCCAGGTCGCCATCGCCGTCCAGATCGCCGGTTGCCAGACCCTGGCTGCTGACGTTGCCCGCGCCGTAGGAAGAGCTGCTGAAGCTCGCATCGCCGTTGTTACGCCAAATTTCTTTCGCTTGATTGCGGTTGATGACAATCGCATCCAGGTCGCCGTCGCCGTCCAGATCGGCAATTGCCACAGCTCTGCTCGGGCCGCTGCCAAAGGTACTGAGGGCGAACGTGCCGTCGCCGTTGTTTAAGAGAATGTTTTGCGGCTCGTCGTAATTTGCGACAATCGCATCCAGATCGCCATCGCCATCCAGATCGCCGACGGCGATTCCGCGGCTGTCGCCGGAGCCGAAGCTCTGGCGCGTAAAGTCGGCGGCCCCTCCATCGACAGCGGCGCGGAAACTGTACACTACCGAACGCGTCATCGTCGTTCCGCCAATACTCGTCGCTCCCGTAACGCTCACCGAAACAAGTTCGCCCGGCTTCAGTTTGCCGTCTGGATCAAATGTATGGACCGGACTACCGCTCAGACTTCCGCGCGTACTCAGGAGTCCGCTCTGCGATCCAAAGACACGCAGGTTGCCGGAGGTCAAGGTCGAAGTTGTGATCTCACGTGAATAGGTCACTTCGATATTGCCGTTGCGCGGCACGGCGTTCGCGTTCGATGCCGGCGACAGGTCCGCAACTTTGGGCGCGAAGGGCGAGTGAATGACCTTGGGCTTGTTAAGCCAGATTTCCTGCGGCTCGAAGTAATTAACGATGACGGCGTCCATGTCGCCATCATTGTCCAGGTCCCCCATTTCGACGCCGATGCTTGAACCGGAACCGAAGCTGCGCGTTTCGAAGCTGCCGTCGCCGTTGTTAAGCCAGATCGTCTGTTTGCCGAGTTGATTCGATACTATCGCATCCAGGCCGCCATCATTGTCCAGGTCGCTCAAATCAAGGCCATTGCCCCAGATCGACGGGCCAAAGAGGCTCGTGGAAAAACTGCCGTCGCCGTTATTGAACCAGAGTTCGGATTGCGATCTGCCAGCGATAATTGCATCGAGGTCGCCATCATTGTCCAAATCGCCGGTTGCTACGTCGTAATTGAATCCACTCGTGTGGCCGACTGCTGAGGAAGTAAACGTGGCATCGCCCTTATTGAGCCAGACTCGCTGCGCTTTTTTATAATTGGCTTCGATGACGTCCAGGTCGCCATCATTATCCAGATCGGCAACGTCAAGCCCGTATGTTTGTTGGGAGGCGGAAAACTGACTGCTCGTGAAGCTGCCGTCGCCATTGTTAAGCCAGATCGCCTGTTTGGCATTGAGATTCGCAATAACGGCATCGAGGTCGCCATCGCCGTCCAGATCGCCCAGCGCGACATCGGCGCTATTTCCTGTGCCGTATAAGCTACTTGTGAATGTACCGTCGCCATTGCCCAGCCAGACTTCATTCGCCTGCGATCGATTGGCAAAAATCGCGTCGAGATCGCCGTCATTATCTAAGTCGCCGATAGCTACACCGTGGCTATTGCCGTCAGTCCAACCAAAAGTCGAAGATGCGAAGCTAGCATCGCCATTGTTTAACCATACTTCATTGGCGGCGTCACGCGCAGCTATCAGGACATCCAGGTCGCCATCGCCATCCAGATCGCCCAGCGCGCCGTCCTGGCTGACAGTCGAACCGAAGGCCGAGCTCTTAAACAGCGCCGTGCCGCTTGTGACTCCGGCCCGAAACTGGTGCACCAGCGCCTCAGTCATAGCGGTTCCGCCGGGCAGCGATGCGCCTGTTACGCTGACGCTGATCAATTCACCCGCATTGAAATTCCGGTCGGGATCAAAGCTGCGCAGTGGGTTGCCGCTGAATGTGCCTTTCGTGCTCAGTAACCCGCTATAAGCGCCGCGAATGATAATATTGGCGGCGGACAGGCTCGACAGCGACATCTGCGTTGAGAAAGAGATCTGAATATTGCTGTTGTTGGCTGCGCTGTGCGTATTCGAGGTCGGCGACACGCTGAGGATCGTCGGCGGGACATCCGCGGCGAACACTCCGGCTGAGAAGAAGAAGATCGATCCTGTCGCCAGAGAAAGATAAACTGACGGCTTGATCGACAGGCCCAATGCCGACGCCAGCTTCAGGAAGCGTCGTCCCAATTTTGCGGCCCGCGCCAAAATAGCCTGTCCTCTTTGCGCATCGGTGAATATCGATACCAGGCGACGGCGCATTTTTCTGTACCGGCGCAGCAGACGCGAATATGTTTGATTTGGAATAGACATAGTTTGCTCCGCAGAAAATTGGAGTTAGTATTCTTGAAAATCATTTGGATACGAATGATATTTGCCTGCCGCTTCCGGGGAAAAGGGATGCGGGCTTCCTCCGCCCGATCAGATGCCGGAGCGCGCAGCTTCAGATGCCTTCTGCCGAATCAGATCCTTTACAAGCGCAGAAAAAAACGACAGCCGGTTCGGCACCCCGGATTGACCGGATCCGCGGAGACGCAGCCTAACTGTCGCTGAGTCGATACAAAGCTAGCTCGCGTATTTTGCAACATTGCTACTACAGAATCATACAGTTGTGTAGCTGCTGTCGCTTCGGGCAGCACCGGAGACCCGCAGTACGATACTATGCGAAGGTCGGCTGCATGCCCACTGATGAGCTCGCTCGCAGATCCCGACGCTCTATCGTCGCTCCGGTCGGAAGTCTTGCCTCTTGAAGCGAAAGCTCGGCGCAGTTGAAAGCACACCCAGAGCTTTTGCTAAACGACATTCGCCGCCTACGCTACTCCACCTACCTCAACACTGCAATCGATGTTGAAAAAACAATAAATGAAGCTAAAAATTTGCGCAAGGGAAAACTTGCGCTTATATTCGCAAGCAAATACTTGCATAAGAGTGGACGATAATGCGACGTGACGTATACAATGCAATAGCGGATCCGACCAGGAGGAGCATATTGATGTCTCTCTCAAACGGGTCTCAGAATGTTAATGCTCTGGCTGATAAGTTCGACATGACCAGGCAGGCCGTATCGCTGCATATTAAATACCTGCAAGAGTGCGGAGTAATCACTGTTAAGAAGGAAGGACGCGAACGCTACTGCAACCTGGAAGCACAGAAGCTAAGCGAGGTAGCGGATTGGTTAGAACCATTCAGGAAGATGTGGACGCAAAAGTTCAACAAATTGCACAGCCTGCTGGATGAATTGCAAGCAAAATCCAGAGGAAATTAATACAAGCAGAGAAATCAAACTTGTCGAGCGTAAAACTGTAGACCGTGACCCTTGGGACATTTATCGGCCTCGATTAGCTGCCGTCAATCCAGGACACGGAAATCACATCTTCGGGAATACAGGTCAGATGGGCAAGTTTTTCAAAGTGAGGTAGATGCTGGAGTGGGCCCGTTGTTGCCTGGCTTAGTCGTAGCAGTTTGGTCTCAGCAGTAGTGCTCTTTCAAATAAGTTTTTTAGCACTCTCTTCCCCTTTAGAAAAAGGGAAAGAGGCGTGGACTGAGCGCCGAACGGGGAGGAGTTATGAACTCTTAAGGTCTTTCTAACTCCCCTGGCCCCTCTTTCAAAAGAGGGGGACTAGAATAAACTAAATTGAAAAAGTAGCAGTGCTCTTTCAACTAGAACAATTATAGCTACACCTCCCCCTAAGTTAAGGGATGAGACGTAGACTAAGCGCCGAACGAGGAGGGGTTATGAGTATTCAAGGACTTCTTAACTCCCCTAGCCCCTTTTTCTAAAAAGAGGGGGACTTGAGAATGACTTAGTTAAAAAGTAGCAATAGCCAGCAGATTGGATAGGTTTAGGAGACGCCGATGCCCATGGGCCAAGCTTAGTTTGTTAAGTAGCCGAACACTCGGAATCTAAATGGATAATACAGCCCTCGTCATAGAGCAGGAATTCGATGCGCCGGTGGAGCTCGTTTGGCGCGCCTTGACAGAAAAAGAATTGATGGAAAAATGGTACTTCGAACTGTCCGACTTCAGATTGGAAGTGGGCTTCAAGTTTCATTTTGAAGGCGGCCGCGAAGATAGATGCTATGTGCATTTGTGTGAGATATTAGAGATAATCCCCCTCAGAAAACTAAAGTACTCATGGCAGTATGAGGGAATAGCCGGCATTTCCTTCGTTACTTTTGAATTGTATCCCCTTGGTGAAAAGACCAGGCTGAAGCTTATCCATGAAGGCCTTGAGACATTGCCATCCGGTCACCCGGATTTTGCCAGAGACAATTTTGTGGGCGGATGGAAATTCCTGATTCATGAATCCTTAAAGCAATATCTGGAAGACGGTCTGTCTTTGAGAGGAAGCTATTAATATTTTAATCAAAGAATTCACAATGATGAACAGATTAGAAGTTTCAATTGACATTCAAGCGGACAGAGCCAAGATTTGGAAGACCCTTTGGGACGACGCCTCCTATCGCGAATGGACTAGCGTATTCTTTGAAGGCTCCCATGCCATCAGTCAGGACTGGCAGGAAGGCAGCAAAGTATTATTCCTTACCCCGGAGCAAAACGGGATGTACGCTATTATCGAAAGACACATTCCTGAAGAAATCATGGCATTCAAACATATCGGCAATGTAGTAAAGGGGAAGGAGCAGCCAATCGATGAGGAGACCAGAAAGTGGACGGGAACGATGGAGATTTACAGGCTGACTGAAGGAGTTGACGCTAATACGCTTATTGTTGAGATTGACGTGTTTGAGGGTCAACAGGACTCCACCAAAACGGTTTTTTTAAAGGCATTGGAAAGAGTTAAGCAACTCGCTGAGGCTCAGACAACAGCAACAAATTCACAATAGAAGCACGCTGCAGTTAAGCCGGAGACTCAGAAATGCTAAAGAGATTCAGTGTAGAGATTAAGTAGGCCTTTATCTTTATCGGCGCCCTCTTGTTATGGAACCTCCTGGAAAGGCTCCTTGGATTGCATGATGAGCATATAGATTTGCACTTTTATCTTTCAATGATTTTCATCATCCCTGCGACCTGCTTATATGTTTTGGCATTAAGAGAAAAAAGGAGGAAAGTTTATGAAGAGCAAATGAGCTACAAACAGGCTTTCATGGCGGGTCTGATCATTACGCTCATCACCACAGCATGCGCGCCGCTAACTTATCTTGTCATATGGGAGCTGATTTCACCGCATTACTTTGAGAATATCATTAAGTTTTCGGTGGAATCCGGACTCTATTCTTTGGAAGATGCGCAATCATATTTTAGCTATCGGAATTTTGCCCTTCAGACTATATTTTGGGCCCTGATTCCTGGAATAATAATTTCACTATTGGCGGCTCTTTTTGTCAGAACCAAAAACAAAACAATATAAGTATGACACTTGAACAAGCACTCGAGCAACTTAAAGCCCTGAGCGATGAGAAAACCAGAGCATACAATCGTAAGAACGGCGCGGGCGAGAATCAGTTCGGCGTAAAACTGGGTGACATCAGGAAACTGGCTAAAAAGATCAAGACCAACCACAGTCTGGCTCTTGAGCTGTGGGATACGGAGAATGT
This sequence comes from Candidatus Kapaibacterium sp., assembly GCA_028284775.1. GTDB lineage: Bacteria > Bacteroidota > Ignavibacteria > Kapaibacteriales > UBA7675 > JANQRB01. The sequence continues at coordinate 3,033 of JANQRB010000040.1, read as the reverse complement.
CGACGCTCGCATGCTCGCGATACTCATCATCAAAGCTAAGCAACTCAGCGCTCAGGAGCTTGACGCTATGGTTCGATCGCTTAAGTATTCCCGAGTAGCCGACTGGCTGAACTCTTATGTAGTAAAAATTCATCCGGCCAATGAAGAACTTCGCCTGCAGTGGATGAAGGATAAACACCCAATGGCGGCGCGCGCAGGTTGGAATTTAACCTCGCTGGCAGTGATAAAGAAACCTGAACTGCTGGATATATCGGCCTTGCTTGACCGTATTGACAAAGAAATGGCGACCGCTCCTCCGGAAGCACAATGGACCATGAACTTCAGTCTGGCCGAGATTGGAATACATCACCCTGAGTATCGGGAACGAGCTATTGCAATTGGCGAAAAGCTGGGAGTCTATCGCGACTATCCTGTTTCCAAGGGTTGTACGTCTCCATTCGCTCCAATCTGGATTAATGAAATCGTGAGCCGGCAGGGATAAGAAGCGGCGCCAAGGGAGTTCCTAAACGAGCGCTCTACCGCAGTCACTATTTTTCTTCATTTGGATACAGTAAGGCGAGTATGCCGGCGTTGATGTCCGCGGTGGGTGGAATCGAAAGTTTCTTGCGAATACGATGACGATAGGCCTGCACGGAACGAGGCGTGATATTAAGCATCTGACTCAATTCCTTTGTGCTGTGATTTAAGCGCATCAGCGCACAGACTTTGCGTTCGCTTACCGTCAGGCGTGGAAACATCTTGGCGAGGCGCGCAATAAACTCTTCATCCTGATCCTGCACATTGGCTTCGAATTCACTCCAGTTTTGATCTGCGATCGAAGCTTCGATGTTTTTGCTCATATTTTCCATGTCGGAACTATGCTGTCCTGCAACAGCCCTCTGGCGTAGTTGCCGCGAAACCTGTTTCAGTGAATCCGCCATATGGGCAATGCGCGCATCCTTCGATTCCAGTAATCGCTGCAGACCCACCTTATCAGTCTCCATCGAACTGAGAGCTGACTGCAAACGCTCATTTTCCCGCAAGATCTCTTGCTTAACAAAGCGCTCATGCCACAATTGCAGTTGCAGGTGTACTTCTTCGGACAGATATTCTCCCTGCAGCAGCCTGAATTGCTCGCGATACTGAGCGGCGGCATCCTTATCGCCCAGTTGGTCACAAATTTGATCCAGTACGGCATAGATCCGGCGCAGGCTACTTTTGGCGCCGATCGAGCGAGTTATCTCAAGCGCATTTAACAAGTGCGGCTTCGCTTTGTCGTACTCTCCGGCGCCATGATGTAATTCTCCCAGGGCGAATGCTACACGGCCTTCGTTAAAACGAAATCCGAACCGCCGGGACCAATCGAGCAAATGTGTAAATACTTCGCACGCCGCATCGATCCGCCCACTGTCGGCCAGCAAAAACGCATAGGACAGATAAACCGGCATCTTCTTTGACGGGCCGTTGTCGGCAGGAATTTTTGCGATGTAATCAGCAAAGAACTCGCGGTATTTTTCCACATTCAGTCCGTCATAACGCTGACTGGCAAGAATGAGTACCGTCACCAGAAAATAGCTGTGCTCCAGGTGCACATGTTCTTCTGCCTGTTCCAGAAAATCATTGGCCTTTGCAAAATATTCCCGTGCGATTTCAGTGTCTCCTGCTCCGTTAAACACTGCCCCTACTTTAGCCAGGCTCCAGGCCAGGCTGGCGGTGTCGCCTGCTTTCCGATAGACTCTCAGTGCGCGCTGTAAACACTCCAGTGCCGTAAGATATTCCGCGCGGCTTAGGTGTACACTCGATTTTGCGGATAGATACATTGGCAACAAACGCGCAAAGTTTGCTTGTTCCGCCGCCATGATGGCCTGAGCATAATATTCAACAGCCACATCAAGTTTGCCCATATACATGGAAAGCTGAGCGAGTTCATACAACAGAGATACGCTGTTCCATTTGTCCAAAATCTGTTCCCGGCGCTCTAAAGCAACTGCTTCATTAAAAAACTCGAGGGCGACTGAAAGTTTGCCGTTTTCATACTGGGTACGGGCGGACTCCGAGAGCAGGATAATCTCGGTTTGAGTATCGTTCACTTCACGGGCCACTCTTAATCCCGTTTCAAGAGACTGAACAGATTTGTCGTATTTGTGCAGCGTTCGGTACAAATTTCCGAGGGCAAGGTGAATCCTCGGCATACGTCCGGCATACTGCTTGCGATCACCAAGCTCTAAAGCGCGCTCCAACTCGCACAATGCCTCATCGAATCTATCCTGATCGCGATACAAGATACATCGAAATTCGTAACATTTGATCAGCCCCGGCACGTCGTCGGCCTGCTTAAACAACTGCATGGATTCGTCGAGCAGATTGGCGACATAATTAAATCTTTTACTCGGCAATACGGCATAGGCCAGCGAGCGCAGAGCACTCGCGAGCAAACGCTCATACTCCGTTGTGTGTTTTCCGCGTTCTTGCGCCTTGTCAAGCAGTGCGCGCGCGCGTTCGGCAGATGCAGTTCCAATCTCAACCGCTTCCTTGTTATCAATCTGCGCAAGTATTTCAACTAGATCAGATTCCGCCTGAATTTTGCGAACACCACGATTGTATTCGACTTTGCGACGCAATTTGTCGACATCGGGATTTTTCATGGGTACGCAGAACAATTTACATGGAATCGAAAGGCTTTCGCGCCAAGATACGCAATCTCTTGAGATTGGCTTGCGCCTGCTCTTTTGACGACCCGTCGTTCAGCTCGTGTCCGGACAGCGAGTTGGCATAGCGATCGCGCAAAGGTATCTATCACAGGCTTGCGCAGAAATTCTGACGCGCGGCGTTTGTTGAAGGTTTCGATAGTAGTGGAGGCCATCTATAATGTCAGGATATGCGCGTTTAAGTCCACTTCGGCCGGCAGCTTTAATTTTTTGCGAATGCGGTAGCGGTAGGCCTGGATCGTGCGTGGCGAAACATTGAGCATCCTGCTCAGATCTTTGGTGGTCGTATTAACGCGAATGAGGGCGCAGACGCGGCGCTCGGCGCTGGTTAGGGCGGGATAGTCAC
>JANQRB010000036.1 GCA_028284775.1 Candidatus Kapaibacterium sp. | reverse complement strand
GACGCGACGCTGTCCAACCGCAGTATGGCCTTCGCCGACTTCAACCAGGATGGCTACCTCGATATGTTGGTCGCGGGGCACCTGTACCGCAACAACGAGGGCAGCTCCTTCACCGACCTGACGGAAAGCGCTGGCCTGGAAGGCAATCCCGCGGCCAATGCATTTATGGATATCAACAATGACAATCACCTCGACATACTTTTTATTCACAGCAACAAAAATGACTATGTAAGGAGTGTGGCGTATGTGAATGACGGCGCGGGCGCCTTTAGTGCACATGAGTTAAACTTGCCGCAGTTTATCGCGCTTTCCAGCTTCAGCATCGCCGACATCAACAATGATTCCTATCCTGATCTGTTCGTCGGCCAGCTTTGGTCGGAGTATCCCGCCGGTGGTCCGGATCTTGTGCCTAACTTTTTGCTGCTTAACAACGGGGATCTGACTTTCAGCGATCACTCCGAGCTTGTGCGTACCCCGCAGGCCCGGCGCAGCCGCGGATCGCAATTTGTTGACTTTGACAACGACGGCGACCTGGATTTATTCGTCACGAATTATTTCCTGGAACAGGACGAGCTTTGGCAAAACAATGGCGACGGTAGTTTCCGCAATGTTGCCGATGACAAGGGCATCGAACCCATTGTCATTTCGGCGCAGAACTACTACAATCACGGCACGGGCTGCGACTGGTGGGATTATGACAACGATGGTGATATGGACCTCCTGCTGCCGCAGTTCATGCATCCCCGGCTGGCTCCGAGCAATTTTAACGGCACGACGATTTTTCAGAATAATGGCGCGCCCGACTACAGTTTTAACAACTTGTGGGGTGAAACGGGTATTCACTACGAAGAGACGCATGCGGGCGGCGTACTCGGCGATGTAAACAACGACGGATTGCCCGACTTGTTAATGACGGTCTTTTATGGCTGTCGATACATCGATTTCTACCTGCAGCAGCAGGACCACCGATTCGAACACCGTACCTTCGACTTCGGATTGGAAAATATCACCACCGGAACGGACGCCGCCTTCGTCGATATTAACAATGATGGCCGGCTGGACCTGGCGGCGGGTGAAGGCAATCGTGTACGATTATTTATCAATGAATTGCCCGCGGACAACAAATGGGTCAAGTTTAATCTGCTGCCTTCCGCGGGCAACTCGCAGGCCATCGGCGCCCGGGTGATTGTTTATGCCGACGGCAAAAAATATATGCAGGAAGTATCGGCGGGACGCGGCCAACGAATGCAGAAGCCCGGGCGTCTGCATTTCGGCCTCGCGGATGCCGACGCCGTCGATCGGGTGCACGTGCGCTGGCCCGGCCGAAATGACTGGGAAGAATTCAGCACGGTCCAGATCAATGCCGTCGTGACGCTGGAACAGGGACGCGGAGTCGCGACCGACATCACTGAAGTCCGGGCGCAGGTTGAAGCACTGGCGGCCTGGCCCAATCCCGTTCGCACTTCGGTGACAATCTCCTACTCACTGCCTCGGGATGGCGATGTCAACCTGGCTATTTTCAACTCTGTCGGACAGTCGCTGGTGCAGCTTGTGACGGAGTATCAGTCAGCCGGGCAACAGCGAATACAGTGGGATCGACGGAGCGCCGCCGGCAGTACATTGTCGCCCGGCGTCTACATTCTCAGGCTTACGACAGGGGGAGTGACCTATTCCCGGCCTTTAGTATTGCTGTAGTTAGCTGTTATTCAGCCTGTTTAAAAACCCCGTTTTCTTTGCGAAAGCGGGGTTTTCTTTGTTCGACGCCACCATTGCCGCTTCGCAATTCACCCTGATGCACTCACCTGCGATACGCGTGTATGTGGTTTTTAGGTGGTAACGCCGTCTGACTTTTAACGTCTTTAAAGGTGTCAGATCGGTGTCTGGCTCTTTGGCCGGGTCACTGTATCGTAATGCGAGAGAGGCTAGAACATATAAATAAACTTTCTGGGACGATGATGTGGATCGGTGCTTGTCGATCGGGATGATTGAGCTTTGCAGCGATTCGGAAGCGCGTTTGAAGTAGGAGAGTTTAGCCGACGGCAGCTAAGAGAGTCTGTCAGCCCTTAACGGAAGATTGTAAATCGATGAGCGCAGATCCATATCAGGTCAAAAATTTTTTGTGAGGTCTATACTTATGAAGCGTAAGCAAACAATGTTGCTGCCACTCCTTTTACTCTTCGCTGCGGCTATGCTCACGCCGGCACAGGCGCAGGACTATCCGCGGACAGTACTGCTCGAGCAGTTTTTCGGGATGACATGCGGGGGAATCTGTTCCTTCGCCGACGGTCAGACCAATTTGCAGGAGAACGTGGAGGAAGGCGTCATAACACTCCGCTATCATGTCAATACCTCGGGCGGCAACGATCCCCTGGCGCTGGCCTCCGGTGTCCAGCGTCTGCAGTCCTATGGACTGTCCAGCGTGCCGTCCCTGATGATCAACGGCAGTGTGAATATCACTCCCAACAATGTCGGCGACTATGGTGATCTCGTCGATGCCGCCAAGGGACAGCGCAGTCCTGTTAATATTATGATCGAGCGTGACTTTACGAATCCCGCCGACGTCGAGGTGCGTGTCACGGTCCAGACGTCGACGGAGCTAAGTAATCACCGTCTGTATGTCGCCGTTAACAACCGCACGCTGTTTCTGCCCGATATCGGCGACCAGGTGTCGGGGCACAATGGCCAGACGCTGTTTCACGATGTGTTCATGGGCTTTGCTTCGCCGGATGACGGCGAAGCGCTTAATATCGGCGCCGGCAGCGAACAGACCTTTACCTATCGTTACCAGCCCGGCAGCGGCGATTTCTGGCCCGCCGGCCAGGCCTTCATAACAGCCTTTGTTCAGGAGGTCGGCTCGCGCGAGATCGTGCAGGCCGGCACCGACTTCGGCGGCGAAACCCAGGCTGAGATTTCGATTGCCGACGCCTTTGAACGCGTACCCAATTCCTCGCAAATCACGAAAGAAGTGACCGTAAGCAATCCGGATGATTTCGAGCAGACATTCAGCTTCAGTATTTCCAATGAGGGTTTTGTTCCCGCCGCCTGGGCGCCCAGTTTTGAGCAGACGAGTATTACGGTGCCTGCGGGCGCCAGCGCTACCGTCAATCTCATTCTGAATTCGCCCGAAGTCGCCAGCTACGCGCATACCGTTATCCAGGTCATCGGCTCGGCACGCGACGACGGACTGGCACCGGCCTATGCCTCGGCGACGACCGGACTCCTGACCGATAACACGGACATTGCCCACTATTTCGGTTACAACAACCTTCAGGGCGGCCAGGTACTGGCCTTATCCGCCTTGCCGGCATACAACACACGCACGGCTTTGCTGCCCTTGACGCTCGAGGGCGTTGTTGAAAACTTTCCCGTGACGGACTTCGATGCCGCCTTGTTCGCCCTGTCGGCGCGGGCCACGACCCAGGACCGGTCTGACCAGATTCTCGGTATGGCGAAATCGCTGTACGATGCGGGCAAAGGCGTGTTCATTACTTCCGAATTAAGCGGCAATGCGTCCTTCGCCGGTGACGGCGATCAGAGTTTTTTCACCGACGTGCTCGGTGTTAATTATACCGGTGCCATCGACAGAGTGGACGACAACAACAATACGACGCCCTTCCCAGTTAACGGATTTATCAATGATCCGATCGCCGATGGAATCGCCTTTCAGTCAAATAGCGCTGCCCAGAATTTTGTCGAGTTCACCGATGTTTTCAGCATCCCGAGCTCCAGTAATGCGGAAGCAATCTTCATTTCGGACGAACAGGTTGAGAACATTGTAGGCATGCGCGTTGCCGATGAGGGCACGGCGCGCGCCGTTTATATGTCGGTCGGTCTTGAAACGGTTGTCGATAACAATCTGCGTGCCTTGTTGCTGAGTCGTATTATGGACTGGATCAGCGGCCTGGAAGCTGAGATCGTCAATGAAACGGATGATGTGGATTATGGTAAGGTAAAAGTTAATACGGCTGAATCGCGGACAATCGAATTCACGAATAATGGCGAGGCCCTGTTAATTATTCGTACTGCCATAAATGGTGACGATGCCGCATCATTTTCAATCAATGATCCCAGCGTCGTCGGCATCGAACCGGGCGCCACGGCATCGGTTACCATCGACTTCCAACCGGGCGAAGAGCGTACGCATACCGCCAACCTGCTTGTGTTCTCGAACGCATCGAATGTGACGGAGACGATCGAAATACCGCTGATGGGCAACGGTGTGGTAAGCTCGGTGAAAGATGTACCGGTCGGAGAAAGCGCAACGCTCAGCCTGGCTGCCGGGCCGAATCCCTTTCACAGTACGAGCCTGATCAATTATACCGTAAAGAGCGAAGCCGGTCAGGATATCCGGATTGCGTTGTTTAACCCCGCCGGGCAGCAGGTGAAACTGCTGGAGACCGGCTATCGTCAGCCCGGCAGCTACAGCGTCAGCCTGAAGGCCGATGACCTGCCCGCCGGCTCTTATATGCTGAAGCTCTCGACGGAGGAGAACGCCGTTGTTCTGCCCGTCGTTCATCTGAAGTAAATCGATGCATAGCCTCGAAGGCGCTCCCCTCTGAATGGCTCTGCTGGAACCTGCGCCGACCTGCTGTTCGAGGCATGCCACCCTGGGATGGAAACCGGTTCTTCTTTGGAAGGGCCGGTTTCTTCCTTTTTGATTATATTCCCGCCATCAGCGATCTGACAGCTGGATTGACAATCGCTAAAATTTCTGACCTGTATCCACGCCACTATGCATTCCGGCCTGTAAGGTGACCTCGATTCTTGCACTCGATACGTATCGAGTGCATAGATGGGGGCAGTTCCCCATATGAAATCGCTGACCCTTCGCTCAATGCTGCCCTGAGCGATGGATGACACACAACATATTATCTAAAGAGGACCTGCGCGGGGAATCAAGCTCAGGTCCGGCATCACATTGATCGGAGACACATAACGATGCAATCAAACTATGCGAAGATTCTGACGCTCGTCTTATTGTTTATTGCAGCGCTCATTAGCGCGACGGAGGCCGAGGAGCAGGACTATCCGCGGCAGGTTTTGCTGGAGCAATTTAACAGCATGACCTGCCGGTGGTCGATTTGTAATGAATTCGATGCCTGGACAAATTTACTGACCGGGCTGTCGGAAGGAGTCATCAGCCTTCGCTATCAATACAGCAATGATCCGCTGACGACCGCTGCAGGCGATTGGCGCAGGCAGGTTCTGGGTGTCTCGGGTATGCCGATAGCCGTCATAAACGGAACGACTCTCGTCACAGCCGGTAGCTTTGCCGAGTACAGTGACCTTGTGCAGGCGGCCAAAGGACAGCGAAGCCTCGTCAATATTCTGATCGAACGCGACTTCACGAACCCGACAGATGTCGAGGTACGCGTAACGGTGCAGTCCTCCATCGAATTTATCAACCATCGTTTATTCGTCGCTCTCAATAATCGAATGCTGTATTTGCCTGATATCGGCAGTCAGATTACGGGCCACAACGGGCAGACCCTTTTTCATGACATTTTTATGGGATTTGTATCACCGGACGAGGGTGAAGCGCTCGCCGGCGGGTTCGGCGGCGAGCAAACATTCAGCTACCGTTATCAGCCGGGCAGCGGCGACTTCTGGCCGGCAGGTCAGACATTTATCACTGCCTTTGTGCAAGACATGAATTCGGGTGAAATTATGCAGGCCGGCACCGATTTCGGCGGCGAAGCCAGCCCCGAGCTCACGATTGCCGACGCTTTCGAACGTGTACCCAATTCCTCGCAAATCACGAAGAAGCTAAACATTAGCAACACGGATGAGTTCGAGCAGGAATTTCGCCTGAGCATTTTCGATCAGAGCTTTATTCCCGATGACTGGTCAGTGGAACTGTCGCGGCCCGTCATCCGCATTCCCGGCGGCGGCAGTGCTAGCGTTGATCTTATCCTGACATCGCCATCGGCAGCGAGTTACGTTCATGTTCTGGTCCAGGTTATCGGCGAAGCCCGCAGCGATGGACTTGCCCCGACCTTCGCCAGGGCGGCGACCGGCCTTCTGACCGAAAATACGGACATCGCGCACTACATCGGTTATAACGCGCTTCAGGACGCGCAGCTGCAAGCCCTGTGGGCCTTAACAGCGTACAGCAATCGAACGGCGGCAATGCCGATCCATTTCGACGGCGTCGTGACTAATTTTCCGGTGACGGAATTCGACGCCGCCCTGTTTTCGCTTGCCTCTGCTTCGAGCTCAGTGGAGCGCAGCGATCTGATCCTGGGTATGGCAACGGAAATGTACCGGGCCGGAAAGGGGGTGTTTGTCAGCTCTGAGTTAAGCGGCCGGAATTCCTTCCTCGACGGTGGCGATCAGACCTTTTTTGCCGATGTGCTGGGCGTCGAGCATCTGTATGACTTCGCGCGTAATCAGGGCGGCGTGTTGCGGGCTTTCGATATTAACGGCCTGGACAACGATCCGATAACGGACGGCATTGCCTTTCAATCCAACAGCAGCGAACAGAATCTTGTCGTCTATACCGATGTCTTCCGAATACCCTTCGATAGCCGGGCCGAGACGATCTTTGTGTCGGACTCACTGCCGAAGTCGGTGGTTGGCATGCGCGTTGCCGATGAGAGTAGCGCGCGGGCGGTTTATCTTTCCTTCGGCCTGGAAGCGATTGCCGATGAGAAGCTGCGGGCGCTGACGCTGAATCGCATTCTGGATTGGATACTCGGTATCGAAGCTGAAATCGAGAGCGACAGCGAGGCAATCAACTTTGGCCGGGTGGCGCTTAACTCCCGCAAGTCGGAATCGATAGAGTTCACCAATAGCGGTCAGGCCGATTTGATTGTTCGCACAGAACTGAGCGGAGACCATGCAGCGTATTTTGCCATTGCAGAGCCGGATGTAGTCGAAATCCGGCCGGGCGCCAGCGCCTCGATAACAGTCAACTATACTCCAGCGGAAGAACAGGCGCACAGCGCCAGCCTCCTGGTGTTTTCGAATGCCTCAAACGAAAGGGAAGGCATCGAAATACCGCTGCTGGGCAATGGCGTGCTGAGTTCGGTCGAGGGCCTACCTGTCGCTGAGAGTGAATTACTGAGCCTGGCGGTGGGGCCGAATCCATTTCACGGCACAAGTCTGATACGCTATGCCGTCAAGGGCGAAAAAGGCCGGTATGTACGGCTTGCTCTTATTAATGCCGTCGGTAGGCAGATAAGGCTTCTCGATGAAGGGTTTCGCGAACCAGGCAGCCATCGCCTGAGCCTGAATACTGCCGAATTGCCGGCGGGTGCGTACATGCTCGAATTGTCAACGGCGAGCGGCGGCGTTGTTCTGCCTGTGCTGCACTTGAAATAAGACGGTTGCCGGCCTGTCGTTCGCGGCTTGCAGCGACTGTTCGCTCACAAATAATTTGCGACCTGATTAAACATTCGTGTTGAAAATAGCAGCCGTCTATTTATAGCTTTCCACTTCCAGCAAGCTGATAATACGGTTGGCGATTACGAGGCTGAAGCCGCTTGCGCGATTGATGAAATCCGCTGCTATCTTACCGTGCTGAATGCGCCTGTCACTGTCGCCAAGCATGAGCCTTAACCAGTCTGTTAAGTCTTCGGCAGAGCTGAAGACCGTTAAAGCGCCGCCATCCCGCAAGGCCACCGCGTCCGGCGAGCGTTCGATATCGGGACCGCTGGCCAGGGGGATGCCGTAGCCGGCGGGTTCACTGACACTGTGAACGCCGTCACCGAAACCGCCGCCGATCAGGGCCAGGTCCGCGTGCCCATACAGTCGCAGGAGCTTGCCGATACTGTTGACAATAATATACTGTGCGTCGCCGCCGGAATCGGCTCCGGGCAAGCCAGCTTCCAGGTCGCTTAACAATATTCCCGTTGGAAATCGAAGCTGCAAAGACTGCAGATGTTCTTCTGTCGGTTCGTGGGGCGCCAGGATAATACGCAGCCTTCGTCGCAGATCTTCCGGCAGTCCTTCCAGCGCGGCTTGGAGTATACTTTCGTCGGCGGGCCATGTAGAACCTGCCACAAGCACCAGGCTGTCATCCCGATAATACTCTCGCGTCAGGATGGGATTGTCGGCGGCCTGTTTAACAGCCTCGACAATGCGATCGCTGCGCGTATCAGCCGTCGTCATTAATTCGGTGTGCAGATTCATCGCGCTGAACTTTTCCGTTTCATTTGCGCCGGCTGTAAATATTGTGCCGAAGCACTCATAGGTCTGGCGCGTGAAGAGACGCAGTGAGCGTGCCTGCCGTCGTGATGATGCATTGAGGGTGGCGCAGATCAGGATCGTCGGAATTGAGGAACGCTGCAGCTCCATCAAAAAATTGTACCATAAGTCATAGCGTACAAAAATCACCGCGTCGGGAGCGAGAGCTTTAATAAATTTGCGCGCCGCGCGCCGCGAGTCGACGGGCAGGTATACCTTGGCGTCGACAGCATCGAAGCCTTGGAGATTCTCATAGCCCGAAGGCGAAAAAAACGACACCACCACCTGAATCCTGGGACTGGCCTTTTTCACAATCGCGATGATGGTTTTGACTTGCTCGAATTCGCCCAGGGATGCCGCGTGCACCCAGATGCGCCTGCGGTATTTTTTTGAAGGCAGGCTGCGCAGGGTCTTATAGGTCTGGCGCAGGCCGGCGCGTCGCGCGGCAAACTTTGGATTCGTCAGGCTGCCGGCGGCTAAAGCGAGCCGCATGGCAGGTACTAACGCCAGATTATAAAACAGGCGCAGTAAAAAAACAGGAATGCTCACAGTATTACCGGTTTGTGAATTTAGCTGGTCTCTTTTCGAGAAATGCCAGGGTGCCTTCTTTGAAATCGGCTGTCGCAGTAGTTGCCCCAAAGCGTTCGGCTTCAAAATCCATGCCGGCCGAGGGGCTCAGCTCATCAGTGGCGATAATGCTCTGTAAGGCATTGCGCACGGCAACCTGCCCTTTGCTCAAAATTATTTTCACAAAGGCGAGGGTTGCATCCATCAGTTCTTCCGCCGGGTAGACGCCGTTGACCAGGCCGATTGTCTGCGCCGTCTCCGCGTCGATGACGCCGCCGCCAAGGATCAACTCGATTGCTTTGGCGCGGCCGACAAGACGTGTAAGCCGCTGCGTTCCGCCATAGCCGGGAATAATACCGAGGTTGACTTCCGGCTGTCCGAAGCGGGCCTTTTCCGCCGCGAAGCGCATGTGACAGGCCAGGGCAAGCTCGCAGCCGCCGCCGAGAGCAAAACCGTTAACGGCCGCAATGACGGGCTTCGAAAAATATTCAATCTGTTTGAACACCGCCTGGCCGCGACGGGCGAACTCCACGCCGCTCGCAGCGTCGCAGGCATGCAGCTCGGCGATATCGGCGCCCGCCGCAAAAGCCTTGGAACCACTGCCCGTAATGATCAGAGCATGAACATCCTCTGCCGACTGCAGTGAAACAAGCGCATCGCCCAGCTCCTCCAGCAGTTGTGCATTCAGTGCATTGAGCTTATCGGGGCGATTGAGCGTGATGCGTGCATAGCCATCGGTCTCTTCAACTAGTAGAGTCTCATAACTCATGGTATTGTCCTGAATCTGCCGAATTGAGCTGACACCTGTTATTTTGGAAGACAACAAAAGTAGCAAAATTCACATACTTTTAGGGGCGTGAAATTTGAGCCTCGTCCAATCCTTCGAAATGTTTTACTTTTGCAGATGAGACGGGGCTGCAATCCCGAGGTCGTGGCCGCAATGCGGACAACGCGACCGCCAAGAACCAGAAAACACAGAGCAGCTTTGAGGAAGGCAAGCGAACATCAGCGGGAAAAAGGGCATTGGTGGCGCCCGGTGGCGACTGCGTTCTTGTGCGCCATCGTCGTCATAGTAGAACCTGCGTTTTTCAATCAGGCTGCCGTACTGCAGCGGACGCCTCTACCGCAAATTACGCAGACAGCCGCGGCGATAGCCGCTCCCCTCCGTCGCCGTCGTTCCCTGCCCAAACCCTACCTGAAAGATGTCAGCCACGACAGTCTACTCTCCGAAGGTGTAGTCTATCGACATATGATCACCGGTCGCGGTATGTTTTCGGTCCACGTGCTCGAATTGGATCTGGATGTCGTCAATCACGACGTGGTCCTGCTGAAGGCGCGCGAACGATTCAACGGCCTGGAACGCCTGAAGAACATTGTGGCGCGCAGCGATTCCACCAATCCTGACTCGATCCTCGGCGCAGTCAACGCCAATTTCTGGAGCGCCTACGGCAACACAGCCATGGGGCCAACGGTCAGCAACGGCGAAGTGGTAAATCTTCATAGCTACAAATCCTGGTCGAGCGGTTTTTTCGATGAGCGCAACCGGCTGTATATCGATCGCTTCAAACTCGATGCAACACTGACCTTTGCCGACGGGCTGGAATACCCGGTTGTGGGCGTCAACAGCCGGCGCGATTCGCAGGCGATCGTCCTGTACAATGTTTTTGCGGGCGGCCTGGTGCCGTATACGCCCGATGTGGATGAAGAAGTACTCTTGCGCGAACTGGAAGCCAATGCGCCTGCCGATGGCTTCGATTCCACCGAAGCGCCGATCCGGCTGGAGGAGCTGCGCAGCCAGATGATGGAAGACCGCCGGCGCGAATCGATCGAATATCCCCTTCCCAAGGCTGTGGTCGAATATCTGGCACCGCCGCTCATCAATCGGGTTGTGGAGTGTCGCGTGCGCGAACTGGCAGAAGGCAGTGTAGCAATGCCTTATGCCGGCGCGATCATTTCCTTCGGCAGCGATTTCCCGGCGGGAGTACTCCCCCAGCCCGGCGATACCCTCAGGCTGGAAGTACGAACCAATGTTCACGACACGGTTGCCTTTACTCATGCGGTAAGCGGCGTACCGCGCCTGGTACGCGACGGCCGTGCCCGGCACGAAGCGAAGGCCGAAGGGGCCACCAGCCGACGTTTTACGCGCGGCGCTCTTTCCCGAACCGCGATTGGCATCAATCGCGAGCGTGATCGTCTATTTTTGGTGTCGGTCGACGCTACCAACCGGCGACGGGGGACGCGGGGCATCACCCTGGATCAATTGGCGCCGCTCATGAAAAAGATCGGTTGTCAGAATGCCATGAACCTCGATGGCGGCTCATCCAGCACGATGATCGTCGGCAGCCGGAATGTGGTTCGTATGGGGGGCGAAGAATTTAATCGCAGTATCTCGGTCGGCCTTGGCATCGCACGGATTCACGACCCTCTGGCCGTATTCTGGCGCGCCGCCGAGCCGGGAGGATTGAAACGTTCTTTCCGACGTTCCCTGCTGCCGCTCTGGCTGGATTTTCACCGCGCTTCGCTGCAGTAGCTCGGCGGCGTTTCGACTTTTGCCGGGCTGCAAACAATTCGTAGCTTTGAGTCGCCGTCCTATATCGGCCTCGTAATCTATAATCACATAGCGGAATTGGAGCGCCTGTTGTATGCGTTCGCTGGCACATTGTCTGTTGCTGAGCCTGGCAGTCTGTTATAGTATCCAGGCCCAAACAAACATCAAGGGCCGGATTGTATCCGCCGAAGGCGGGGTGTTGAAGGCTGCTCACGTCCACCTGGCTTACAGCGACGCATTGGCTCCCTTTTTGTCGGCGGCTGCCGACAGCAACGGTCGTTTCGAGTTGTACCCGGCGGAAGAGGGACTCCTGAGATTGCAGTTTACGGGCGTTGGCCATCGGAAAGTCTCCGCGGCCATTTTGCTGGAAGCCGGCGACAGTATCCGGGTTGAGGTGAGCCTGGAGCGCTGGCGGGTGTCCGAGTCACCTTCCTCGCTACGCTTGATCGGCGATTTCAACAACTTCTCACTTGCCGCCGCCCGGCGAATGGATGCAGGGGACGACAGGTGCTTTCAGGCCCAATTCGAACGCAGCGCCGATACCATCGCGTATCAGATCGTCCACGAACTGCCCGGCGCCGATGGCAGAGCCGGCAGTCTGAAACTGGCTGATGAGCGGGCAGCGCGCTTTGTCTACGATGGCGCGGACGCCTATTATTCCGTTGCTGATGCCGCTGCTGACACTGTCACGATTCAGTATTGTCCGCCGGATGATGCTTCGACGGTCGAAGCATCATCAGTCCTCTTCGCCGCGCCGATACGGAAAGAGTTTCAGGCTATGATCAGGGCGATGGAACAGGGGCGGACCGTACTTGCGGCCGACGACCGTATCGTTGACGGACAGATTGATCTTATAGCCGCGCTGGAACAGGAGTGGCGCCTTCCAATGCGTCAAACCCTTTTACTGGCGGCGCTGCAGAGCCTTGCGCAACACGCCGGCGCCGAAGATACGCTGCTGCTGATGAGTGCCTTTGCCGAACTGGAACCTACCTCGCCTTTGTGGGCCTATCAGCCGAGCCTGCTGCATTCGCCGACATTGCGGGTGCTGCGTCCCGACTATTACGAAGCCTATCTGCACACAGCAATGCATGAACATCCCAGCTCCGAGCTGCGCGCTTTCTTGCTTTATGATGCGCTGAAGTCGGCGGACCAAGCGGAGCAGCAACAGTATTTTTACGATCGGCTCAGCGCCCAGCACCCGGAATCTCCTTATGCCAGGCTCGCTCGGGCTGCCTATGCACCGGACCGCATGATAATGCCCGGCAAGGCGCTACCCGATTTCAGCTGCGACCTACTGGACAGCGCCGGAACCACATTCTCACCGGAAAATATGCGAGGCCGGTACCTGCTCCTTAATTTCTGGGCTACATGGTGCAAACCATGTGTTGATGAAATGCCGCGACTGCACGCCTTGTATAAAGAAAGCCGCCGCTCCGAACTCGAAATATTGAGTCTTTCCTTTGATCGCCGGGAAAGTGACATTGTTAAGTTCCGTCGCAAGTATTGGCACATGCCGTGGCTGCATACGCTCCTTGCTGCCGGTCGCAAAAGCAAACTGGCGCAATTGATGGAAGTGCAGAGTTTGCCCAAGACGATACTGGTTGATCCCAACGGTCTTATCCTCGCTGTCGGAACCTCACTCCTGGACACTAGCTTCATTCAGAAGCTGGAGCAGGTCATCGCCGCTGACGCACAAAAGTGATGCTCAGGCGGCGGGCTTCTTAATGTCAATTTTTTTTCAGCAGTGCATCGAGTGCCGTAATGCCTAGCGCAACGCATACCTACGTAATTGGCGATATTCATGGCTGCTATGAGGAATTACTGGAGCTGGAAGAAAAGATCGCCGCCCACGCCGCCGCCCGGGATGCCAAGCCCTTCATCGTCACGGTCGGTGATTTGATCGACCGTGGACCGGACTCGCAAAGTGTAGTGCGTCACTTTCGGGAAGGGTCTGCCAGGGGGACGCATGTAGCGGTAGCGGGTAACCACGAAGCGAATTACCTGGAGATTCTGACCGCTCAGTTTCCGGAGAGATTTGCTGCGGCCGGCGGAAGGTCGCCTTTTCCGGTCTTTGTCGATCCCGATTCACCGATCTATTTGAGTCCCGCGCGTTTCCCGGTGCAGGATCAACAGGGTGTAGCGGACGAAGCGCTTTCGTCCTGGTTGTATCAGGGCGGGCTACAGACTCTGGCGAGCATCAATGCCGAACCCGATCGCTGTTCCAGCTGGTTTTTTCCGGAAGCCGACTTCGACTATTTGTGTTCTCTGCCGCTTGTCTGGCGCAATGATAAACTGGTTGTCACTCATGCGCTGGCCAGACGGGCTACGATTGAGTATGCGCTGCGTTTTCAGGAAGACCAAGAGCAAAAGGGCGACGCGCGTCAGCACAGCAGTGCACTCCGCAACATAATGTGGAGTCGTGACCGACCGGTCGAAGCGCCCGATGAACGGCGGGCGCATCTCTCAGGCCATACACCCCTGATGCAACCGGCATATTACGAAGACGTCAACTGCCGCATGATCGACACAGGTTGCGTCTATGGCATCCAGTTGACAGCATGGTGCGCTGATACGCAAGACTATCTGAGCGTTGCTTCCCGGCAGCCGCGACTGCGAAAGTGAGAAAGCGGCAGAGTGCTGCGTCGCTCCAATCCCGCCGCTCTGCCTGTCCGCGCTTTTGTCAGAGCAATCAGAATCCGCGGGCCGTCAGATCCGCATCAAATTCTTTTGCGTCACAATCCGGATTGCCTTTGCGCGTTCACCCTAGCTGAGATTAGCAGCTTAAACTAAGTTCCCGCAAGGAGATTGCGATGAATAAGCGCAGGCGCAAATTTTTGCAGCGCGCACTGGCGCTCGCCGGCGGACTGTTTGTTGCCAAGCCCGGTCTCGGCGATTCCGGGAGCCGGGCGTCTGCCATCGTGACGCCGAAACACAGCCCGACACCTTTGGAATGGGATAATGACCGGATAACAATGGCCTGGATCGGTCATTCAACCGTATTGATTAATTTTTTCGGCGTCTGGATTTTGACCGATCCCGTGTTCTCGCAGCGCATCGGCGTCTATTTTCTCGGGATGAATCTGGGGCCCGCGCGCTATTCCCATCCCGCCCTCGATTTCGATCAACTGCCCAAACCCGATCTGCTGCTGCTGTCGCACGCGCATATGGACCACATGGATTATCCGACACTGAAGCGATTTGCAGCTAAATACCCCGATGCGATTGACTTTATCACTGCCGCCAATACGAAGGATGTCGTCCAGTCGCTGCGTTGGCGGACCCTGCGCGAACTGGACTGGAACGAGGAGCTGAACTATCGCGGTATCGAGCTGCGCGCACTGAAAGTCCGTCATTTCGGCTGGCGCTTTCCCTGGGAGAAAGATCGCAGGCGCGGATATACGGAAACCGGCCGCAGTTACAATGCCTATCGGCTGCGCAAAAACGGCAAGCAGATTGTTTTCGGCGGCGACACGGCAATGTGCGACGACTTCAAGCAGTTGCAACATGAGCTAGTGGATGTGGCGATAATGCCGATCGGCGCCTACGAGCCCTGGCGTTCCAATCATTGCACGCCCGAGGAAGCATTGGAAATGGCCAGCCACATGAATGCCCGCATTTTTGTGCCGATACATACCAATACTTTTTATCAGGGGCGCGAGCCGCTCAATGAGCCGATGCAGCGTTTGCGAAAAGCTTCAGCCGATTTTGCCGATATGCGCGTCGGCATCAAGGGCCTGGGGCAAACACTCGTTGTATAGCCTTTCACAATTACAGGTGCAAGGAGTGGAAATAGAGCTGCCCTTATTCCATTCCGCTCCTTCAATCCTATCAGTCCGGAGTAGCGACTTTTGGAAGCGGCCAGCCCATTGCCCGGTATCGGCAGGCCCGTGCGCGCTTCGTTTAGCTCGAGTGCGCAAGAGTGTCATTGCCGGCTTCTGATTGAGGCGTCCGTTTGTCGAATGAACATCATCTTAATCTAAGTTATTGAGCCTTTGGGAGAATTACATGAAGCTGGAAGTCCTGCTTGATCGCATGCTTGAAGCTGTCGGTGGCCGTGAAGTGCTGGAATCGCTTGGCAGTCTCAGCATGGTCTCGGATTGTGAATATAATACGATGCGCGGCAGCCAAAGCGCGGATTATGACATTCGGCAGGGACGCAGCCATAGTTTTCTCGACTTGGGCGTTTTTCAGCATGAAGAGGGTATTGTCGGCCAGCAGCTCTGGCGCATTGATGAAAATGGTAAAGTCAGCATTACCGAGGATAGCGACGGCATCGCCGAATCGCACTCGGCAACGAATGTTTTGTTTAATGATTACCTGATCCACCGCGACAGTTATTCATTTGAATTGAGCGACGAAGAAGGTCATTGGCAGCTTAAACTGCTATGGCTTGCCCACGCTGACAAGGCATTTGCGACCAGTGTGTTATATGTTAACAAAGACTCTTTTCTTGTCGACCGTGTTGATTCCACCAGCCAGGGTGAATCCGCTACGACCAGACTGCTTCACTACGAAAGCTACGACGGTTGGCTCTTTCCAGCTATGACGGATTTCAACGACGCTCTGGGCAACCGGATTATTCTGCGTACCAGGCAGTTGCAGCGCAACCTTCCTCTCGATGATGAAATCTTTCAGCCTCGCCGAGCGGACGTGCGCGACTTTCGATTTCCGGCGGGCGAGCAATGCGTCGTGATTCCTTTTCGCTATGAACTCAATCATATTTTTGTCGATGTCAGGCTCGACGATCGCGTGTACACCTTCGCTGTCGACACCGGCGCAGGCAAGACTGTGATCGATGCTGCAATCGCAGCCGCGCAGGGCTGGGAATCGCAGGGCGAGTTAATGGCCAGCGGCGTCAGCGGTTCGCAGGCCGTGTCATTGGTGCAGCTGCCCGAATTGAGCGTCGGCGAAATTACGATGAATTCTCAGACAATCGTGGCAATGGATTTCAAAGAATTACGCCGAGGCCTGCCGGCCATGGATGGTATCCTTGGAATGGATTTTCTCAATCGCTTTATTGTCGGGCTGGATTACGTTAAACGGGAGATGAGCGTTTACGATCGCAAAGACTACCGTTACGAGGGGAACGGCGCCGCGCTCAAGCTGGACGGTATTGCCGTTGAGCTGGAGTTCGATGATCTGCGCGGGCGCTTTCATATCGACACCGGCGCGTCCGGAGTTTCAATCTTTTCACAGTTTCTTAACAAAAACAATAAGCATTTCGCAAAAGAACGTATGCCGACATCAGCTCGTATAGCCGGCATCGGAAATACGAAGCTTAACTTTTATCAAGCCCGCGGTCATTCGCTCAAGATCGCTGATTTCACCCTGCGTGATTTTCCGATCGAAATAACTGAAATCGGAATCGGCGCTTTCGCGCACGATGACCTGGCGGGAAACATCGGCAATCTTATCTGGAAACGTTTTCTTTGTCTGTTTGACTTCAGTGCCAACATGCTTTACCTGGAAGCGAATTCGAATTACGACGAAGCCTTTAAGACACAGCGTGCCGGCCTTGGCGTCGAAATTCGCGACGGGGAATTTCGTATTTCCTGGGTGCTGACTCATTCACCGGCGGCACAGGCCGGCTTTAGCGTCGGCGAAGTTGTTCAAAAGATCAATGATCGCGACAGCAATGAATTAACGATTGACTCCATTGTCAAGCTCTTGCGTCAACCTGTCGACACGGTGTTAAATTTCGCGCTGCGGGGGACCGATGATCGCCTGATCGAGCGCCGCCTGGTCTTTGGGGATTTTGTACCTTTCTACGACGATTGATGTGCCTGCATCGGGAACGAAGGATGACAAGTCGCTGAAGAAGTACATCAAGAACACCACCGAAATGAAGGAAATCGAAACGAACCAGGTGTGGCGCAAAGAACCTGCCTTGCAGGTTGTAAGTCGCAAAGTTTCACGCAATGAATACCGGAACTATCGTAAGCAAAAGCGATATCATATTGTACCAGGCCGTAGACGGAGAAGCGAAGATCTATGTCCGGTTTGAAAATGAGACGGTGAGGCTCACGTAGGCGCAAATGGCGGAGTTGTTCCAGCGTGACGTTTCGATCGTTTCGTGGTACCTAAAAAAGCATCTTATCGGAGGACGATGTCGATGAAAGAAGCAATTTGCAATTTTTGCGAATTGCAAATTCGGATAAGCCTGTTGCCTTTTACATCCTCGACGTCTTAGTATCCGTCGATTATCGGATAAAATCTCACCGCAGCACCCAATTTTGTATCTGGGTCACACACAGGCTACACGAGTACCTCATCAAAGGTTTTTTGATGGACGATGAACGCCTGGAGACGCAAAACTAATGTGGCGATCGAATATTGTTAAAGAGCTTGGTCTTAGACTCAGTTTGTTGCTAAAATGAGTTATTTGTTAGATCGCGGAAACTTGTATTTTGGGGTGTCGATACTTGAATAGAAACTATATCTGAAGACTTATGTCACCAATTAGTCAGGGCTTAATCGGAAAAAAGAAAACTGAGATTGAAAAGTGCTGCAATACTTTCGATTTGGAGAGGAATCTCAACTTCGACGATTCCGTTCTAGCATTCGAGGGATTTCCGGATAAGTGCTCTAAAAGCCTCGCAGTTGTCATTCTCACTTATAATAGGGAAGCCACGAATGACGAGTTGAAGAGAATCAGTGATCAACCCGCAGGACTGGTAAAAGGCTTGAGGAAAAAGGGGTTTGTTTTCAGAGAGTACCCAAAAGTTAAAGGACAATATCACTATAAAAACGAATCAGGTGTTGAGTGTAGACAGATTGTAGGCTACGAAGAACCAAAAGTATTTATCTATGGACATGTACAAGAAGTCCTTGACAAATCGGTTGCAGCTTGTATTTCAGCCATTGAAATTTACAACAAACCGGATTTCAAATACCGAGAAGAGACATTCTCTATATTGATGGTTAATTCCTGGGAGTTGCTTCTTAAAGCAAAGATCTTGCTGAAAAACAATAATAAGCTGAGTTCAATATTTGTTGAAGGGAAGAAGAATCGGTCGGGTAATGGAATGACAATCGACATTTTCAAAGCAGTTAATACTCTGATTGCCAGCAATGACATAGATCCGCGTTGCGCGGCAAACATTGAAGCTCTAGTTGAAATCCGTGACAATGCAGTACACTTTATAAACAAAAGCTGGGGAACCAGCTTGAAGGTCCAAGAATTTGGGACAGCCAGTTTAAGTAATTATGTGGAATGTGTCGGTGATTGGTTCCAATTAGATTTGTCCCAATATTATTTCTATTTGATGCCACTGTCATTCATTTCCGTTGCTGAGACTAAAGGAGAATTTCTGGGGAAACCAAATTCTCACACAATTAAATTTATCAACTATCTTAATGATATGCAAAAGCAGTTTCCTTACGAATCTGACAATGGTTACAACATAGCCTTACGGCTAGAAACAAAATTAGTGAAGGCTACTGACAATGCGGCTATGCAATTTCGATATTCTAATGAATCTGGAGCAATACCCCCTTACAGTTTCAGAGGAGGGTATTCTTAGAAAATATCCATTGACATTTGATGATCTGAAAGACAAGTTGAAGAAAAAGTATCCAAATATTTCGTTCAACCGGGAATTCTGTAAAGTGAAAAAGGAGCTTGAAGATCCTGTAAAACATGGTGAAAAGTACTGCAAAGTTCGGTACCTTAATTCTAAAACAAAAAAATCGCGTCAAAAATTTTACAATACCGAAATAATAAAGGAAATAGGAAAGCGCTTAAGACTATAATTGTCATAGACCTGTTTCCAAGATAATGGTGTGTGATTTATAAATCGTTTCTATCATTTCGATAGAGTCTTCATTATAGTTGGTACCTGTCGTATGGAGTTATATTCTAAAGTTGTGGATGACAAAAGAATGCGTATCCTTGATTTACCAAATCAAACTTTATTCAAGTCTTAAGGATATGTCTGTATAAGGTCAACAAGCTACGGTAATTGCTCTTGATTGTCATAGAAATCAACAGGAATTCAAGAGGCGTCAATTTTTCGAGCGATTTATGTGGGCGCTCGGCGTTGTACTTGCACTGCCATTCGGCGCTCATTGCGCGTACCTGGTCGAGCGAATCAAACATCCAGATGTTTAACACTTCGGTACGGTAGCTACGGTTAAAGCGCTTGATAAAGCTGTTCTGCGTTGGCTTGCCCGGTTGGATATAGCGTATTTCGATCTTGTGTCCTTCGCACCATTCAACAAACTTGTGAGACGTAAACTCCGGGCCATTGTCCACTCGAATCGCCTCCGGGGCACCGCGCCATTCGATCAGACGCTCCAATTCTCTGACAATGCGTGGGCTACTCAGGGAGATGTCCGATACGACAGCCAGGGCCTCACGATTGTAATCATCAATTACGTTCAGGATTCGGAAGCTCCGGCTGCTTTGAAGGCTGTCCGACATGAAATCCATCGACCAGACGATGTTCGGACCAATCGGAAGCGTCAGAGGTGTCCTGAATCTCGCAGGAACCCTGCGCTTGCGTCTGCGT
Source organism: Candidatus Kapaibacterium sp. (assembly GCA_028284775.1). GTDB lineage: Bacteria > Bacteroidota > Ignavibacteria > Kapaibacteriales > UBA7675 > JANQRB01. The sequence goes on along the minus strand of JANQRB010000036.1, from coordinate 15,118 downwards.
GGTACATTCAGTTTCATCGAAGTGTACACCCGATATACACGCTTGTGGTTCCATGAGCACCCGTGTCGTCTGAGTACCTCAAACATTTTCCAGAAACCATATCCGGGGTGTTCCTCGGCCAAAACGTTCAAGTCATCAATAATTTCGGTATCATTCGGTCGCACGTGCCTATAGCGATATGCCGACGTCGACAATCGCACACTTCGGCAGGCCCGGCGTAGACTCATTCCCTTACCGCGCAAATGGTCGACAGCCTCACGTTTTTCAGCGGGCGTCAGAGCTTTTTTTCGATCAGATCCTTCAAAGCATCCTTTTCCAGGCTTACGTCGGCGTACATGCGCTTGAGTTTGCTGTTCTCGGCTTCCAGCTCGCGTAGACGCTTAATCAGAGAGGCGTCCATACCGCCGTATTTGCCCCGCCAGTTGTAAAATGTGGCCTGGCTGATGCCGTGCTCCTTGCGTAGCTCATTTACGCTTCGACCGGCCTCGTTGGCCTTCAAAATCGAAACGATCTGCGATTCACTGAACTTCGATTTCTTCATACTTCCTCCAAAAATTCATTCGTGGTTTTCTATTTACGAATGTTTCGAATTTTGGGGAAGCTTACAACTCCACGTGTTTTTCCCGGAAGAATAACACGGAAGTGCCTTTGTCGGATAAAGCGACGCCTTAGGCACCTTAGCTCAGAGAAGATTCGCAATCGGTCAGTTTCTGTGAGATTGGCCGGTCACAATCGTGAGATTTGGTGGTTGACCGATATAATGTCAAATCCTTAGCCATACACTTCTATGCTGTACATTGAAGTGAATAATTTTATATAAAAAAGTCGTACCACATCTTCGTATTTATGAGAGCTACGGCTCAGCTATCTTCAACCCCGAATATTCTCACAATCCAATGAGACTTCAGTCAAGAAAATACATCTGATGCTCTTCGAAAACACTTGTTTTCTTTTGCAAAAGCAGAAATTTGATTACATAGATGCTAATTGTACGCCTCTCGAAAAATTCAATACCGAACAAGCTTAATAGTTTCCTGTTCGCCATTTTTTCTTTTTATGTATACGTTGCCTCCTTCATTAATAGCTTGAGCAATCAATACGGCAAGTTCAAGGGCACCCATGACAATTCTAGTTCTATTATTTGTGCAAAAAAAATCAACCAACTTTTCAACATTATTCAAAGCTCTTTGGGGCAAGCGCATTTGCACAAGTTTTGTTTCTACTCGATTTGAATCCAAATCCTTTTCCATTGATGTACTCCCAGATTGAGACATTTTTACATCCTCTTCAAGAGTATCTGATACTAGCTCTTTAGTCTTAGGCATAACGAAAACCTATCTTTTTATTCCTAATAATTAAATTCATATAAGATACGCGCAAGGAAAAAATACTTATTATAGAGAAGTGCCACCATAACCTAAAACTAGATAAAACCATTTCTTCTAAGACTTTCGCTAAGAGAAATTTAGGTGCAATACTAAGTATCAAAATGTATGACGATATCTGCTTTTTCACAAGTGGGTGACGACAATAGTTGGCTGCTTCTCCGAAAGATGCGAAGACATTATCTTTTAAGTTCCAATTAGACAATGTATTCCCTCTGAATTTTTTATTTCGCACTGATAAAAGAAAAACACGCAACAGAATTAAAATATATGTCGATGCGTATAGCGGAAAAGATGTAATATTGCGGTACATCACTTTTATCAAGTAATTCAGTGAGTTATTTGTTCCTGTGAAGGAATGAAAACTAATACAATCAAAAGGAGCGTTTAGTTTTATGTATTGTCGCCTATCATTAATGTCAAATGGGATTTTCTGAGTTTGTTGTGCCCAATTTGAATGTGAAAGCAAATACTCCGGCAAAAAAAGATATTCGTCACCCTCGACCATTTCATTCAGGCAATTGTTGAACGGTATTAAAACGGAATCACCAAGTCTATAGAGTATATTCGGCAGTCGCTCTACCTCGAAGCGCCCGTCGTCGTCGTATGCCTCCAGCACTCTCGCCACCAAGTCCAAATAATTATTGTACTGATTCTTAAAGTTATCTCGAACAGAAATGCAACTATCGTCAGTTATTTCTGCGACGAAAATAAGCTCGGCATCTCTTTCGGTCTTACCGCCGAGCGTGATGAACATGTCAATATGGGGCATTAAGTGCATCGGCGTCTTGTCGCCTTCAAGAACCTGTACTTCGGTGCCGAAACCGCCCTGCGCTCCTGTCCATATAATATTTTCAACGCCACTGCTCCACTGAACGTACTGTATAATCTGATCGAAATTCAACTTGCGGTTAAAAAGTAGCCAGTTTTTGAACAGGATGTGGCTACCAATAAGGACATAATTGTCACCTACAAGGATATTACCGCCTTCCAAACGGAATGCGAATGGTTTAACGTAATAATCCAATTGGGCTGCAACGTAATCAGCGATTAACTGATCGCCAAGTCTGGTTACATTTGATCGCCGAAATTGAACTGGCTCAAGAAGTGCGTAACTATCTGGGCTATTTTGCAACACCACGAAGTGATCCTGCACCCATTCAGTCGGTAAGTATTCCTTTAACTCCAATTTTCTGCCATTATTATAGCGTTTGTCGTGAGTCCGATATTCCACAAGCGGTTTTATGATCTCGTCTACCAGATAGCCGTTCGACACCCTGGCATTTTCCATCAGGTTTTGAATCAGATCTAGGACTTTTCGTGCAAAATATGAATACGTTGTTCCTGCTTTGTGTTTTTCGTTGAATTGAGCTAACACAAAAAATCGAGTATCTTTGCGCAGTGTATTAAACAGGCCGAAATAACTGTCGTGAAACTGTTGAGTACAAACAATCTCCGGATAGCTCAGCAGCACATGCTCGATTTTTCCGTAAACACTGGAAATTGCCCATGAGTTATGATGGTTCATTGTTCGAATTCCCATGATAGATTGGTTTTCCCAGAAGCCTTCAATGCCGATGCAGACAGGAGGGCAGCATTCTCTTTACTAGTGTATAGATCGCTGAAGTAGTTACACTTCACAGACTTTCCCAGTCCAGAATTGCTCAAATTAAACTGGTTGTCCGATAAACTGTATGCATAGCGATTATTATCATTGTCCAGTTTAAGCATGGAACCGGTGCCGCATTCATAGCGGCAGTCGTCCGTGCCGACAAAAATCAGTCGTACATTATGTACATGCTTTTCGTACAAAACCTGAGCTCCTGCCGCATCCATATCGAGCATGGTTATAAATATCGGTGAGCCGATCGGTAAGTCAACCGGACGTCCTAATCGGGCATTCCAGACTCCAGCCACCTGGACGACCTCCATGTGCAATGCGTGAACGTCTACATCACATCGGAATTGCTCCGTCCCGGTACAATCTCGAATTACAATTTCATTGTCGCTTTCAAAGGTAAATGTGTGGTCTGCTATGTAATATTCCACGGAGTTGCTCAAGGTTTGATATTTGGCTGCCATTACCGTTCCCGCCCAATTATAAAAGATTGTACTATTTTTTCTGAAAGTAGTATCCTAAAATCAAGGAGACTATTGTATTCGTTATTGTCGAAGTAAAAATCCACACTTTCTCAAACGTTTGTTCTGTGCCAAAGAGGAACAAATATGAAGTCGTAAAAAGTACAAAAATCGATCCCACGGCAATTAATGTCTTCTTCGCAAAGCCCAGACGGGATTCGGGAGATAAGGTATCTACCTTAAATACATCCGGCTCTTCTTTATCATAACTTTCGTACCGGATTGCTTGTTCTTCTCCTTCTAAGGTCCGTTCAGACTGGCTCCTGCTTCCTGAATTGTCGTTCCCAGCATCCGTATCTCTTTCATCATTGCCCTCAGTTGAATTATCACCTCCCAAGTTACCATCTGACTCAGGAGCCTTTTCGATTTCAAATAACTTCTCAACTTCACGTACTTTATCAGATGTCCAGTCAAATTCATGATTAGGAGCATTACTATGCATACGCCTGATTCCGCCGAGAGTGGTAAATCACAATAATTTGCTTGGCTGTGTCAAAGAGAGTGAATTGGATCGCTGAATCAAGTGCCCAGAAGTTAAGTCTAAAAAATTTACCAATTACCGTAAATACCATCTTTAACGTAGAACAACATGAGATCCAATTCGCTAACTGAAACCAGATGGGAAATAAAAAAAGTCGATTTTTTTTACTCCCAAAGTATCGAAACCAATCAACTCAAAATCAACCATAAAGCTCCATCTTCATCACTCAGTTTCTGATCGAAAATATGCTAAGATCATTACAAAATCAATATAAAAATCATTACTCGCCAAATTTTGCCAGTAATCATCCATAATAATCGTGAAGGGTACGGCGTATTCGGAAAAATACTATCACGCTACGATTGGGTATGTAGGATAGCAAATTAGTGGCATCTAGCCTTGCACTTCTAATGTTCTATAAGGCATCTAGTCAAGAATGGGTAAAGTAATACAGAGGTGGTGCAGATATATCATTCAAATTGAAGTTATGTTGGCCAATACGCCTTTGGGAGTTATGTCTCCAGTGATTCAGTTGGTGAATCTTGGCATTGTAGAAGTATCAGAAGTGTACGAACTATGTACGAAAAAATGAAAAAGCCCCTGTAAAAATTGATTTACACGGGATAATATCTGTATTTTGAAGCCGAAAAAGGCCTCGTGAACGATTAGAATTGAACTCAATCCCGCTTGTCTTTGATACGAACAATCACCGAACGACTTAACATGCGGCCATAGGGTGTCGACACATCGAATAGCGGCTCATTCGGGAAGATGATCAATACGTCATTTTCCTTCAGCCCGAGTGTCCGAAGGGCGGACTGAGCGCGTTTGCGCGCCAGTGAAGAATTGTATTCCCGTGTGCCGAGATTGTCGGTCAGGGCCAGGATTTCGATGTGCTGTCCTGCGCGTCGCGCCGCCTTCAGCTCTTCGACCGCCGCATTATTAACTGCAAAAAACTGTGACTCGTCAAAGCGACAGAAACCAAGAATGAACTCGCGCGTGTGTCCCTCCGCATCGTTGCCGTCGACGACGTTAACCTGCGAGCTCAGCTCTTCCCTGGGGTGTACGACGATCTGCAATTCGGCGGCGCGCGTCTGTTCCGCGCTGTCCTCGATCCGATAGTTCGCGCGCAGCTTCATTGGGCCGGAAGACTGCCTGAGCAGGGTTGGCGGTAGGGTAAAATGTCGTGCGCCGTCATTCAGCTCCGCGATCTGTTGCGAGCCCAGCCGGGCGCTGCCTTGAAGCTGATATGAATCGGCGCCGGAGTTGATGACAGGGCTGGCAATCAGTTCAACCGCTTCGGCGCTTCGCTCTTCTTTCACCCGTTCAACAGCCAGGATCGAATGCTCAACCGAAAAGCCGACATGCGCATAGCGCTGTTCGTCGAGCAGCTCGGGATAGCGCAGGTCGCGGCTGGCGAAAACCTGTACTTCCATGCTAATCTGTTCGACGCGGATACCATGTTGTTGGAACTGGCCGGCAACGAATTGCGCGCGTCGCATTGCCAGGGATGAATCTTCGTCAGCGGCGGCGGCACCGGTGATTGTAACTGTTAACTCCGGATTGCGCTGCAGCCACAGAGCAATCTCCTTGAGCGCGTTTGCCTGAATACGCTCTCGTGGCATACCGGATTCAGAGGCCGCAACAGAACGTACCTCCGTTCCGTTTTTGTCAAAGTAAACAAGCGGTAACAGCGCAAAGCGTTGAATCTGACGTTCGATCCGCACCGGGACATAAAGCGTATCATTATTGCGTAAGCTTCGCTCTCCATGAGTCAGCTTCACGGCTAACTCCAGCGCCGGCGGCGGCGGAGGTGGCGGGGGAGGAGGAGGTGGCGGCGGCGGAGGTGGCGGGGGAGGAGGAGCTGCGGCAGCGCTCATTCGGTAGCTGAGCCTGACGTTAGCCTGCAAAGAATTTGCTTTCCAGTCGATGCCCGAGACCAGGTTCGTCAGTGCCAGATTGTAGCTCAGCTCCGGTGTGACGGTAAACCGACCGAAGCGATGCACATCATAACGAGCGCCGAGGTTAAGCGCCGCATAGAGTGATGAGGATTCCGGAATATCACCACTGTACTGATTGCGGCTGCGGTTGAATGTTTCGAAGGTCGCGTTGCTCGGCTGTATGAGAGCTTCGTCCTGATCAACGGTCGAACTGATGGGAATACCGGCCAGCAAGCCTGTTTTGATTGAAAAGTCGGGTAAGGCATCGATCGGATACAAGGCCAGGGCGGGGTGAAGCGACAGGAGCGTAATTCCGGCATCCAGGGTGTGGCGCGAAATTGCCTCCTCGGCGATGTTACCTTCGATGGACCAGGCGAAAAATTCGTCTTCTTCCAGCGTGGCGGAAAGCGAAGAATAGGAAAGGGCCGCCGACCAGCGAAAGGGCATGCCGAATATGGTCGACGTAGGGTGGTATTCGATGCCCGCCAATAGGTTGAAGCCAATGCCGAAGCCGCCGGTATACTCCTGGCAGCAGTTGGGAACTCCCGGCAATTCGAGAAATTGCGAAGAATGCAGGTTCGCCGCCAGACCCAGGCCGCCAAAGAGAGAAACAGGAGCGTCCAGCGCCGTTGAATCTTCCCGTGTCTCCGAATATGCCCGCGTCAGCAGCAAAGTAAATGCTGCAATTACTACGATTAGTCGCATAGCCTGTTTGCCGTTTCTTTTGCTTGCGCGATTATTCCGATACTACAATTTGCAGCGAGCTCATATCCTGGCCATGGCGGACAACAACGCGATATGAACCCGGGGGAAGCCCGGACACATCGATCAGATGCTGTGAGTCACCCTGAATGACCGAACGCTGCTGTCTGCGGCCCTGTGCTTGTCCGAGGACATCGAAAAGCTCGAATGTAACGACGTCGCTGAGCTCCGAATGCAGATCCAGCATAACCTGGTTAGTGGCGGGATTCGGAAAAGCGCTACGAAGCGTAAGGATTTGCTGTGCATGAATCAGACGTCTGGTGGGATCCCTGGGTTCCAGACGCAGGAGGCCGGAACGCGGCAAAGTCTCGACCACGGCACTCCAAAACAGTGAACCGGGCACGAAATCAATCGGCGTTTCCAACACGTCGGCCAGACCGGGCAGGCCGTGAATTTCGGCAACAAGCCCTGTTGGCGGAAAATTACCTTCGACCCTGATGCCGATAATACGCTGGCCGTCAACAATCTCATTACGAATCAATGTGGCTGTGCCGAGCTGACTCGTAACACTTTGCGGTAAAAATAGCCGCGGATGCACCATTAGCTCAGTTTCGAAGATTCGATCGCCCTTATACTCCAGTACTTCAGTGTTGGTGTATGTGATAGGGATCGTCACCGGCTCGGTACCATTTCCGACGACGGTGCCTGCTTCGACGATGCTGCTGCCGTGATACTCGCCGACGCTAATGCGACGATCGCCCGAACAGGGGTCGGATTCGGCGATCAGCTCGGCGCTGGGTATCGGCGTTGCCGTCCCGGTGTATTCCACTTCTATTTCGACGCTCCCCTGCGGGGGAATGACGAGCGGCAGCGGAGTTATGACGCGATAGTCGTCCGGCAGCGTCGGCGTCAGACCCAGGATGGAAACGTTATTATCGGAGTTGTTGCCGATCGTAAGGCGCCGGTTACGAATTTCCGGTATGAATGGCAGATGATCGTGCGAATATTCAAGCTCGGCACCGACACCGGAGCCAAGGAAAACAAGCTTTGCGAAAACTTTGCTCTGGTCGGAGTGTGAAATCGTTATCTCGCGCTGATCTCGTCCAAGATTTCGCGGCGCGAATCGGAAGAGCGCTTTCAGTGTTTCGCCCGGCGCAAGAATAGTATCGCGAATGATCGAGGCGAGTACAAAGGGCGAAGTTGCGATATTATCGATAAGGATTGCATTCACGGTCAGCGGTTCATCATCATCGTTGCGGATCAGATCCACCTCTTGTTCCTTTTCTTCGCCCACACACAGGCTGCCGAAGTCAAAGCCATCGGCCAGCAAGGCAATATTACGATTCAGCACCCTGGTTTCGAGCGCTATGTCGAACTCGCTTTCGCAGATTGAAAAGATGAGTCGATCCTTGATCAGGCCCGTATCGCTCGGTGTTACTATGATATCAAGGTCAATACATTCGCCCGGCGCGAGCGTATCACGTTCAAATGCCGTGGCCAGTCTGTAAGAGATTCCGGATTCCAGGCGCAGTCTGGCAAGGTCCAGGGGCGCTTCGCCGATGTTGCAAAGGGCCTGATTAATCTTGACGTCGCGTCGGGCGCCGATAAGCGTAGGCGGGATGGAAGGGCTGGCCAGCGCAAGCCGCGGACCCACCACCCGGACCAATGAGGAGTCGCGCTCCGGGAAGGAAAAATTCCGCAGCTTGATGTTTTCAAAGCGCGAGAAAGACGAGCTGCCGATTGAAAAACCGTTCGGAGCAAACTGCAGATCTGTAAGTGTAGAGGGATGGCCGACGATGCTGCCTTCGTCAACGTTGGCCGGCAGATTAAGAACACGAGTTTGGGGCGTGCCCTTGAAACCGATCGCCAGAAAGCGCGCCGTTGCGCTGAAGGTAAAGCTGATCGGGTCCGAGCTGTTTTTGCGAAAAGACCGAATAATACGTTCCGAGGCGAGATCAACCAGGTGTACTTCGGCGGTCCCCGAACCCTGGAAGGTCGGTTGCGGCGCCTGCGTGCCCAATGCTACAAAGCGCGCATCCGGTGAAAGCGCCAGTTGCAGAACGATCGGCAAGTGACGAAAATCGAGTCGGGACTGGACGCTGAAATCGGGCGTACGCAAAAGCAGGATTTCACCATTGAGCAGCGCAATGCCGGCCTGATCTTCAAACTCACTGAGCGAAAGCGCCGACACGGGATAGCCAAAGGCCAAACGCTGCACATTGCCGTCCGGCAGCGAATACAGCAGGACTTCGGTGCCGAAATTCGGGATTGCTACAACGAATCGACCGCGAGGATCGACGTGGACGACATCCGCATTGAAGCCGTTGGGCAAGCCGATTTTCCGCGTCGGCGCCAACGAACTCTGGTCAAAAAAGTACAGCGAATCTTCGCCGCTGATAAGCGACTTGAAGCCCGCCACAATTTCCGTGGCCGAGACGTAGCGCAGGCCCAGGCATTCCCAGGACTCCTGCTCGACAGGGGTGTCGTGAATACTCAGGCGACGGCGGGCGCTGCGGCTGCGCGTGTCCCATTCCACGACTGTGCCGGTGACATCGGCGGATAACATTATCTCACTGTCATTGCGAAAGGCGATTTTGTTGACCGGCACCGTCTGAGGCGTGAGCGCCTGTGCGTCGGATCGTTGCAGCGGCTGGCGAACCCGAAATCGCGCCTGATCCGATTCGATCGGGGGAACATTCCAGCGAAAAATGGTATCGACTGTGCTGGCAAGGCTATCCCAGTTGCGTCCGCCATCGGAGGAAAACTCAACAGTAACCGGCAATTCCGGCACGCTGCCGGTCCAACGGATATCGACATCCTGGCATGGTGTCAGAATATCGTCATCCGAGGGTTCAAGCAAAGTTATCGTCGAGCGGTCCGGAACTTCAAAGCTATTGCCAAAAAGCGTAATCTTCTCCGTGCCGCCGTTTTCATAATAGACCGTTAATGTATCGTAGACAAAATCGCTGCTTTGCGGCTTGAAGCTGATGTCGACTACATAGCCGAAGGGTGAGACGAGTTGAATCGGGAAGCGGGAAGAAGAGTCGCGGATAGATCCGCGCCAGCGGTAGCTGAAAAAGGGTGTGCCGGTCGCGACGGAGTCGACGAGGATCGGACGTTCCCGCCCGTTGGCGCGGGGCGCCGTCTGTAATCTGACCTGTAGACTTACCGTGCTGTCCTCGCCGGGAGCAACGTTGCCGAAAAATACGTCCGGCAGATTACTCTGGATGTCACGATTCGTTGACGAAACGCGCACTTGTGCAAGATCGACGCGTCGATGAAGACCGCTAATACGGCCAATCTGTCCATCAAACAACACATAGATGCGGGCGATATTGCGGCCAACGGGATTGTCAGGGTCATTGTTGTTTTCGCGTTGCGCGCCCCGCAGGCGCGATACCCAGACTACACGTTGAAATCCACTGCCCTGCGGCCGATCCACCTGAATCGGTGTTTGCGAAAGATTATCTTCTACAATCAGGATATGCTCGGCTTGCAGCTCGATGGGCGTGCCGTTCAGACTGGCTCGCAGATTACACCGGAGGGTGGGGAAGTCCTGGTCATCGATTGTGATGTCGGGGATACTTACCGTTTCCAGTTCAAGCCGTAGTTGTGCATGGAGGTCGCTTGAAAAGAGTGCTGCCAAAACCGCGAGGGATGCCCCACATACCAATTGACGCAGTCGGCACTGCCAGTAGCTCATAGTTTCTCGGTTGTTAACGACAAGTTCTCAGTAACGTTTTTCGCGGGAGATTATTCTATCGGTCCGAATGAGCGACACGACTTTCACCGCTTTGGTTACAACAGAAACGCAGGAATGGCAAAAGAGTTTCCGACATTGTCAGCCTGTGGCGGGCAGCCTGCAGGACAGTCCGGGATCGAATCGACTTTCGACGACAATCCCCGTCGGGCTGGATCGTTCTCATCCAAAATTTCGCAGCACTGACTACAGGCGAATCTCCGGTATGAGTGAAGAACTAAAACGACTGAAGAAGTCCTATCAGAATCGCGATCGGGTGGTACGAGCTCTGACGGAAGATACCGCTCTGCGGATCGCGGTGGTGCAGAACACTCGTACGGTTCAGACCGCCCAGCAGCGGCACGGACTCAGTCCACTTGCGGCTGTGTTTTTAGGCCGGGCACTGTCGGGCGCTTCTTTGCTGGCCTCCTTCCTGGAGGGCGAAGAGCGGGTATCGGTAGAAGCAATGGGCAATGGCGTCGTCGGGCGTGTATTTGCCGAGGCGATGCAGGTCGGCGAAGCCCGAGGCTATGTTGAGCATCCGAACGCCAGCCTGGATTTCGGCCGGGAGAATGCCGGCTTGCGGGACGGACTTGGGATTGGTCTGCTGCGAGTCAGCAAGGTTTTGTACCATCATCGCGAGCCGGTGGTCGGTGTTGTGGACCTTCAGGAGGGGGATATCAGCACAGATATCGCCAACTACCTGATTCAGTCTGAACAAATACGGTCGGCAGTGCTGCTGGATGTCGATATCGATCAGGATGGAAAAGTCGCACATTCCGGCGGCCTATTGGTACAGGCTATGCCAAAAGTCGATGACGAGCGCGTCGAGCAGGTTGAACAAAACATTCGCGAGTTGCGCAATCTGACCGAGCTGTGGTCAACAGGCTACAAGCCGGAAGAAGTCGTCAGAATGGTCGCCGATTCGCCCGTGAACATTGCGTCGAGTTCACCGATCGATTTCTTCTGCCGTTGTTCCATCGACCGCTTTAAGAGCGCGTTGGTCACCCTGGGAATGGACGAGCTCAGTGATATGCACGCCAAAGATCAGCGTAAACTTGTCTGCCAGTACTGTAACGAACGATACCAGCTTAGCGATGAAGACTTCGACGAATTATTTGAAAGCCTGAAAACGGGTCGTTAGACTTCTTCCGTTTCGGCGGTCTCCCTTGCCTGGGCCGCCTTTTTCCTTGCGAAATATTCCGGGAATCGCTGCCGAAGCGTGCGATACTTTTCGATCAGGACAACCAGCAGGCTGGCGAAAATCAAACAGCCGACAAATGCACCTCCAACGTAAAGAGTGCGGAATGGTCGTCCTTTCTTGTCGGCGGGGACCGCTTCGTCTACGACATACATTGTCGGAATACTGCGTTGAGCATCCAGCAGGGTCTGTTCATACATCGGAATCAATAAGGCTTTCAGCTTCGTGTACACTTCATAGTCGGCGCGCAGATTAAGATACCGCACCATCACGTCGCCGCCCTGATCGAGGGTGAAGTTACCCGCCAGGCCGGGTTTGTTGACCAGATCCGCCTCGCGATCGCGCATTTCCTGCAACACCAGTTTCTGAGCCTGAACGCCCGGATCTTCTTCGCCGAGCGCGCGCGCATAAATCCCGAGAATCAACTCCTGTTGTGCGATTTTTGCCTGGAGCTCGGCCAATCCCTTAAATGCAAACTCCGCCTGTTCTTCGGGCGCCAGCAACCGATAGCGCTTGGTGTACCACTTGATCGAATCGGCTGTGCGACGCAAATTGATCTGATTTTGGTGCATTCGCTCTTCGATGAGCCTGCGATTAACGGATGCCTCGCGACGAAAGATATCATTGGCAAAGGCATCACCCAGTTTAAGCGCGCGATTGGCAATTTCAGCTGCCTTCCGCGGATCTTTGTCCCATACGCTCAGCGAGTAGGAACCCTGGCGATTGAGGGTCACATTATAGTTGCCCGCCAGCGTTTTGCGAACGGCGGAACGCGGCGCGCTTCGCATGTCGTAGGCGGAGTCGAGATTATACAGTTCGACCAGCGTATCCAGCATGCGTCTGCTCTCGAGGATAACGATGTGCGAGTAGCCCGAGCTGCGACCGCCGACTTTGGTCAATCCGAAATCGCGCAAGGCCGATGAGATGTTGCCTAACATGCCGCCCAGGAGCGACGAGCTGCTCTTAGGAGGTACAAAAGTCGTACTGGACGAATACCAGTCGTCGACATAGTTTACCATGAATATGGCGACGGCTGTGGTCGGGACGATCGTACTAAGGCATAAAAACAGCCAGTGCCGGCGCAGCAGCAGGAAAAAGTACAGCACATCACTCATTTCGTGCTTTGTCTCGGCATTCGCGTCAGAAGGCAGCATACGTGTAGCGTTCCCGTTTCATACGTGAATTGATCAGCTTCCCATGCGGAGAGCGACACCTTCGACGATGTTAAGCTTTTGACAGGTCCCGGATCAAACTAATCCCGATTAACGCAAGCAATCGGAACAAAGGAGCGGGGCCGGAGCAAACAGCCGTCAGGCGATCAGATAATAAGTAACAAGTGTTCTGTGTAATATCCAGCGCAAATGAAGGGAGTACGTTGTTGATACCTTACAATTTACAAAAAAAGTCATTTGTGCTTAGGAGCTAATTCTTCCCCCTGGCGTGGTGTCCATCGGGCTTCGCCGGATGGCGCGTAAATCCGGCGAGACGCATGCAGAACAGATCCTGGACGCTGCGTGAGACGCTCTGGGCGGCATTCGAATTATTCATCATAATCGAAAAAGCAAGAACTTCACTGTCGCGGGAATATACGTAGCCCGCAATGGTGCTGGTGTGATTCATCGATCCGGTCTTGGCAAATACTCTTGACTCGGCCCGACTGCCTCGCATTCGTTTTGCCAGTGTGCCGTCGGCGCCGGGCTGCGCCAGAGACTGAATATAGACGTCCCGATGCTGTGAAGCATACATAGCCTTCAATAGTTGAACGATCTGGCGGGCCGAGAGCAAGTTAAGTCGCGAAAGACCAGAACCATCGACAAGAGCAAAACTTTCGGGAGCAATGCCATGCCGGGAGGCAAAGCCGCGAAGAATTTCTGCGCCTTTGTCGAAGCTTCCTTCGCCGGTAGATTCTTTGGCCATTGTTTTGAGCAACATATCGGCCGCGAGATTGTGGCTTTGTTGGTTGACGGTCGTGATGATATGTTTCAGGCTCGGTGAGGTATGTTCAAAAACGGGCCGGAGGTCGCTATAATAAATCTTGTCGCCCCAGCCCTCGCTGTCGTAGAGGCTGCCGCGGAAGCGAATACCCCGCCTTTGGAGCGAGTGTTTTAACAGATGCAGCGTGAAGAGCGTCGGGTTGGCGACTGCAATTTCGAATGTTCGTTCCTTGCGAGCCGCGCCGCCGGCGCTTGAATCCCAGGCAATGGCGCCGTGCAATTCCACCACATTGGATGCCAGAGCGCGAATCGGCGTGATATCGACAACAGAGTCGGCCGCGATCGTAGTGACGAAATTTCTGACGCTGACATATTCATTTGCCGGTTCCATTGAAACGCTCGCCGGCATTCCGGGCGCATCGCCGGGACGGACTTTCAGCACCACTTTATTGTCAAAAAAGGAAAGAGCCGCAACTTCAGCGGAATAGGCGAAGGGCATATCATCCCAGGCCCATCCGGGACCAAAGGGAACCTGATCGAAATAACTGTCATCTCCCACCAGATTGCCCCTAATCGATCGAATTCCCAGGAGTTCAAACTGATCGCACCACTCTTCGAGGATAGCGAGCGGTTCCTGGAGGAAGGCGTCCGAGAGACTGGGATCGCCGGCGCCGCGGATAATGACGTTGCCGATAAATTCGCCGTTCCGCTTAATGATGCCGTCAAGAAAGAACGACGTCGTAAAGACAAACTCTTGGCCCAGTATTTCCAGCGCCGCCGCGCTGGTAAACAATTTGGCGCAGGAGGCGGGCAGCAGATTTTTGTCGGCATCCCGGTGATACATCATCTCACCGGACTGCAGCGACATTACCTGAGCCGCAATCAAGGCATGCTGTAGGCGCTCGTCGTCGAGCAAATCATCCAGATCGGTTTGCAGCTCTTGAATGGTTCGGCTATCGCCCAGACGTCCTTCACCCGGTGTTGCCTTCTGATCGCCGTAGGCGGCAGTCAAGGTCAAGACGCAAAGTGTGAAGAGGGACCAGTACAGTCCGCTATGGCAATGTTGTAAAGGCTTCATCCGGAAGATCTGTTTGCAACATTATTCAAAACCGTCCGTGCGCTGTTTAGGTGCTCCTCAGCCACATATGGTGCAACAAGGTCCAACACGGCAGTACATTCCATCAAGTCCGCGCCACAATTCATGGCACCCCGAATATGCGAAAAAAGTTGATTAGACCAGCCAAGAGCGGCTAAAATGGCGACGGTAATCAGCTCGCGCGTCTTGATGTCAAGGCCGGGTCGTGCCAGTGTTTTGCCATAGCCCTCAACGATCATCCAGAGATCCAGATCAGGCGCTATGCGTCCAAATCGCCGCCGCATTTTGTCGTAAGCGCTGGAGTAAATGCTACGGCAGAGCCTCTCGCCTTGCTGCTCGAATGCATCGGGGTCCAAAGCCGCCGCCGCAAAGTTAGGGCTGTCGCGGCCCAGGCCCTGCACAGCCGTCTCCAGGGATTGCAGCGCTTCGATTGCAGCGGGAAAGCCGGCAAACAGGTAGACCTGCAAGGAGGTCTCGTAGAGATCATGCCAGCTGCAATGG
>JANQRB010000028.1 GCA_028284775.1 Candidatus Kapaibacterium sp. | reverse complement strand
CCTTCCGTGTGCCCGACTGCCGCGCCGCCTACGAGCTGCTTAAAGAGCGCGGGGCCGAATTCCTGACCCCGCCCGTAGATTGGGGCGCGGAGATACGCTGCTTTTTCCGCGATCCGGATGGCCATCTGATGGAGCTGAGTCAGGCCGTAGCGTCGTGAGGCGCTACAAGCGGAGCAATCATAAACTCGCTGTCGCAATAGGCCGGGAGTCGGACAGCATAAACCTGGAAGCAATCAAGGAGAATTATTTTGTCCAAGCCGGATTACAACATCAATCTTGACATCAAGTTCGGAGCTTTGGAGAGGATCGATATTCCTGCCGAGGTTGCGGCATGCAAGGAGCAGTGGTTTAATCAGAGCCTGTGCAGAGTTAACGAAAGTGTCGTACGCCTCGGCATCATTGAAGGCGAGTTTCACTGGCATAAACACGATGACGAAGACGAGTTTTTCTATGTGGTGGAAGGCCGGCTTTACATCGATGTGGAAGACCGCACAATTGAACTGGGACCGCAGCAGGGGGTAACGATTCCAAAGGGCGTCCTGCACCGTCCGCGCGCGCCACAGAAAGTTGTCATGCTGATGGTGGAAGGCGCGGGCATTCAGCCGACCGGCGATTGAGGCCTGACCTCGAGCAGTGATCCATACAATCCGAAAGCCGCAAAATTCAATACGACAGTCTGTGGTTCAAAAGACCGCAATTTTGACTATCGCCCTTTTACTTGTCGGAATCAGGACGCCACAGGAATCCTTTGCAGGCGTCAACCAGAGACAAACAGCACGGAGAGCAAGCAGATAATGGAAGAGAAAATCCTTGCGTATATTAACGGCGCTAGCCAGCTCATCACCATGGGCACCGCCGTCGTGATGGCCTATTTGGCATGGAAAACCTATCTGAAGGAGCCGGTGCAGCCGATGCAACCGGCGGCCGGCGGCGCAATGCCGTCCGCGCAGTCGGGCACAAGCGAGTTATTGGTATTCGACACTCGTAAACAGCAAACGACGCTGCGTGTTTCACCGGAAGGCCTTGAATGCTTTTTGCGCGACAAAGGTCGTGGGACTGTTAAACGCCAGTGGATTATCCCGGTATCGGAGTTGCCAGCGATACTGGAGAGCGAACGCATCAGGGTAAACTCGGCTTACAAACCCAATACCGGCCTGTTTGCCATCGGTCCGCGCGTCAACTGGATGTACAGCAAACATCTGTTTCCGGAAGCGCGATTCCTGGAAGATGAAATTCGGCGCTTGTTGGCACTACAGGCGCAGTCATAGTGCAGCGCCAATGATCGAAACCGGAATAATTTCCGACATCGTTTGCTTTGTCTTCAAGCCGGGTGTCGAAGATCGAAATCGTCATTTTGCGGCAAGCGCCATGCAAGGGTAGGATTGGAATTGAATTCAATTCAATGAGGTCAGGCTGCATGAGTAACTTAGTGAATCATCCCAACAACAAGGCACAGTACTGGTTTGAGCATTGGGATCGCGGCGACCCGGAATTGGCCGGTATTTTTAACATGCTGCAGGCCGATGCTATGATGTCTGCGTTGGAGGGAGCATTCGATGTGCGTTGTACGGGTGGGCTTCGTGACTTCGACAGTCTTGAAAACAGGGTTTTCGGCTATGAGGTGACGGACGCGTCGTCACCGACCCCCTACTGGATTGTACTGAAGTGTTATCGGCCGGGACGCTGGTCGCGCGAAGCACTGCTGGATGAACACCGCCTGGTCGCCTTACTACAGCAAGAAGGTCTACCTGTGATCGCGCCACTTGCAAACAGAGAGGGAGCGACTCTCTGGCAGACGAAAGGTGTTCATTGTGCCGCCTATCCATTGGTGGAGGGTCGCCTGTTAAATGCGCAGCATAGTATCACGAAGGATGACCTGGAGCAGCTCGGACGAACAATCGCAGCGATGCACGAGCTGTCAGTGACTCTTGCAATGCCCAACCGTCCGCTCTTGCTGCCGGAGAGCTTTGGCCTCGGCAATCTCGAATATTTGTTGGAATCCGGCAAGATCCCCGGCACATTGCAGACAACTTTGCGCGAGGTCTTCGAAGAGCTGTTAGAGCTAATCACCCCGCTCTTCCAAGGCGCAGAACTTTTGCCGGTGCACGGCGACCTGCACAAGGGAAACATTCTCTGCACTACACAGGGCTTAACACTCTTTGATTTCGACGACAGTTTACTTGCGCCTCCGGCACAGGACCTCATGGTATTGCTTAAGCGTGACGAGCAGGACCGGGGGCTTATGGAAGCCCTATTGCATGGCTATCGCGCCCTGCGTCCATTTCCGGATGAATGGTTGGAACTTGTCGAACCGCTGCGCGCATTGCGTCTTGTCTGGTCACGGGCCTGGGTAGCTTCGCGCTGGCACGATCGACGGACGCACGGCGCCCATCCTCGCTTCGAGCATGAGTCTTATTGGCAGGAAGGTATTGAGAGCCTGAGAAATTCTTTGAGTTCAATCAGGCTGTCCTAGTCGGCCCAGACTGGTGAGCACGATTGGATGATGCCGGTTTGCGGTAGAGTTCGGGGCGCGCTTGCTGCGCTGAATTTCAACGGCCGAATTGTAACAAAATCGTTAACTAACTCTTGCATTGCAGAGCGTCCACTATGCTTCGCTTGAATTACATTGGATTCCTCCGGGTTGCCATTGCCGTTTTTCATTAGCTTCCTCCGGTTGAACATTAGCGCTTGACACCGTCTGTTAACCTGCTGCCCTTATTCCATAAAGCCATATTTGTTTATAACCCTGTTAATAATGACAAGCCCGAGCAGTGATGCGAAAACATCGTAGGGATCGTATACATTGCTGCCGCCCAGGCGGTGGAAGTTAAGCTCCTGGGCAATGACATAGCAGCCGACGATCGCCGAAACGAGCAGCAATAATGTCGAATCTTTGAGCCAAACCGGTCTTTGCTGTAAACGCAGCCGTAATAGCGTTGTCACACCAAGAAGCAGAATTGTAGCCATGATTGCTTCGATCAGATTCGGCAGGGAGTTTACCAAGACGACGGCAATTTTCGGGAGTTCGCGTTCCAGCACCCATGGCCTTAAGTAAAACTTGTTGAGGGCAAAAACAATGAATGCGAGGAAGAAGAGGTGCCGGAGGTATGGCTTTACTTCGCGACGGCCCTTCGTATTTCTTTTGCTGTCGTACTTTTCGGAGTGATTGTCTGCACTCAAGGAAATACTCCGCTTTGATTGTGTGCCGCAAATTAATATTTATTTTACAGTCAGGCGCGTTTTATACTCAGTTTGGGGTGTAATATCTGGCTGCGGCCTGCGCTCAAACAATCAACTGTAGGTAGGCTAGGCAGGCGTGGCTGCTGATACCTTTTAGGTTTCGAGTGGCGGGGGTGCGTCGATCCGTGATTTTCGTCGCAATGATCACTCAAGGAAAGACGAATGACTTTGTGATTCCGCCAGAGTCATTCCTTGCTGTCAGGTACAGATAATCAGTATTGGAACTTGCGCTCTCGATCGATCAGGATACGCGTCAGTTAGCTGAATTGAGCTGCTGAGTCCTCCAATACGCGGGCAAAGGGATACACTGTCGATGGGAAAATCTCGATACGCCACCAAATGCAAGATGCCGACTTGCGGCGTGATAATGCCGACTGACGGTAGAGTAACTCGCTGCCGATTGGCTGCCCTATTGCTGAAGTCTGATCGCGGAACATGTTTTAAGAGGCTGCAAAGTATGTGGTCCGGGTCAGGTAGCGGAAATGCTGAGCTGGTGACCGGTTAACAGGCTCAGCAGACCGCTTAGGTATTTGGACGCTGATGAAGACTTTCCGGCGCGGTATAAGTGGGATGCTTTTCGTATAATAGCGACGCGTCTGTAGGGATCCTATAAAAACCGGGCAAAAGAATCTGCGAATCGACGCCGGCGAGTGAGAATGCCGGTGGTGATGGGTTGTGATTTGGATGCGAGTAATATTTGGAAGGCGGTGGCGGAGGGAGGGCCCGGAGGGCAGAACCCAGCCAGTTTAATCGTTGTTGCAACAACAATCAAATCGCTCACAACCCACTCCCTACCACCTCTTCCCTTTTCCTCCTTTTCGATCGATCTCAATTCTTCTGACATCACATGCCCGCACAAATTCTACCCCAACCGAACCACAATTCCCGGAACAAACAAGCGCTTCTTCATTCCGAGGCGCTGCTGGTTAACACTATTGATCTCACGTAGTTGCTGCGGTCTACCCATGTGCCTGCTCGACAGACGGATTGGGTGTATTCGATCACCGTCGGCTCAGCCTGCTCTTTACCACTGGCAAGCAACGAGAATCTGAAAGCGATAATTGCTGTCATTGATCTGTGGAGTATCGCCTCATCAAGCTTTATACGCTGTGCGGGATGGCCAGATGTGCGCGTAAGTACACAAATGGATCCATTGTCGCCCAATGAACGCGTCTGATAAGCTGTGTTTTCCTTGCAGCCAAGGAAACATCATGGGACGGCACATCGATCGGAATGGCTGTTAACAATTAGTAACTTGTCACGATTGTCTTCTCCTTTGAATTCGAACAGTGGATAGCCCGGCCACAGCGGCGACATGAGATCTGCCGGAAGTAAACCCCTTAGATCGAGTGCGCGATAAGATCGAACAGTCGATTCGTTCGTAAATGGCTACAATTTCGCAGGCTCAGCTTTATCGGAATACCCTGGAAGTAGGTCGGTCACTACTGGCAGCGGAATAGACTGAAAGAGAGCAACTTGCAGGAGAGTTTTGTCAATCAGAAAATGGACGCTCATTTTTCACCGGATTAACAAAAAATAATTGCACACTTAAAGTATTTTCGGCACTTTTGTCGCGCTCCTGTTCAACCATCCCGAACCGGAGGAAAATCTACGATGAGATACACTTTCTGAAATAGTATCCGAATACCCGTCCGAAGCTTTCGCTGCTGAGTTGACTGTAGCCTGAAGTATTGGCGAGCAGATCCTGCTCTCGCATTCAAGCCCTGTGGTCTACTGGACCTCTTGCCAAAAAGCTTATTGCCAATGCAAGGTGCCGATCTTACGGGGCCGGCAGTCTGAACAGCTCGATCGCAAAGTTCCGGGCGTGCGGATAGTTCTTCATTGTCTGCCTCTGAATTCGACTGCAAAAGTAAAAAAGCTCGGACTCGATGCATGGCTGCTGCTGTTCCGAGCCATAGCTTAATTGTATTTATTGAAATTGAAGAGAAAAATTCACATACATCATGGGCAATATTTACGTAGTCAACGACATTCGTATGGCGCGTCGCAACAATGCGGCGAAGAAGCGTTATCTGCCGGCTGAAGCGCCGGAATACAGGAAGAAAGGATTTGCCTCGCTCTCGAAGTATCGCGACTGGCAACTAGAACAAAATGAGGTCGAGGCACGCCGTCGTCTGGCCGCCGGGAAACGAAAGAGTATTCTGCGCACACTTGACATCGCGAATCTGTCAAACGTCCGTTGTCGCGACATTCACGACCCTGTGCAGGCGGAAATCTGTCGCGCGCTTAAGCGCAGCCGATTCAGCCGTATTTTGCGCGCAACCCTGCTCCACCTGGAAAGCCGGTCGAAACTCTTGCAGAGCTGCGAATACATCAAAGGCATCTGCGCATTGGTCGACTGGTGCTGCTCCTGGCGACGCTTGATCGAGGATTGGCGACCGCAGTCCCACAATCCCGGCAGGCAATTCGCTTCGCTGCTGCGTCATTTGCTCGCCGACTTTGATGTGCCGGTTTTTATGGATGCCGCCTGGTTGAGTGACAACAAGTTGCAGCAGGCCTGGTTTGTGCATATCGCCGGCGGTAGGAACATTCGCAGTGCCGCCGGGCTGCCCGTTCCCTTAACGAAGAAGATGGCGCATCACTTTCTGCGGGCGCCTGTAACCTACGGCATCGAAGAAGCGCTGCGCTGGGGACAGGTGCACGCGCTCGGAGGCGATAAACGGCTGGCCGATGCTCTGCGCGACACACGTTTGGTGCGACACTTCGAGCATAATGAGTTCTGGCTTTCGGTACTGCGTTTTTTTATCGCGCACCCCTTCCTCGATCTCATGCATGTTAACCCGATCGTGGATTTCATTCAGTACCAGCGTTTCGAGCAGCGTGAGGTATTTGTTGCACGCGGCGTTACCGAAACACAGCCGCCGCCGCAGCCAAACTTCAGTATGCGCGGGCGATCGCCGGAAGCCCTGTTACGTCAGGTGGAGGGCTGGCACCGTCGTCTCGGCAGGGAATCATCGGGAGCGAGTCTGCAATGGCAGCGCTCGCCAATGCGGGAATACAGCCGTAGCGAAGGCAGCAGCGAGAAAGGCAATCGCAGAATCTGGACCATAAGAGAGCTGCTGAGCGCCAGGGAATTGATCAACGAGGGCCGGCGAATGCAGCATTGCGTCGCAAGTTATGCGCGATCCTGTTACGCCGGACGCAGTTCGATCTGGACCCTGGAAATGTGTGATGATATCGGAACGCATAAACTGCTCACGATTGAAGTCGCTAATGTCGGGCGCCGTATCGTGCAGGCACGCGGCAAACGCAACCGCATGCCTTCGGCGAAAGAGCTGAGCATTCTGAGGTACTGGGCGGCGCGTGAAGACATTCGTCTGGCGCCGCATATCGTCTGATGTGCGATATTGCAGATCGTCAGCAACTGCCGATGCGGTTGCGGCTTTTGATAACGCTATAAGGAATGAGTCAGATGGCATTCGATAAGCAACTGGCGGAGCGAATGCGGGCGGTGCTCGGCACTACCGCCGGTATCGAAGAAAAGACTATGTTCGGCGGCATCGCATTTCTTTTGAATGGCAACATGTGCTGCGGTGTTAATAAAGATCGGGCGGTGCTGCGCATTAACCCCAAGGATTCCTCCGAGGCCATCCGGCAACCCGGCGCGGGCCCTTTCGACATTACCGGCCGGCCGATGAAAGGCTGGATAATGGTGGGGCCGGAGGGCTGTTCCGGCGATGAAGACCTGGCGCGCTGGATTCAGCAGGCGCGTGAATTTGTGGCGACCCTGCCGCCGAAGTAATTTGCGGGCGCTGCCGGTCCGCAACATTGGCCTGTGACGGCACAAGCTGTCGGACCGTCCCGCTGCATCGATACGGCGGGATCAATCATTTATCGGAGAGATTGCTATGGCTGCCTTGACGGATATCAAGGATAAGATTTTCATTCGTGCCGGAACGGAGACCGTTTTTAGCTATCTCACAGAGGCGGACTTGCTGGACAAGTGGTGGCCCGCCGCTTGTCAGTCTGATCCCCGCGAGGGTGGCGAATTGAATTTTACCTGGGCCAACGGTAGCGGGCTTTCAACGCGCTACAAGGTTTTTGATCGTCCGGTGCGGCTGGAATACGAGTTTTATCGCGAGTACCTGGCCTTTGATCTGCAGGCAAAGGCTCAAGGCTGTGTCCTGAGTGTACGGCACCGGCGTGTTCCATTTTCAACCGATGATGTCAGTCAGGCGCTTCACGTCGCTCAGGTTTGGCCGACACTTCTGATTTCGCTGAAGGTTTTAATCGAGCACGGAATCGAACTGAAGGGTGACTTGGCGGATTGAGTACCTGTTCCGGCGGAGAGCCGCTAGGGTGGCAATCGTGCAGACGGAGTCCGAGAATGGTATGACAGGCTATCAGTTTCAACAGGAATTCATCGCCGCGCTTTACGCGGGCAAAAAATCGGCGGATCTGTATGCGCTCGTCGTAAAGTTTAAGAGTGCCGGCGGAGACCAACAAACGGCCTGTGATGTATTGATGAACATCAGATCTATAGTTGCAGAAAAATACGAAGACCGGATACTCGATATCCTGGATTTTGTGACAGGATTTTGTTCTGCTCATGCAAGAATCTGGCCTTCGCCTCTACATGCCCGAAAATAGCTCAATGGAGCTGTAATAATTCGATCCCTGCCCTGGTGGCTATGTTCTCCTTTATGTAGCCAGGTTGACATAGGCAGCCGTGCCTATCTAAACTAATTAATACGCGGTATGTACGTATTGAATCGCAGTGTGAAATAATGTAATTTGATTCTGCGATGTATTAAAAATACAAATGTGTCCTCCGACAGACAAATGAGGAGACGCAAACAGAGCCGCCCGTCTACTCGGGGCGGCTCTGTTGCTTGCGCCAGCGGCACAATTGAACCGAAGCCACATTGTGCCTGAATTCGTTTTTGCCCGAATTCTTTGATGAAATGATGTGCTGCCCTGTATTCGAAGCGCTTAGCTCCGATTTTTAAACAAACAGGAAAGAGCAGCTCGCGAGGACCTACTCTTTCCTGCTAATGTCTAAGGTTTTCAGCGAGTTATCCTGAGCGATTTCGTTACGGCGACCGAGTTTCCTCTTACGCGGACGAGATAGCTGCCGGCAGGCCAACCCTGCGAATCGAGTACTAACTCCTGTGTCCCCTGGCCGAGACTGACGTTGCTGCTAAACACCGTCTGCCCAAGCAAGGAGCTAATCTGGATTGTTAATTCCTCTTGCGTCTCGCCGGCAATCCGTAGCGTGAACTCACTGCCCTGTTTACCAGGGTTCGGGAACAATTCGATTGCGAGACCCCTGGCCGCACTCGTCTCTGGCTGACGCTCGGCATCGGCCGGTTCGATCACGGACTGTTTGTTGGGGGCCGTTGAGTTTAAGCAGGCAACTTCATGCATTTGACAGGGCGTGAAAGGCGTTTCGTCGAAGCTATGATACATGTCGCTTGTGTTCATATTGCTCGAACGTGTGGTAGTATTTACTACCTCGCGCGTCAGACCGGCCCACCTCGCATAGCCGGGCGCATCCTGCATCTCGCAAGGCACGTCATTAAGCAGCGTGCGACCGTCGCAGCCGATCGTATAGCAGAGCGCTTCTTCATCCAGAAAATAGGATTGGCGTCCGCCAATAGTATAACTGCCGTCAACCAGGTCAGGATCGACGAAGTTCTGGATGATCTCAAATCCCTGGTAGTCGGTAACGCCGATCAGAAAAGCTTCGTAGAGGTAGGCCCATTGCGGTAATCCATCGGACTGGATTTCCAGTGCGTAGGTCGCATACTCGAAGTTTCCAACGATAAGGGTATTGGTTTCGTAACCGCCGGTCAGGACGTAGTTGTCGTTGCAGGCCTGAATCACCCAGCGTGCCTGATCATCCAGCTCATTCATCCCGATCTGACCGTAAACATGACGGACACTCGAACCAAAAACATCATCGGTAAGTTGGCCGTCGTATTCGATGCGGAAAGCAAAGGCGTCGTAGTTGTCGCCCGTAACGGTATAACTGTTCGTTTCGCCGGCCACAATGAAACCGCTTCCGAGATTGTCATTAACTTCCTGAATCGAGTAGCCGACATCGTCTAGTTCGCCGCCGTATACATTCGCCCAAAGGATGCCTCCGTTGGCGTCCAGGCGGACGACATAGACATTGCGGTTGTTCGGGGCGCCCGCGCCGAAGCTGCGCGTTTCACCCACGACGATGAATCCGGTACCGCCGGGGTCGTTCAGCACTTCGATCACAGCCCAGGCCCGATCGAAGTCATTGCCGCCATAGGTGTAGGCCCACTGTGGCACTCCAACCATGTTGGTGTTAACAACATACATATTGGTACTGGGGCCGCTTCCGGGGAAGTTGCTGTAGCCTGCGAATATCAGGTTGGTTCCACCGGCGGTCTGCTGCGCGTCGTGAAACTCATTAGAGCCGGGGCCGCCATATTTCATCGACCAGGTCGAGGGCGAGACATTTTGATTGCCCAATGCGTCGGTCCGCACGGCATAGGCATAACGACCTGGGGTGGTGTTAACATAGGGCGAGCTGTCGCTGAAGCCTGCCAGCAGGTAGCCGTTTTCGCCCGGAGAAGTGCTGCTGACTTGACGCAGCGACCAGCCGCGATCCTCGTCATCTCCGCCATATACACGCTGCCACTGTGCGGTACCGGTATTGTCAACAAGCGACATCCACATGTCCCAGCTGGTAACACTGCCGGGAGCGCAACTTCCGCCGGGCTCCATATAGCCGCCCAACACGTGCCCCGTAAACTCTAAAGCGTGATCGACACTGAGGGCCGCCGTGAACTGCGGCGCTTGCCCGGGCAGATCATTCGTAATCTTCGTTTTGTAGGTCGGCTTTTCGTCCGCGCAGCAGGGGTCGCGCTGGCACCGCAGCAGCGGTTCATGTTCCACAATTTCCTGCGTGACCATGATATCAGCATTGTCCAGATCGGGCGTTGTCGAAAAGCGGTCGGTCAGGATCGTATGCTCCAGCTCGGTGTCCGTTACTTCCAGTTCGGCCTGGCACTGATCGAGAGACAGGTTGCAGTCGACTTTGAGGAGCGTGACGTCGTAGACCTGCAAGCCGGCGGGCAGCGGCGTAAACCACTCCAGGTAGCCGGTCATCGCGAAGCCGCCGTCGCTGGTCGGCGTCATGGCGTTGGCAACATCTTCGCCGGGATTGCCGTAGCGCCGGGCCGCGCTGCTGTTGCCGCTGCCGTCAAGGGTCAGCAGCAGGGGGTCCAGGTCCATTCCATTCCAGGTGATGCCGCACATGGCAAACTGATCGTTGTGAACCGGATAAATTTCATAGGCCTGATCACTGCCGCTGATGGTATAGTGACTGGCCCATTCCGATGCGCCGATCGCGCCGGTGGCATCCGTCCGCACGGCAAAGAGGTTTTGGGCATTGTCGTAGCCGCCGAAGATGAAGCCGCTATGACTTCCCAGGCTGCCGATCGGCTTGCCGGAATAGCCGTGCTGCGAACAGCTGGACGCCGGGCAGGTGACGCCGGCGGGATTCAACTGATAGGTGCGGTCGCGTTGCAGCGTGCCGTTGTAGGCCAGCCAGGCAACGGCCAGACTCGATCGCCCCAGCGTCGTATGGGTCCCGGTCACCACGAAGCCCTGGTTGCTTCCGGTATCATACTCTTCCACGTCATTGGCGATCTCGAAATCGCCGGTGCCGATCGTCCGCGCCCAGGCGAGGCTGCCGTTCAGATTCAGGCGAATCACGTACATGTCGGTGTTGCCCTGGCCATAGGAATCCGTATGGCCGGCAATGATGTAACCGCCGCCGTCACCCTGAAACTCGCGAACGGCGCTTGCGCCGTCGGTTTCCAGGCCGCCGACAATCAATGACCACAGCGGGGTCAGATTCTGGTCGGTGCGGATAGCTAAAATTTCGGTGTCCTGAAAACGGCAATTAAGCCCGCTGCATGGCTGGCCGGAAGCCGGGTCGGCGGGATAGCTGGTGCGGCCGACAATCAGGTAACCGGGACTGGCCGTGCCGACGCCTGTTTCGATAACACTCAGGCCGTCATCGACCTGTGGCGTACCGATCGAAGCGATGCGGGTCGGGATGCCATCCAGGTCGAAAAGCCCCAGATAAAAATCGTCATCATCGCTGCCGCCGACGACATAGCCGCTATGCAAAGACGGCGTTGTCTGCCGCACCGAGCTGCCCCACTCGAACTTGTTGACTTCTACGTGATTGTAGTCCGCGTTGAAGGTCCGTTGCGCGCCGACGCAATTGCTGATCCACTGCGCCCTGAGCTCCTGTGATCCGAAGAGCAGCATAACTGAAAATAACAAAACAGTGCCGCGGCAAACCTGAGCCGCGCTTGATCTCTTGGTCTTGCAAGACATTGCAAACCTCCGATTTGTTGATGGAAAACGCCTGACATTGAATTCAGCAGCTTCGTAAGGCCGATAGGGGCGGTTCAAACTACAGGCATGCTTACCGGCCTGGAGCTGCCGTTAAAGGTTTTGAAGCGATAGTTGATAGCGTGGCTAGTCGATAGGTAACACTCCGTCAATAGTTTTTGTGCGAGAATGTGTTCAATGCCCGGTCGGTCCTGCACAATTGCGATATCCTGTGCAAGATGCAGGCAAGCGGAATGGTGGCGCTGTAAGTGTTCATTGCGAAGTCCGTCTTGCATTTTTATCAGCAGAAATTGAGAATTTCGTATTGAATGAGTAATTTATTTGCGGTGAGCCATGCCGGCGTCCGTGTTCCGACTGTTGGGTGGTACATTCACTGCGGAGCCAAACCTACATTTGATTGTTGTCCGGAGCCTCTCATGCATTTCATTGCCGATCTCCACATCCATTCGCACTTTTCCAGGGCTACCAGTAAGGATCTGACGCTTGAGCATCTCAGCCGCTGGGCGCAGCTCAAAGGCGTTCAGTTGGTGGCGACCGGCGACATAGCCCACCCGGGTTGGCTGGCCGAAATGAAAGAACGTCTCGTACCCGCCGAAGAGGGTCTTTTTCGTCTGAAAGATGATATCGCTGCGGAGGTGCAGGCGAACGTACCGGCTGCCTGTCAGGACAATGTGCGTTTCATGCTGGCCGGTGAGATCAGTAACATCTACAAGAAAAACGGCAAGGTCCGCAAGATTCATCACGTGCTCTTTCTGCCGGATTTTCCGGCGGTGGAGCGCTTGCAGGCTGCGCTGGACAAAATCGGAAACATCCGTTCCGACGGCCGGCCGATACTGGGGCTGGACTCGCGCGATTTGCTGGAAATTCTGCTGGAAGCGGACCCGCGCTCTTTTCTGATTCCTGCCCATATCTGGACGCCCTGGTTTGCCCTCTTCGGCTCGATGTCCGGCTTCGACACCATCGAAGAATGTTTCGACGACCTGACACCGCATATTTTTGCACTCGAAACCGGCCTGTCCTCCGACCCGCCCATGAACTGGCGTCTCTCTGCATTGGACAACTATACGCTGGTGTCGAATTCCGATGCACACTCGCCGCAGAAACTGGCGCGTGAAGCGAATGTGTTTACGACGGAGCTCTCCTATCCGGCGATCTATCAGGCCTTGAAAAGCGGCGATCCGCAGCGCTTCGGCGGCACTATCGAGTTTTTTCCCGAAGAAGGCAAATACCATTACGACGGTCATCGCAAATGCGGCATTCGCTGGGAACCGGCCGCCACCCTGGCGCACGACAAGAAGTGTTCGGTTTGCGGCCGCCCGGTAACCGTCGGCGTGATGCACCGTGTTAACTCTCTTGCCGACTGCGATGAAGGTCGTAAACCCGCGCGCTGGCATCCCTTCCAGAGTTTAATTTCGCTGCCCGAAGTTCTCGGCCAGGTGCAAAAAGTCGGTCCCGCTTCCAAACGCGTTCAGCAGGCCTACGCCGCGCTCCTCGCAAAGCTCGGCGCCGAGCTGACTATCCTGCGGGATCTTCCACTGGAAGACATTGAGCATGCCGGCGGCGCCATGCTGGCGGAAGGCATACGACGAATGCGCAATGGCGATCTGAGCATCGCCGCCGGCTATGATGGCGAATACGGAACCATTAAACTCTTCCATGAAAGCGAACGGGCCGAATTCAGTGAACAAGCGGGTTTGTTTGCGACAGCGCCGGCCCGAAAATCGAGTGCACAATCAGCAGGGCCGCCGGCCCCTACGATGACAGAACAAGCAAAAGCGGCAGACTCGCTGTCCCTTGCCAGGGCGCCGCACTCGCACATCGATCCGGATGGAGCCGATCCGGCACCCGCCGCTGCTTCTCAGCCTGGTGATCCCGAGCCTTCCCTGTCGCCGGGGCAGACCGGAAACACCGCCCGGCTCCTATGGGAACAACACAGCCTCTTCGCCGAATCCGATGGGCTTACGAGCAGCCGGAGCACATCGGTTTTACCTGCCGATCCGGCAAAGGATGATGCATCCTCAGAAACTGCCGCTGCCGAAGAGAGTCTCCTGAGCGGACTAAACCGGGAGCAGCAGCAGGCGGTCCGCTGCACCGATACGTCCCTGGCAATTATTGCCGGACCGGGAACCGGAAAAACGCGCACTCTGACCTATCGCATGGCCTATATACTGCAGACGCACAAAGCCGGGCCGGAGCAATTGCTGGCAATCACGTTCACCAACAAAGCGGCGGGCGAGATGGCGGAACGTCTGATGGCGCTGCTGGGTGAAGAACTTGCGCGTCGTGTGACAATTAACACCTTTCACGCTTTTAGCGCCGCCATCTTACGCGCGGAGGGTGAACGCTGCGGCATTCCGACCAACTTCGTTATCTGCTCCGAACAACAGCAGCAGGCTCTGCTTAAAATGGTGTCGCCCGACAGCAGCCAGAAAGAGATTCGTCAACACCTGGAGCATATTTCGCAGGCTAAAAATCGCCTGCTGGCACCGGACGCCGCGGAATTGGATGAATTGTTTAAAGATGTGCCTGAAACTAAAACAATTTACGGCCGCTATGAGTCCGCTCTGCAGGAGCATCACATGCTCGACTTCGACGATTTGATCATGAAGGCGATCCTGCTCTTCGAAGCCTTGCCGGAGCTGCTGGAGTCATATCGGCGACGCTACCGCTGGATTGCCGTCGATGAGTACCAGGACATCAACTATGCTCAATACCGGCTGCTGCGCTTGTTGGCCGGACACGGAGTTAACCTGTGTGTCATCGGCGATCCCGACCAGGCGATCTATGGCTTTCGCGGCGCCCGACGTGAATATTTCCTGCGCTTTCAGGATGATGTTCCCGGCGCCCTGGTCCTGCGTCTCAATCAGAACTATCGCTCCACGCAGATGATACTCAAGGCTTCCGGACAGGTGATCGACAGGGAGGGGCAGCGTGGGCCCGGAGCTGTATGGTCGGGAATAGTCAGCAGCACGAAGCTCAGCATCTATCGGGCGCCGACGCATAAAGCTGAAGCTGAGTACGTCGTGCATCAAGTCGAGAAGATGGTGGGCGGTACCAGTTACTTTTCGCTTGACAGCGGGCGTGTAGACGCGGATGATGGCTCCGAACTCTCGTTTGGCGATGTTGCCGTCCTCTATCGCCTGGGTAGCCAGAGCCGTGACCTGGAGGAAGCTTTTGCTCGTTCGGGCATTCCATTTCAGACGGTTGGTGAGACGCCCTTTTTCACACGCCCGGTGCCACGCGAAATACTGAGTCTGCTGACGCTCCTTGTCAATCCCAATGCGCTTGTTAGTTCAAATGGGCTGCTGGGCGGCGCGGTCGGCGACAGTGCTATCAAGGCCCTTCACAAGCTGGCCCTGCAATCGGAGCTCGAGCGCGTCAGCTTCTGGCAGGTGTTAAGCGCTCAGCGGTCCCTGCCGTCCCTCAGCGCTGCCGAGACAAAGGCAATGGACGGCATTCGGCCTTTCCTGCTCGACTTAAAACAAAGGAGCACCCAGCAGCCGGTCGGCGCAACGATCGAATCGGTTAATAAATTTCTTCTCGGCCGTTCACCAGCGCTTGACGATGATACGCGAGCCGACTTTGTTAAACGTATGCAGCTCAAGGCCGCTCCCTTCGGCGATCGGCTTCAGAGTTTCATGGAGGCCGCCGCCCTCTACAATGAAAATGATGAGTATGACTCACGCGCCGACCGGGTGACGCTGATGACACTGCACGCGTCCAAGGGCCTTGAGTTTCCCCTGGTGTTTATCGTCGGCTGCGAGGAAGGGTTGATCCCCTACCGGCGGCCGGGAAGCAAATGCGACGTCGATGAAGAACGCCGCCTGCTCTATGTCGGTATGACACGCGCGCGCGACAAACTGATTCTGACGCATGCCGCGCGTCGTTATCTTTTCGGGCAAAGTATGGAACACGAGCGCTCGCACTTCGTGGCTGATATCGAAGAAGCCTTGGTGGAATTCAAAATGGCGGAAGCACGGGCAAAGTTGAAGACCACCGCAGAGGCTGAGCCGGATCCGGGGCAGTTGAAGTTGTTTTAGATATAACGATTCATCGAGAACCAATTATTGCTCACGATGTAGCAGTATTGTAATTCGGCTATTGATGTGACCAAAATTCGGACCATATTGTGGTCGAATAAAAGGAGGTGATTTCATGAAGCCCAGTGAAGCAATTAAACCGATTTCTTATCTCAAGGCGCACGCTTCGGAGATGATTCGCGATATCGCTGAGAATCAGAAAACCGTTATTATTACGCACAATGGAGAGGCAAAGGTCGTTGTTCAGGATATCCACAGCTATGAACAGCTTCAAGCGAGCCTGGCACTGTTAAAGATTCTTGCCCTGAGCGCCAGGGATCTGGAGGATAATAAAACCGAGCCTGTTGAATTGGCCTTTCTCGACATAAGACGCAAGATAAAAGCGAACAGATCAACATGAAGTTTCGAGTAGTGCTCCTAGAGTCTGCTAAACGCGACCTGATCGAGATTCATCAATATGTTGCCCTGAGTGATTCGCAGGTCAATGCGGATCGTCTTTTGACTCTCCTGGAGAAATCTTGCCTTAACTTGTGTGCACATCCCGAGCACGGACATTACCCTACGGAACTGCAGCGCGTAGCTGTGAGGGAATTTCGCGAAACACACTTTAAACCATATTGCACTATTTACCGGCTTATGCAGGAGACAGTTGTCATACATTGCGTGTTAGATGGAAGGCGAGATTTAGTGGGCTTGCTGCTGCAGCGTTTGCTGCGTTGACTATTATGATCAGTTGCTCTTTCTTTCTCAATCATCATGATAAACCTCTGTTGCCGTTTGTCGGCGGATCACCATGTTCAGAGCAATGAGTTTGAGCGAAGCAAGAGCTCCGCAATTAAACTTGCAAGGCTTGTCGGAATTTTAAATACATAAAGTCATAACTATTATCTCAGAGTTGATTATATTCAGCACTGTTGTCAAGACAACGAATCAGCCCAATCGAAGAGTCTACCACTGCCGGACTTGTTCGGAGCATTAACTAACCAGGCGCTCCGGACAGGAACATCCTCTATTATTCATACCAATTCGGAGTAGTCTTATGAAATCGAGACTGTTTCTGCTTGCATCATTGTCGGCATTATTGTTCGTAAGTTTCAGCTATGTCAGCGTCGCGGTCTGCGGCTGCGATGCAATCACGATCAAAAACAACGGTTACTGTGACGAGGAAGTCTTCATTATCACGAACCAGGCCACTTATGGTCCCTTCAACATGCCAGTCGGTTCGAGAGTAAGTATCTCTCCGAGCGCTGACGAGTGTATCGAAGGATTTGAAATCAACGGCTGCAGGATCATTATTCCCGACGACTGTTCACATGTCGGCTGTACGGAAATCTGTCCCGGCGATTGTCCGCTGGACGTTGTGCGTTTCCTGTGTCCGACCAGCAACTCATGTTGTCATTGGGAAATTCGATAGCCTGATCTGTCTGGGCGGGCGCGGTAGTACAGTCGCGCCTGCCTTGTCGGAGTCAGTGGGCCGCGGACGCCTCCGTCGTGGCGCCGAATTTCGGGTGTTGTCGTGAATTGTTAAATTCGAAAACGCTGGAAAATATTCGCAAGTATGGTAAATCTCGAGGCCGATCCGGAGCCACCGTATGCCCATGCCGACGATTCCCGATTGTTGAAGCCGAAACACTTAGAACTAATGCGCGAGCCCGCCGGAAGCGGGCAGAGAAGATTGGTGCGCGGTTTACGAGCATACAGTTCGTTTTCCCTTCTGGGCAAAGAATTAAGGCTTGCACAAAACGAATCTATGTGCCGGATTTAAATAGCAGCGGTGAAGCATAGGAGCTTCACCGCTGTTCTGACCGGATCCGCCGCGATGAACGCCCGACAACCCTTACCTTGCCGTTAGCGGAATCCGCCGACAGAAATTAAAGCGATTGAATCTCACTTCGCGATCAGCATGTGTCTGCTCAGCACCTGTCCCCGTGTTTCCAGTCGATAGTGATAGACGCCGCTGGCCAGGTCACCTGTTTCGAAATGCAGTGTATGGCTGCCGGCCTGGTAAACACCCTTTGCCAGAACGACTACGGTGTTGCCGAGTGCGTCGGTGACGACGAGGCGGACCGCATCTGTCTCCTCCAGTGTAAAGCGAATAACTGTCGACTCGCTGAAGGGGTTGGGAGCATTCTGCGCGAGTTGCAATTGCGGAGCTCCGACAGCGGCAGCATTCTGGTCCGGCAAAATGCCATTGTTGCGTTTGTTAATAGCGCCGCCGCCCGTCATCGATATGTTGCGCATATCGACGAGGACACGGTTTTGCCGATCGGCAAGGGCCTGATAGTATTCTTCGCCGTAGTCGGCAAAGTCCTGCTCCGCCATCAACTGCTGTAAACGCCAGGCGGCCGGGAACGATTCAATCTCATTCTGGTAAAGTGTAAGTACCTGAGTGTACACGCTGATGGCAGCGGAGGATTCGTTCAAGCGCTCGTGAACTTCGCCTTTTAGTGTCAGCGCCGTCGCTTTCAGTGACACCGACGCCGTTGATTCAACAGAGATAGTCTGATATTCGGTTAATAAAGGCCGCAGGTGCGACTCGTTCAAATCGATCAAAGTTGCAGATTCCAGCGCGTCGAACATCTTGGTTCGGCGGCAGTTTTCGGTTACGGTCGGGTTCGTCATCTGTGCACGGGCGTCCCAGTAGGCCGCATCTAATATCGGCAACTGACTCAAATCGAATTCCGTCCATTTGCCGATATTGCGATGCGCGTCGGGATCGCAGCGTCCCCCGATAATTCCGCTTATATTACAATCCAGCAATTCGCTGTGCTCAACGGAGCAGTTACGAAATGTGCTGCGCTCTTCGTCAATCACCGTGCCGTCCGGGATGATGTAGGAGTCGGGTTCATCGAGACGGACGCTAAACAAAGGATTGTCATTATTCCATTGATTGTGATCGACATTGATTGTAACCTCTATACCGGGTGCGGGATCTGCGCTGAGGTTTATCAGATGGTGCCGGCTAAAGAAGCCAAACATATTGAAGCCGCACTCTAGAATGATGTTATTCGGACAGCTCGGCTGGTTCTCGCACATCGGAAAAAACTCGATGTCACGGCTGGTGTTCGTACGCCGAACAAGTTGACCGTCTTGAAGTTCAGGCTGTAAAAACTCAACGTCTTTCAGATCGTTTTTATTCTCCAGGATAAAATCGTTAAAGCCGTTGATTGTCCCATCCGCGTCATTGGTCATCGACAGCTCGGTCCGTCCGTCACTGAATATGCCGGCTGCGTAATTGACAAACACGTTGTTGCGTACGTTGAGCCGTGGACCACCGGCGGTGCGAATACCGCGTCCGACAACATTAAACGTATTGTCATACACACCGCTGACACGCGAATCGCTGAAAGCCGAACCGAATTCGACTTTGTTTAAGACATTGCCGCAATAAAGGACAGCGGATCCTTCGTCGTGTAATCCGTAGTTGCAGGTGTTGACAACGTTGTCTTTGAAGGTCACCAGATATAAGGAGTTCATCGAGTTTAAGGCATGCGATACATAGTCGAATGTACATCCTTCAACATCGACAAAAACAAGACTCTGCGTCATGATGCCGCCAATTGGATAGTCATCATTGTTGCGGTCGAAATCAACATCAAGGTCGCCATCGGAATCAGAGAAGTGGCAATCAATGAATTGAACATTGCCGGGGTAAAGTCCCTTTTGCCGTTCGAGAGCCAGCCGATCGCGATTGCTTAAACGGAAATTGATTTTGAAGAGCGCCGGAACGGCAATTCCACTCGCGGCGGCCAGCTTGCGGCTGGTGCCAAAGCTGCAAGACCGAACGGGAGCAACAGGAATACTACCCACCTCAACTATCACATTGCTGAAGTCGGCATATTGCAACTGGAGATAAGACTGGTTGATATCGTCCTCTTCGTATTTGCCGTTCACACGGCAGTGAAGGCGCGCCAGGTTTGTGGGCAGGTTACAAGCCGAAGGACCGCTGAAACTTACGCGCGGCTGTCCCGCATCGCTGACATCGACGATGAAACGACCGTCACAGACGTAGTTCGTGCTTTCCGCAAGAATTATGTGTGCGCCGGGCTTAGCGAAAAACGTAGCGGCGCGATCAATGTCGAAGTGTTGAAATTCAACCCTTGCGTTTTGATCGACAATGATTGTGCCGCCGCTTTCAACGTATAGCCCCGGCACCTGGAGGCGCGTTGGAGCGAACCGGCCGCTGGATGGAAAGTCGGCCACATACTTGATATGCAGAGTAGCGCCGTTTTCCACTATTAAACGCGCCGCCTGATCGCCGACAATGCTGGATGGATATTCCATCTCAAGGGTCGTCCCGCCGGCAATCGTCAGGGTGTTGGTTCCCAGTCGGATCGATCCCGAAGGTTTAAGGGTATAGGTCGGCTGCGATAATATGAGGTTGCTGCCGATAGTCCAATTGCCGTAAATTTCTGTCTGACCGTTGCCGAAAAGAAAGGGCGAGTCGACATCGATGCGTGCCTGATATTCAGGGCCGAAGACTACGTCATTAGTCGGGTCGGCAAGCGAGATATCTGCAAATCGCACAAAGGCATGGTCTTCGATTTCCAGAATGCCGCCGGCATCCACATCCAGGCGGCAGAGAATTTCCGTCTGCCACTGATCGTCACTGGAAGGCTTTTGTTTAATTAACAGGCGTCCGCCACTTCTTATCAACACTTTGCGAGCGGCGTCGCCGGTGATACGGGAGGGATACTCCATGATTAAGGTGGCGCCGTTTTCAACAACGAGGTCATTGTCGCCGCGCAGCTCGATTGAACCGCCGGGCCGGACTGTCATCATCCCGGCGTCCAATTTGATGCGTGAATGTTGCAACAACTTCACATCACCGAAAATAGCGGCATTGCTTCCATTGAGCCTCAGTCCCGCCTCGGCGCCGGACTGCGGATCGGGCTGATGAACTTCCAGGTCGCCGACTTCCAGATTGCCGACAAGCTCAATGTCTTCCAGGTACCCTGAAATCAAAATCTTGCCGTCGGCTTGTGTCACGATTCTGTTATGGCGCTTGCTAACAGCGGTCTGCCAGAGGATGCCGTCAATGGCCGTCGTAGTATTAGCGGGTATGTTGATATCGATGCCCGTTCCGCCGGGAGCATTAATACGCGTCTCGCCATGATTGTTAGCGTAGTTTGCGCCGCCGGGAAAGCTGCGGCCGCCCTGTTCCAGTACATTAACGACGTTTGCTCCCTGAAGCGTTCGGGAGCCGAAATGGATCAGGTGACGCCCTTCATCGTTCTGCGAGTTACCGCTTGGTGCCAGGGTTGTCGATGCCGTGTATTCGAAGTCACCTTTGTCGATGATGGCATGCGCCACTGCACGATAACTGTCCATTATGCCGAAACCGAATCGTGGCGACCAGGAGCGTTGCAAGGGATCGATCGGATTGTTGCCGTTAAGCGCAACGCTGTATTCAAAATCGGCGGGAGCAGTTTGGGAGGCTTCACTGACGGGATAGTCGTCAGGCAGCGTTCTTTTCGGCGGATTGTCGTTATCGAGAAAATCAGCTTCATTCCAGCATGGGTGTCCGGGCAGCAAGGCGTTAATATTTCTACCCCAATCGATGTACCAACGGTCCTCGGGATTCGTGCCTACTCCGGCATCCAGCACTTTGCGCGCCGTGAAGGTCAGAATTTTGTATGCATTGCGCTGGACGTCCGCCAGGTCGGTCGGCTGTGAACCGTCGCTGCTCAGGTACTTGTTAATCGAGCGCATCAGCGCAACAGTGCCGCTTACTTGCGGCGATGCGCGCGAGGTGACGCCATCCCCCTGGCGATACTCCGGCGATGTTGCAGGATCCCGACCGATAGTGAAAGCAACGAGATCATTATTGTAGACCACCAGATCGACAAAAGCAAACTCTTGCTGGCGTTCCCGTTCTGCAGCTCCGTCCGTTGAAAATTTCGTGCGGCCCGGAGAGTAGTTGAAGTTCTTGGGAAATGTTTCCCCTCCTTCACCGTTGTATGCGCAGGTCGGCCCTATGTATTCACCCTCATTCACTATGCCGACCGCGATTACTTTAATGTCTTTATTCGGATTGTTGGGATCGGCCCAGGCAAAGGCGGCAGGATACACCGCTCTGGGCGCAACAGATCCGTAATTGCGCTGCCCCGGCGCATCTGCGCAATTCGAAGGCGAAAAAATCTGTGAATAGTGTTCCATTCCATTGCCGGTGGCGGCGACCACTACCACGCCCGCGTCGATTGCGCTGCGAAAGCGTTCTTTTTCGTCCGGCGAACCGAGATAAGATGTGCTCCAGACGTCCGGTACCTGAACGCCCCCGATCTGGGGATCGACATCGATGTTGTGATAGTTGAACGATTTGAAACTCGTCGCAAAGCCCGAACATTCAGGCGCTATGCCGACCATTCCCGTGCCGTTCGCCAGAGCAAGCGCGACGGAAAAAATGCCGTAACCATGTCCAGGACCGCCATAAAGGGCACAGGTTCCATCCCAAAATTTGTTTTGTGTCCCGAAGTCAAAATTGGAAGCGCCCTGCTCCTGCGTCGCAAAAATGTGATTGGGATGCGTGCTAGTGTAAAGGAAGGGGTGGGTGATCCAACGGAAGTTACCAGTGGCGCCCGGCAGATTTTTTTTCCACACTAAGTCCGGATGCTCCATATCATAGATGATGTATTCAAGTATGTCTTCCGCTGTGAACTGAGTGTCGGAAATCCAACTCGTAGCAACGAAGTCATCATCAAAGCCGATTATGATCTCTTCGCGGCCGTTACTCAGATTCCAGGCCAGAGGAATGTTAAGCTTAAACAAATGATATTGCCAGCCCAGGCGGTGTTTGTCATCGCGTTGCTGACGGGCGTCAGAACCGTTGCTGTGCACTTTCTCCGGCGAAGAACCGATGTCCACCAGAGTCGTTCCCGGCTGCATTGCTGGATCGAATTGTCCGTACAGAGCGCTCAGAGCTGCACAACAGATTAGCAGCGTTACGGCAGTCAGTTTTGAGTTCATTCCGACATACATACCATTACCTCATGATAGTGTTTCTCATTGATGCGGATTTGAACGTACAGCAAAGCTGGATGGCGATAATCTCGTTGTACTATCCGCATATCTGACAAATGCCGCTGCGATGATTATTCCATATCACTGAGAAAAAAAACTCATTGAAATATTAAGACCGAATTTTACGAGCTGGAAGGTGCCGGGTCATCGGGAACAAAAACTCATTGAAATACTGAAACCGAATTTTACGACCGGAGAAGTGCCGGGAGCATTCAATTACGACAGGCCGGCGTTCTTGAATGCAGGTTTGTTCGAAGGGTGAGATCCCGTCTGTCCCGCAGCGGCAACGATACGACAGAGCCATTAATCCATTACGCCGCCGCAACAGGAATACTTGCCGCCCTCGGCGCAAGTTTCTACTTTTGTAGCGGAGCCGGTGATGGCGTGCCGCTGGCGGCTCGGTATTTTGTGGGCGCGCCGTTTTCACACATCGTTATACAAGGGTAGACACTGGATGGAAATCGGACTTATCGGACTGCCGAACGCCGGCAAAACGACGGTATTCAATG
Organism: Candidatus Kapaibacterium sp.; assembly: GCA_028284775.1. GTDB lineage: Bacteria > Bacteroidota > Ignavibacteria > Kapaibacteriales > UBA7675 > JANQRB01. The sequence goes on along the minus strand of JANQRB010000028.1, from coordinate 65,374 downwards.
CCTTGACGAAGGCTGAAGCGGAAGTGACCGCCTACGCCAATCCCAAGGCCGAGCCAAACCTGGCAGTCGTGGATGTGATGGACGAGCGCGTAACGCGCCTCGCGGAAATGTACCAGCCGAAGAAGACCGTCTATGCCACGGTCAAGTTCATCGACTTTGTGGGGATGCAGGAAGGATCGGCCAAAGAAGGTCTCTTCAGCAGCACGGCAATGGCCCTGATCAAGAATACCGACGCACTCGGGCTGGTTATCCGTAACTTCGACGACGACCTGCTGGGCGCAGCCAGCCCCCTGCAGGATGTTCACAAACTGGACGATGAACTGCTGCTCTCCGACCTAATTATCGCCGAAAAACGACTCGAGCGCGTGGAGGCGGACATCAAACGCGGTCGCAAGACACCCGCGCTTGAGCTGGAACTCAAAGTGCTGCAAAAAGTGTCCGAAGGTCTGAATGACAACCAGCCCTTACGTACGCTTGAGCTGAGTGAGCAGGAAGAAAAGGCTATCCGCGGTTTTCAGTTTCTGACGCTTAAACCGGTGATGATCATTCTCAATTCCGATGAAGGACGCTTTCGGCAGAACGCGGACCTGCTGGGACAGATCGAAGCCCTTCACCCTGTCATCGAGTTCGCGGGCAAATTCGAAATGGAGCTGGCGGCGCTTGAAGATCCCGAAGAAGCACAAGTCTTTATGGAAGACATGGGTATCAAGGAGTCGGCGCAGGCGCGGCTGACGACTTTCGCTCATGAGCTGATGGGCTATATCAATTTCTTTACCGTCGGCTCCGACGAGGTGCGCGCCTGGAATATCTATCGCGGCGATTCGGCTGTCGCGGCGGCGGGTGCTATCCACTCCGATCTGGCGCGCGGCTTTATTCGGGCCGAGTGTTTTAGCTATAATGATCTTGTCGTTCATGGAGCGGAAAAGGACGTTAAAGACAAAGGCCTCTTTCGTCTGGAAGGCAAGGAGTATGTCGTGCAGGACGGCGATATCCTCAATATCCGTTTTAGTGTGTAAGCGGACGGACAGAGCACAACTGCAGCGCCCCGCCGTCCCGAGCCGACCGCTCTGCGGAGATGTTGACAATGATTGCAGCACTGTTAATCGCGCTAACACTTCTCGCTTTCTACATCTGGGCGGAAAAACAGTGGGACCGCAGGCCGCGCCTCCGTCCTGTTGACAATTCCTTCATCCCCAATCCGGCCAATGATAAATTGATCGAGCTGCGAGGCACCGACTGGACGGAGCTGCAAGAAGCCCTGAACGATTTTGTGACTGACTCCGGCGAGACTCTGTCGCCGGAGTTTAACGCTCTTATCAGGGAAGAGCACGAGCGCGAGCACCTGATCCTGTTTCCGGATGACATCAGCTTCGAGAGTTTTTATCATCTGATCAACTACCTCCACTATTCTTTCGATCCGGCCGACGAGGTACAAGTTTTTGGCTTCTGTACCAGTGAGCGCGACACCCGTTTTTTCGATGGACGTTTTCCCAATCAACGATTAATGTTTTACCTTCACCCGGATGACGCTGACGGCTGCGTGTATTTCGAGACTGAATACAATCACAGTTTTCGTCTCGATTTTGCCGGTACGCTGACGGAAGTGAACAGCGGTCTTTATCACTTTGCCTGGCGGTCGGCGGATGCCTGAAAGCGGTCACGATAGACGCCGATCCGGCTTTGTTTACCATGGCGATTCGCATTGTCCGTACTCTCCCGTAGAGAAGAATTTGTATCAGCCGGTTAACAGATTCGTTAAACCCGGCATTGACAAACAAGAACAGTCTCCATGAAACTACGTCGCGCCCAACCACAGGATACCGAAGCCCTCAGCGCACTCGCCCTGCGCTCGAAAGCACATTGGGGCTATTCGGCGAAATTTATGGAATCCTGCAGGTCAGAGCTAACTGTCTCGAATACCTTTGTTGCCGAGAATTCGGTTTATCTGCTCGAGTCCGGCGGGCGGATAAAGGGCTTTTGTGCCTTCGAGCCGGATTCGGCTGATCGGGCTGAGTTGAGCTTTCTTTTTGTGGAGCCAGAGGACATCGGCAAGGGTTACGGTCGCATTCTGATGACCCTGGCCTGCCGCGAGGCCAAATACCAGGGCTTCAGTCGCATGCTGATCCAGGGCGATCCCAATGCGCTCGGATTTTATCTTGCCTGCGGCTCCAGGCTCATCGGCCTGCAATCGTCAGCGAGCATAGCCGGGCGCTATCTGCCCCTGCTTGAAATCGATCTGCAGGCTGGATAGAGCGCTTACTATGACTGGGCGATGATCCTGCCAGCTCCGAGGCCGGGTGAACAATATTGACCGGCTTTCAGAGCATCGAGTGTGCGACGCATTCGTGATCATTTTTTTGCGAAGGAGCCCTTGGTCGGAAATCGGCAGCCCTTGCTCTCCAGAAATGACGTCAGCGGCCTGAAAGAGATCTTGTTCACGGACTAATCAGCAAATGCGCCTTCTTGCCGTGACGCCGCAATTTCGCTTGTGGATTTTCCATGGGAACTTTTGTCGTCATCCGGCACTTTGTATGACTGCTTACGCAAAACCGGGAATCAAATACGAATGCGGTGATTTTGTGCGCAAATTAATCTGCTTGATGATCTTTCAATTACTTGCCTCTGTCATGATTCAGCCCGCCCTGGCCCAGTCCGAAGAGCGTGGTATCTGGTTAAACCGCGCGCCCATGCCGAGCAGCCGCCAGGAGTATCCCTTAGCTGTGGTAAACGGCAAAATATATGTTCCCGGCGGATTGACATCAGACCGCCGCGTCTCAGAATTAGTAGAAGTTTATGATCCCGCGACGGACAGCTGGTCCGAGATCGCTCCGCTGCCGCAGCGTTTGCATCACACCGGCATGGCGGCGGTGAGAGGGACGCTGTATGTCATTGGCGGTTATACCGACTTTGCCTTTAGCGAGAGCGACCGCGTGTACGCATACGATGCAACAGAAGATGAATGGCGGGAGAGGAGTCCCTTGCCGAGACCGCGCGGCGGCCATATAGCGGTCGAGTTCGACGGTCGCATTTATGTGTTTGGCGGCACGAGTAGCAGGGTTGCCACCGCCGACGCGTTAGTCTATGATCCCGGAACCGATACCTGGGAAGCGCTGCCTCCGATGCCGACAGCGCGGGAACATCTGGCGGCCGCCAGGCTCGATTCGCTTATTTACGTGGTGGGCGGCCGGGCACGCCTTGCCGGTCAGGGCCTGGTCAACACAGACGTTCTTGAAGCATATTCGCCCGCCGGTGACCGCTGGTACGAGCTGCCGCCGATGCCGACGGCCCGCGGCGGATTGGCGGCAGCGGCACTCCAGGAGCGCCTTTTTGTCTTTGGCGGTGAGATTCCCGCTGTCTTCGATCAGAACGAAGCTTACGATCCCTCAAGCGGGACCTGGCAACAAATGACCGCCATGCCCAGCCCCCGGCACGGAATGGGAGCCGCAACGCTGGGCGATACTATCTTTGTTATCGGGGGCGGTTCCATTGCCGGTCTGGCGCCCGTCAGGACGAACGAAGCCTTTGTACTGACGCGCTTAACGGCGCTTGGTGAAGATGCTGTTCACGATGCAGCGCTCGCAATCGAAGAAATTGAGCCTTTCCCGGTTCTGGACCATGTACGTCTGCAGTTCCGCCTTGCCAGACCCGGGCAGGTGGCATTGCATATAATCAATGCTCATGGCCGGATCGTGCTGACAGCGCTCGAAGGCACTCTGAATGCCGGATTGCAGCAAATGAACCTGGATTGTCGCGCTCTGGCGAACGGCAGCTATTTCTATTCGCTCTCGCTAAACGGAAAAAGGGCGGCGGCGGGTTCTCTTCTTGTACTTAGATGATTCTAAGCGCTGGCTAAAAGTTAAGGAAGGATTAAGGGACATGAAAGCCTGGGAATGCGATTCACTTGTAAGGCGATCTTGAAACAGGTCTGATGGGACAATGAGGGCAGGTACGCCGATGTAATTGCTTAATCCGATTTGATTCGTGTCCTCTCTGTTGGGATGGATGTGAATGAAGATGTCCAGCGGACATGAGAATGAAGAATTTATGCGCTGATGCAGTGAGTGCATGTGGAGAATGAATGTCAGACTTCGATGTCCGCGATCACCATTCCCGGCTGCTCCAATGGGACCTGAGCAATGACGACACCCTGAGGATTAATGACGGAGCTTGGGCCATAGGAGATACGGCCGTCCCTTTCGCCGTAAACGTCTGCTGAAACAAGCCAGAGACCGGTCTCCTTTGCCCGTAGCGCTCGAATCTCATTATGTCGATGTTTCCACTTCTCGGCATTTGCGCGTCTCAACATATTGTTCGCCGGACAAACAATCAGTTGGGCCTGCTGACGAGCGACAGCGGCGGCGGCCTCGGGAAAGTTAGTGTCGTTGCAGATGTTAATCCCGAATGTCAAGCTCTCGACTGTAAAAACCGGAAAAGATGTTCCCTCTTCAAAAACTGATTCTCCATCGAAGAGATGCGTCTTCCGGTAGCGACCGACGAGTCGACCCTTGTTGACGACCACAGCGGTATTGAACAGCTTTTGCTCCGCGATCTCGATCAGACCGATTACGAGCATCGGTCGGGCATATGCGAGTCGCGCAAGCAGCCTCGCGAAATTGTCTGAGTTGAGATCAAGTGCATGACGTCGTGCACGCTGCCGATCCTTTGTTTCGTAGCCTTGCAGGAAGCATTCCGGAAAGCAGAGCAGGCTGACGTTTTGGGATGCAGCCTCGGCGGCATAGTCTTCGATCCACGATAAAGCCCCATCGAGATCTTCGCGGAGATCCGGCACCTGACATGCCGCTACTCTCACTGTCCTGTTTCCGCAATGCATCTGGATACATCCTCCATGAAGAAATTTGCGTCCGGCGCCACCGGGCACAGCCTGACCCGCTATTGTTTAGCGGACCTATCCGGTGCCGCATCGCACTTCAGCCGGGTCTTTCAGCCGCTCCGGTCCCGCTCTGCAGCTATGCGGCGGAACGACAAATCTACTCTTTTTGCGGCTTAAGGCGGCTTGCGCACAAGCCCTCGCAAAAGTCAGGCGGATAGATATATTGACATCGGCAAATATATACTTGATTAAGTCAAGTAAATGTGCTAATATTTGCCACGAGCCTCTGCATTGCCGAACATTATGCTGTGGAGTAGATAATGACTGATACGGAATTGCGTCATCGAATACCCATCCTTCGCCGATTCAATCGCTTTTACACGAGGCGTATCGGTGTCTTGCGCCGTGAATTCCTGCAATCACCCTATTCACTGGCGCAGGCACGCGTCATATTCGAACTTGCACAGCGGAAGCAGACGACGGCGGGCGAGCTGCTTGGCGCGCTCGGTCTCGACCCCGGCTATCTGAGCCGCTTGATGCGCGGCTTTGAAAAGGAGGAATTGATCATCAGAGAGCGATCTGCCGCCGACGGCCGTCAATGGTTACTCCGCTTGACACCTGCAGGCGAGGCGGTGTTCGCCACACTCAACCAGCGCTCGAACAGTGAGGCGGAGACCTTGCTGCGCAAGCTGAGCGCGGAAGAGCAAACACGGCTTCTGGGCGCCATGCAGGCGATCGAAGCCATACTTGACGATGCCGCCGAGGACCTGCCGCCGACTATTATTCGCAGGCATCGCGCCGGCGACATCGGTTGGATAACCTACCGACACGGTCAGAATTACGCCGCCGAATATGGCTTCGACGAAAGCTTCGAAGCGCTGGTGGCAAAGATCCTTGCCGACCTTGTTTTGGAAGGTGATCCGCAACGGGAAGCGATCTGGATTGCCGAACGCGATGGCGAGCGCGTTGCCTCAATCGTTTGTGCCGACGCGGGCAAGGGTGTCGCGCAACTGCGTCTGCTGCTGGTAGAGCCGCAGGCGCGCGGCAGCGGGCTTGGCGGGGCCTTAATAGATGAATGCCTGCGTTTTGCTCGTCAGGTGGGCTATCGTAGCATCAAACTCTGGACGCAAAGTATTCTGAACACTGCCCGGCATCTCTACGAGAAGGCAGGATTTAGATTGGTCGAAAAAGAAGAGCATCGCAGTTTCGGCAAGAATCTTGTCGCTGAGATCTGGGCAATGGATCTGAATGATTAATACACTTTTTGTACCAAAAGGATGATACAATGTCGGCTTATGTACTTGTAGACATCAGCATCGAAGACCCGCAGCTCTACGAAGAGTATAAACGGATGGTGCCGCCGTCGATCGCAGCCTATGGCGGTCGATTCATAGCGCGCGGTGGTCAGACGGAAACACTCGAAGGCGACTGGCGGCCCGAGCGTCTCGTCATCCTGGAATTCGACAGCGTGGCGCGCGCCAGGGAATGGTGGGCTTCGGAAGAGTATCGAGGGCCGAAAGCGTTGCGGCAGTCGGCCTCGAAGGCGCGCATGATTGTGACGCAAGGCGTCTGAAGAAGAGAGTACAGTTCATCATTCCGGCCTGCAGTCTCTGATCTTTGCTATTAACCCGGCCTTTCCGGATCGGCTCTCCCTTCCGCTTTTCCGATCAGCCGAATCACCCTATATTGCATTTTTGTCAATCGCCAGCGTGAGGATGCCAACAAGCAATGCAGAAACCATGGATTGCCGAACAGTCTGTCGGAGATGTACTGGCTGCTCGACTCATCGAAGAACAGTTTCCAGGTCTGAGTCCGATCAGGATAGACTCGTTCGGGGCCGGATGGGACAACACAGCCTTTCTGGTGAATGAACGCTTCGTCTTTCGTTTTCCGCGTCGCGCCCTCGCCGTGCCCTGGCTGGAATCCGAGACGAGCCTCCTGCCGGCGATGGCGCCCCATCTGCCGCTCCCGATTCCCGAGCCCTCATTTGTCGGGCAGCCGTCCGATACCTATGAATGGCCCTTTGCTGGTTACCCTATGTTGCCGGGTAAGACAGCTTGCCGTGCCTTCCTTGGTGAAGCCGAGCGAATGGAGGCTGCCGCGTCCCTGGGCGCTTTCCTGGCGGCTCTGCATCGTTTCCCGCGCGCCGAAGCGGAAAGGCTGGGAGCGCTTCCCGATCAGATCGGTCGGGTGGACATCGGCAAACGTCTGCCCATGATCCGCGAGCGCTGTGAGCAGCTTGTAGCAATTGGAATCATTCAGTCCGCCGCGCCATGGCAATGGATCATTGATGATGCACCCTCGCTGCCCGCACCCCGGTTTCGGGCGCTCTGCCATGGCGACTTATATTTCCGTCATCTGCTGGTGGATGACGATGCTCGCCTCTGCGGCGTCATCGATTGGGGCGACATCCACATCGGCGATCCGGCCGTCGACCTCGCGATTGCCTGGAGTTTCCTTCCGTCCGCAGCCCACCAGGCCTTTCGCAGCGCTTATGGTCCGATCGACGAGGCCACCTGGCAGCTGGCGCGCTTCAGGGCGCTCTATCTGAATATGACGCTTCTGGCTTATGGTCACGACATCCAGGACGCCGATCTGCTGCGCGAAGGTCAAACGGCGCTGCGCTTTATGGCGGAGACCAACGGATAGATGCCGCTTTCAAGCTGATTGCCGGCCGCCGGCGATTTCCTGTGGCTCTAATTCTCTGCAAGTCACTCTGGGCCGGTCCTGTACCATTCGGTAACATAGTACGTCCCTTCAGCGTTGTATGGCGATTGACAGGAGGCGAAACTGCGCTTCATACACAGCTAGTGTTTACACGCCGACTTTTGCTCACATATTCTGCCGAGATCAACATGGCAAAGATCTGTGGAATTATCCTGCTCTGTGTGATCAGTTTGTTCACCAGCCAAGCCCAGACCGTGGACTGGCGTTTTGGTTTTGAAGATACCTGGTCCGGCATCGCCAGCCTGCTTAATGAAGATCAGTCGCGGCAGCTTCTTGAGAAACTCGAATGGCTGGTAACGGAGCAGCAGGCGGGCGGCGACATCAATATCAACGGAACGGCAGGCGGCTGGGTCGGCATGCAGCCTTTGCAGATTTCGCCTATCAATTTCGATGAAGCCGATGAGGAAGTACGGCTGCTGCAAGACTACGGTTTTTCAATGCTCTGGAATCTGCGTATTAACGCTCCCTGGGCGAAACGCGATAATCCAGATTGCTACGACAAAGGGCCCATTTCGAGCTGTGCGCCCGCCGCCGAGCACGAAGACGCTCTCTATGACTATGTATATGCCATCGTCGAACGCTACGACGGCGACGGTGTTGAGGATATGGGCCACGAAACGCCGGACGACCCGAGCGACGACCTGCGGATCCCGATTCAGTTTTATCTGATGACCGGCGAAATCGAATTCGCCGGCGCTTCGCCTCCACCCGAACCCGGCTTTGGCGACGAAGCCCGCAATCACTTCTGGACCGACAACATTCCCAACCTGTTGCGGACGCACCGAATTGTCTACCGCGCCATTAAGGACGCCGACCCCAGCGGTTTTACCAAGCTGGTCTCGAGCGGCGGCGTATTCTGGGATCTGTACACCGATTTTCCCGACTGGCCCGCCACCGAAGGTCCCACCGTGCAGGCCCGCTTAAACGGCGCCAATAATCACAACGCCCGGTATACGGAAAGTTTCGAGCGTCTCAAAACCATGCTGCGCAGTTTCGGCGACGACTCCGACGGCATCGAATGCGATTACATCGGCTGGCACCCGCATATGGCCTGGCGCGAGATAGACCAGGCTTTTGCCTTCATCAAACAGTATGGCGGCGATAAGCCGATCTATGTCGATGACATGTGGTGCAACATCTTCATTCTGGATCGCGAGGACGCCCCCGGCAATACGCTGTTTTTTAAGGATGCCGCCGCGCGCGAAGGCGACTTTCCCAACGAGCTGGTGGAAGACTTCGGCGCTTTGCACCGCGGCGTTAACTGTAATTTGATTCCCGGCGCTCTGGACTGGTACTACGCCCGCCATAGCCGTCACCTCCTGAAGTCGTTCGTCTCGGCCTTCGGCGAAGGCGCCGAACGTGTCAGTATCTCCGGCGCCTGGGATTTCACGCCCGCCCGCAAGAGTATGGGCGGCCACATTGACATCCTGGGGACGCCCAATGAAGACTTCTACGCCAAGCCGGGCTATTACACCTACAAATTGATGGTCGACAAGCTACATGACTTCAGCGCTGTCACAGAAATCAGCGTCAGCAGCGATCCGCGCACCCGGGTCTATCGTTTTGAACGCCCGACGCGCGGCCCCGTGTTGGTGTTGTGGAGCGAAACAGGCGGAGCGCCGCCCGATCTCGACTACCGCATTCCAAATGGTGAAACCGTAACGCTGGCGGTTCCCGCCGAGGAGTTGCGCCTAACAAGAGTTATCGAGTTGCGCGACCAAAGCGAGGCGGACAGCGAAATCCTTGAAGCGCCGGGGGAGGAACTGACGATCCAGCTCGGTTATTCACCCATATTTCTCGAAGCGGCTGCCTCGACAGGCTTGGCTGAACGGCAATCGACAGCAGCCGGATCGACTTACCATGTAGAGCTTCTTTCGGACAACCCGTTCCGGCATGGCCTTACAATGCAGGTCCGTATGCAGCAGGCGGCTGACCTGCGTCTGGCCGTCTACAATGTGCTGGGCGGACTGGAAAAGATTCTCCTCGATCGCCGTCTGGCGCCCGGGACACATACCGCCTTCTGGGATGGCCGCAACAATCAGGGCCGCAGTGTGGCGCCGGGGACCTATTTTCTGCGTGCCGAGGCCGGTGCTGAGCAGCAGACGCGGACAGTGCAGCGTTTGCAATGAGCTTGTCCATCCGGCTTCAAATCATTCTCCGCCATAAGCGTTGAAACTGTGGCGTTCCAATCATTGTTTGGAACGCCGTCGCCAAAATTCATCGTGGCGATAGACGATTCTGCAACAACCTGCAAGCATTGGGGAAAGGACAGGCAGGGCCTATGATGCGCGCGGCGCAGCGTTCGAGCTATTCCTTTTGCACCATCTGGCATCTGGAGGCCGCTATCGAAGATGTCTGGGAGGAAATCTATCATTCGGAACGTTGGCCGGAGTGGTGGCGTTATGTGCGGCGGGCAGAGAAAATCGCATCGGGCGACGCCGATGGAATCGCCTCGGTATGGCGTTTCGTCTGGCATTCGCGGCTGCCGTACACACTTCAATTCGATATGCGCGTCCGACAGGTCAGGCGTCCGCATCTGCTGGAAGCCGTCGCCAGCGGCGACCTTGAAGGAATCGGTCGTTGGACCTTGGCGGAGCTGCAAGGTGCTACCGAGGTTCGCTACGATTGGCGGGTGCGAACCGGCAAGGTCTGGATGCGCCGTCTCGCGCCTCTGGCACGACCATTATTCGTATGGAATCACCACGAAGTCATGCGCCAGGGCGGACGAGGACTGGCAAAACGGCTGGGCGCGCGCTTGATTCTGGAAACAAGGGCCTGACCGATGTCCCGTTCATACTGTTCCCGCTAAAACGACTACCTTCATCTTCAAAAAAGGTGTAAGTTGTCCGCCGCCTGCGCGCTAGGTCGTAGCGGCGTTTATCACGACTGGCAGTGCTGCCCGGGTAGCTTGCCTTTCACAAAGGATCTGCGCGCTTTCACAACACTCTTTTAACTTGTTTCATCGAAAAACTTTGCGATTGCCATGCTGCGTTCTCTCCGTTCTTTCTTGATTGTCTTCATTCTGTTGACATCCCCTCTTGTGATAGAACTATGGGCTACCGGCGATGCCGAGGCTCGTGAATTGGTGGCGCAGGCTGTCCGGGCAATGGGCGGCAGCGACGCATTTTACGCCCTCGAAGATGTTCAATACGAGTACAGGTATTACAGTCCCGAGCGCGATGTGCGCAACACGAGCATCGAGCGTTACATATTTGACGGCGAGCTTTCCTGGGCCAGGTACAGCGAGTACGGGAGTATGGGGCTTGAAGGCGAAGTCACCGAAAGCTACAATGGCAGCACATTCCTGCTGCTGCACAATGGCAAGGCGCTGGAAGACACCGAAAAGCTGAACCTTACGCGTTTCATGCGCAAGACCAATTACTACTGGTTTGCCATGATGTTTAAACTTCTGGATCCGGGGCTGATTTACAAGTACGAGGGCAGCCGGACGATTGATGGGCGACAGTACGACCTTGTTAAAATTAGCTTCGAAGATCAGGTCGGTGATGCACAGGATACCTATCTCCTGTATATTAACAAGTCGACAAAACTGGTCGATCAATTTCTTTTTACCGTTATGGCTTTCGGAATGCGGGAGCCCCTGCTGATGCAGGTGCAATATCAAACAATCAAGGGCCTCAAGATTCCTGCCAAACGCAAATATGTCAAATCCAACTGGCAGGGTGAAATCATAGGGACGCAATGGACCACAGCGGAGTGGGACAACATTCGATTCAGCAATGGATTTGATCGACGGATGTTTACGACCGGGAACAGCGAGTAAGTTATGGCCAATCGAAATCGACGTGCCGCGACAGCCCGTGAGACACTGGCAATTCTTAAACGGGGGCAGTATGAAAACGCGGATAGAATTGCGGTGGATTTTAGCGCCGATCAGCGCGCCGCCCAGGCCGGGTCCCTCCACTATCCGCCGGAATCTTTTGACCTTGTTAACAAACAGTGCGAGCGCCTGCTGTCGGATAGGGACGTCGCGGCACAGATCGACGTAAGCGCTGAAACGACTCTTGGCGCGGCGCGGCGTCTCATTGTCGAAGAAGGTCATAACGACGTCGCCTGCCTGAACTTCGCCTCGGCCAAAAATCCGGGCGGCGGCTTTCTGGGCGGCAGTCAGGCGCAGGAAGAGAGTCTCGCGCGTGCTACCGGCCTCTATCCCTGCCTGCGGCAGATGGACGCGATGTACGCCTTTAACCGCGCCGCCGGCACCTGTCTCTACTCGGATCACATGATTTACTCGCCCCGGGTACCGGTACTGCGCGATGATGATGATCAGCTACTACCAGCACATCATCTCCTGTCGGTCATTACGGCTCCGGCCGTGAACCGCGGCGCCGTCGAGCGCAACGAAGCGTTTAAGCTGCCGCGTATCGACGAGATAATGCTCGCGCGGACGGCAAAGGTCTTGAGCCTGGCCCTGTGCCACGGACATCGCACAATAATACTCGGGGCCTGGGGCTGTGGCGTCTTCCGCAATCAACCCAGCGACGTCGCGGGCTATTTTGCCCATTGGCTGCTGGGCGAGGGCCGCTTCAGTCGCGCTTTTGCGAAGGTCCTGTTTGCGATTGTCGACAATTCGCGCGATACCGCCATCCGGCGCGCCTTCGAGCAGCGCTTCGGAACCGCCGTCGCTTAACACTCAAGCTTCCATAAAGATTAAGAATGACACTCTGTGATTTAACAGCACTTTTTCCGCTGGATCGAAATCAACGCAGGCGGCATCGGGGCAACGCAAACACCGGCCTGCCCTGGATCAAAGTTCCCGGGATATACGGTTCAGTGCCGGATTGTTAAGCCGACGGCTGAGAGTTGATATAGAACGATTCGGACTGGGGATGGCCGGTCCGCCGACACAGATATACCCATGCTGCGAACGCTCTGCTGATAGAAATCGGAAGCGGTAGACAAATTGTAAACAACGGCACTCCGGGCCACTGATGTATCAGTGCCGATAAAAACAAGCAGTCAGGCCCCGACTCAGCCTTGAACGATTAATTGTTAACAGGCTCCGTGTAGCACAATTTGATCTCTTGTTCCTGATACGGAGCTAATGGTCTTGGGAATACACACGCTAACAACGCGCGATAAACTACTATTCGATGCTACCTGCACAACATATTTTGCCTCGTCGACAGAATTGCTGGCCGGCTATCCGATTGTGAGGGAAAATCGTCGCGAGCGACTGTTGGGTAAAGATAGTTGCCGGATTTCTGTAAATTGCTTCGTGCTGCCGCGATCAGCAAGCCGGGCTTTCCATTCAATCAGACGAGGAATGGCTGGGAACTTGTCCAGGCAGCACACAGGGTGACGTGATCGATAACAGTTGTATCAGGAGCAAGCATGGACTGGCAAAACATCAACCAGTATCTCGTGAAGGAGCATGTCGGCGCCTTTAAGGCCGCCAACAATTTCGATGTTTTCGATTTGCAATCCGGCACACAGGTGTTGAAGTGCCGCGAGCCGAATCTGGGTCGCCTGACCCGTTTCTTTCGCTATACCAGCTACAAACGCAACACGCCATTCGACATCGAAATTACGGATATGAATGACGAACTTATTTTGCGCGTGCATCGCGATATGACCGCCTTCGGTATGGAGGATGTTCACGTGCATGACAGCGATGACCAGGCGATCGGTACATTTAAACGCAAAATGATGTCGTTAAGCGGAAGCTTTGTAGCGCTCGACAAGGCGGGTGAAGAAGCGTTCACATTGAAAGGAAAATGGACGGGCTGGGAATTTCGCTTTCTCAACCGCAGCGAAGTCGAGTTGGCGAAGGTCAGCAAGAAGTGGGCCGGCGCAGGCAAGGAGTTTTTTACAAGCGCCGACAACTATGTGCTGGAAGTCAGCGGCTTGGTCAGCCACGGCTCGGAGCTCAAAAAGCTCTTGCTCGCTTCGGTGATGTGTATTGATATGGTTCTTAAGGAATAATTCGGCTGCCGAATCGCGCGACCTGCGAAGGCAATGTTGTTACACGCTCGGCCGGTCCCCGCTCCCGCGCTGCTCATCTTCGACGGTCTAACGAGAACTGGCCTTGACGGCAGAGAGCAGGCAGTTAGTTAACATCGGCGATCGCCGAGGGAAAGAATTTGTTGCGGCAAACTATGCAAACTGTTCACTTAATCTTATATGTCGGCGACCAGAAGCGCAGCGCGTCTTTTTACCGGCAGGTTCTGGGCTATGCGGCAACGCTCGATGTGCCGGGTATGACCGAATTTCCCCTTACGAATGGCGCCGTTTTAGGGCTCATGCCTACGGCCGGTATCAAAGCTTTGCTCGGGCCGGCGCTTCCCGATCCTGCTGCTGCCGATGGCATTCCCCGCGCCGAGTTATATCTGTTGGTTGAGAATCCCGAAACACTGCTACAGCGCGCGCTTGCAGCCGGTGCCGGCGCTCTGAGTCCCGTACAGCGTCGCAACTGGGGCGATGAGGCAGGCTATTGTCTGGATCCCGACGGACACGTTGTGGCTTTCGCGCGTAGGCCGAGCGACAATTCCTAGGATTGCGGCTCCCGTCTGTTGAATCTGGTTGCCGTAATTGGCTGCGTTTTCGGACCGGAGCAAAATTCAATGCCGTCTGATACGTTGACCATTGGCATTTGAATTGCCAATCCCGGTCTCTGGCGCCTCCGAGCGAATGCCTGCGAGACGCATGACCATCATTGTGGAACTGCCATTGTGTTTGACTCACTCGCGGATTTTGGGCGGACCTACCTCGGTGATCTGGCGGCCCTGACGACGGCGGTAGCCTGGTCGGTCGCGGTCATTTTTTTTCGCAAGGCGGGATTGGCCGTCAAGCCGATGCTGCTCAATCTGTATAAGAGCGTCATCGCCTCGCTTCTCTTTCTGCTGATGCTGGCGATCAGCGGTGAGAGCTGGCTGCCGGATCTGTCCGCGGAAAACTGGCTGCGTCTGATGATTAGCGCCTTCTTCGGCATTACCATCGGCGACCTGCTTTTTCTGGCCTCGCTGGAACGCCTGGGTGCCGGCTTCCAGGCGATCGTCGATTGTATGTATGCGCCCTTCATTATCGTACTGGCATTTGTCATGTTGGACGAAAGTCTGCCGGCATGGACAATTGGCGGCGGCGCCCTGGTGGTCTCGGCCGTTCTGGTGGGCGCCAGCCAACGGGGAAGCTGGATGGGCAGCCGCCGCGAAGTGTGGGAAGGAATTGCCTACGGCGTGCTGGCGCAATTGCTGATGGCCTTCAGCGTGTTACTGATTCGCGATCTGCTGCGCGCCGAATCGCTGCTCTGGATTACGACCTTTCGCTTTAGCGTCGGAACGCTGCTGATAATCGGATGGGGTCTTCTGCGCTACCGCAGCGACGTACTGACTGTTTTTCGTCGCGGACCCGCTACGCGCAATATGTTGATCGGCACACTGCTCGGTCCTTTTCTGGCAACGATGTTGTGGCTGGCCGGCTTTAAGTACACCCTCGCGGGCCGCGCCAGCATCTACAACCAGATGGCGACGATATTCATTATCATTCTGGCGGCGATGTTTCTGAATGAACCGCTGACGAAACGGCGGCTGGTGGCCGTCGCACTTGGAATCGGCGGTGTGCTGATAGTTAGCTTGAGTTAAAGCGCCTTAATTTTATTCGTGCGCTCAGCGCCTTTCGAAAATGGCGCTGGGCCCTGTGAGAGCGCGAAGCAGATAAGCTTGTTCGCGTAGGAAAGCCACGACCTCGCTCGCCAGCAGATCATCGACACTGTCATGTTCGATTTCCACGATTAGTAGCCAGGGCCGGTACCTGTTCCAGTTATTCGAGCGCAGCACGGCCAGGTCATGACCTTCGGCATCAACCGACAAAAGGTCGATCGGCTGACCCGCGGGCAGATGTTCGTCGAGGATGGAAGCCAGGCTCGTGCTGCGGATGGATATCTGCTGTGGCTCTTCGCCGATCATCTCGCGGAATTTGGCGGCGTGATCGGCGTCGAAGGTATTAAACACATTCGGTGTACCCCAACTGTAGAATGTCAGCTCCTGTCCGCCGTCGGAAACCGCTGCCTCGAGATTGATGTCGCGTGGGCGAACGCGCCGAAATTGCGCCATGCTGCCGGGCGTGGCATCGATGTTAATACCGCGCCAGCCCTGCTTGTACAGCAGATAGGTGTTGGAGTATTGCTTGGGAGCGTATGCGCCGACATCCACGTAAAAGCCAGCCTCGCGCTGTGGACCGGCGTCCTTACCCGCTGCCGCTTCGTTCCAGTCCCGGTCCTTGAAGATTCCCTGAATGACGGCATCCTCGCCGAACTGACTGTAGTACTCATTCTTCCACAGACCGTCATACTGCGATTCGAGCAGCGCGCGCAGGCGCTTGATTGTCCGCTGCGGCAGAATTCCCTTTGCCTTGCGATAGGTCGTCCAGATGATGTTGCGTAGCATTACGCAATTTAAGTATTTGCGCTGATCCGAGCGGCAGGAAAGGGAGGAAGTATCTTCGCAAAACGCCGAATTCGATTTGCAAAGCAAACAGGCAATTCTCTACAGTGTAAAGATCAATTCAACTCTCAGACCGGTTTCATGACAATGGCCAGAATGTAATTGTCATCATTCCCCGGTTCAATTCTATCCTAAAGCAGCCTCAAGCTAATTGCAGGAAGGCCGAAGTGCTTAGGATTCGGTCTTCGGCTCCGCTCAGACCGCGGTACTCAGACAGTTCGACGCCTGAAAGTCCTGATTTAGTATTGACATTGTGAAGAAGCGATCGACAAAATTCAAACAGTGCGATCGCTTGGACTCCACAACCCCTTGGGCTGAGCGGCGCCGAAACCCAAATTCTTCGGCCAAGGGTTTATCTTGGACTCCACAACCCCTTGGGCTGAGCGGCGCCGAAGCCCAAATTCTTCGGCCAACGTGTTCATCTTGCACTCCACAACCCCTTGGGCTGAGCGGCGCCGAAGCCCAAATTCTTCGGCCAAGGGTTAATCTTGCACTCCACAACCCCGTAGGCTGAGCGGCGCCGAAACCCAAATTCTTCCTCCAACGAGTCATCTTGGACTCCACAACCCCGTGGGCTGAGCGGCGCCGAAGCCCAAATTCTTAAGTTTACCCATGCCAACAGCAGGTCAATAGCTCACCCGTCATCGCCGGAATCTTAATTCGAAGACCCGGCTGCGCAAATTCTGTCAGAACTGACAAAAATCTGGCAATTGCGAGGGGCGCTGTCACGGCCATGAGTTTTCGCTACGATAAGTGTAGTCTTAGCTCCCGCCCGCCCGCAATCCCGCTTCCCGCCTGCTGTGAGCGCACGGGAGCCTGCGGCGGGGTCACCGCGTCAGACCTTCGACAGAGCACCGCGAAGGTGTCCATTCAAATTGGCACGTATTTTTCATACCTTCTCATTGCGCGAAAATCACTTGGAATGTGGACACTCGAAAGCTTTTATCAACAGAGGAGTTTCAAATGACCGTGAACAGGATGATCGTGATTACCGTGCTTATGGTAGGAGCCTTGCCATTCCAGGCACCGGCACAGGAAATGATTCACTTTTACTTTACGGCGCAGGTGCGCGAGATACAGAGAATTCAACCCGAGTATGAGAATTTGCAGGTCGGCGATGAGATCAGCGGACAGATTTTTTATACCACAAAGGCGGACGAAGAATGGGTCTCGCCGCGTGAATCCTTTTATCGCTGGCCGGAGTCACAGGCGGCGATTGGGATCTTTGTGCAGCTTGCCGGCAGGGAGCTCTCCACTCTGCAGAATGACAATCGCTATATGGAAATATACCTGGTGGATAATCATTCGCGTGAAAACATTCAGATTATGGATTCCTACATTACAGAGGCCGTTGCCTGTACTCTCTACCTGGAGAATCAGCTGGACAGAGCGCTCGATGACGCCAGTCTGCCGACGGAGCTGAATCTGGCGGATTGGACAAATGCCTATTTTAACATTTACGGCCAGAATACGATTCTTACGGATGTGACGTCCATTCAACGCAGCGATGCCGTGTTCGGCAAGGTTTCCGGCCGGTTGTTTTACGACGCCAACGGCAATTGTCAGTATGATGCCGGTGAAACGCCGATCATCAAGCACCTCGTGCACTTCGATCCACCCGGCTATGCCGTGCTCAGCGATGACAATGGCGAATATCGCAATTGGCTGAGGCCCGACGACCTGACTGTGCGAGCGGACGCTAACTCTCACTGGCGTTTAAGCTGCGCCGGCAGCCACAAAGTCGATCAGCTCGCAGCCGGCGACGTTGTCGAAGGCCTTGATTTTGCCTACGAGCCCCGCGGTTTGTTCCACGAGCTGACGACAAGTATTGTCAGCTCGCGCGCGCGGCCCGGCCGTGAAATGGAGTACATCATCGAATATGTTAACACGGGCACCGTGCCCTTTAATGGCATTCTGCTATTACGCTACGATCCCGTCCTGAAAGTCCTCGGCAGCGTTCGGCCCTGGGATCGCTCTACTCCCGGTATGTTGGAATGGGATGTTAACAATATGCCGATTAACACCCGCGAAACGATTGTCGTCACCATGCGCGTACCGGAGTCGACCCCCGTCGGAGCGCAGCTGTGCAGCGAGGTTGAGGTTCGCGCTAAAAATGCTGCCCCCGAGCTTGCGAGCGCGGGCGACGATATCATCTGTAATGAAGTACGCGCTTCTTTCGATCCGAATGACATCCAGGTCTTTCCTTCCGGCGCGGGCGCTGAGGGTCGCATTTCCACAAACGTTAAAAATTTGTCATACCTGATTCGTTTCCAGAACACCGGCAATGACACCGCATTCACGGTGGTGCTGCGCGACACGCTCAGCGCAATGCTCGACTACAATTCACTGCGTCCGGGTGCCGCTTCGCATGACTATACTGTCTCCATAGACAAGGAAGGCAGCCTCGTGTTTACGTTCGAGGATATCATGCTGCCGGACAGCACGGCAAATGAAGCCGCTAGCCATGGTTTTGTTAAATACAGCATTGGACTCAAGCCAGGACTGGACGTTGGATCGCAGATTCGCAATCGGGCGGCGATCTATTTCGACTTTAACGAGCCGGTAATAACCAACACGGTTACGACCACGCTGGCATCCGCCGTTACCGATGTCAGTGCCGGCGAAGCAAGGTTGGATGTTGAAGTTTATCCTAACCCCGTCCGGGAATCGTTGACAATTCGGCGCAGTGGCATGCAGCCCGGCAGCCTGCGGATTACTGATGCGGTCGGCCGGCTTGTTAAACAGATCGAGCTTGGCGATCGTAAAATAATTCAGCTCGATTGCAGCGGACTGCCGGCCGGGGCTTATGTGCTGCAGTTTGTTACAGCCCGGGGGATCGAGGCGCGCAATCTAAGTATCCTGCGTTGACAGGCGTTCCACTGTCGTTTTACGGTCAAATGTGTACTACAAGGGCATACCCGCCTTGCGTTGATTGCGATCAGCGGAAGGCGGGTTCTCTGTTCACGGACTCGCCTGTGCCGGCCGCGGCGACGATTTGCAGAGCATCGTCAACTGTAGGAAAGTCTTCCGCAAGCGCTGCGATACACTCGCTGTGCGAGTGATGAGGCATGCGGGCAAACAAATACCGAAACAGGAGCAGTGCACGAGCGCCGGCAGGTCTTCCTTCGCTTTGATAGCGCCGGCTGGCTCGCGCCAGGTACCACATCTCGAACTGCAGGGCGGCCTGCGCTTCCTTCCGCTTGTATTGCCTGCCGAGCTTCAACAGCCGTTGGTGATAGCGTTTACAGGCCGCCGCCGGCAATCCATGCGGTCCGCGCTCCGCAAAACAATGGCTTTTGGCAGTCAGGAGTTCCGCCTGCAGGAGCAGGACGGGATTGCTGGTGGCGCGAGCGGAAGCGAGACATTCGGCCGTAAACTCCTGCGCCCGGCGATAATCTTTCTGAAGATGAAGGGTTCGGATCGCTCCGATTAAATGCCGCACAATTTTGTAATGCCGCCTGCTGGGGCGGGCTAAGTCAAGCGCCCGGCGATATTCCTGCAGGGCCAGGTCGTAATCGCCGTTAATACGATGCCAATCGGCCTGATTGAGATGGCTGGAGCACAATCCCTCCGATAGATTTAAGGCCAGGCTGAGTTTGCGCTGTTCATTAATGAGAGGCTCCGCCGCAGCCGTATCGCCCAGCGTCAGATAAAAGGCCGCGCTGATGCTCAAGGCGTTGGTACGCTCGAAATCATCATCCTGTTCTTCGACGAGCCGGCGATAGCGATCGAGAAAGTCGAAGGCCTTGGCGAGCTCGTTGACGGTGCCGTAGTGTAAAGCCAGTCGTTTACAGGCGTTGAGGATGCCGATTGGAATATCCAGCTCGCAATACAGCCGGTAGTGCCGCCGGGCATAACGCAGCGCCGCTGTAAAATTGCCCTGTTCGTACTCCAGGCGCGACAAATGACCAAGGGCCACTGTACAGGTCAGGCGGTCGCCCAGCCTGTCCGCCAGCCGAATTTGCTCCTCGAACATAGTCCGGGCTTCGTCAAAGCGACTCTCCTGCAGCGACAGCACGGCCAGATTGCTGACCAGACTGCTGACCGGCGCCGCCAGCGTCTGACGGTCGACGCCTTTCAGCCCGCGCAGTAGCCAGAGACGCGCGCGCCGCTGATCATCGCGCAAGCGATAAAGCCGGCCGAGTTCATCGCAGGCCATCCGCTGGAACAATTCCGAGCCACAGGCATGCGCCAGGCTCCAGGCCTTGCGAAAGGCACGCAGCGCCTCATCCCAGCGGTTCAGGAGTTGCAGACAGTTGCCCTTTTCGATATAGTGGTCGGCGAGTTGCTGACCTTCGATGCCTTCCCTCAACAGCAGCTCCTCGCGCAGCATATTGTAGCCAAGGGCGCGCTGTATCCGGTTTCCCGCATAGGCGGCATGTTCCGCCTTCGTCAGATTGCGAAGAGCATTGGCCTTGTCTTTGCCCTGGAGATAGTGATGCGCCAACTCTTCGACATTGTCCGCTTCGAATTCTTCAAGGAGCTGCGCCAGCCGTCGATGCAGGGCGACCTTGTCCGGCACGAGTGCGTAAAAGTGCTCTTTGATGCGATGGTGATAGGTCCGGACGCGCCCGTCCTGCTCCACCAGCAGACAACGGCGGCATAAACCAAGGAGCACATCCGAATGCGAAGCGTCCTCGCAAAGCCTGGCTATGAGCGCCTTGCTGACATCGTGGCGAAAGGCCGCTACCTCGCAGAGCAGCCGGCGTTCGGCTTTGCTGAGCCGCTGCGCGCGGCGTTGGAGAATTTCATCCGCTCGTGACATGCGCAGCTGATGAAATGCCTCGGGTGCCGCCTGCCACATTGCAGCCTTGCGCCGCAGCGCGCCGCTGTCGGCCAGCTCCAGCAACAGTTGCTCGATGAGGAAGGGATTGCCGCTTGTGAGTGACTGCAACTCAGTCACGAATGCCAGGCCTGCCGCCTCCTGATGAAAAGTCTGCTCGATGAGCCTGGGGAAGTATTCCGGGGGAAAGGGCCGCAAGATAATATTGGTATGGGGCGGCAGCGGGGTCCGCAATTCATCATCCCGTACCGTGGCTAAGAGCAGCAGGCCCGTCCCCGCGCTCTCTCGCGCCAATGCCTTGAAATAGCTGAGAGCGGGAGCAAAGTGCAGATCTTCCACCAGCACAAGCAGCGGCGACGACAGTTGTTCAGCCAGGGCTTGCCAGTAAGCTATGACAGCGATCGCGACGCTTTCCGGGTCGGCTATTGCCTGTATTCCGGCCGTCGGCGGGGCTAAAGGGAATGTCTCGGGCGCGAGTGGCTGCAGCGTCCGTCGATGTGCCTTCAGGGTGGCGGCTGAGCTGAGAGGGATCATTTGCCGCAATAGTTCGCGCAGCGGCGCCAGCTCATCCGGCTCATGTTCGGTGTAGCCGGCGCTAAGGATGCGGCCGCCCTGCATCTTGACCCGGTGGGCGAACTCCTGTGTCAGCCGTGTTTTGCCGATGCCGCTTTCGCCGCTGATCAGGAGGAACTGCCCACGGCCTTGGCGAGCTTCCAGGAGCGCCGAATCGAGCTCATGCATCTCGCGCTCGCGTCCCAGCAGGCGCGCTCCGAGCACCAGGCTGCGCGCCTGCGTCCCTTCTCCGCGCGCATCGTCGGCCTGCGAAACTTCCGCCAGGAAATGCAGCACGTCCTCGGCGGACGCCCAGCGCCGGGTCGCCTGGGTCGCCAGGAGGCGTTTGCTCATTTGCGCTAATTTTTGACGCAGGCCGAGCGCCACGGCCGGCGGCTCGCTCGTTCGCAGCTGATCGAGCCCCAGACGGAGGATCGCTCCGACAGCGTAGAGGTCGGAAGCGCTGGTTTGGGGAAAGCCGCGCTTCAGCTCCGGCGCGAAATAGTCGGTCGTACCGGCCGGCGGCCCTGCGACTTCCTGCCGCTCCGTGAGCAAACCGTAATCGAGAATCTTGAGACAACCATCCTGGCAGAGGAAGAGATTGGAAGGCTTGAGGTCGCGATGTACCAGGCCCTTGCCGTGCAGGAAGGAAAGGCCGAGCAGCAATTGTCGCAGCCAGTTAGCGAGAGCAGCGGCGCTGTAATCGGCGCGAGCGAATCGTCGATCGAGAGATTCGCCCGCAAGGAGCTCCATAACCAGGAAGCAATCGCCGGCGGCGGTAGTTTCGAGGTCATGAATCGCGACCAGGTTCGGGTGCCGCAAGCTGCCTGTATGCCGGTACTCATTATACAGGCTGGCGGCATCGTCGCCAGGGACCGCTCCTTTGCTCTCATCATCAGCCGATCTACTTCCGTCGAACAAGAGCCTTGCCAGCGCTTCGGGGCTTAGGCGCGGTTTGATCCGTTTGAGCGCCAGCAGGCGACCATCTCTGATGCGTTCGACGCGCCAGACAATACCCATCCCGCCTTCGCCGATCTTTTCCAGAAATCGGTAGCGCCGTTCGATGGCGTCATCCGCCGTTGTGCTCTCTGCAGCGGCTGAACCGGCCGCGTGACGGGTATCAGGCCTGGTATCCTGGATTGGCATAGAGCTACCTGTGGTCTCAGGTGGAAGGTTTGCTGATACCCAGCACTTTCATACGGTTCAGCAGCGTGGAGCGCACCATTTGCAGTTTGCGGGCCGTGCGCGACTCATTCCAATAGCATTGTTCCAGGGCCTGCAACAAAAAGTCGCGTTCCAGATTGTGCAGGCTGGCTTCTTTGAAGTGCCGATAGCTCTGAAAACGGCCGAAGTCGGCGCGCCCGCTCTCCACTGCCTGTTGCGGGCCGCCGGCCGGGAGCAGGCGAGCGGCGACATCTATGTCGACAAATGTATCGGCGTCGCAGAGAATCACGAGTTTTTCAATCATATTCTTCAGTTGCCGAACATTGCCGTCCCATTCGCGCTCTTGCAAATCTTGCACCACGTCGTCCGAAATGCCGGCCAACTTCTTGCCATAAAATTCGGCGTAGAGCTTCAGAAAGTGACGGACCAGCAGAGGGATGTCGTCACGGCGTTCCCGCAGGGGCGGTACCTGGAGATCGACGACCTGTAATCGATAAAAGAGATCCCTGCGAAAACGATGCTGCTCGACAAGGACGGGGAGATCTTCATTGCCGGCCACGATAACGCGCACATCCACGTGTCGGCTTTGCGGGCTGCCGACGGGTCGGATTTCACCATACTCCAGCACTCGCAAGAGCTTCACCTGCAGCTCGGGCGAAGCTGTCGTGATTTCATCGAGAAATATCGTCCCGCCATCCGCCAGACCGAAAGATCCCTGCCTGTCGCTGTCGGCGCCCGTGAAAGCGCCTTTAACATGGCCGAATAACTCACTTTCCAACAGTGTTTCGCTGAGTGCGCCGCAGTGAACTGTGACGAAACGCTTGCTCTTGCGATCGCTGAGCCGGTGGATGGCCTGTGCCAGCAACTCCTTGCCCGTGCCGGTCTCACCGCTAATCAGCACCGGCGCCGCGCTTCGGGCAATGCGCGGCAGCAGGTCGAGAATCTGCTGCATCGCAGTATTGACGCTGACGATGCCGTAGCGGCCATCCTGCTGTCTGGCGAGGCTCTCACGGCTGAAATATCGCTCGCGCTCACAGAAATACGCCAGCGTCGTGCACAGTCTGGCGAAAATCCCGAGGCGTGTTTCGTTCAATGGATCGCGCACGTAGCTGGAAGCGATAAACAGTGCGCCGATTACGCGGCCGGCCGTAATAATCGGAAAACAGGCGAAAGACTTGAGCGCCTGTTCAGCCAGGCTCTGCGAGCGAAGCATACTGCTCGAAATATCAGCGACGTCCACATAGCGTTGTGTCGCGACAACGCGTTCCGCAACAGCGCGGCTGAAGGCACTGTCGTAGGAATCACTCGGTAGATTTTTCACTTTGTTGAGCAATCGGCCGATCGGGACCCAGTCGAATTCCGGATTCATGAGCCGAATTTCCACGACTTCGGAATTGCCGATACCGGCGATCTGTTCCACCAGGGGTTGCAATTCCTGTTTGCGCAGGAAATTGTTAAGGGATTGAAGGAGTTGGCTTTCCATACGATCCTGATACTGGGAATTTACACACAGAGTACCCGTTTGACGATACCGGGGAAGGGGCGGTGCCGGCGGTGCTCAGATGAATCTTACTTTTCGAAAGGCTCGCAAATTAAGCGGATCTTTTGCTTGCGCAAGGCATACGGCATTCCCCGTCCCGGGGTGAAGGGGCGCTCAGGCAGCGCCAAAGCCGCTACCGGCCTTTCAGCCGGCGTCGCTCGTTCCCAAAGTTTGCGATATCGCCACGATCCAGCCGTCCGGATCGCGGAGCCAGAATTCTCTTGTGCCCCAATCGGTATCGATCATGGCTTTAACAACCTGAGTGCCGAGAGTACGGCTGCGCTGCCAGTAGCTTGTCGCATCGTTCACATCCAGGTAAATTACCAGATTGCCGCCGCCTGCAGCCTGCCCATCGAAGGGCGGCGGCGAAGCGCTGTACTCCCAGTTGCAGAGCATTAACTCGACCGTGCCATTGCGCAGAATTGCGAAAAATGGGCTCTCGTCCCGGGCATGCTGCAGGAAGCTCGTCTCAAAGCCCAGGAAGTCGCGGTAGAAAGCAATGGATCGTTCGAGATCTGTTACCGCCAGATGCGGAGTGACCGAGTTCAATCCTGTTCTCCTGATACGCTAGAGTGACACAATATTTTGTCTGGAGCCGCGGCTTGCGGGCCGGCAAGCATTCAATCGCAACAGTGCCGACAGGTCACAAGATATCCTGCTGCGCAATGCTCTCCCGACCGCGAATAGAGATCTGTCCGGGGCGCCCAGCCTCCGGAGAGCTTGCGTTTGCTCCAAGCCTGGGGGCGAATATACGATGTACGACCATTCCATGACACATGATCATTATTACTGGGACGATCCCCCGGAGCGCGGCGCGGTTTGGGAAGGGTGTTGCGGCAGGCGGGAGTCGGATGACTCCGGCACATCATCGCCGGCCGGGCTGACTGAGGCGGTTGCACATAGTAGCAATCGGGTAAAAATTGCCATGATACCTGAGCTTGCTGTTTTTGTAGCAAATCATCTATACATTGTTCTGTGGGCGTGGTAAATTAGGAGGACGATAAGCCGATTTCAGGATTTCACAATGTCTGTCGTAGTGCCAACCGAACGCAGACAGCACACTCCACGGTGAAAAATCAGAGTTTGTTGTAGATGAAAACTACTCTGCAAGTATTGGAAGCACAATTGGAGCTTGGCCTCGACATCAGGCCGCGCGTTGACACGCTTAACGAGCTGGCCTGGGAACTGCTGAATGCCGATGTGCTTCGGGCTCACCACTATGCCGAGCAGGCGCGTGTTCTGGCGGCCGAAGAAGCGTATGAGCGGGGCCATGCCAGGGCGCTTAACATGCAGGCGGCCTGTTCTTATCGTTTGTCGCGCTATGCTGATGCAATTGAAATCAGCGAAAAAGCGCTTGAAGAAAGCAGGCGCGCCGACGAGCAGAGCGAGGCCGCATTTGCTTTGAATACCATCGGCGCCACCGCAATTCGCCTGGCGGATTATGGTCGGGCGCTGGAGAGTTTTCTGGCCAGCCTCGAAATGCGGGAGCGTATGGGCGACCAGGGCGACATTGCGACTTCGCTCATGAATATCGGCAACGTCTATCAGGCTTTGGGTGACAATGCCAGGGCGCTCGACTATTATCTCCGTAGTCTGGGCATCCGGAAGACGCTTGGCGACAGTGCGCGTATCGGCACCTCGCTGACGAATATCGGTATTATCTACGCCGAAATCGGCGAACATGAACAGGCTCTCGAATACCTCCATGATAGCCTGCGACTGAAGGAAGAATCCGCCAACCGGCAAGGGATGATGACTACCATCAATCGCCTGGCCGAAGTATATCTTGCCACCGGCGATACCGAGAATGCCTTATTATATGCCCGGCAGAATCTTGACCTGGCAAAAGGCGAGAGCAACACCTATGCGGAAGCTACGGCGTACTATAACATCGGTCGAATCATGGAGGCCCAGGGCAGGCGGGAAGAGGCTTCGGAGCACTTTGGCAAAAGCCTTGAGTTGACGCGCGCCATCGGCAACCGTTCCGGCGAAGCCAAAGCATTGTGTTCTATCGGTACGCTTCTTTTGGCCCGTGGTCAGGTTGACGAGGCTATTCGGCATTTTGTCGGCTCGCGACAGATCGCGGAGGAAACCGAATCCAGGAAACTGCTCTATGAATCGGCCAGGGCTCTGGCGGAGAGCCACGCTACCAGGGGAGATTTTGAGCAGGCCTACCGCTTTTTCAGTGAATTCTATCGTGTGAAGGAAGAAACGATCAGCGCCGAAGTAAAGAAGCGCGCCCGCGACGTGCAGGTGTTGCGACAGGTGGAGCAATCGCGTCAGGCTGCCGACATTTACCGACAGCGCATGGAGGAGCTGGCGGACCTCAACCACGCGCTGCGCGAGCTGAATGAAGAAAAAAATGAATTCCTGGGTATCGTGGCCCACGATCTGAAAAATCCCCTGACAGGTATCATTATGGTGGCCGACCTGATGGAAGCGCGGACCGAGTACTTCGGCAAGACCGAGATCAAAGAGCGGGCCGGCACCATCAAATCGGCAGCCCAGCGCATGGAGACGATTATCAGCAGCCTGCTGGATATTCATGCTATCGAGTCGGGCACCATTGAGCTGTCGAAGGAACGCTTCGACCTGGCTCAGCTTGCCGACCAGCTCTCGGCCGACTACCGTGAAATGGCTGCCCGCAAAAACATCAGACTGCTCAGCCGTTCCGGCCAGCGAGGCCTTTATGTAAGCGCCGACAAAGATAAAACCTACCAGGTGCTGGATAACCTGGTCTCCAATGCGCTGAAATTTTCGCCGCCCGACACCGTAGTACAGATCGATATCGCTCCGACGGAGAAAGGATACTGCTGTCGCGTTCGTGATCAGGGACCCGGAATTACCCACGAAGATCAAGAGCGCCTGTTTACCAAATATGCTCGCCTGTCGGCCCGTCCGACGGGTGGCGAGCATTCGACCGGGCTTGGCCTGTCGATTGCCAAACGGCTGGTGGAGCAGATGGGCGGCCGGATATGGTGTGAAAGTCATCCGGGGCGGGGAAGTGAATTTGCAGTGGAGCTGCCGCAGAAGTAGATTGACAGCCGCCTGATCCGGATTGCCGAATCAGGTTTAAGTATTTGTAAGCCCACCCTATAAACGTTGAATCCTTTAGAGTCCAATCCTGGCAAGGTGATGGCCTGCGGGTTGGTATTGGCAATAATTGCTGCCCAATGAGTCGAACTTTAAGAAATCATCCACGATGAAGATAGAAATAGAACGCCTGGAACAGGGCCTGCAGGAGAGCAACACTGCCTCGGAGCGTGCCGTCCTGCTGCGAAGCCTCAGCGAAGCTCTCCTCAAAGTCGATCCCAAACGCAGTCTTAGTCTGGTGCGCGAAGCTCTGCAATTGGGGGTAACGCGGCAAAACAAGGAGCTTTACGCTCAATGCCTGCGCATCCTTGCTTGCAGCTATGGCGCCATGAGCAATTTCGCGGAAGCATTCAGGCAGCTTGAACGCGCGCGCGCGGCTGCACAGGCCCTTGACGACGAAAGCGAACTGGCGGCAACGCTGCGAGACACCGGCAGGGTCTACTTTATGGTCGGCGAGCACCTGCAGGCGCTCATTCATACGCGGCAAGCACTCGACCTCTGTCAACCCCTCGATAACGGCTACCTCAGGGGGCAAATCTACTCGCTGCTCGGAAATATCCAATTTCAACTGGGCGATAGCAAGGAAGCGCTCGAATGTTACTTTCAGACCCTCAATATCATAGGTCCCGAAAGCCGTTATGCGGCCATCGCGCTGGATGACATCGCCAATGTTTACAGCGCAATGGGAGATATGCCGCAGTCGATCGTTTATTCGCGCAAAGCTCTCGCGGCACTGAGCAAGCAGGACGATCTGCACGAGCTGGCGAATGTCAGCGCTAATCTGGGGAGCCGGCTGCTCATGCTCGATCGGGCGTCGAATGAAATGACGAATATTCCGGAGGCACGAGCTTTACTGTTGAAAGCGCTGGAGCTGTTCAGGGAGTGTCGCAGTACGACGCGTCAGATCCTGACGCTGCTGGGACTCGGCAGTTTGCACCACTATGCCGGCGAACGCGATGAGGCTGTCCGCTGCTGGGAAGAATGTCGCGATCGTGCGCAGGCCATCGCTCATAATCAGTATTATACAAGCGCACTGATCAATCTCGCTGCGGTCAAAAGCTCGACAGGCGATGAAGATGCGGCGATTCCAATGTACGAGCAGGCCCTGGCCTGCGCGCACAAGAATGGACTCAAGAGGTATCTGGCGGAGATTCACAAGTCCTTATACAGCATCTACGAAGGGCGGGCAGCCTGGCGCGAAGCCTTTCGACATTTGAAGTCGTACCAGGAATACGACCGGCAACTGCTGGGGGAAGACAAGCAGAAACAAATTGCTAAAATGCAGATCGGCTTTGAAGTGGAGCGATTGGAACATGAAAAGATGCTTGCGGAGAAAGAAAACGACGTGCTGAAGCTGCGGCAGCAACAACTGGAAGAGAGCGTCCGGCAGAAGACGAACCGTGTCATAGCCGTTGCCCTGTTGCTTTCGCAGAAAAACGAGCTGCTCCAATCACTGCAGCGGCAGATACGTGTCTTCCTGGAAGCGCCGCAAGGGAAGAGCGATCTCATCAAAGGCGTTGCGCGGCAATTGCGCGAGAGTATTAACGATGAAAAAAGCTGGGATGCATTTCTTAATGAATTCGAACAGTTGCACGGTGACTTTGTCCACTCTATCTCGGCCCGTTTTCCGCAGTTGACGCCCCTGGAACTTAAACTGTGCACCCTATTGAAACTCAACTTAACAACAAAGGACATCAGCCGTCTGCTTTGTGTATCGATCCGCAGCGTGGAGCAGTATCGATATCGTCTCCGGCGAAAGTTCGGCCTCAGTCGCGATGACAACCTAACGGTTTTTCTGGCCGCCTGTTAAAAAATCCTCTCGCGCCATCGTCTTGCTGGCTTCCATCCACGGCACAACATATTGTGTGCAATGTTTGATTGCAACGATGGGCGAGAGGACTATTTATCCACCCCGTTAAGGCTCTATATCACTACTCGTTAACTACGAGCCTGAACCGCTGTTGACTGAAGGGCGCGCGGACATCGACCAGGTACATTCCCGGCCGCAGGCCGCGGGTTTCGATCGCGAAGCGGTTGGCTCCCTGCACGGCCGTCCGCCGGAATGTCTGCAGGCGCCGACCGGTCATATCACTGATATGAATCTGTAAAGCGGCAGCCTGCTCCATTGTTAATACAAGCTGGAATTCGGTGCCGCTCGCAACGGGATTCGGCCGGATGCCCGGTCTGAGATCGCTCGTCGCTATGTCGGACTCGCGGCTGTCAGCGCCTTGCTTGGGAGTCTGAAGGGCGCAGACATAGCCGGAAGGATCGTGCTCGCTATGGTTGAACTGTTTACTCTCTTCACGCCCGAGCTCAAGTCGGCTTACATTAACATTCTTCGCAACCGTCAGGTTCTCGGTCTGCATCGGGTAGGCGTCATCGCAGCCGCTGCTCAGCGAGAAATCGACGCGCAGCAAATAGTTTGTGCTGACGGGCCAGGTCTTGCCGCCTGCGATGTAGTAGCCCTGGAGATTCGGATCGCCCAGATTCGAACGAACAATATCCCAGGCAATCCCCGCTTCGGGCGAAGGACTGTAGATCACCGGACCGCTGTTAATATTCAGGTTCAGGTCGATTCCGAAAGCAAAAGCTTCCGGTGCCGGCGAAATCACCGAGATATCCGGCGTCGCCTCACCGGTCAGGATAAAACCATTGTCGCCAAGATTGGGCGTCAGCGCATTGACCAGCTCATTGCTGGACTGACTACCCAGATCCTGGTGGTAGTAGCGCTTGCCGAGCAGCAGGTTGCCAAAGGGATCTACTTTGATGGCATGGGCATCCCAGGTTGTATTTGTCGGCGAGGCGGCACTGCCGACAACGACGATGTTTGAATTCGGGTCGAAGGCCAGATCGCTGGCAAGCTGATGCCCGGTTCCGCCGTAGCGCTTCGCGAAATTCAAAAGCTGACCATTTGAAGAGATGCTCAGGAGAAACATGTCGTTGGCGTCAACGCCGCTGTTGTCCGAGAATACGGCCGAAATGACAATACTGTTGCCGCTCGTCAGCACTCCGCTCGCAAGCATGGAACCCTCGCTGCTGCTCCAGGCCCCCTGGAAAATGACCGTGCCGGTTCCGCTCAATTTGGCTACAAAGATGCGCGGCGGCCCGGGGTTGGGCAAAGGGTTCGGCGAATTGTAGCCGGTAACGACGATGTCGCCGGTGGCAGTCATTGCCAGCGCCGTCGGATAATCCACCTGGTTCACGCCGCCGATGATCTTACCCCACATAAAGTTGCCGTTTTTGTCGAGTCGACAAACATAGATGTCGGTCTCGGTGGGCTGCGCGAAAGGCCGCGGCGGCGCCGAGGCCCAGATTATGTCTTCCGAACCGTCAGTGGCCTGCATCACGGCAACGCTATGATCCTCCGCAATAAAATAGTTAGCGGCGTCTTCATATAACTGCGACCAGAGAATAGTGCCAACACGGTCGGTTTTTACCAGATAAGGTCGATAGTACTGATTAAGCCTGGTGCCGATACTGATTGTACCGCTCAACATCGGCGACAATGCGGAGTTGTCGACCTGGTCGACATCAACCGCGCCATCGGTGCTATTGCCAAAACCCAATTCAAAGCGCTGCGAATACACCGAGGCGGGTGGCAGCAATAGGAAGAGTAATGCCAGTGCGCTCATTGCGGTGCCTGCCGCAAGATATGATCTGCGTTTCATGGATCGTAACCTCATGATCTTCGGTCTTGAAAGAAAAACAAATGAGCGCTCATTGCGATATTGTGGGGCCAAGATACGGAGGAATGGCTCGCATTGCTTTACGACAATAACTCAACAATTGCGTCGATCGCCCTTAGGTCGGGGGCCGTTTTCTTGCAGGCTGTTGTTCCCCACAAAAAGGTCGGGACACAAAAAACCTTGTTTTTGAACGTGAATCCGCGATTGACCAAAGAGGATGGCCAGGCGCTTCGTCCGGCTGATGCTCCCCTGCTCCCAAAATTTTTTGTCTCCGGGGTTATCCTTGTGCGAGAATTCAATCGGAGCCGCCAGGTGAACGGACTTTGCTATCCCAGAGGATGCCTGCAGAGTCGGAACGATACGGCGATTCGGGGGCCAGGGCTGCTGTCCATACTGCGAACGCTCGGGACAATGAAGTCGGGGCAGCCTTTAGATGCTGCAGCTCGAATCTTGTCAGAAAGTCCGGCGCATTCTAATTTGTTGGCTTCGAAGGGACAATTGAGCAATTGCCAGGATGACAGGGTTGGCATGAATCTGTTGCAAATCATGGCTGTGCAGCTGACACTGGCGTCGCTGGCCGGCTATCTTAATTATCGTTATCTCAGGCTGCCCTCGGCAATAGGATTGGTGGCAATTGCATTGTCGGCGTCGCGGCTCTTGGTTCTCGCCGGACGTCTGGGGCTGTTTAAACTTTCCGCGGTTCGCGCTCTGCTGCATTCGGTTAAGTGCAGCGAGACCTTGCTTTATGGGATGCCGGCCTTGTTAATGTTTGCCGGAGCCTTGCATCGACGTTTTGATAATCTGAAACAGGAGCGTTTGCCGGTCGCCGTCCTGGCAACCGCCGGCGTCTTGCTCGCCAGCTTCGTGTGCGGATCGCTGTTCTGGCTGCTTGCCGTTTGGCTGGGTTTCACCATTTCGTTTATGTATGCTCTGCTCTGCGGCGCCCTGATTTCACCCACGGACCCGATAGCGGTCCTCATCCCTTGAAGACCTAACAACAAGCAACAAAAAGCAATGGCTGAAGCAATGAATGCTGATTTGTCGGAAGACCTGCGTGACCGGGTGTTGGAGAAACTTGGCCTGTCCGGAGTCCCCTATCCGGATGAACAGGGGCTGCGGCAGTTGTACGGCGCCTGGTGTTATCAGGTGCCCTTTGATAACCTTCGCAAAATGACGGCCATGCTCAGCGCTGCCGACGGCGCATTGCCGGGAAGCGACGCCGCTGATTTTTTCGAGGCGTGGTTGAATCGAGGCACCGGCGGAACCTGCTGGCCATCGAGCAACGCTCTGTATTCGTTGTTTGCATCCTGTGGTTTTCACGTTCGTCGCGTGGCCGCTTCGATTCACGATACCGGCGAACGCAATCACGGCAGCGTTAAAGCGAGTCTGAAGGCCGGCGAATGGCTGCTCGATTCATCGATATTAACAATCGACCCACTGCTGCTGGAAGCAAGCCCGGTCGAAACGCGCTCTGCTTTGATGCGTCGGGAAATCGAGCCGCTTGACGGCACCTGGCTCGTTCGCTTCGAGTCCCTGCCCCTGGAAGAGCTGGTACGCTGCCGACTGCTGGATGATCCTGTTGACGGAGCCTTCTACCACGCCCGCTATGAACACTCGCGCACGGCTGGTCCCTTTAATCACCGTCTGTATGCACGGCGCAATCGCCCCGGCGAGGTGCGGGTGCTGAGCGGCCACATGCGCTATGTGAAAACAGCCGAGGGCCTTTTAACACAAAAACTGGCGGCGGCCGAACTTAAACAGGCTATGACGGAGGATATCGGTTTTGCGCCGCCCGTAGTTAATGAGTGGGCCGAAACGGGCGCTCTGGCGCTGTCAATGCGCGAGGTGGAAGAGCGTAGCCCCGCGGAACGGCCCGGGGGAAGGGCCGCTGACACGGCGGCAGAAGTTTAAAGCACAAACACTACTGGTCTTGCTCGATGGCATTCCGCTCGAATGGCAGCGAGGGGCCGGCGATCACAAGACAAATTAATCCCCCAAGTCGGACTGTCTGAGATATACTCGGGATCAACCACCGGACACTTAACGCCGCAGCAGGGTCAGGGTGCCAAATAGATCATTCTCCAGGTCCATCGCCTCAGCCCAGCCGAGCGCGCGGCCCATCCTACGCGCGAACTCCGAATCATCTTTGTCATAGGCGAGCACGCTAAATCCGACTCTTTCGAGCAGCTCCCGATCGAATGGACAGCGTCCGTCGGCCCAGGGGATATAGTCTTCGTCATCCTTGGCGGGCGCCGGACTGAGATTGTAGATTATGGCAAAACCACCCGGCTTGAGGATTAGATAGAGTCGCCGGACGAAGATGCTGTCGTCTACGCCGAGTTGGATCAGCATGCGCGGGTCCACCTCTCTGGCCGGATGAATGTAGCCGCGTTTGAGCGTGTTTTTCGCGATAAACAAATCGTAATCCTGGCCCACTTCACGGACGAGCGGCGCTTCCGCCGGAAAGCGGCCGAAGTGTAATTGCAGGTAGCCGGGTATCCCGTGGGGAGAGGAGGGGGCCGGCTGGATTCGTCCCGTATCGTTCGGCTGACTGTACAGGGCTCGCAGCACAGGGTCGACTTCGATGCCGTGAACCTCCGCGCCCAGACTGGCCAGCAGCCGCAGCTGGCCGATCGAGCCGAAGCCGAATTCAAGCACTTTAGCTCCGCGCGCCTGTGTCAGACCCGCCTGTCCCACGAGGTCGAAGGCCCGCAGCGAGGCCAGGGGCGTCCCGTAGCGGGTGAAGTAGTAATATGCGGCGTCGAAGTCCTTGTGTTGCCAGGTCTGGCGTTCATCGGACGAGAGCCCTTGCCACTCCGTCGCGTTGAGGGCGGCACGCGGATCCCGTCGGTAGTAAATGCGGCGCGGCGCCGATACCGCCGGCAGTGCCGGCACCGCCGCGAGCATCTCGATGGCCAGCGAACTGCGCAGCAGAGGCCGGAGTGCGATGGCCTGCCGCCGAAGTTTTGCCAGGGTACTGTCGGGCTCCTCCTCGGATAGTGCCGGCTTGACGGCGCTGAACGCGGGGCCCCCTGATAACACCGCCGGAGCGAGGCAGAGAATGAAGCCGAGGAGCAGCACGGAGGTGATTGAGATACTCAGGGCGGCCCTTCGCCGCATTCGATGTGCCGGATGCTTATTCATTAAAATCTTCCTGCTTTGTCGTCATCATCTGATTGCGCAATATCCGGCAATGTGCCGCTGCGGACAAAATTCGCCGGACCTTGATAAAGATGTTAAATCTCGTCATCAATTTGTTGCACTATCGTTAATGCCCCCAGCCGAACAGAGCATTATCCACATTTTGTGGAAAACTACTACCCAGGTAGACTGAGGTCGACTACCCGCCCGGCCTGATGCAACTCCCGCCACTGCGCGAAACGGCAGAATGAGTAAATCAAATATTCAGAATCGTACGCCAGACCGCCAACCAGCTGTCATTTGCTCGTGCAAAGACGATCAGGTCGCGTCCCTTCTCGTCATAGCGCTGACCGTTCATTTCGTAAGCGATGGTGAATTCGCTGGTGGCGACGGCCGTCGAATCCCATTGGTCAACCGTACATTCCGTAGAGCTGAAGCTATGAATCCGCGCCTGCCGGTTAAAATCCCGGTAGCTTTGGATGCAGGCCGCCCGTCCCTCGGAACGCTGCATAAAGCCCGGCGCGACGATAACGATCTCTTCGTGAAAATAGCGAGCCAGCTCCTCGCTTTGATCTTTCAGCCACGCATTGTTGATGGCGTTCACGATTGCAGTGATTTGCCGGATAGGCTGGGGAGTGTCGCTCACGATTGTCACCTTGTTATTGGTGGAAAACCTCTAATTGCTTGTGAATCGGCCGATAGCCATGTCGTAAGACTCTTCGGCGTCATCCGCGCCGAGCTCGCCGGCCATCAGCGTGTAGCTGCCTTTGTTGAGAACTTCGCGGACGGCGCGGCGCGTGAATTGCAGCGCGGCGCGCATCAGGCCCGAGCCGACGGATACGCGCGCGACGCCAAGGTCTTGCAGCTCGGGAACGCCCGGCACGACAGGCCGCGAAATGGCCGGGTTGGCAACAACGTTGATGGGTGCATCAATTTCGCGTACCAGCGTGGCGATCGTTTCCCGCGACAACCCTCCCGGCACAAAGACACAATCGGCCCCGGCCTCGCGGTAGGCATTGCCGCGCTCGATCGTATGCGCCAGACGCCTGCCTTCGTCGCCGACGGAGGCCAGGTAGACGTCCGTGCGGGCGTTAATCACCAGGTGCAGCTTTTCAGCGCTGGCGGCGCGGATGGCGCGAATCCGTTCGCAAAGGCGGGATGTCTCGATCAGCGGTGCGGCGGGGTCGCCGGTTCCGTCTTCGATGTTAATCCCGATTGCGCCCACGGCGATAATCCGCCCGATGGCTTCGACGACCTCTGCGGGATCGCTGCCGTAGCCTGCTTCCATATCCGCCGAGAGGGGGATCCTAAGCGCCTTCGCCATGCGTCCGACGGCATCGACCATTTCCGTCAGGGGGATAGTTTGTTCATCCGGGTAGCCGAGCGCCGCCGAAACGCCCATACTGCTGGTTGCAACTGCCCTGGCGCCCGAAGCCTCGATAATGCGAGCGCTGGCCACGTCCCAGGCGTTGAGCAGCACCAGGATTTCACTGTCGTGGTGCAAACGCAGAAACTGCGCGGCTTTTTCCCTTTGCGCATCTTGCATGAGATGTTCCTTTTTAGATTCGACTTGATTCCCTCTCGACGCTCAATCCTTCTTTGTTAAAGGACAATAGAAGTCAATCCGTATGCCGAAAGGATCGTCGACCGCGGCGAAACGCATAGGCTCGTACATCTCCGTGTCTTCGGGCAGCCATACCGATCTGGCACCGGCGTCTATGAATGTTTGGTAGAGTGCATCCACCTGATCCGGCGCCGCCAGTTGGATGGCGAATTCCGCGTTCGAGGGATTGCCGTCTTTGTTAACACCCGCCGAGCCCGGAAACAGGGTCAGCCAGGTACGGCCCATGCGCCAGCCTCTGATTCGGCCTTCATTACTACCTTCTTTACACTCCGCTTCACCGAAAATGTCCGTATAAAACAACAGGGCGGCGTCATAATCCCTGACATAAAAGCTCAGGTAATTGAGGTCGACGATCGTCCACGGACGATCCTTTGAACCAGAAGTATTCATAAACAAACTTTGTCCTTCGGCGATTAATCTTTATTGAGTATTATTAAACAATCGAAGTCAACGTAATGACATTGTCAGCCCCCAGAGAAGGACGACAAGCGGAAGTTGAAACTATTGCTGTGTCAATCAAAATATTGATAGTTGCAGCTCCCCTTGAGCTAAGGGGGTGAGGCGCGGACTGAGCGCCGAACGAGGAGGGGTTATGAGTATTTAAGGACTTCTTAACTCCCCTGGCCCTTCTTTCAAAAAAGAGGAGGACTTGAAAATTACCTGGTTGACAAAGCACAAGTGTCGTTAAACAATTTTTTGCGTCTGATGGTCTAGCGCAATCGCGCTTTAGAGCGGCATTGCCTGAGCCGGGCCGCCGCCTGCCTCAGGCTTCGGATTATGCTTTCTTGATGCCGACACATATTTCAACTTCGGGCATATCGGGATCCATCGCTTTTGGCCCGTAAATGTCGTAGTCGCCCTGATAGCTGCGTTGGTACTCCTCCGTTTGCCACACTTCCTGCCAGGTGTTGATGATAATGTCCGGCATATCGCCCTTAGGCGTGTAAACCGCAAATGAACCGCCGGCAACCTTGTGGCCCGTCAGACCCGCCGGTAGATCATCAAGACTCGACACGCGGCAGCCGACCAGGACCGTGTAAGGATCGGTATGATCGCCGGCATAGTCGTAATACAAATTGATAATATCGTCGCTGAGTCGCCCGGGAATTTTTTCCATGATTCCTTCGGCGAAGAAGCGTTGGAAAAGAGCTGAGATATCCTTGCCGGCCTGATTGTCGCGATTGGAGGTGCGAACGCTGATACCGATCATCGCAAACTCATCGCGCTTTTGAATAGTGTAGTTCTTCATTGCTGAATTCCGATTGCATTAATGAGCTGTTTAATGTGTGAGCCTTGTCAGGCTCAGCCTTGATTATTCGCCGGCTCGCGGAAGCCTGCGGATCATGCGGCCAGAATTCGCCGCAATGCCTTTTCGCCGGCGTTGAAATAGTCCTGTTTGTCGGTCTGCTGACCATACCATGTCATTCGGACGGCGGCCTGGCAGGCATAGTAGCGGATACGCTGCCACATGGCGTCATCGCTGAGGTCGCCATAGGTCTCCAGCGCCGCCGTCACGAGCGGCGCGCCCTGCCACATATAGAGACCGGCGAAGTCAAGCGCCGGATCGCCAATGGCAAGGTCGCCCCAGTCGATGATACCGCTGATCGAATTGTCTGCGGTATTCACAAGAATATGTTCCGGTCCGAGGTCGTTGTGAAGGATGCGCAGGCGGCCACGGAACTCGGCGGGCAGCGCGGCGTCCTCTCGGAAAAAATGATGCGCGGCGTCAAGCAGATCTTTGCCAATGCCCGCCCGTAACTCTTCGAGTTCCTTTACTGCCCCCTGCCGATAGCTCGTGAAAGTGTAATACTGGTCGTTTTCATCGATGCCGAGCTCGCGGCCCCAATCGCTGTCGAGCGCGTGCAGACAGCGCAGGAAGGAGCCGATACGGTGTCCGGCATCTGCCATCATCTCTGCGGGTAGGTCATAGCCCATTGCCGGCCGACCCGGTATCAAGGCATAGCCCGCAAAGGGATAGGGAAAGAGTTCGTTCGCCTGACCATGAAAATTGTACGCGGGAACGGCAAGCGGAGCGTCCGCTGCAAATTCCGCGAGAAATGCCGTTTCAAGCTCCAGGCGCCGCACACTGTCCCGGCGCTTGGGGAAACGAAACAGGCAGGTCTCATTCACGAGAAACATTTCAAAATCCCAGCCGGCGCCGAAGAAGCGCGGGCGCGGATCGTCAAAGGATGGAAACTGCCGCCGCAGCAGCGACGCGACGAGATCGAGGCTAAGATCTCGATCATTATCCCATGGGTTCCGAGACATCTGGACCTGCTGTTTAGCTTGCTTAACTCACTATCAGACCTGCGCCGCCAGGCGAGCTGCCGCAGTTAAATGGATGACAGGCAATCTACGGCGCTGCAAAATATCACTTTGCAAAACTGCGGCAAGGAATTTTCGCTGTGCTCTGAATTCTGTCTTGATGTTCTGTCAATGCGAATCTAGTTTAGCGCCTCTTGAGAGAGCGGGATTCGCATACAGGGGCCGCTCCGGGGATAGTACACT
Organism: Candidatus Kapaibacterium sp.; assembly: GCA_028284775.1. Classification (GTDB taxonomy): domain Bacteria; phylum Bacteroidota; class Ignavibacteria; order Kapaibacteriales; family UBA7675; genus JANQRB01. Next base: position 27,263 of record JANQRB010000028.1, on the reverse strand, counting down.
GCCAGGGGCGGACACCGGATGCACCTGTTTATTGCGGATCTGCCAGATGACAGAGTTATCTGCTTTGATTGCTTTGATAATGTCAAAAACGTGAGCCGCTAAGCGTATTGGCCTGATTGTTTCAGCAGCTGCGGACCGCGCCTATTCTATGCGGGGCGCCGGGCCGGGCAGTACGATTCATCATTATTCCCGCAGCGTGGGCCAGACCGTCATCGATCACAAACAAAGGGCGGACGAAACATGAGACGTGCATTAATTGCCGAAGATCATCCGATATATCTCAACGGTATCAAACTGGTGTTATCCTTCGAGCTGGATTTCCAGATCGAAGAAGCGCGAAGCGGAGTGCAGGCACTTGACCTTTTGGAAGCTCAGCGCTTCGATCTGCTGGTCATCGACCTCGACCTGCCCGAGATGAGCGGCATCGATGTTATCGCAAGTATTCGCAGGCGTTTGCCTTTGCTGCCGATTCTCGCCGTCAGCGGTTTGCGGCCGGATGTGTATGCCGCCTACGCTATCGATGCCGGCGCCACGGCCTTCATCCCGAAAAACGCCGAGAAGGACGATTTTGTCGCCGCTGTCAGGGAAGTGCTGCGGCCTGCGTCGCGGACGAAACCGGCGGGCAGATCGAATGGCGCAGCGGAAGGAAGGGATGAGGAAGCAAAGCGCTACCTCCGCCTTTCGAAGCGGGAATTCGAGGTCTTCGGACTGATCGCAGCCGGCAAAACAGTCGGCGAGATAGCCAGGGAATTGCATCGCAGTACCAAAACAATCAGCGCGCAGCGCGCCAGTGTGCTCAAAAAGCTCGAACTGCACAACAACGCTCAGCTGATGCGTTACGCGCTGAAACACGGTATCGTGGCTCTGCTCTAAGGGGCCGCCGCCGTATGGACCAGGTCGTGCCGGATGGGGAAGTGCACGTAAAAGCAGGCGCCTTTGCCTTTGCGGCTTTCGCAGCCGATCGTACCGCCGAGAGTTGTCACGAGCTCGTAGGCGATCCAAAGGCCCAGGCCGCTTGACTCTTCACTGCCGCTTGGTGAGGCGCTCAGCGGGGTAAAGCGGCTGAAGAGGCGTCGACGATCGTCGGCTGTCAGACCGGGTCCCGAATCGCGAACTTCCACCCGCCAGCAGCTATCCCGCCTTTGGAGTTCAAGCGCGACGACGGCGTCGCCGGACGAAAACTTGACGGCATTGCTAAGCGGATTGTCGAAGACTTGCGTCAACGCAAGGCGGTCGCCCAGCACGAATGCCTCGCTGACGGCGTAGCGGCTCGTAAAGCCGATGCCTTTCCGGAGCGCCGGTACTTCATACAATTCGACGAGCTTTCGCAGGATGGCGACAAGATCGACCGGCCGGCGATTGAAGCTGCGGCGTCCTGACTCTATCGCCCGCGCATCCAGCATGCTGCCCAGCGCGCTGAGCATGCTGCGGCTCGATTCCGCGATGACGGTGAGCTGACTGCGCAGAGCACCCGGCGACAATTCTTCCAGACGATCATTTAACATACCGGCTACAAGGTTGATGCCCGCCAGGGGAGTTTTTAACTCGTGCGCGACAACATCCAGCAGGCTGCTTTTCTCTTTGTCCAGACGCAGCAGTTGTTTGTTTAAGGACTGCAAAGCTGCGAGCGCTTCACTTAACTCCGCTTTTTTAAGTTCCAGTTGCGCCTTGTCTTTTTCGGCCTGGTCCCTGGCGCTTCTGATGGATTCCAGCTCGTGGAGAATTGTCAGATTCCGAATGCTGATCTCCGCCTGCCGGCTGTTGTACTCCTGCTGAAGCCGGAAGCCCAGTTCGTGTTGCGCCAGCGCCTGTTCGAAGTCGCCGCTCAGCTTGTGCGCCCGGGCCAGCAGGAGTCGAGTGCGATACTCGCCCTGCGCAAATCCCATCGACTGCGCCATTGACAGCGCTTCCCGCAGCAGACCCAGACATTCGGCAAGTTCATCGGCGTCCGGCTCGTCGCGATCGCGCAGATACAGCTCGCCGATGTGAAGGATGCACATAATACTGTCTCTGTCGCGTCCCTTCCTGCGACACAATTCAAGAGCCGTGAAGAGCTGTTTTCGGGCTTCTTCAAAGTTCTTCAGCCGGACCAGCGCCGTTCCGATATTGCTGAGAATCATGAACAGGTTAACTTTGGAATTCTTCAGGCTTTGGGCCAGACGCAGGCTTTGGCGGTGGAAGCGCAGTCCTTCGCGCGGCCGGTTTTCCAGGGACGTCAGCACACCGCCGATTCCGTCCAGCGCCAGACTGCGCAGCGCAGCTTCCGCGTCTTGGCCCTGCTGCAGTATATGATTATAATACTCGCGTGCCTTCCGCGCATCGCCGGTCTTAAAATAGAAGTTGCCGATATTGAGATACGTGTACTGTACTCCCTCGGCGCAGTCGGCCGCGCGATACGATTCCAGACACAGCAGGTAGTGTTCCAGGGCGCCGGCCTTGTCGCCCAGGGTTTCGTGCAGAATCGCAAGGACACTGAGAATTCTGGCCTGCAGCTCGCGATCGTCGAGTGTGCGAACCAGTGCGAGGGCCTCACGCGCCTGCAGCAGCGCCTCCCTGTTCCGATCCGAATGGCGCAGGGCTTCGCTGAGCAGCCACATCGATGTTACCTGTCCCCGGCGATATGCGACATTCTCCGCCACCTTCATGGCCTTGCGACTGATACCTATACTCTCTTCGACGTCGATCATGCCAAGCGCATAGGCTAAGTCATTCATCCGGTCGATTTTTTCACGGCCATCGGCGGCGGCGATGGCATGCCGCAATTCCGCAATGCGCGTCTTCATAGTGTTGTCAGTCTCCGGTTCGGAGGAAGGAATGTGATCCGTACTATTCCTTCCTGTTGCTAATGATCCCTGTTCGACAGCACCCGCCTGCGATGCTACGACATCTGCTGCCGCGTGATTTATCCTGAAGCGATTTTTTCCTGCATACGGTCCCGGCATGTGAAGGGTGGACTTCTGCCGTGTGGATGCAACACCGTCAAATCAAAATTGGTTACCCGGTTCAGACAAAGTCCTATCACCGTCGCAGCGAAAACGGAAGCCTGCAAAGGAATCCCGGCACGACAGTTTCAAATCGACTTGATCCGGGAATCTTGATAAACGCGTTTCAGCGCATAAAATGGGCTTTTGTGGCCAGGTGACAATGCCAGAATTACTTCAGGAAAGCGAATCGAAGCGGCTGCGAACTGAACGACATCTTCTGTTTCGGCACTTAAAATCGAGACTCTGTCCGATAGCGATCAAGGCTGCTGCTGGATAGCTTTGTAAGCGTCGTCAGCCGAGACCTGTTGAATGCTAGCACCTCGAGCTGAATCGACGACTATCGGAAATCACGTAGTCACAATTCTAACACAATCTTGTAGAGGAAAAGCAATGAGACAAACAATCTGGCTTATGGGATCACTGCTGCTCATCGCGCTGTTTGGTCTGCAGTTTGTTAAGCTGACCGCCGCAGGGCATTGCACGAAAATCACTGTTAAAAATGAAAGCGCCTATCTGGCGGGAATCGATATGACGGTCTGCAATGACGGCTACTTTACCCTCGATCCGACCGAAGAACATTGCATTCCCTGGGATGACGCCGACTGCTGCGCGAATGACTTTGCGCTGGATCTCGACGACGGCTTCGGCAACCTGTCACAGCGCGCAACGCTCTTCGTGGGCACCGTCCCCTTGCCAGCTCCCTTTTCCCATGCCGTGGTAGATGCTTGCAGCATTACGATCTATTGAGGAACCTTAAGGCTGCGACTACCCGTGCCGGACAAAAGCGCTCGGTTATGGTCCGTCCCATACTCGCGCGTAGCGCAGCGAGGAGGGTTAACAGCCGGACGGATTCTTCGCAAGGACTATCGCGTCCTTGCCGGATTCCGGAGGCTGGAGCCGCTACCGCAGAGCGCAATGACGGAACAAAACCATTGTGCTGGTCAGGCAAAAGGCATAGGAAAATTGGGTCGCGCATGCAGCATGGCTGTGGCTTCTGGCTGCGGTCATGCTGCTGCATTAACAAAGCCTGCGGTGTGGCAATGCAGCAGCACTTCGCAGTTTCGGCCGGACGCTCATCTGCGGACTCTTATCGCCAACCCGGCCTTTTCGTAAGCGGGAGCGCCCAAGCTGTAGGTCCGAGCGTCAGCGCTGTAGGTCTGTCAGATCGCAGGTTTACTGAGCCGTTCTTCGGCGATACTGCGTTTCGAGCGCTTTGGCTTCCAGACCCTCAGGCGTGATGTTGAAGGCCGAAATGACGATATGATCCTGATCGACAATAGCGATCTCCGTCCGCCAACCCCAGGCCGGCGTGTCGCCGTTGCCGCCATAGAAACCGAGTACCGCGAAACCGTCGTCTCTCCGTTCGCCTTCACATGCCATAATGCCGCTACCCATGTGGCCGGTATCGATCCAGGAGCACTCGAATTTTTGGCGGCTGAGATTATAACCGTAGATAGCCAGCCCCTGCTGCGCCTGGCCCAGTAATTCATAGCTGTACTCGTGTTGAATAAATCGTCCGCCGAGCAGAGAGCGGATGCTGCCGCGCCATTGCGATTCGTCGGCGAGCTTACCCGGCTCGAACCAGGTTTTCGTATTGCCTTCCCATTCACCGCTAAGCGAAGACAGCATGAAATGTATGCCGCCTGTCTGTTGTGATTCTTCGAGCTTTTTAGGATCCATTACAACTATTCCTCGACGGGATTAAGGAAAAAAATCTCTCGTGCGCGTCCCTGGGCATCTGAGATCGATTTTGAAGTTTGTATGAATATCCGCATTTCGGAGGAGTGTAAGACGAGTTGTCATGTGCGAATGGAAGCCAATGACAGGCGCAACAAAAGTTTGTCACACGGCGGACCGACAGGGACGAGTCCCGCGCAGACCGAGGCAGCCCGACAGCGAAGTCAGGTTCTTCATAGCTTTCCGCCGTCCGCTATCAAGCGATATGACTCGCGCAGCAGGCCCAGCACCTGCCCGCTGAGATCATCGGCGCTCTCGAGTACGGCATAGTGCATGACGCGATTTTTCGAGATGCGAATTGTTTTGTAGACCGGGAAATCCTCCACGCAGCGGCCCAGCTGAAATTCGATTTCAAGATGGCGGCGCTTGGGCCTGATAGAGAGAAAGGTGGCGTTGCTGCGAACCTGAATGCTGGTCTTGACGGGATGGAGCTGAATGGGGCCTGCCTGCGTCACGGCCAGAATAATCGTGTCGTAGAGGGCGCGCAGCTCGGGCGACTTGTTGCGGAAAAGATCTTCTACACTCCTCTGCGCGCAGGAGTGCCACTGATTGTTGTGTTTGAATTCTTTTGTACAAACAGGACATTTCCAGGGCATTCGCGTCATCCGGCGGGATCATGTTGCAACAGGAATACGACAGGCAAAGTGGGTGCGAAGGATGAATTATGCAAGTCCCGAGCGCTTAAGCCTGGACGGAGCAAGCCGGTCCGCCGCTTCGAAGGGCTGCATCCTCATGTTGTCGGCATTTCTTAGCTTGGACTGTCAAAAAAATTTCCTGCTGGTTTTTCCTGCAAATTTGCTTTTGTTGCAATGGCTTCGTTTGCAGGGGCAGAATACGGTACAACAAAATTTTTCAAGGTGCATCGGCGCATGAATATTACATTCAGACTTATCCAGATTAACGTCAGCGATGTCAGGCGGGCGGAAGACTTCTATGTCGGACTGCTGGGCTTTGCCAAGGACGAAGACGCCAGCTTCAGGAATGTGACCGTGTTAACAAGCGCGCACGGCTTTCCGGTCTTGCTCTATCCCGTCCGCGATGTCGTTGAGCGTCCTTATCCCGAGTCGACAGGTCCAATGCTGGTTATCGAAGTGGAAGACATCTTTCGCACGAAGGCGGAATGGGAGCAAAAGGGAGTGGAATTTATCCCGATCCCCTGGTCGGAAGACGATTCGGGCATTGCCGGCTGTCCCTTCGGCAATTTCATCGCTTTTAAGGATCCGGACGGCAATGTCCATGAGATAATTCAGCGGGAGCGATGATTCCGCGGGACGATTAGCTGTATTTTGAAAAAATTCTATTGATACATTTGCGCGAATGAGTAGCTCGCCTAAAATTCCAGACACCCAATCCAGACAAGATTCATTCCTGAATCTACTGAAAAAGGAAGGCTTCGCATTTGTCCGAGGAGTTGTGGACTGCAACACCATCGAGCAATTCCATACTGAGCTGAGTCGGCAACTGACAAGTCCACATGTTAAATCCAGCCCTTCGTCCCTCTTCGCCATGCGCCACGCAGCTGCCGTCATTCCATCGGTCAGAAAACTCGCATACAGCGCCGCGCTCCGTTCCATAGTCGACCCGGTAGTCGGTTCGGATGCATTACTCGTGAAAGCGATGTTCTTCGATAAAGTTCGCGACGCCAACTGGAAAGTACCCTGGCATCAGGATCTTATGATCGCCGTTAACCGGCGTAGGGATAGCGATGGATTCGGTCCCTGGACGCTGAAAGATGGAGTCGACTTTGTGCAGCCTCCAATAGCGATTCTCGAGCAGGTGTTAACACTGAGAGTACACCTGGATTCTTGCGACGAGCGTAACGGCGCTCTGAAAGTGATTCCGCGGAGTCACGAGTCAGGCTGCCTGAACGAGCATCAGATCAAAGAGATGTGCGAACTTAACCAGGCGCATGTCTGCCGGGCATCGGCAGGCGACGTGTTGGTGATGCGACCCTTATTGTTGCACAGCTCTTCCCCCGCCACACAAAACCTGCCTCGCCGCATTTTGCACCTCGAATATACCGCCGTGGGCTTGCCCGATGGCCTCGGGTGGTACGAGGCCTGACAGAGAATCCTGCCGCACGTTTGGGCCTGCAACTATCGGGGAAGAGCAGGGAATTAAGTAAATTGTCGTCGTCCGAATACTAACAAATGCCGTAGAGTATCGTCGCGCCTAAAACTTTCACGGAGTGGTCAATATGTCGCAAGCAAAAGTCTGGACTTTCTTCTACGGTTCGTATATCAATCTCGATGTTTTGAAAGAAGTCGAGCTCATGCCGGAGCAGATCGAAGTGGCGCGTCTGGGCGGCTTTGATATTCGGATTCAACCCCTCGCTAATCTGTTTCCTTCGGACCGGCACTGTGTCTACGGAATCCTGGCGCAGGCCACGCATGCGGAGTTGCGGCGCCTCTATGCTCATGCGCTCGATGTGCTGGGCGGTGTATATTTGCCGGAGGCCGTCCTGACGGAAACGCTGGACGGCAAGCAGCGGGCGGCGCTCTGTTATATAGCGCATGACATGGAAGCGCGGGCGGCGTCCGAGGATTATGTTATGCGAATCGTCGAGCCGGCCCGTCGACTTAACTTTCCATCCTGGTACATCGATCGTCTCGAAGCCTTTCGTTCATGAGCGCTGATGATTGCAGAGGCGCGGCGGCATTAATAATGGCAGGCAAGTACGGATTTCGACTAAGACAGCATGGTGACCTATGGCGCAGCAAATTCTCGTTGTCGATGACAAAGCATCGGTCCGAACGATGCTGCAGGATTACCTCACGGAAGAAGGATTTCAGGTCAAAACAGCGCCGGATGGACGCCAGGCGCTGGCTGCGGCGCGGCAGGAAGCGCCGGATATTATTCTGCTTGATATCATGATGCCCGAGATGAGCGGCCACGATTTTTTGCGCATCTACCGACAGGAGCGCAGCACGCCGATTATCCTGCTGACCGCCAAAGTAGATGAAACCGACAAGGTGATCGGCCTGGAGCTGGGCGCCGACGATTACGTGACAAAGCCCTTCGGTATGCGCGAGCTGCTGGCGCGGATTCGAGCCGTCTTGCGACGCAGCAGCCCCGCCAGCCGGGCAACGGACATTCTGCAGGCGGCCGACGTCCAGCTCGACCGTTCGCGCCACACCGTACAGGCGGGAGGGCGTCTCGTCAGTCTGACGCCCTCGGAGTTCGAGCTGCTCGCCATCCTTATCGCGGCGCCGGGCCGCGTTTTTTCGCGCGCGCAACTCTTGGAGAAACTTCAGGGCTTTACGGCTGAGGGCGTCGAGCGCACCATTGATGTCCACATTCGCAATCTGCGCGCCAAGATCGAAAGCGACCCCAAACATCCGCGCTATGTGGAAACCGTTTTCGGCGTGGGCTATCGTTTTCAGCCCGAGTGAAGGACAAGGAAACGACGATCAACTCATCAGGGTCACTGTAAGGACTATTCCGCCTGCGTCGATTCCTTTGCCGCCGGCAGGAGAATCGTAAACGAGGCGCCCTGACCTGCCTGGCTTGCGACGCTGATCGAGCCGCCGTGGGCCTCGACGATTGATTTGGCGATCGCGAGTCCCAGACCCGATCCGCCTTTAACCTGCTCGCGCGCGCCGTCGGCGCGGTACAATCGTTCGAAAACATGCGGCAGCGCCTCCGCTGCAATACCGGCGCCGCTGTCTTGCACGCTGATGGCAATCTTCTCGTTCTGCGCCCGCGTCCGAAGTATGATGCTGTCGCCTGTGCCGGAGTAGTGAAGAGCGTTGCAGATCAGATTGCCGAGCACCTGCGCCAGCCGTTCCCGGTCCGCCAGCACCGGCGGAGTATTGTCGGCGGCTTCGACTTCCAGGCGAATACCCTGCTCGGCGGCCTGTTGCTGGAAGGCGAAGGCACACTGCCGCAGCAGCTCGGCGGAGTCGACCGCTTTTTGCTCAAGCGTCAGCTCGCCGGCATCGGCCAGGGAAAGCGTTCGCAGCTCCTCTACCAGCCGGCCGAGCTGCAAGGCTTCGGCGTGCATTGCCTTGAAGCGGTCGGAGCTGGGGGGCAGGCTGCCGTCGCTCAGGGCTTCAAGGTAGCCGGTGAGGACCGTCAGCGGCGTGCGCAATTCATGGGCGATGTCCGCGCTCATCTGACGGCGCAGCGCATTGGCATGTTCCAGCTCGGCGCTCATACGATTGAAAGATTCCGTCAGATCGCCCAGCTCGTCATGGCTCAGGACCGGTACCTGCTGCTTCAGTTTGCCCTCCGACATAGCCTTCGTTGCGGCCGTCAACTGGCGCAGCGGGCGCATAGAGCTGCGGACAATCAGCATTCCTATCAGCAGCGCCACGGCAAGAGCACCGAGAACGGCAAGAATAAGCGATTGTTCGGTATGCGCCAGATAGTCGCGTTCCCTCGGATCCAGTGGGCCGAGCACAGCGGGCAGGAGAGCCGTGCCAACCGCCCGCCCGGCGATCACGACCGGCATGCCCGTCTGGAGAGCTTCGTCGCTGACACGCTCGCCCGGCTGATAATCGCTGTAGGGTTTCACAATCACGCCCATCGTGTCGGCCAGGCCGAAACGAATTCTGTCATGGCGGCTCCGGCGGCGGCGCTGTGTGTCGCTGGGCGGCTGTCCTTCGGAGCGCGGTCTTGCTCTTTGCGCCATACCGGGGCGAAATCGCTGCGCCAGGCCATCCCAGGAGCCCTGGATTTCGTAATAGGCGCTCAGGTCATCGACAAAGTTGTGAATCGCCTCTTTGCGGATAAAATCGTCGAAAGCTTGCTGAGTAGTCTGTCGTATGAGAAAAGCCACGAGGATGGCTTCAACAAGGCAGACAAGGATGAATGCGAGAATCAATTTGAGCCGGAGAGAGTGCATTGCTCAGCCCGCGTATTCCTGTTTCAGTATCCCGATATCTTCGATCAGGCGCCGCAGGTCCAGAGCAAGAGTGCCGTTGTACACACCGCGAATGCGCCCCTCTTTATCCAGCAAGATAAAATTTTCGCTGTGCAAAAAAGCGGCATTAAAGTCTCCGCCCGGCGCGGCGAAGTCGGCAAAGTAGGAATCGCGGGCCAGAGAATACATTTCTTCCTTGCTGCCGGTGAGCAGATGCCACTTGTTGCGGATAACATTGTTGGCGCGTGCGTAGTTGCGCAGAATGGGCACGGAATCCAGCTCCGGCGTTACGCTGTGTGAAAGCAGCAGAATCTCGTCGTCGTCGCGAAAGGCCTGCTGCACTTCCTGCAGATTGCTCTGCATGCCGGGGCAGATACCGGAGCAGCGCACGAAAAAGAAATTGGCAACGCAGATTTTACCCCGGATGTCGGCCCTGCCGATCGTGTCGTTCGCCTGGTTTCGCAGACGGAAGTCGGCGATGCGATGGAATGCCGTGTCGGCGGCCGCATCGGCGGCGATCCACTCCGGCGTTAACGCGGCGCTGCGGAAAAACGGCAAGCCGGCCTGCTCCTGACGCTCGCATCCCAGACACAGCAGAAGGGCAGCGAGCAGGAGCGCTACGCGGGGTCGTTGTCGTTGAACTGCGGGAATCATAGTTATCGCTCCCATGCTGGAAAAATCGTTGGACATCGCAGATGTAGGCCCCTTTGTCAGGCCTCGTAATCATTCGGACCGGCGCAGGGCTTGGCGCCGAGCAAACCATAGCGGCGGCTATCCCTGACCACATAATTGGCTCGCAAGCTGCCGTCGGGACGCCACATGCGCTGGCTGCCTTCTTCTTGTCCCCTGGCATAGTGAGATTCGCGGTAGAGGCTGCCGTCGGCGAACCATTCGCGCGCGCGACCTTCGTGCAGATCTTTGTTGAAATGGTACTCGAACTGCGCCGTGCCGTCTTCCCACCAGCCGCGGTGGACTCCTTCGCGTTTGCCCTGCCAATACAGGCGTTCCTGGCGAAGCGCGCCATTCTGATACCAGGCCCGGACCAGGCCATGCATCTTACCCGCAAGGTAGGGAGTAAGGCGTTTGGGGCTGCCCTCATCGAAATACTCCATCAGGTAGCCTGAATAGAGTGAAGAGTCCTGATACAGCCGTCCGTTTTTGCGCTTGAGGCTGAGATCATCATGGCGCAATTGCCGCTGCGGTACTTCGGTCGAATACTCTTGTTCGCCGCCCGGCTCCCGGTATACCTGGGATGAGCCGATCCAGGTCGGCAACAGCATTATTCCAATCATCAAGCGTCGCATATCAACCTCCTGTCCGTAAAGAAGCTTAGTGAGAAATGCTGCCCGGTTCGCCGTAGAATCCGCTGCCGTTGATGTAAGGGTCTTCATCCGTAATGTGGTAGTGGTAGATGCCGTCGGGGTAGTCCGCCGTTGGACCGAAATGCCCGTGAAACTCGTCCAGATCGGCATTGCTGACCTCGACGCCGTTTTCTTCGGGACCATAGACGGGAAAGCCGTCGAGCAGAAAGCCGATCAGGGCGTCGCGGCCACGCGCGGCGGTCAGCGCCAGGGGCTCGATGTGATAATGATAGACGCCCGTACGCTGCGGATGGCCGTTGTACTGGTCAAAGCTGTTGATTTCATTCGTCAGCGGCTGGTCCGGGCCCGCGTACTGATTGAAGATGGCGACGCCGTTGACGGCCAGGCCGATCGTCCCCAGCGGCGTTGCCTGGTGGCTGGCCGCTTTACTCGGCGCAAGCGGGATACGAAGGGTAAATTGCTGTTCGGCGATCGAATTGGGATTGAGGCGAAAAGCGGCGTTGGAACCGTTATAGGCTTCGTAGCGGCTGTCGCCGTTGCCGAAATAAGGGCTGGCATGGTCGGGGATCCCTGTAGATTGAATAACGACCCAATCGCCATCCCGGTACACTTCCACCTCGTCGCTGAAGTGGCTGAATGCTGCCGGCAGACTCGCAAGGTCGTCGGCCTCGTCTGTGTTCGCATTGTCGTCGGAGTCGATATTCCTCAGATCCCTGTCCAACACCGGATTCGCTGCTATCACGGTGTCGCTTTTATTCGTACATGCGAAACTCAACCACAATGCCGGCAGCACAAGCCACATACCCGCTATATTCAATAAGCTCTTCATTGTTTTCATCTCCTGTTAGTTCCCGAAAGCTCAAGGGCAAGCTAAAGCCGAGATGTTCAGAAGATGTTTAGATGGCTTGTGAATCCTGTGTAGGCGGGCGGTTGCGGCCCAAACTACCCGTGAATGCGTCGGGCCATGCGCGATGGCCGAAGATCCGGCTGTAAGCCGGAGTCCGGAATACCCGGTGTAGGGCCGGCGCTGAAGTCGGCTGCAGACGGTGTCTTGGGCTGATCCCTCATCGAAAGAGGGACGGTTCATTAAACCGTCGTAGGCGGCAAAGCGGTCTATGTGTCGCTGATCGATGGGAAAAATCAGGGCAAGCTACAGTTGGCTGCGGTATAGTCCACTACTATGCCGGCGCCGGCCGGTGAGACACTGGCGCTGCCTGAAGTGTTGGCGTTCTGAATATGGTTTATTATCTGTCCGGTGCTGGCGCCGCTGGACGGCACGAGATCCTGAATGTTAAAGGTGTTGCCGGCAACCTGCTCCACATAGTAATCGGGGCGACCGCTGGAAAAGACCGTGTTGTCGGCATACGACATGCAGAGAGTGTTGGCTTCACCGGCGCTGCCGTTGCCGGCTACTCCGAACAGACCATAACTGGGATTGAATCCGTTGTTGAGGTTAACGCTGTTGCTCGTGACGGTGGCATGCAGGCTGCCGCTGCCGCCGCGCGACTGGAGGCTGATGCCGCGCCCGAAGCCCGTGTGCTCAACCGTGTTGCTGTCGATCAGCACCTTGCCGTCGCCGTCGCCCTCGATGACAACTTCGATGCCATGACCGAAGCCCGTGCCGCCGGTCATGGTGTTGCCGCCTACTCTGCCCTTCAGCACGGCATCGTCGAAGCCGATGGCGCGGAAGTAGTGACTGTTGCGGCATTTCCACGAAGTGTTGTTCACTATTTCAAACTGAATTTCCGAGGTATTCGAGGCTATGCAGAAGGTCCCGACATCCTGTCCGGGCGATTCCGTCGCGCCGGTTTTGGTACTTGTGAAAGTCGAAGCTGCCAGGAATAAATCGTTTTTCCCTCCCTGCTCGGCCTGCACGTTGATTCCAACGCCGCGGTTGTCACGGAAGATACTGTTTGAAACTTCGAGGCGCATGTTGGATGTATTGCGCGCCTGAAAAAACAAGCCGTTCGCGCCATTAGGGTCATACAGGTCGGCGAAGGTGCAATCCGTCACGACAAGCTTGTCCTTGCGGTCGTCGTCGGTGGAATTACTGTAGCTTGCGGTTTTGTTAATGATTAAGACATTATGGTGATTGGCGCTCCGCAGCGTTGAGTTGACGAAGGAGTTAGTATTGCCGTCCACTTCCGTGCCGAACAGACCATCAATAAAGATGCCGTGCTCGTCGACCGCATTACCGCAGTTTTCAATCCGGCAGTCACGCAGATCGAAGTCAGTGATATTCCGGCCGTTGATGCCGATTTCTTCGGTATCGTCGATGTCGACATTGTTTAAGCTGATGTTGTCGACATTGTTTAACTGGATGGCTGCGTTGCAGCCTGTGTTAACGTTGCCGTCGCAGACGCCGGCGGCTCCGCCGTCGATCGTATTGGCGTCAATGAGTTGCATGTTGCGCAGGCTGATGCCGGTGCAGTTTTCAATTGTGATGCCTGCGATACCGATATTGCGCAGAATACCGCCGGAGCCGTCGACAGCTCCCGTGCCGCTGATGCTAAAGCCGCCGCTGCCGGCATTCTGCAGGACAATTGCCTGAGAGGCGTTCGTACACGAGACGCTGCGAAAAGTCACGCCCGGAGAGCTGATATCGGTGTTGACGATCCGCAGCACGGTGGCCTGGGTCCCGACCAGACTGTTGTTTGCGCCGCTGACGATCAGCATGCCGCTGTCGACAGCGTTCAAGGCCGTCGCGGCATTGACGGAGATGTCGACGCCATCGAATCGGAAAAGGCCCGTATTGTTCGTCAGGTCAATGCCGTTGCTGCCGGTGTTGGTGGCGCGTACGCTTGCAAGCGTCACGCCGTCGGTCGTCATGCCGTCGATAGCGAGCGCGGTGGCGGCGCCGGCATCGATGCTGCCGCTGCTGCAATTGAGGGTGCCGCCGCCGCTGGCGTTCAGCCCGCTTTGATTGCTGCCGCTGTTGTCGATGTCGAAGTCGGCGAAGGCGATAATAGCGCCGCTGTTGTTGCTGATCGTCAGCGCCGTCCCGGCTGAGTTAACAATGTTGACGTCGCCGTTAAACTGGATGCGCGGGCTGCCGCTGTTGTTGTTCTGCAGGAGAATTCCCGTATTGAGAGCGCCGTCGGGATCGTCGTCGTTGATAGCGCCGTTCAGCACGACGGCGCCGCCGCTGCGACTCGAGATCTCCAGGGCCCGTCCGGCATCGTTTACGATCGTTCCGTCATACCTGATGTCGGCGCTGCCCTGACTGATAAACATGGCGGTGCCCGCCGCTGCGCTGATCGATCCACCGGTGGCCGAAAAATTGCCGTTGACATTTATCAGGCTTAAGCCCCTGCCGCTGCTGCCGGCGGAACTGACCGTGCCGCATGTAGCATTCAGCGTGCCGTTCTGGAGGCTCAGCGCCGGGTGCCCGCTGGCGCTGATACTAAGGGAATTCATGGTGCACAGGCCAAAGTTTGTACCGCTGAGCGCCGCGCCGCCGGAGGCGCTGACACGCAGGCCGCGAATCGTATTGTTCTGGGCCAGCGAGATGCCGTTGCCGCCCGCATTGGCGAGCAAAGGCCGGCTGGTTGCTGTGGTCACCGTTTGTCCTAGTACCACCAGGTCCACGCCCTGCCCGATCAGTTGCTGCCCGTTGAGGAGCGCGACTCCGCCGCTGTAACTGCTCCCGCCCTCGTGGATGAATATACGATCGCCGGCGGCGGGGTGACCGCCGATGCCGTCGTTGACGGCGTTAAAGGCCGCCAGCGAATTGAATGGCGTCGCAAAACGGCCGTCCCCGTTGAGCGGCGCAGAATTATCGACAAACCAGACGATTCCGCTGACGGTAATCCTGACGGTCGCCTGATCGCGATTGCCGTCGGCGTCCTCGATAATATAAACGAAGCTGTCGGTGCCTCTGAAGCCCGCTGCGGGCGCGTAGCTGAGGCCGCCGTCCGGGCTGAGCGTGACCTCGCCGCCGCCTGAGGTTGATGCGGCGGTGACGGGCAGCGCCCTGAGACCGGGCCGCCCGTCGGGGTCGTTGTCGTTGGCCAGCAGTCCGGGCGCCGCGAGCTGCAGGCCTACATTGCCGATGGCCTCGTAGCTGTCGTCACGGGCGATAGGTGTGCTGCGAATCGAAAGGCTGTGCAGCGCAACTTGCGCGTCCAGGGCGATACTGAGGCTGGCCGACGAGGCACCTTCGCCGCCCGCCACGATCCGCGCCTGTATCTGCATGTCTTCGCCCGGATCCACCAGGCCATTGCCATTATCATTTGCCCCGGGGGCGGCGCTCAGGCTGGCATCGACTGCCGCGCCGCCCGGCGCCTGGCAGTTCACAAAATAGTGGACTGATTGAATGGCGGGGTCATCGTCCCAGAAGACGAAAACTTCGATGATGTCGCCGGGATCGAGCGGCCCCATGCCGCCGGTGGAAGCGCTCGTGACGATCAGAAGGCCGAGGTCGGCAGCCGTGCCTGAGACGGCGATGTCGAAAGGCCCGGTGTTTTGCGAAATATTGATGCGGCGGATGGTCCAGTTTAGCGGCGCGGCGACCGATGCGCTGCTGCCTTGTAAACGAAGGCTGCCCGTCAGAATCGTCCCGCCGCCGCAAAAGGCCGTTCCCGTGGTTACATTGTGAAGTTCGATGCTTGTGACCTTCGCCTGTGCCTGAACCGGTCGGGTAACCAGTAACAGCAAAAGCGCAGCCAGCAGAAGGCCGACAGCATACTGGCAGATAACATCAATACTGCGTGTTGACATTTGATCCCTATCTGAAATAGATACGACTTCTGGCTGGCGGGAGCCGGTTTTTCAGTTCATCCCTTCGCAGGCCCGCATAAGGCAAGCCGCAAAAGGCGCGAACCTAAGGGAAGGATCATTTAATGGCACCACGGGTTTAGCGCGTGGATCGCTGCCTCAGCCCGCTTCGGTCATTGCCAGGAGAAAGGACTGTATCGTTTGTTGCGGGGGAATGGCGAGTTTGCGGCGGATATTGCGTCTGTGCCACTCGATCGTGCGGTAGGAAGTGCCGAGCGCTGCGGCAATTTCTTTTGACTGCAGTTTGTCATGGATCATCAGGCAGACTTTTTCCTCGGTCGGGGTCAGTGAAGTGCTGTGCTGGTTCAACAATGCGCGCAGCCGTTCATCCCGCGGCTGCCAGACTGCATCACTGTCTTTCAGGTAACGGATTTCGAGCGTCTGGAATTCTTGCCGCAGCAGGGAGCGATCCATCAGTGTTTTACGTTCCAGGGCCGCCGCTTCGCTTTGTGAAGCGAAAGCCGCCTCCAGATGGCGGGCAGCCTCTTCCGTCTTGCCCATCGACTTCAGGACAGTGTGGAGACGTTTGTGAACGTCAATCAGCGCTTCGCGATAGGGGCCTTTCTGCGCGAGCTTCAAGGCTTTTTCTAATTCGCGGATGCTCTGCAGGCGCTGCCGCCGCTGCTCCAGAACGGCGGCATAGTCGATGTGCAATTGGATTGCATGCCAGACATCGTCGGTTTGCTGAAAGTGGTCGATCGTCTCGCTTACCATGTTTTGGGCGCGACGAGGAGATTCATAACGTACATAGAAGCGGGCTTGCAGAAGTTTAACCGGGTTAACGGTCGTGATGTCGTCGATCGTCAGGCAGGCATCCAGGCAATGGACGAGCTGTGCGCCGGCGGCCTCACTGTCGCCGCCTTCCATAAGGATCGCGCAGGACAGGCTCATGGCTTCGATTCGTTTGCGCTCGTTGCCGCAGTCCTGCGCGATCGCGGCGCTCTGCCGGGCCAGGGACAGCGCCTGCTCAGTATCGCCGGCGTCCTTCAGCAGCGCGGCAATCTCGGCCGTTGTATCCGCAATGCCGAAGGGATTGTCCAGCCGTTCAAAGATTTCGAGCGCCGATCGGTAACAGTCCAGCGCCAGGCTTGGCCTCCCCTGATTGAGATAGGTATTGCCCATGAGATTGAACACATAGGCCTGGAAGCTCACGTTGTGAAAATTCTGCAGCAAGTTGCGCGCCTCCACCAAAGAATCGAGCGCGCGATCGAGTAATCCGCAATGGTTGTAAACGGCGGCGATATTCTGTAGACCGGAGACCTGTGCCGACTTGTCGTTAATGCTGCGCGCAATGGCCAATGAGCGCAGGTGAAAGGTCAACGCCTCCTGCATCCGGCCCTCGCGGTAGGCCAGCATACCGAGCCCCTGCAGGGCGACACACTGTAAATAGAAATGGCCCGCCTGCCTGGCCGCACTCAATGCCTGCTCTTCCAGCTCGCGTACCGAATCCAGCTCGCCCTTCACCCGCTTGACGCCGGCCAGCGCGTGGCAGCAGCGGCTGATATATTCCCTGTCGTTCAGCGCTTCGAAGCCGCCTCGCGCCTTGAAGAGCTTTTGCTCGGCAAATTCGAGCTGGTGAAGGTTTAAGTGAGCGATACCCTGAATCAGCCGGGCCTGGGCAAGATTGCTCTCGTCAGCGATCGCTTCGGCTTCTTCTTCCGCCCGTCGGGCCAGCTCGAGTGAACGCCGGGGATCGATGTCCATCAAATCGGCCGCCTCGATATTGTTCTTGGAACGCGAGGAGGGTATGTCGCCAGATTGTGAAGCCATGCCAATGCTGCCCGGTTGTTCTCATACAACTGGCTTCAAACTAGTACAAATATTGCTTAGAGACGGCAGGAATTTGCGGCGGATGTTTTAGTAGATCCCGGACACGGGTATCACAAATTCAGTCGGAGGCTTAAGCATTGATCTCCTCGCCGAATTCGGGATGTTAAGGACAGTCGCGATGGCAAGGGCGTGACGTTGAAGAGCAACAGCTGGCAACATGGCAAGCTACGGTCCCTGCGTGCCTGTCTGACACGCAGGGACCGTAAGCAGAGTACGAGCTGAGCTTTAGTTGATTAACAAATCGTTCTGCCTTGACTTCTGCCCGGAAGGCCAGGTCCAGGCGAAGCCGGAGGGCGAATGAGACTTCCGACTACCGTGCTCGTGATACCAGTAACTTGTGCATGCTGTTGTGACCGGCAATACTGAGGCGGCAGAAATACAGGCCGTCGGCCATTTCGTGCAATGGAATGGAAAGACGGTGGCTGCCGGCACTCGTAAAGCCCTGTGCGAGTGTTCTCACGATTCGTCCGAACACATCGTGGAGGCTGACGTGTATTTCCGCATCCCGCCGCAGAGTAAACACAAACTGCGTACTGTTTCCGGCCGGATTTGGTTGACAGCCCTCAACCTCGTAGGCGGAATTTCCAGGCTCGTTGACACTGACGATGTCCTCTTCGATTCCCTCGCCCCGCAGCCTGAAGCTGAATGTGTTGTCATCGCCCAGGGCATCGGAATTCACGTTAATCAGGACCTCGAATTCGCCGACGGCATCCGGCGCAAAACACATACCTCTGAGCTGTCTCGAAGCGCCTGCTTCAATCTCGAATTCCGTTCCCGGTTCAATGGTGCTGAGGTCGAAGGGTGCCTCACTGCCGCCAAAACCGTTAACGCGCAGGACGTCGCTGCCGGGATTATAGATCGTGATTTCATCACCCTCGTAACAAACGCGCTCGCCGATGGCAACTTTACCGGCATCCCAGCTGCCCTCGGTCCGGATTCGCGGCAGGACGCCTCGCCCGCGGAATAGACCCGCCAGGTGTTCCTCGCATTCCGTCGCGACGACGAGAGTGTCGATATCGCCGGCGTCAGGGTCTGTAATTTCACTGTTCGGCTCAAAGGCGATACTGATGTCAATGCTGCCGCCGGCCGCCATTTCCAGCGGAAGCTCCGGCGGTGATACCAGGCTGTAGACGCTGGCCTGTTTAAGCCTGATCTCTTCGACCGTCACCGCCCGGTCGGATGAGTTGACGAGCGGCACCATGATGTCGGCGCTCTGTTGAAGACGCACCGCGCCAAAGTCGTTAGTGCGATCTTCCAGCCGCAACCGCTCGTCCGAAGGCGGCAGCTCGATTGTTGTGGTTGTCGTATTCCCGGCGCGGTCGCTGAGAACGATACGCGCGCGGCCGTATTCCTGATGGTCAATAGCTTCAACGACGAAATCAAATTGCCGCGTTCTTGTCGCATAGTTAAGAGTAGCGGGGTCGCTGATATAACGGATAGCCGCATTGAAGCTTTCTTCCTCGATAAGCGCAATACCCGCGATCCCCTGATCAACCTGGCGATTCTCCGTTCCCGGGCTGTCGCTGTGGGTTTCACTGGCAGAAACTCTGAAGCGATTACAATTGTCGACAATAGCGAGGGCGGGTGGGCGAATGTCGTATTCATCGATTTTGTTAACAGCCATTGCGGCATTCAGGCCGTAGCCGCTGCGCGATATGTCACCGTAGATGTAGGCGTTAAATGCGATATCGCCCTGTATATCGAATATGCCGTGTTGAATTTCGAAGGAGCCGTAGTAGAAATCTTCGATCCGGTTAACCTGAAATATCGAGAGCAGCTCTGTCAGCGGCCGGCCGTTGAGCGTCAGGCTGGGGAGAACGTCCGCCGGATTTTCAACATTATTGGCATCGACAAAGACGTGCAGACGGTTGCCGATACTGATTTCCGGCACATAAAAAAGCGATTGCCGAACCATTTGGGCTGCGGCCGGCAGGGCTATCATAAAGGGATGCCCTTCCGAGTCATTTTTACCAAAGGAATATTTCATCACCAGGATCGGTTTGTCGGCTTCCCACACGACCGTTCCGTTGATAAAACCCTGATCCGACCTGCGCGGATCCTGTTCGACAAACTCCTTGAAGTCGCCGGCCCGATCCAGCAGCCCCGACTTTCGTACGATGAGTTCACGGCTCTGCAAATCGTGGGAACGCAGCTCGAAGCGCGTGTTGTCTTCGGCGGCCATGACGCGGTAATAGGTGCCCTGACCGGCGCCGGCGCGAAATTCCATTGAATAATACTTTGTGCCCCAGGCACTGACGGGAGGCATCATTTCAGAGAGACCGCCGACGAACCAGTTGGCGGCGGGCATAATGGCGCGTTCGTGAAAAGAGATGACGGCAATCGGCCGGTTGGCGCTGATTTCCGTGCCGCTCAAATCGAAGGTCCCCGGCGGCAGCTCAGCACCGCTGCGCAGCATGTAAACCTGTCCGCGACGCATGCTGATGTTAAAACGATCGCCGATTTTCCGACCCTCTTCAGTCGTTCCGCCGCCGATGCCTTTGAGCGTCATCGTCACCGAGGTCCCGTCTTCGGTTGCGACCACTAGAAATCCGCCGTGCGTATGTTCGTTGGGCCGCAGCGGCTGAACGGCATCATAGTGGCTGATATGGCGGTAGCGCAGACCCAGCTTGTTGCTTGCGATCACGCTGAAGCCGTCGGAGACGCGGTCCCGCGAACTGACAACGGATGCCGTAAATGGTCGCTCGGCATGCAGCCGCAGACCGTTTGGGCTCAGGCGTTCACCTACCTCCACTTCCCAGGTAGGCTGCACCGACCCTTCCTCCGTGGAGAATGTCGTCACCTGGTTGGCTTTGACTTCCTTCGTGAATTGTTGGCCCAACAGAGGCAGCTCCAGGGTGACCTGCATATCCTCAAAAGCCGTGACATAGATATAAACATGTTCACTGCTCGGATCCCAGGGCTTGAGCGGCGGCAGGGCGAACCAGAATTCGGTGCCGAAGCTCGCATTCGTCAGCAGGGCCGCGGCTGACGGCGCTCCCTTCGCCGGCGATGGCTGAACGACAAGCACAGCGCAGGCCGAGATCATCATGGCTAAAATTTTGGGTAAAGAAATTCTATTCACAGTCATTCTGCGATTCCTTGACTTTGTTAACATTTCGATCGGGAGTAGCGTCAAAGCCTGTCGGCTGCGACGCTCGGGGATTCGTACAGTAGGGGCTCGCATTCAGAATACCGGTGAAGGTTCGAGCCGCTGTTGAAGCTTGTAACCGGACTGACTAACCACCAAAAACAAAAAGCGATACAGGACGGCGAAATTTTTTAACGCTCAAGCGCCTGATCTGTTGCCCGAGTTATCCATAGGCCGCCCGGCGATATTGAATGAATGGGCTGCCTTACCTGAGGGTGTTCGATGTTGCGAACGAAGCGGAGTGGATTCATTGCCGGACTACGTGCCTGGCGGGCGAGGCCGTCTGAGCAAATGCAGGTGGGAAGGCCGAATCAGGAGCTGAATTTGATGAGGCTCACGTCGCAGACCGGAAGGTAGCCGATTTTTTGGTAGATGCTGTTCGCGACGGCATTGCTGAGATCGGTATAGAGATAGCATGAAGTTCGGTGGGTAGCGAGGATCGAATCACTCAGGGCCGCCACAAGTGCGCCTGCATAGCCGCGCCGGCGGAGTGCCGGCGGCGTATAGACGGGCGCGATGCGCGCACCATGGTCCGTCAGACCGGCGATTCCCGCCATGCTGACCGTCCCCTTATCGTCCCAGAGAAATATTCGTTCGTTATTGACTTTGTCGGCAACGGCGGCCTTGCGTGCAGCGGTGTAGGTCCGGGCTTCATTGTCGAAGGCGGTAAACCATTGCAGCACTAGTTCCATGTCAGCCGGACGAGCGAGGCGCATCGAGCCATTGGGTATCGTCGTGGGTGCGACGACCTTATGCAGCTCGAACAGGCGCTCGTCGACCGTCTCACGGATCTGTTGACCGGTCTTCGCGCACCACAAGGCGGCAAACTGCGCCGCGAGTCCGGCCGGACCAAACACCGAAGGTCCGCTTCGATACACCTGCCAGAACTCTTCGACCAGGAGCGGCAGCGCTGCGACCGGCATCTCGCTGATGCCAAAGCCAAAGGGCGGCGTCCGAAAGGCACAGCCTGCTACGCGGCCTTGCTCTTCGACTGTTGCCAGGAAAATCGGCGCTTCGTAATTGCCTCCGCCCGCCGCTAATGTACGCGTGATTCCCAGCAGCAGATTGTTGCGGGCTTCGCTGCGCTTCAGCCAGTCTTCGGCATGGTTGAGAAAAGCGCCGACATCGGGATGACGAATAATTCGCGGCATTGTCTGGATTCCGTTTTGCCGGAATAATTGTTAAAGTTTGTTACTGTGCCGACGAGCGTAGTTTTCCAGGGCCGATTCAATGTTTAACGATAAGGGAGGAGCCGCTGACGTCGGGCATCGGAATCGGCACTTCGGCTTTGTCGGCGAAAAACTCATCGACGGCTTTGCGGGCACCCGGCCAACAATTGTAGTCGTGCACCACGATAAATCCGCCGGGCGTCATCAGCGGATAAAAGACCTTCAAAGCGGCCAGGGTGGGTTCATACAGATCCATGTCCATATGAACAAAGGCATAGCGTTTTGTCGCCAATTCCTCATTGAAGGTCTGTGGAAAAAAGCCGACGTGAAAGTTGATATTGTCATTGACCGGTGCGATGTGCTCGCGTACCTGCGCCACACTTGTGTCGCTGAACAGTCCATCTTCGATCTTATAGCCGGTAGCCTCTTTTTCGGAATCCAGGTCCGAATCGCTGAAACCGCTAAAGGTATCGAACAGATGTAAGCTTCGTTCCGGAAGGTAATGGTGAATCAATCGCGCTGTGTAACCTTTGTAAACTCCCAGCTCAGCCAGCTCGCCGGAGAGCCCGCGCATCAGAATACTGCGTAGCAGCAAGACCAGCATGTCGCGGCGGATACAGTCCCAGGGGTCGACCTCGCGAATGCTGCGAGCTGTTTTGTCTCCGGGTATAAAAAATCCGCCGCTCGCGCCGCTGAACTCTTTGTCGTGCCAAAAGGCCTTGGGGTTAATCGCCATCTGGCTTTGCAGATAAAAGGGCGCGCGCGCAAAGAGCCGGCTCATCATCTGATAGCTTTTGCGTTTGATTATCCTGGCAGACCGGCGCGGCTCGAAGAGTAAACGTTTCAGGATTCTGATCATCGTGTGCGGTCGTTCTCGTTTAGTTCGCAACTGAATCGCAATTTACGCAGAATTCCGCATTTGCCCGGCAGAACAGAAATAATGGCGTCCGCCGGATTTCCGGAGTCGATGGTGGTGACGAAGCAGAGCGGCGGCGGCCACGGTGAATCTACAAAGCGCTTTTATCGACAAATGCCTGAAAAGCGGCTTTGTATTGCTCACCGACAGGAATGTAGACCTTGCCGAAAACAATCCGGCTGCGTTCGATGGCGCTAATCCGCTTCAGATTGACGATGAAGGATCGGTGGACGCGCATAAAGCCGGCGGCCGGCAATTTCGCGGCGATAGCCTTGAGGCTTGCCAGGGTCAGCAGCGGCTGCTCTTGCCGCCGAGTGACGATTTTCACATAGTCTTTCAGCCCTTCGATGTAAAGGATGTCGTCCAGGAGAATCTTAACGCTGCGGTATTCGGACTTCACAAAAAGAAAAGCGCCGGGATCATCAGGCGCCGCCGCGCCTTGATGTTTTAAGCCGATGTAATCCCGTGCCTTGCCGGCCGCCTTCAGAAATTCCTCGTAGCTGAAGGGTTTTAACAGATAGTCGATTGCATTCACTTTGAAAGCATCGAGCGCATACTTCTGGTAGGCCGTCGTGAGAACAAGTTCGGGGCCTTTCGCCAGGGTGCGGGCCAGCTCGAGTCCGCTCAGGTCGGGCATTTCGATATCCAGAAAGAGCAGATCGATCGCTTCGCGCTGCAGCATGTCCATGGCGTCGAAGGGATTGTGAAAGCTTGCCTTCAGATCCAGGAAGGGTGTTTTGCGGATGTAGCCGGCGAGCAGTTCGACGGCGAGCGGCTCATCGTCGATCACAATACACTTAATGCTCATTGGGGCAGATACTCAGATTAACAGTGAAAATGTCGTCATCATGATGAATGGCGAGTTCATACTGACCGGGATAGAGCAGCTCCAGGCGCTGACGGATGTTGGAGAGGCCGATACCGGCGCTTAGATCCGCTGCCGCCTGCTGCCGGAAAACGCTGTTGACCGTTTGAAAACGCAGACAGTCCTGATCCTGCTCCAGGCGAATCGCGATCTTCGAATCCCGCTGAGCACTGACGCCATGTTTAAAGGCATTCTCGACGAAGGGCACGAAAAGCAGCGGCGGAATACTCATGTCGCCGCGGACCGGCCCCAGATGAACGTCAAGAGAGGTTGACGGGAGCAGGCGCAGACGCATTAAATCGATGTAATTATTCAGGAAGCTCACCTCCTGCTCTAATCGGCTGAATTCGGCTTCGGTATCATAGAGCATGTAGCGCATCATCTTCGACAGTTTGTGCAAGGCCGATTGGGCATCGTCCGGTCGCTGCTCGATCAAGGCATAGATCGTATTCAGCATGTTAAAGAAAAAATGGGGATTGAGCTGATGTTTCAACAGCGCCAACTCTGCGCGCAGCCGTTCGCCTTCCACCTGTTTGCGTGTCTGCTCCTCATGATACCAGCGTCGCGTTACCTGTATCGCCGTACTGAGGGCGGCTACTAATGTCAGGGTAACGCCGTTGCGGAAGGCAATAAAGGCCATGGGCGGGCGGCGGCGGTTGTCGCTGATGAGTTCAGCGGCGAAGAGCTCGCGAATCAGTTCCATACAAGTTAATGAACACAGAATGGCGGCGATATTGAAGAGGAAAAAGGCCCAGTTTTTTTTGCGATACAGAAATCCCGGCACCAGCAGAAAATAGTTCAGATAAAAGATGAGCAGTGAAAACAAGGGCGGCAGCCACATTCGGAAGTAGCCCCGAGTCCCTTTCGCTTCAAAAAAATCCCAGAAGAGCAGCGGCAGGCCGAAGACGAGAAGCCAGGCCAGAAGATGCAGTGAGGGCTGAAGATATCGATCGATGCTGCTGCGTGTCTGCATAGAGATTCAGAGGCGACGTTCTGAAAGAGTACGTGAATTGCCGGCGTCGTCATTCGAAGCGCAGGGCGTCGATCGGATCCAGGCTCGCCGCTTTTTGAGCCGGATACCAGCCGAAAAAAATTCCAATTGCCGAGCAAAAGGCAAAGGCCAGCGCGATCGACTCGGACGTAATGCTGATCGGCCAGGCCAGAAACGAGGCCACTAGGCGCGAGCATCCGATGCCCAGGCCGATACCGAGCAGGCCGCCGCTGACGCTGAGCAGGATCGACTCCATCAGAAACTGAAGCAGGATATGCCTTCCCTTGCCGCCCACCGCCATGCGCAGGCCGATTTCGCGCGTTCGTTCGGTGACCGAAACATACATAATATTCATGATGCCGATGCCGCCCACCAGCAGCGATATGGCGGCGATACTCGCCAGCAGGACCGTCAGGATTTCGCTGGTAGCGCTGAAGGTCGTTACCAATTCCTGCTGCGTGCGAATGTTAAAGTCGTCATCGCGGTCCTCCGGCAGCTTGTGCTCGCGACGCAGCGTCGCGCTAACCTCTACGGCGGCCTGCTCCACCAGGTCTTCGCTCTGCGCTGAAATATAGATGCGCTGTAAATGGCTGATCGCCAGGATACGCTTCATCACCGTGGTATAAGGCGCCAGAATGATATCATCCTGATCCCGCCCGAAGGTGCTCTCGCCTTTTTCACTCAGCACGCCGATCACTTTGAAAGGAATGCGATTGAAACGAATCAGCTGACCGACCGGCTCGGCGTCCGGGCCGAAGAGATTATTCACGACGGTTTGGCCCAGCAGACAGACTTTGGCCGAGGAGTTGACATCTTTGGCGCTGAAGGAGCTGCCGTGGACGATGCTGATTTTACGAATTTCCAGATAGTCGGGATTGACGCCGTGAATACTGGTCGGCCAGTTGCGCGCGCCGGCGATGGCCTGTCCGCTGCCCTGCACCTGCGGCGAAACCATGGCGACGGCGGGGCAGTCTCGCAGGATGGCCCTGCTGTCGGCGAGGGTCAGCGACTGGGCTTCCGAAGCGCTCAGACGCACCCCGCGGCTGTTGATGGATCCCGGCCGGACGAAGAGCATGTTACTGCCCATATTGGATATCTGCTGCTGAATACTCTCTTTCGAGCCCTGGCCGATGGCGAGCATCGCAATGACGGACGCCACGCCGATTATCACGCCCAGCATCGTCAGAAAGGCTCTGAACTTATTGCGTTTGAGCGCCAGCAGGGCAATCTTGAAAAGGCTGAAAAAACTCATGGCGAAGCTCCGCGATAATCAATGATCAGTCTGTGGCGCGGATTCAATCGAATCTTCCGTCGCCGGCAGGGCCGCGAGCAGATGGGCGGCATTCCCGGGCGCAGCGACCGCTTCATCGCGCATGATGCGTCCATCGCGCAGAATCACCTGGCGCGAGCAGAGCGCGGCGATATCGGGCTCGTGCGTCACAAAGGCGATCGTCATTCCCCCGGCGTTCAGGTCTTGAAACAAGGCCATCACTTCGTAGGACGTGCGCGTATCCAGGTTGCCCGTCGCCTCATCGGCCAGCACAATTACGGGGTCATTTACCAGCGCGCGGGCGATGGCAACCCGCTGCTGCTGTCCGCCCGAGAGCTGGTTGGGCATGTGGCTCATCCGGTCTTCCAGGCCGACGGCGGCCAGGGCCCTTTGGGCGCGCTCGCGCCGTTCCCTGCTGCTGATAGCCGGATTATAGAGCAGGGGCAGCTCGACATTTTCAAGGGCCGAGGTGCGTGTCAGCAGATTATAGGACTGAAAGACAAAGCCGATTTTGCGGTTGCGTATATCGGCCAGCTCATTTTTGTTCATTGCCCTGGTGCTGACGCCATCGATCCGATAATCTCCTTCCGTCGGTTTGTCCAGACAGCCCAGGATGTTTAACAGGGTGCTTTTGCCGGATCCGCTGGCGCCGCGGATCGCGACGAATTCACCCGCCGCGATGCTCAGATCGATGCCGCGCAGGGCACGCACGCTGAGATCGCCCAGACGGAAGGCGCGCGTTAAGTTGTTGACGGAGATAATCTTGTCGTCCATTGATGCAATCCCTTGCTCGGTGCTCAGACCAATCCTGTCAGCTAGCGGCGGCGGCGGCCGGGTCGCTGCGGCATAAAAGGGCTGCGCTGCGCCGCGTCGTTTCCCGATACCTTCTCTGCGGTCGTCTCACTTCCCCGCGACATGCCCGTTATCACTTCCATACCCTCGTCGAGGCCTTCGAGCACCTCGGTACTGACGCCGTCGCTCAATCCGAGTCTCACGCGCCGGGGCCGCAGAGCTACGCCGTCTTTGATCCACACCCTCGTGACATCAGCGCGTCCGCCGTCCTCTCCGCCGCCTGCCCGCCGCCTGCTTCTGCCGTCACCGCGACCTGCAGCGGGGTTTCTGCGCAGCGAGTCGGGCAGGCTGGCCCTGTATTCCTGCAGCGCGGCGCGGTCGGGTTTGAAACGCAGGGCTTTGCCGGGCAGCAGCAGCACATCCCTGCGCTCGTCGACGTAGGCTGTGATACTGGCGGTCATGCCGGGCATCAATTGCAGCGAAGGGTTGGGCGCATCGATGATGACCGTATAGGTCACCACATTTTGCAGTACCTGCGGCTGGAGACGAATTTCAGTGACTTCGCCATCGAAGATCGCATCCGGAAAGGCATCGACGCT
>JANQRB010000015.1 GCA_028284775.1 Candidatus Kapaibacterium sp. | reverse complement strand
AGGGGCGGCGTGCCACCACGGATGTCGACGCGGCACTCTGCCTCGTGCAGCTCACAGATCGAATAAGCGATGCGCCGGATCCCCTGCAACAACTGCTCGCGCACTTCCTGGTGCTGGGCGCGGACCGTACCCCGCAGCTGCGCTTCGCCGGCAATGACGTTCGGGGCGGTGCCGGCCTTGAACTCGCCGACCGAGACGACCGAAGGATGCGCGGGATCGACTTCACGCGAGACGAGGGTCTGAATGGCCATCACCATCAGACTGCCGATCATGACGGCGTCGGTACTCTCATGCGGCCGGGCGCCATGCGCGCTCTGTCCGCCAATCACGATCTGAAACTCATCGCTCGAAGCATTGACGGCACCTTCACTGACGACAATATACCCGGTATCGTAGTGACGGTCGAGATGGCCGCCGAAGATCATGGCGACATTTTCCAGGGCGCCCGCTTCGATCATGCTCTTGGCGCCTTCGCCTGTCTCCTCGGCCGGCTGAAACAGCAGACGCACCGGATACGCCGGCGGGCCATCGCGCAGCAGCAGCTCGGCGGCTCCCAGCGCAATCGTCATGTGACCGTCATGACCGCAGGCGTGCATGATGCCCTCGTTGGCCGACGCAAAGGGCAAGGCGGTCTCTTCTCGTATCGGCAGCGCGTCCATATCGGCGCGCAGCGCAAAAAAGGGCCCCTTGCTACGGCCGGGGATTTCGGCGATGATGCCGTGACCTCCAACCTCCGCGCGGTAGGAAATTCCCAAATTTTCCAAAACAGCGCCTATGCGCCGGGCTGTCTCTTTTTCCTGCCAGCTCAGCTCCGGGTAGCGATGAAGCTCCCGCCGCAAAGCGCTTAGCCGTTCGTTAAATTCATTCTCCCACTCACTCATATCTATCCCGTATGATTATCGACAGAATATGCTATGGGGCGCCGCCAATGGCCGGGCCCTCACACCTGCCTTGTAAGTAGTTTAATATCGCTCAACAAAACAATGACGAATCTCAGCTTCGACGGAATGCAGCTTGAGCTCAGTTATCGCGCGCGCCTTCGCGAATCCACTGGCGGAACATTTCGATGTCGGCTTCTTCAAGGTGATCGCGATTGAAGGGCATACGAGCGCCCCTTATTTCGCTGCGGCCTTCCAGCTTCCAGATCAGATAGCTGCTTTCCGGCGCGCCCCGGACGATCGCACACAGGCCGAGTTCCCGCGCCTGCGGCCCCGACTGCATCATTTCATCGGCGCTGAGGACGCGGTAATCGTATGCCCCGCCATGACAATAGGTGGAGGTACAGCCCTGCGAACGCATCAGGGGCAGAATGTCATCGGCAAAAGATATGGTGGCCGGCGGAAACAGGTTCGGGTCCAACTCGCTGCGGCATGTATCGATCGGCGCTTCCGGCTCCGGATTTGATGTACTCTCTTCGCAGGCCGTCCCGCAAAGCAGTGCTGCGAGGAACAATACTACAATCGCCGGGCGGGCAGAATATGTCTTCACACATTTCTCCAGGTATGTCCTCAATGTAAAAAGGAGCCGTCACCATCTGGGAACGACTCCTTCTTTCTTTCGGCTGTCTGACAGGAAAGACTTCGGAATCAGCGCATCACCATCGCATCGAGAGAGATATTGTACGCGCCGGCGTCGCTGTCGTAGATAATGCTGTATTTGGTCGGAAAATAACCGCTGGTCTGATAGGAGCTGGGGAGTACCAGATCTTTGGTCAGGTTGGGGTTTGTTTTGAGAAAATCATTGGTCACCATCGGTTCTAAAAAGGTGACCTTGCCATCAAAAGAACCCCAGATAAAGGTCTCGGTGAAGTTACCCTGGAATGCCGGATCGGTCGGGTCCGTCCAGTGCAGGCCCATTGCTGGCACACCGATGAAGGGACCGTCGGGCGGAATGCGATCGGCGAAATAACCCGCCGGCAAAAATTCAGCCGCGGGTAGATTGGCGAAACCTTCATCTTCAGGCTGGATAGCTTCCCGCTCGGCCGATGTCGTCAGGTAGAAATGGGCATCGAAGTGCGGACGATCAAAAACATCCTGCGGCGGATGACCGTGAGGGTTCCAGTTGAAATAGACATGCTTGAATACCGTGGCCGCCGCCTGGGTCGGCAGGTCGATTACCCATGAGGTCTCTTCCTCCGGCAAATTGTCCATTGCTTCTTCGGTAATCGTGAGGCCGAGGGCGCTTGGATTGCCGTCATCGTCCAGGGTGACCCAGGGAGTCACTGTTCCTTCGCCCATTGTGATTGCGGTGCCGGTGAAAGTGCCGGCCTGTGAGCCGCCATCGGCAGGATTGTCGTCATCGTCATCGGAGCAGGCGCTCAGACTGAGGCCGACAACGATCGCGGCAAAAAGTGCATACTGTCGCACCTGGTACAGAAATAATTCCATGCAGGGATCCTTAAAGTGTTGGGTTACCATTACAGCGAGAGGAGAAATGTGCAAGCCAGAAATTATGACAGACACATTGATATGTCAAGAAAATTATTGCGGCCGCGAATGTTAAGGCGGTCCAGCGCTAAGGAAAGGCAAAATTGTGCCGGATAACATTCCAGAGTCTCCGCAGCAACAATTGAGACCGGCACTACTAGCAAAATCTAGGGCGCAAGACATTCGCTATCCCGGATAGAATCGGCCGCAACTTTTACGCGTCTTCCGAAATCCCGACACCGAATTCTACGGAATGCCACGCCGCCCGCCGCAGTAATCATACTTAACACTTTTGCCTCAATGGTCTTCGGCTGATCAATCTCAAAGCCCGGACAGCGGAACCGCTTGTGAAAAAATGACTCTGTTAAAGCGCTTTACTCCTTGCTGTACTGGCAGTGGGCGCTGTGGCGACTCCGGGGCTACGCTCGATTCAGTTTCAACATCTACCGACTGCTACAAGCTGCATCAATACATTGAATATGTTTAACAATTCCGTTCACCCGGCTGGCACGACGAAATCCGATCCGCCAGCCGCAAGCCGGTCAGGACAACAAATTAAGCGGCCGGGGATGATCTTGGGGAACACAGCGTCTTTCAGCAAACAAAAGGCTTACGCCATACTAATAAATAGCGCCACAAAAAAAGACGCTGAATCTCGGCACCCGGAAGAAGTGTTCTCGTCAGGCGACGCAGGGCCGGCAGAGTGAGATAAGTGTCGCGGGCTCCATGGGCGCGCCAGAGTTTTCGCGCGGCGGTATCGGTGCGCCGAAGTCCCTGGTGCCGGAGCCTGAGGAAGAGCGCCAGCGGCAGCGCCAGGGAATGCCAGGCACGCTCCAACAGGCGCGAGGCCGCGAACAAATCGAGAATAACCAGGATTCCACCCGGTTTCAGTGCGCGTTGAATTCGCGTCGCCAGATCTTCAAATGCTAGGTGGTGAAAGGTGGCGATGGAGACAATACAGTCAAACTCGCCGGCTGGAATTTCCCAGGTCATGACATCAGCGCAGCGATAATCGATATTCGCGATGGACGCCGATTTCTCACGGGCCCGCGCGATCATGAGCGGCGATATATCGAGTGCCGTGACAGCGCTGTAGCGCCGGGCCAGCAGACGCGCGAAGGCACCGCTGCCGCAGCCGATTTCCAAAGCTTTGCCGCCACTGGCAGGTAAACAAGCTAAAATGCGCTCGTGGTAAAAGTCATTGGCGTTCCACGCTCCGTCCGCGTACAGAGCGATCTGATCGAAATCGG
The DNA here is from genome assembly GCA_028284775.1 of Candidatus Kapaibacterium sp. Classification (GTDB taxonomy): domain Bacteria; phylum Bacteroidota; class Ignavibacteria; order Kapaibacteriales; family UBA7675; genus JANQRB01. Next base: position 183,027 of record JANQRB010000015.1, on the reverse strand, counting down.
CCTGAATGTCACTCATCGATCTCTGCATTGACCTTCTCCACGCCTGATTCTTCCGCTCCGGCGCTTGTGGCCCGCCGCCGCGGATGCCTGCCGGGGCCGGACAGCCAGGCCACGTACGCTCCCAGTTCTTTCAGTGGTTTCGTGCCGGGAGACGGCAGAGAAATCGCTCGACACCCGGATACTTTTCGCCTAGACTGCTGACCTCGAATCCGCAGCGCCGATAGAATTCAAACGCATCGCGATCCGTCTCGGCAGTGAAGGAATACTGCGGGAAGGCGGTGCGGAGTTTGTTCAGCAAGGCTGAGCCGAGCCCCCGGCCCCGAAATTCCGCGTCAACAATCAGGTGCCGGACTTCAATCTCTTTGTCTTGCCGGATGTGCAAGCCCGCAAAGGCCGCCAGCCGACCATTACGTTCACAGCCGAAAGCCCGGTAGTCGGGTCGGGATCGGTAATTTTCAAGTTCCCTTTCCAGTTTTGCCGGCTCCGGTCGGTAGTGCAATTCCGTCAGCAGCGCCCGGAATTCCATCGAATCGACCCGCGGCTTCAGATCGAACATCTGCACTTTTTGCATGCTGTCTCGTCCTCGGGAACTTTAGCGCCCGCGCCGCTTCATCTGTCGGTAGCAATACCCTGGCTGGCACAGGCTATTCGATGACGATAGCCGTGACCGCTCTGTCGTCCCCGCTTTGAATTTCCGCCAAATAGAGTCCCGCCGGAAGGTCCCGCAGCTCGAAGATACCCAGGAACAGGCTCTGCCCGGCGAGATGATCGGCGTCGGCGGAGGAATCCAGGCGTAGGATACGGCCCTCCCCAACGGTCATGCCGTAGAAATTGTGCAGGCGCGCCGAGATAGCGGCAGACTCCGGAGCACCGGCTACGAGCAGCGGAATCTCGACCACATCGCCCGCAGGCTGTGGATAGGGCGGCAGCAGCTCCAAAGCCAGACCCTCGCTTCCGGCAAGGCCAAGCTGCACCACAACATTGCAGTCGGCGGCACCCGTCAGATGTGGGACAAGGCCCGCGGCACGCAGCGTTATCTTCCGTTGCCAGCAGTCCGTTTCCAAAGTGAGGCGGTCGGAAAACTCTTCCGCGGCGTCGGGCGCAAAACAGACCGTCAAGGGGCGTTCTTCCCTGGCCTTCAGCAGCAGCGGCAATTGATGCACCGGCAGCGAGAACTCGACGTTGCGACGCAATCTAATGGCTGAAACAAGAAGGTCATCCGGGCCGGTATTGCGCAGGCTGATCGCACGACACTCCATTGATGAGAGCGCGACATCAGTCAATCTCAGCACGTCGTCCGCCGCAAGCCCCACCAGTTCGATCGTCGCGGGCTGGCCGCCGCTGCGTACGCGGACGGTATCGGCGATGCTCGTACAGCCGAAAAAATCGGTCACCCGCAGCCAATAACTTCCTCTCGTTTGCGCTTGGATGCGGCGCGTCGTTTCACCTGTCGACCATTCATAACGGGCAAAGGCGCCGTCGGAGGCCAGGGTCGTCGTTTCTCCCGGACATAACTGAAGGTCACCCTCGATTTTTGCGATCGGACGTGGCCGGCTGGTGAGCTCGATCGGCGCTGATTCCAGCCTGCAGCCCCGTGCGTCCCACATGCTGACGCGGTAGCTGCCCGCCTCGTCAACTTCAATTTGTCTTCCGCTCGCCCCGTTCGACCATTCATAGCGCTGATAGCCATCCGGCGCCGAGAGGACAAGCGGCTCGCCTTCGCAAATAGTACGCCCGCCCTCGATGTCGGCCGCGGCGATCTGTCCGCTCTCCGGTACTTCCCAGGGCACCCGCGCCACTCCGTCGCTGCCCGCCCTGGCGCCGAAGCTGCTGTCGAAACAAGCTGACGCCCTGTTACGATGTCGTCCGGCTGCGCCGCCTCTCAGGTCGCCAACGAGAATAGCCAGCAGATGCGCTTTGCTGACCCAGAGGGCACCGCCGCCACCGCCGCCGCCCGGACCGACACAGCCCGGAAAGTCATTGCTGCCGCCGTCGCCGCCCGAGACATCAACGAAAAAGGTCGGATCCACTGTCTCAGCTTCGATCAAAACCGTGCCACCGCCGCCGCCGCCGCCCGCGCCGTCGTCACGAGCGAGCTGCGTCTGATCCAGCCCGAAGGCTTTAACACTTCTTTGGTTGCCTTCGATGTGCCCGGCGCGGATAATCACGATACCGCCGCCGGCAACACCCGGCGTTCCGGCCTGGTTGTTCTGATGGCCGCCACCGCCGCCGCCGCCCATGAAAATCCGCTGACCGCGGGCTTCGCTTTCCATCGGCCAGCCGGGCAGGCCGCCGATCGGTATCGGGCCGTGCTGCGCGAATTGATGGCCGCCCTGACCACCCGCCATCAGGTTGGAGCCGCCGCCGCCGCCGGCATTGTGATCATTGCCGCCGCCGCCGCCGTTGGCCTGCGCGCCGCGGCCAGCTGCCGCGTCCGGCAGGAACATCGCGGCGCCTTCGCCTTTTTGAGCTGCGTCACCTGTGGGAAAGGGATAGCGGTACCCGCGCTGTACTTCGCCGTTCTGCGCCCGCGATACGGCGCCGCCGCGGAATCCCATCCCGGCCGCATCGATATCGGCAAAGAGACGCAAGGTATCCCGAATTTCGAGAGCGATCACACCGCCGCTGCGGCCATCCCAGGGCTGAGCGAGTACCGCAGCGACCAGGTCGGCATTCGAATAGGCGGCAACCCGTACAAGTTGGAGCGCGGCGCCGATGCTGTAAGAACGCGCCATGGGGGCGCTTAACCCGATAGTCTGCCCGCTTACCGCTGCGATCGTGGCAAATTCATAATTCCCGGCATTGTTGTAGTCCGCAATACTACCGAAGTCGGGCGCATCTTGCGGGCGGACCGCGGCACCCTGCATCTGGATAAGCAGGACTCTGTCGCCGGCGCTGAATGCAGCCGGGTCTTCAACGATAATACTTGCGCAGCCGCGAATGTCGAGGACGGGCGTGTAGTCATTAATCATCCCTTCGAGTTCTGCCGGCTGAGCCTGGAGGGTAAGGGCGGCGAGACTCAGCAGCAGAACGCCGCACAACACGCGCCATTGTTGATATATATGCATAACATGCCTTCCGCAGGAAGTAAAGGACATGATTCAGTTCAATGAGTGCGATCGGGCATCCGTGGTACAGGACTGCCTCGGAAGATAGCGAACTCAACTCAACCGGCCAAGTTCGAATACGTTCTTTGGATTCCGCCGTCGCCCAGCTCGTGCGGACTTCCGTGCCGCACAGGCGCGGCGCTTAGTCCAGCAGCTTTGTCTGTGTCAGCTTCATCGCCCGTGCAATCGCCTGATCCATGTCATAATAGCGGTATTCGCCGAGTCGCCCGCAAATGAGGACGCCCGTGATTCGATCGGCCAGCTTCCGATAGCGATCATAGCGATCTCGATTCAGGACATCCGGAAAAGGATATTCGTAGTTATCGGCGACAGTCGGGGTGAAAGGTGTTTCTCTTGTTATCAAGGTGCCGCGCATACCACGGACCTGTTCCGGCGAAGCCAGATGTTTCCATTCAATAGTCCGAATATGCGGGCCGGCGGCTGGATCGGGATTGTTGATCTGCACGGAAGGCTGATAACATTCGATGTCCGGGAAATAATAATGGCGGCGCTGCTGTCCGCGATATGTGAGGCGACCGTAACAGCCGGCGAAATAGTCATCGATCGGCCCGGTGTATATCAGCCAGCGACGATAGCGTATCCGCCTACGGTTATGCAGATAGTCGCAATTCAACACTTGCGGGATGCCTTCCAGCATTCGCTGCAGCAGCCTGGAGTATCCTCGCTCGGGCAGCCCCTGAAAGCGGCGTCCGGGCGTAAGGCGCGGGTCGCCGTTCCGACGCAGTTCCACGCGATCGGCCAATGCCGGCGAGAGAGAGACGGCCTTGACGCCCCACTGCTTTTCCGTGTAGCCTTTCACAAATTTATCATAGACCAGCTGCGGCATTTTTTGCAAGCAGGCCTCCTCAAAATTTGCAGCGGGCCGGGAATGGCCGGGTTGCCAGCGGGTCAATCCCGCGCGCTCAAGATAGGTTCGGTTGACCGGCCAATCTTCCAGGCGTTCATCCACAGTGCTTTTGACAACTGCTTCGTAGCTATAGAAGGAATCAAAGCGGTTGACATATTCCCAGATGCGCGGCACGGAGCAGCGAAAGTAGTGAGGTCCGTACTTGTGAATCCGGATGCCGCCGGCCGCAACAAGATCCTGCACATTGCCTCCCACCGTCATTCGGCGTTCGACAACGATCACGTCCCGACCTGCGTCTGCAAGTAGCCGCGCTATTGTCGCCCCGGTTAATCCCGATCCGACTACAACGTAGTCAGCCTCAATCTTCGACCAATCGTCCACTGTTCAGTCCGCCGCGGCATTTGCCCTCAGCCGCTACCAGATCCAGGAAAGGGTGCGCATTCCCGAAAGGCCGCCAAGTTAAACGCAGTCGGACTGCAGGTCAAGACCCTGGCCGATACAGGACGAATTTTTACCCGTTATGAAAATGTTAATCACCTTTGTCTCACGCATAGAGCGGTCCTGCAAATTGACAGCCCGACCCTGATGGCGGGGAATTTTCCCTGCGGCCTTCCGAAAAAGGTGAACGATGATTCCTGTGGCAATCGCAATCTTCGGCAGCGACGGGAGCCCATCCGCAACGGCCCTGACCGTTACGGCCCCGTGTCACTCGCGCTGGCGAAGCGTCCAGCGGTCGGCGGCACAAAAAAAGAGGCTGTCTCGCGTCGCTGAAACTATCAAACGAAACAGGAGTTCTCCGGCATCGCAAAGGGCGCTAGTTGCTAAAGATTCACCCATTACCGCAATTCCGGCAGAGAGATATGCGATATTCCACGAGCTGTCATCCGAGTATGGCGCTTAGCGTGGAATCGGATCACATGGTGTTTCGTTTACTATAACAGCGTCTTAAGACAGCCTCGGCCCCGTAAATCGGCAAGGCGTACTATTCTGTCAAATGCGCGTTACTTGGTCACCATCATTTTCTTTGTATTAACCTTTTGACCGTCCAGCACCAGACTGTAGAAATACGTACCGGCGCCACCGAGATCACTGGCGCTGACAAGCGCGGCACCCTGACCGCGGCTGCCGATGGCAACACGATGAACCTCACGACCGGTGGCGGCTTCAACAACTACGAGCTCGGCCTGATTAACTTCTGCGGGAATGTTAAAACCGATCGAGGTCGCGTCGTTAAAGGGATTGGGATCATTGAGATACACGCCGGCGCCATCAATTGTGTTTTCGCGGGTGTCGCCGAGATCCGTCGCGCGATATACCAGGTCCTTCAATTCGGCTACTTCCTGCAGCAATTCATTGATCGTACTGCGGAGTTGCGCGTTGTCGGCCTGTTGCGCATCGATCATCTGCTGCTGCTCCTGGATCGCAAGGGCCAGCACCGCCGTCAGATCTTCGTAGGCCACGCCTTTATACCCGTCGTCATTCGTTCGGACAACTTCAGGTACAACCTGCTCGAGATCCTGGGCAACAAAACCCACTTCGCGCTGCATCGGCACTTCAATGCCGGGAAACATCGAGCTGTTCCATTGGTACGTGACCGGTTTCAGCTGCATCACGGCATCCAGACCGCTTGTCAGCGGCTGCACGTCAGACTTGTAACGGGCGTCGGAGCCGCTCCAGGCGCCGAGCGTTGTCCAGCTTGTTCCGTTTACGTGCAGCGCATGCGGCGTCTGAGCGGTGTAGTTAATACCTACGTGACCGCTGGTGACAAAGAGCGTAACGCTGCCCCAGCCGAGGGCAAAAGAATTGGTCGTTACATTCGTGACATCACATCCGACCGCAAAGGCGCAGTCAGCGTCGACCGAGTTCTCGCAGCCGATGCCGAAGGAGCAATCGCCGCTGATATTGTTGGCGCGGCCGAAGGCATGCGAAAAGTCCGTGTTCGCCATGTTGCCATTACCGAGCGCCACGGCGTAGCCGCCGAATACATGGTTGTGTCCGCCGATCGCGACGCCGGCATGGGGACCGGGCCCGCCAATTACATGGTTATCCTCACCGATGGCGACGCCGTAGCCCTGCGCGACTTCATTATGGCCGCCGAGGGCGACACCGGCATGGTCGATGGGTTGAATGACGTTCGCTTCGCCGGCAGCAAAACAGAACTCCTGCAAAGCATGATTGTTGGCGCCGATCGCTGTGGCATAGCCCGCACCAGAAATGTTGTGACCGCCTATTGCGACGCCGGCGTGCCCGTTACCCTGTACGATGTTGTCTTCCCCGAGCGCAATCCCGAATTCCTGCAAGGCGCGACAGGCGATACCCATTGCAACCGAGGCGGTCGAGCTGGCGACGACATCCTGTCCCATCGCCACGGAGTAACAACCAACGTTCCCAAAGTCCCAATCATTAGAGCCGATGCAACCCGACCGGATAGCGGCGGTGCCGGGAATCCACATGAAACGCGCGCCTGGCCCCAGGTTCGGATTGGTGTTAACACCGTTGCAATTCGCTCCCTGAAAAACCACGCTGCCGGTTGTGATGTTGTTGTAAAGCGATGTCTGCAAGGGAACGACAGCTGCGCCCGGCACGCCTATTCCCACCGCGTTCGGCGTATGCATCAACCCCGTCGGCGGAAACACCGCCGGTCCGACCCACTGGGCCTGCAAACCTGTGCCGGCACAAAAAAGTACAGCTACCAACACACTCAATTTTTGAAATTTAGCGATCATCTGAAACCCCCGTTTTTACGGTTAAACAAAACACTAGCTGCCCGGCATCACCGGGTTAACACTATCGTCAATGATTGTTGTCAGTATTCCTCAAGCGGCGGCTACATGCAGAACACAATACTCTTCATCGCCGGGCTCAGCACTTGTTAACTTCAGCCGGCAGGCATAGCGCCACTAAAGAACGCGCACAGTGTTTACTACAACAATTGTCATAGCAAATTGCAAGCGTTTCATGTAGTTCAGTGCAGTGAAAAATAGAATCCCACACGACGAAGAATTGGTCGCGTAGTCACACTGTTACATTCAGAAACATAACAACTACATTCGTGAATAAGATGTAATGTCAAGAGAGTACGATAGGACCTTGAATAAAGAAGGGCAGTGGTATTGTTGGAAGCAAACCGATCAGGAGGCTGTGCTTTCAACAGATTGGCTGATCGCTTTTATTGCTTCGCGAGACTGTTCTTGTCATTTGTTACTGCGATCACCCATCATTCACGACGCTGGAAGTTGCATGATAAAAGATCAAAATGCAAGAAAATTCTACCCATACGTTACATTGGCTATCCGCAAGGCTACAAACGAAACTTTGAACGGAATTCACCTGATCTTACGATCCGATGGAGTGCAGGTTATTGTGTCTGATATTCAGACGGCCGCAAGCCAGTCGATGAGCTGGCAGCACCATTAAGTGAAGAATTGTCCCGGCCGCAAGCCCGCAGCTGAAGCGACAATGCGTGCTTCTTCCAACAGTCCGCCGCGCCGTGATCGATCGGAGCGCAGCGTCCTCGGACCATCGTCGGGTCATCAGCCCCGATCGGAAGGAAATTTTCGGCGCTATAGCGCATGAACACTGGCTTGCCGAATATCATACTGACAAAATACTGGCCGGCGGTTCCGGCAGAATAGCCTACCTTCGCTCCCATCAATAAGCGTTGCAGGCACGCTGTCAACTCGCAGCATCGTCCGAGCACGTCAGCTGTAAATCACAATCGCTACGGAACAGTATGCGCCAGAGGAATCCAGCCCAAACAGTCGTCATAACTCCCCGAGGACCGTCTCTGCCTGATTGTTCCGCCTCGGTGTTATTGCCAGATCTCGATGATCAATTGGAAGTGTGTGCGAGTGTTCCATCCGGTCTTCCGGATCCACAGTCCGGCAAGCCGGGACTAGTTATTCGCACAGCCTGGTGTGTTACGCTGTCTATGACAATTCCGAGCTTAAACGCAGGCAAACACGTTGAAGTAAATCGCAGTCAATTGCTTTGCAGTCCGGTGTTTAATTCGAATTGCGAAGGGAAGAGCGTCACAAGCAAAGACCGCCCTCCGGCGCCTGCCCTGCGCTCGATTTCCGATTGTCAATCTGCTTGGAGGGTCCAGCCCGTTCAGATGCCGGATTTCCTTTGTGAATTTGACATGGCAGCTAGAGCCACGCCGCCCGATGCGCTGTCAGACAAGGACAGCAGCCCGGAGACATCCGCGACATCATTCACATTCGATACGATGAAGCGGTGTTTCAGACTCAGAGTACACGGGAATGGTCTTTTCGACAGCAAGCGCTTCTATCCCGACAAGAACGAGAGCGTCGTCGAGCCAGTCGGAAACCACAAAGACGACACTTGTGCTCAGCGAAGCTTTATTCATCGGGCGCGCCTTAGCGGCCGGATCAACAATCTCAACGCGACGGAGCCATATGCGACACATTTCTATTTTCCTGGCCAAGCGGCTTTCCTTACTCTAATCGCCGCTCCGAATTCAAATTTCTGCCTGATAACGATCAGCCATGAATTGCGTGATGAGACACTACTGCAAAGCACGTTGGCTGGCGCAAGCGGACAGAAAGTGACCAGTGTTGACGAAGGAGTCAGGGGCAGCGGATCACAATGCTGCATTGTGCTATCGCCTGCTGTTCTCCGGAAGGCAACGGTATGCGGCAAAACGATGGCAAGCCTTACCGCATGCTGAAGTAAGTGGCTGACAATGCCGGCTTTGTGGCTCGGCTTAAAGGGTGCCGCCGCCTTACGTCATCTTCGGGTGACGAAGGCGGCGGATTTTTTTTTGCAAGGGACGAGACATCACTTGCCGAAGGTGGGCAGCAACTCATAAACTGACGCCGGCGGCAAAGCCGCTCGTACACTGGGGCTGCGCAGCCATCAGCGGCCCGATCGCAAAAGCCAGGTGCCTCGAGTACGCCAAGAAGGCAGGCTATAGACAATTGTCAACAGCGGGGCCAGTCATAACATCAGGCTTTTTCTTCTTGACATTTTCATCAATTGGTATCATCTTGGACTCCCGTAATTCGAAACTGTGCTCAACAATCGTACATTGTTCTACTGTCAACTAGACGGGCTGTTAATTTTGTCCTCCTGAATTTTCGAGGCGTCCACACGCTAGCGTGCCGCTGACGCGCACTATGGGGAGTGCCTTGGCATGAAGGGGCTACATCGCGGCCCAAAGTTGTCGCTTGTCATTAACACGTTCGGACAAGATCGGCCGTACGCAACCATATGATTTCATCCAGGCGGCTTTCTCTGTACGCCAGAGCCAGGCGTCAAAGAAATAATTGCCAAGACTAAAGCTACATCATATCCGAACAAACATTGAAATCTGGCACATTTAAGCCTGTGACATTCAGTGTCATAAAACGGCGGCAATCTCTGCAGCGTGAGAAATGGACCGCTCTTATTCTTGAAAGTTCAAACTAGCCGGCAAACTAAGATCGTACTGACTGAGGATCGCAGGAACCGACTTCAAAATGGAGTGATTCCTACCAGTTTACAGGAATGCCTAGAAGGATACTTTTGAGGCCGAAGTAAATCGGTATCATCATCGAATCGACAATGCTGGACAGAGGCCGCCTACCCGCTATCAACTCTGCAATGTGGCTGCCTTTAGATTGAGTGCCACTACGCTGCTGTCCACGTGGACTTCAGCCGACTGAATGAGGTGAAACAGGCCTATCCGGTCATCGACCGAGCTGGCCCTGCCTGCAAGCAAGTAGACGGCGAACCCCTGTCCACGACGACTAATGACGACTAATGGTACATAGTGACCTTAATTCGCTTTCCGCATTGGAACAATAAGTGGGCTGCAGCAGGGCTGAACGCTCGTTCCTTTCGTACATCGACAATGCCCTCAGGACCGAAACGCATGCGGTCCAATCCTGTACTTTACCAGGTCAAAAGCGAGATCTACTTTCGGCTTAAAGCACAATGCAATAGATCGGAACAGCGGCACATTACAGATTCATTCACCGGGCAGGATTATCTCTATGAAAAAGCAGCTTCTCTTTATTGACGACGAGCCGCGGGTATTGCATTCAATAGGACGAATGCTCCGGGAGTTTAAAGATGAATGGAATGTACAGTATGCCGTCAGTGCGCAGCAGGCTTACGAGCTGTTAGCGCAACAAATCTTCGATCTGGTTGTCATCGATCTGCACTTGCCCGATGGAAATGGTCTGAAATTGCTGGATTCGATTAAAACCACGCCTCGCAGCAGCGATACGGAAGTCATCGTATTTACGGGAGCTGTGGACCGGGAGCTCAAGAGTGAAGCGCTCAACCTGGGCGCAGCGGATCTTCTGAACAAACCCCTGATGAAGGAAAATCTGCTGGCGCGCCTTAACAGCACGCTGCTGGTTAAGCAATACCAGGATGAACTCAAAGAGCGCAACCGACAGCTCAACGATCAACTCATACAGGCGCAAAAAATGCAGCTTATCGGCATGCTGGCAGCCGGTATGACTCATGACTTCAAGAATATTCTCGCCGTCATACAGTCGATCAGCGAGTTTATCGCCGCCAATCTCAATATCGACCGTGAAGCCGACAGCAATCTTGACAAAATTGTTCGATTATGCCATCGCGGCGAAAAAGTCGTTCATCAGATGCTCACCTTCAGCCGGCCGGATGAGACGGAGCCCCAAAGATGTAATCTCGAAAAGCTCTTCGAGGATAGTATTCAGATTCTCGAGTATGCCATACCCAAAACGATCGTCATCGATTGGCGTTGCAGCGCGGCCGATCCGGTCACTATGGTAAATGCAACACAGTTGTTTCAGTTGTTCCTCAACCTTACCGTCAATGCCGTACAGGCGCTCGATACCCATGGCAGGATTGAAATTGCACTCGAAGACGTGACGCTCAGCGAAGAGCTGCACAACGCCGCCGCAACACTGCCCCCCGGCCACTATCTTGTGCTGACAGTCAGCGACAACGGCGACGGTATCGACCGGAAAATGCTCCAGCAACTTTTCACGCCATTTGCATCAACGCGGGAATCTAATGGAGGCGCCGGCATAGGATTGTTCGTCGCTCAACATATCGCACGGATTCACCATGGACTGGTCACGGCCGAATCCGCTGCCGACAGAGGGACAACATTCAGAACGTACCTTCCCTATCAATCCGCTGAAATTGTACAGGACTGAACAGTCAATGCAACGAGGTCGAGTATGCCTCAGATCAAACAAGTGTTGTTCGTGGATGATGAAATCAAGGTGCTGCAGGGCATTCGCCGATTGCTGCATACCTTGCGCAAGGATTGGAATATGTTCTTTGTCACGAGCGGCAAGGAAGCCCTTCAGTTGTTGCAGCAGTCTGATTTCGACATTATCGTCACGGACATGCGTATGCCGACCATGAACGGCCCCGAGCTGCTGAATGCGGTGCGTGATCATTATCCGCACATCGTCCGCATCGTTCTCTCAGGCCAATCCGACCAGGATGCAATCCTGAAGGCGATATCTCCGGCTCATCAGTTTCTGGCGAAGCCCTGCAATTTCGAATCGATCAAATCCGTTCTCGATCGCGCGATGGATTTGCGACAAATTCTGCTGGACAAGCAGCTAAAGGAGATTGTGTCCGGCCTCGAGTCGCTGCCCAGCCTGTCGCAGAACTATTATGACCTTGTGGAAGAGCTTGAAGCTCCGGACATTTCACTGCGTAACGTGGAGCAAATCGTATCCAGAGATCTCGGCTTAACGAGCAAAATTCTCAAAGTTGTTAACTCTTCATTTTTCGGATTACCCCGCCTGATCGGTAGCCCCGAAGAAGCCGTCCGCTATCTTGGACTTAACATAATCAAAGCCTTGCTGCTCTCGACCCGCATCTATGAACAGTTCGAAGAACGATCTTCGGCATTACTCGATCTGGAGGATCTGCAACAGCACAGTACCACGGTGGCTCTGGCGGCAAAGAAAATTGTCGGTGACTATTGCGACGATCAACGAATGGTCGGCGATGCCCTGCTGGCGGGTTTGCTGCACGATGTCGGCAAACTGATTATGGCGGACAGCTTTCCCAAGGCCTACAAAGAAATCGGCAGTATAGCAGTTCGCCACGAAATAAGTTTCTACCGGGCGGAACGGATTCGGCTGGGGGCGAGCCACGCCGAGCTAGGCGCTTATCTTCTGGGACTATGGGGATTGTCGGATACTATCGTACAGGCTGTGGCCCATCACCACAATCCTTCCGCCGCCAGTCCGCAGGAGTTTAACGCACTAACGGCATTGCATGTAGCCAATTCTTTTGTACGAATGTCGGCCGCACCAACAGCCGAAGATCAAACGGGGCCGCTGGACCGGGATTATCTTCGCGGACTGGATCTGCTCGATCGCCTTCAGCATTGGTGGGCTATCTGTCACCAGTCCGGCCAAAAAAAATAACCAGTCATGGTCATCTATATCTGACCAAGCAGCGATAAGCGATGCACGACAGTAAATCCTCATCCATTAAAGGCAGCCAAACGATGCCAACGCCAATCATTACAAGTCCGCATTCTCAAATTATTACATCGAAGTTTCATGCTGATTCTGCAGCAATTATTGCCGCCCCCTGTCAATGCCGGTGGATGACGCCTCAAGCAACAGGTCCCGCATTGAGCGGTCCCGGAAGGGTAATACTTGCCGTGGCAGAACGCAACCTGATGCCTTCGATTCCGCTCTCTTCATTCACAGAATCATTCCTGGCGTCGGTCGCAGCCGGTACAGGGAGGTACCGGGGAGGCGCGGATCCGGTACGAGCCCTCGGGAAGAAGGCGGGCGGCGGCATGCGATGGCAACGATACCTGAACAGTGATTTGGAATTGCCCGGTCAGAATTCTAAACTTGCAGTTTTAATTGGACAAAAACTGTACTGCGCCGCAGGTTGTGCAGGGGAAGGCGACTTACGGCAGATGCTTGAGGAAAGCGAACTGCGCCTGCGTGCAGTAATTGAAGCATCGGACGAGGCGGTAATTGGCGTCGATTCCGAAGGTCGAATTCTTTTTTGTAATCGAAGAGCAGCGCTGGTATTCGGCTATCCGGAAAAAGAATTAGTCAATCTATCTTCAACGCGCCTCGTACCCCGTCGCTTCCGACGCAAATACGACGAAATGCTGAAGCGTGCCTTCACGCTGACGAACTCACAGGCGCCCGGCAACAAGATCAGAGTCTTCGGCCTTAAGAAGAGTGGCCGTACTTTTCCAATAGAATTAACGCTGCGCTTCCTTGAGTCCAACGGACACTTCTGCGGCCTCGGTGTTATTCACGATCTCTCGGGTCCAACATTGATCGAGTCTGAGCTTGAACAATTTTTTAAACTCTCGGTTGACATGCTATGTATTGCCGGGACGGATGGTTACTTTAAGACAATTAACCCCGCGTTCGAACGAGAGCTGGGTATTCCGGCAGACGATTTGCTGGCGGCGCCTTTCATCGCATTCGTGCATCCCTACGATATCGAAAATACTTTGCAGGAAATTCAGAAGTTAAGTGAAACGGTACAGACCGTTCGATTTACCAATCGCTATCGCTGCAAAAACAACTCCTACAAGTGGCTGGCCTGGACCTTTCAGCGCAATGACGATTTACTGTATGGCGTTGCGCACAATATTACCGATCAAAAGAACGCCGAAGAAAATCTGCGACGAATGATGCTCTTCGCGGAGCTGAATCCGGCGCCGGTACTACGTTTTGACGCGGAAGGCATTATCCTGATGGCGAATCCCGCCGCCCGGAAAATTTTCGGCATTTCAAATGATGAACGGGCGCTGCTGAGCTCGGTGTTGCCCGCCGTGCAGAAGTTCGATCTGGCAGCATGTATTCAACAACAGGAAAAATTAACACTCTCGACTCAGATCGGCGATCGATTCTACCAGTTTACGCTCTACGGCTTGCCGGAGTTGAACTTCGCTCATCTGTACGGCACTGATATCACAGAGCGCGTCGAAGCGGAAGAAGAGATTCGGCGGAGCCATCGTGAAACGGAAGAGATTCTCGCAACGATTTCTTCCATCCTGATCGGCGTCGACGAACATGATCATATTACGCAATGGAATTCGTCCGCCGAGCACTTCTTCGGCATCACAGCCAAAAACGTCATCGGGCTGCCATTCGAAAATTGCGGCATCCAGTGGGATTGGCAAGTGGTTGCCGAACGAGTGAAAACAAGCCGCAGACTTAACTGCCCGCTGCGAAAAGAAAATATGAACTATCTGCGACCTGACGGCATCCAGGGAATTCTGAGTCTGACAATCAGCCCCATCAGAACTGATAAGACTAAAGCCGCGGGATATCTTATTCTCGCGACCGAGGAGACCGAACGCCGAAATCTTGAGCTACAGCTTCGCCAGGCGCAAAAGCTGGAATCGATCGGACAACTGGCCGCCGGCATCGCTCACGAAATCAACACCCCGATTCAGTACGTCAATGACAATGCACATTTTCTCCAGGAAGCTTTTGACGATATCGGCAAGCTGCTGACAGCCTACAGCTCTTTACTCACAACAGTTAACTCCGGACAGCCGGTTGAGCAGCAGCTGAAAGACATCACAGCGCTGACGGCCGAGATCGAGCTGGATTACCTGCTTGAGGAAATTCCCCTCGCAATTCAACATTCCCAGGAAGGCAGCAATCGCGTCGCTCACATAGTTCGGGCGATGAAAGAATTTTCCCACCCTGAACTCGAAGAAAAATCGCTGGTTGATATCAATCACGCCATTCGCAATACCGTGACCGTCGCAAGCAACGAGTGGAAGTATGTTGCCGATGTAGAAATGGACTTTGACATGGAGCTGCCGACCGTACCCTGTATTGTCGGTGAACTCAATCAGGTAATTCTCAACATTATCATCAACGCGGCTCACGCCATCGGAGATATCGTAGGCCGGAACGAAGATCAAAAGGGTACAATTACGATTTCAACTCGCAGCTTTGGCAGCGTAGTCGAGATTCGGGTCGACGACACCGGCCCCGGCATTCCCGACAAGATTCAGTCCAAAATATTCGATCCGTTTTTCACAACGAAAGAAGTCGGCAAAGGCACCGGCCAGGGCCTGGCTATCTCGCGTAACGTCATCGTGAACAAACATCAGGGCGAGCTGACGTTCGAGACAAGAGAGGGTAAGGGTACGACCTTTATCATTCGCTTACCGCTTGAAACTATGTCCTAAGTGGGAATAGCTCAAAATGAACGAGAGCACTAAAGACCGCATATTGATAGTCGACGACGATCCGAATATACTGCACAGTTTTAAACGAGTACTGCGGCGCCAATTTGATGTCTCGACAGCATTGGGCGGCCAGGCCGGACTGAATTTTATTGACAGCGCACCGGCATTTAAAGTTATCGTGTCCGACTTGCGTATGCCGGAAGTTAACGGAATTCAGCTGCTCGAATATGCACGCTGCAACGCGCCCGACAGCGTCAGAATCCTCCTGACGGGACAAGCCGATCTGGGTGACGCGATCAGCGTCGTCAATAAAGGGCACATCTTTCGATTTCTCACCAAGCCTTGTCCGATCGAGATCATAACCGAAGCGCTCACCGACGGTGTCAAACAATATCAGCTCATTACCGCCGAACGCGAGTTGTTGGACAAGACACTGAAAGGAAGTATCAAGCTGCTTGTCGAGCTGCTGACACTGCACAGCCCGAAGGTCTTCAGCCGTGCGTCGCGTCTTCGCGACCTCGCATGCAGACTTGGAATGCGTATCAATTTCAGCGAGCTGTGGCAGGTGGATATTGCCGCCCTGCTTTCGCATATCGGCTGCGTTACGATTCCTGAAAATGTGCTCCAGAAAAAGCTGGACGGCGAGCATTTAACTAACGAAGAGAGTGAAATCTTCTTCAGACACCTCACTGTCGGCAGAGACCTGATTAAGAATATCCCGCGCCTGGAGAAAGTTGCTGAAGCGATAGCATACCAGGAGAAGCGCTTTGACGGACTGGGACTGCCCAAAGACGAGACCTGCGGCAAAGACATTCCGCTCATTGCGAGAATTCTGAAAGTCGTGCTCGACTTCGACACTCTGCGGACTGCGAATGTCGAAGAAAAAGAGGCGCTTCAACAAATGCGCAACCGGACGAGCTGGTACGACCCCGAGGTACTGGCGGCCTTGGATGCGGAATTGATGATGGTCGAAGATGGCTTTGTCATCAAAGATGTTAAGATTAGCGACTTAACGGTCGGAATGGTGCTGGCTGGAGATCTATATAATACTACCGGCGCCGTAATTGTCCCCAGCCGCCATGAAATATCAGACGTTTTACAACAGAAGCTCATGGCGCTCGCCCAACAGGGGACGCTGGTAGAACCAATTAAGGTGCTGGAGTACATTAAATCGGACGATTAAGGCAGTAAACCGGGGCCCGGCAGGACCCCGGTATCCATGGTTACATCATCGCGTCAGAACGAATGACTTCGTATAGACGGCCTCACCAATCCGCAGATGACAATAGTAGACCCCGGACGCCAGCGCCCCGGCATCCAAGGAGTATGTGTGTATGCCTGCCGCCTGTTGCGTACGGAGCGCAACGTCAAGGAGCCTCCCCGCGGGATCGCGCAGCTCGACAGCAACCGACGCAGCCTGTTCCAGACTATAGCGAATCAGCAGCGTACCCGGCGAAGGGTTAGGGCTAAGCGTAAACAGCGGCGGCAGCTGCGTATCGGAAGCGGCGGAAGTGCGCAGTCCGCCTTCATCCGAAAGCTCGAAACGCTGCGTCACATCACAGCCGTTCTCGTCACACACAATCAGAGTGTACTCGCCCGCCTCGACACCGGCGAGATCCTCCTGCGCTCCCAGGAAAGACTGACCGTACCAGCTATAGGTGTAGGGCGGCGTACCACCCTCGATACTGATATCGATTGCGCCGTCGGCCGCTCCGGCAGCGGAGGCGTCATGAATTTGATAGTTCATTACAAGCTCATCCGGACAAGGGCGGACGAATCGTTCATTGTCCTGTGCGCCGCCTCTCGGCGCTTCTTGGCTCCAAGCGGCCGGACCAGTCGACAACAAAATTCCGCCCGCAAGCAGCACAAAGCCAAGCAGTGTTGTGGTCAGTGCCGCCGGTGAGGCCGGCCGACCATCGTAGTTGAATGTCAGATTCATAAAGATCTCTATGTTTATGTTAATAGATATTCCGTATCAGTTTAGGTCGTTGTCTTCTACTGCCGTCAACGTCCTTCGAGCTCGCGCATGACGTCATCGAACTGCTCCTGGCGTTGTTCGCCCAGGCGTTCTATCGCGCCGATCATGGCACGCGGCAATTCATAGTAATAGAGGGTGCCGGCACTGACGCCCATCGTCGTTGCGTGTCCTACCGGCGAAGCCGCGCCTGTGGCCGCTTCCGCCAGTGCGCCGCCAAAAGTAGTGGCCGTGGACGACGTACCTGTGGTAAACGCGCTGCCGGCACCGCTGCCGAAAGTACCGCCGCTAAGCTGGCTCGATAAGCCGCCCGAGATCGCACCGGCTGCTGCGCCGGTGACCGCGCCGACAACAGCGCCTTGCACCGCGCCGCTGACGCCGCCTTCGGCCCCGCCGGATATGGCGCCTGATACGGCGCCGCCCGCAGCACCCGCAATGGCGGGAGGAACGCCGGAGCCGATCAGCGCGCCCGTAACGGCGCCACCTGCGGCGCCGGCCGCAATGTTGCCGCCGGTAACCGCCGCCGTGACGGCGCCTACAACAGCGCCCACGATAGCGCCGGCCAGGGTACTCAGCCAGTAGCCGCTAGGATCGACATAGTTGATGGGATTGTTAAGTACGTAGGCGGAGAGATTCATTCCATCGATAAATCCAATCGGATCGCGCTGCAGAAAACGGCCGTGAACCGGATCATAGCTACGCGCGCGGTAAAAATACAGTCCTGACTCGGGATCCAGGCGTCGCCCGGTAAACATATAGGGATTGCCGATAGCCGAATTTGCCAGCGGCGTAAAAGTATTGTCATAGATCGTTGTGTTGCCGTAGCCATCATACTCGTAGCGTTCCACCACCGTTCCGAGAACGTCGGTAACCGCAACGACCGATCCGAGCGAGTTGCGATGATAGTAATAGTCATTCCCGCCCCGTTGCATCTGCAGTACATCGTCGATACCAAGGCCGTACACGTAGCTGGCCTGCAGCACATTCCCGCCGTCGCGTTCTTCGATAATACGATTGCCGGCGTAGTAGTAGAGGGTAACCTGACCTGCGACCAGCTTGC
The DNA here is from genome assembly GCA_028284775.1 of Candidatus Kapaibacterium sp. GTDB lineage: Bacteria > Bacteroidota > Ignavibacteria > Kapaibacteriales > UBA7675 > JANQRB01. The sequence goes on along the minus strand of JANQRB010000015.1, from coordinate 164,859 downwards.
CGAGACGGCGGCCGAGAGGATCGTAGGCATACCAGGCCGTATTGCCGAAATCGAGATTCAGCAAGCGGTTTTCAAAGTCATACTGATACACCTGACCGCCGGCATACAGCAGATTGCCATTCGCATCATAGATTGGATTAACGGTATTCCCGCCTGTCGTAATCGATGTATAGGCATTGACCGAATTTGCGACGTAGTTCGTCACGACGCCATTCATATTCGCGCTGACCCGGTTGCGGGCCAGGTCGTAGCTGTACTGAGACTGACTGAGCGGGACGACCATCTGCCCGTTCTGTACAAATCCTTCATCGAGCTGCGTCAGCTGATAGCTGTTGTCATAGCTATACACCTGCGAGTTTAATGGCCGGTGTGTCTTTTCCGCCGACAGCATGTTGCCATGGTTGTCATAAGTATAGTTGAATGCGGCGAAGGCGCCTGGATTATGAGCCAGGGCCGTCATCTGGTTGTCGTTGTTAAACGCAAAGCTCGTCGAGGTGCCGTTCTGAGGATAGGCCTGCGTCGTCAGGCGGCCCAGCACGTCATAGTTGTAGTTAACGATCGCGTTGCCTCCTTCGCGGACGACATTCAGGCGCCCGCGGTCATCGAAGTCATTTTCAATCACCCGGCCGCTCGGGTAGGTCGTGGTGACAACACCCGTGAATACATTGGTATTGTAGCTGGTCGTAAAGCCATTCAGCGTCTCGCTTGCCACCCGCCCGGCATTATCGTAAGTGAAGCTGATGTTGGCAAAGGAGTTAACGGCCGTCGCCATCCTTCCGGCGGCGTCGTAAGTGAATACATCGTCGTTCGCATCGGGGTAGTCACGGAATAGCAAATTATTCAGCGCATCATAGGTATAGTTAATGGTACTACCGTTGTTGTCGGTGCGGCTCGTAATATTACCATTGGCGTCATAGGTATAGCTGCGCGTGCTGCCGTCGGCATAGACCTCTAAGGTGCGGCGACCGAGAGCGTCGAAGGTGTAAGACGTCGTATTGGATGCACCGTCATTCAAGGATAGAACATTGCCCATCGCATCATAGTTGATTCCGACCGTCATACCGTTTTTCGTTTCGGAGGTACGGCGATTGTTGGCATCATAGGTATACGTTACCGGGTTGCCGTTGGCGTCGGTGCGATTGGTGACATTCGAATTGCCGTCGAGAGCAAAGCTCATCGTGCCGGCGGGATCGGTTCGGCTGACAACCCGATTCATGGCGTCATATCCGTAGGAGGTTGTGTTGCCGTTCCCGTCCGTCATGGCGGTCATATTGAGGTTGCTGTCGTAGGCATAGTTGTAGACGGTGCCCAGGTTGTCGAAGACCTGCACCGGACGATCGTTAACATTGTGAATAAAGAAAGTCGTGTTGCCGTTTGGACTCGTCAGGCTGAAGGGGTTGCCGGCGGGATCGTGCACGATCGTACTGGTTTCGCCATTACCGTTGGTTTTCGTAGCGATCAGGTTGGTCGCTGTGTAGGTATAGGTCATCGTAACGCCCAGGCCATTAGCCCGGGTGGCGAGCATACCGTTGTTGTAATAGGTGTAGGATGCCAGCGGTACGAGCGTGTTTTGCACCCGGTCGCCGCGACGAGTCTTATCGCGCGCTTCGCCGCCGTCGTTATCGACGATCTCAAGGTTTTCCGACAGCAGCAAATTACGGTCGTCATAAATATACACGAAGCGATTGCCGTTGGGGTCGACCTTGAGTGTCAGATTCCCTTTTTCATCATAGGCGAAGCTGCTTGTAAGCCCCAGCGGTTCATTCTTCTGCGTCATCCGATCCAATTCATCGAAGACAAAAACCGTGCTGTTGCCGTTGGCATCGACCAGCTCGGTAACATTGCCATTGGCATCGAATGAGTAGCTTGTTGTATTGGCAAGCGGATCGGTTTCAGTCGTCCTGCGATTGAGCAGGTCATAGCTGAATTCGCTGGTATGGCCGTTGCCGTCTGTCTTCGTCAAAAGGTTGCCCACGCCGTCATAGCTGAAGGACTCATTCGTCAGAGGCGTCTGGATTTCGATCAGGTAGCCGTGCTCATTGAATCCGTACAGCGTCGAGTTACCGTTCGCATCGGTGAATCCGATACGATTGCCGAAGCCGTCGTATTCAAACAGTTCGCCTTCGCCGTCCGGCATAAGCAATTCGATCAGATTGCCCCGGTCGTCATAGCTGAAGGTCATTTCGTTGCCGTTTTTGTTGACGACACTTGTTACGTGATTGAAAACCGGATCGAAGCTGTAGGTGGCCGTATTGCCGAGCGCATCGGTTTCGCTGAGACGATTGCCATTGGCGTCATAGCTGAAGCTCGTGGAATTGCCATTGGCATCCGTATGAAGGACAATATTGTTGTCGGAATCATACTCAACCATAATATCGTAGCCACAACAGTTGCCATACCAATGAATGGCGCGATCCTGAGCATCGAATTGATAGCTCATCGTCTGTACATCCGCGCCGACGGGTTCGCTTACGACAGTCAAACCGGCCACCGCGTCGTAGCTGATTGACATTTCGCTGAGCGCCGTGGTGATTTGTTCAACGGCGGCATCGCCGGTATAGGCTATCTGAGCGCTATTGGATCGTGCATCGACGACTTCAATCAGATTGCGGTCGGCATCATAAAGGTAATTAATGCTGTTGCCGAGCGGGTCGGTAACCGTCGTCAGATTGGATTGACCGTCATAGTCATAAATGATAGTACGCAGGGCGTCGCCGTTGACGTCCGTTATCTCTTTCAACAGACCGTTACTGAAGCTTAAATCAACGCTGCGGCCAGAGGCATCGGTCACCGAGGCCGGCAGAGCTCCGTCATAGGCGATGTCAATCGTGTTGCCGTTGGCGTCGACGATCGAAGTAAGCCGCTTGTGATCGGGATTATCGAAGTAATAGTAGGTGCCGTATTTTTCCCGCAAGCGGAACTTGCCGCGCTGGTATTCGGTCAGGACATCGAAGACCCCCGGCGGGGCGTCATATATGCCGCCGTCATTAACATACACATCCTTGCGGCCGTCGGCGCGTCGCAGAATGATATCGTCGCCCCGCTCTTCATATAGCATATTATAGGTAAAGGTCCAGCCGTTGCCATAACCGTAGTTCAATCCCGTACGCTGGCTGTTGAAACTGAAGACAAAGTCCAGGTCGAGTCCCTGTCCCGGGATGTGCAGGTCGCTGCGCTGATAAAACATATTGCCGGTCAGACTATTAACCTGGATACCGTAGGGTCCGACAATATTCGGCACGGGAATGTTTTGTGCCGTCACGATCGCGGCGCCCGACGCCGATACCAAGACAGCGGCGATGACAAGGGCGAGTCGCCTGCATCGATAGTGTGTAGAATCTCGCATTGCGAAGAGTCCTCCGAAGTTAAAAGAATTCGAGAATGGAATTGCTGATGAGGCTGACGCGACAGGCCACTATGCAGCTTCCCCATCCATGGAAGTTCATGCAGGGGGTGGTGCCCGGCTCATTAAACTGCCTTTAGCCTTTTCCGCTGCGACGGCTGAACATGCACGCGCCTGGTGGCATCCGTCGCGGCAAAGTCCTCATCGCCAATCCCGAGATTGGCATAAGAATAAGTGTTTGTAAGAATTCACGGCAGTGAATAAGGGGCTGGAAAAAACGACTGGTCGGTCGAGCGCAGGCCAGGCTTGCAAAACCAGATTACCTGGCTTGCGACTCCAGCTCGCTACTAATGTATGTATACCGGCGGCTTTGTGTTGTCGGCAGCAATAGTATCGTGAACACAATTATGCGCGGTCATGTTTATTGGCAGTGGATGAAAATAGCAAAAAGGGACAATGAGCGCAATTTTTTCTGATAGGATGCCGAATCATAGTTTGCCGTATTTAGGCAGCTAGAATAAATACCTGAAAACCCTGCCACGAAGATCATGGCCTACAATGGAAGAGGTCGACTCTTGCAACTGCCCTGTAATACGAAACGAAGCTATAGTCAAATGTCAATACCAGGCAACATCATAAAGCTTCGAACTACCCATTATCGTGCGTAACTCGCGCAGCTCGGCTTCGATCTTGCCCGAGTTAATATGAAATCGTTCGATCGCCGCATAAAAGTGGTAATGCCGGTCGTGAAAGTCATCATTCAGATAATGCATCTTACCGATAAACTGACTGTAGGCCTTGCCGCCGACATGCGTTTCGATCGCCTCGTAATAATGCCGAATCGCTTCTTCCGTATGAAAGCCGGCCGCCAAAAACTGCAGGTCGCTCTGCCCGATCAGCCGTTCGACAATTCGGGCGATGTCATAGCGCAATAGATGCCTGTTTGAAAGCTGAAACACCTTTAAGTATTCGGCATAGCGGCGGCACCAGCGGCCCATGTATTTCTGTACCCGGGCAATTTTGGCATGATTCATCATGTATGACATGCCGTAGAGTTTGTGATTCTTCAGGACTTCATGCAGACAGTAGATCGAATCGCTTATCGTAAATACGAAGGTTTCATCGACGATCATTCCATTTGTCACTTCGTGAAAGGCATTCTCGATAGCTGTCAACAGACTCTGTAAAGCGACATTGTCGAGACTATTTTGAATTTCTCTGAAGGCAAGGTTTGCAATCCGATCAAGATCCGGCTCGCTGAAACGGAAGGACCTGTATTTTTCAAGCGTCTTTCCAACAAAAGTTTCAAGCTCTTTTCCGCGAATCAGGTTACAAAAGTCTTCGTGCCCGTTTCCTAACCGTTCGAGTGTGCCAGTTAAAGCTTCAACCAGGTCTCGACGGTCTGACTTTTTCAGGGAGTAGTCGTCATCATCTAAACGTCTGGTCTTAACTTCATCGTCAAAAAACTCCTGCACAGAATTGCAAGTGTCACGCGAGTTAAGAATTGCATTTTCATAGTCGCAAATATGGTGTTCTTTGCTGCTCGGTGCATTCGCTTTCAATTCATTATAGATGATATTGTTCCATTCGGCTTTGGAAATCAGCATTTCGACCCGGCTGAACATACTGCTGACAGATGAATAAGGCGAGGAATAATTCTGCACTGATTTCGCCTCGACGATATCGCCATTCAGCGCTTTGATATCATTATAGACGTTTACAACCTCGCCGATGTCGGAGCCGATCGACAAATTGTGCAGAGGCATGTTCTCATCTATGACCAGGCGATACAGATTGTCGTCCGATTCGGTCATATTCTTGAGTTTTTCGATCTCCAGGCGGTTTGAATTTTCAAAGGAACGGTAATAACCACGGATGACTCGTTTGACCAACGATTGCTGCAGGCGCTCCATCAGCCAGGGACGGTCGAGTACTCGCTTCAGTCGTACATCTCTGACAATGACTATCCTGGAAAAGATTACGTGACTAATGTCCCGCAACAATGCATAGGCAACAGCTTGCGGAACATTGGCCAATGTCTGGAATTTGCTCAGCATATCTTGACACAGATCACTATTCTTAACTATGTCGCAAAAGCGTGATCGCAGAGTTGTTAAGATTTTCTTCAGATTATTATGCCTTAGATGATTTATGAAGACCGGGCTACATAAGACTGTATCAATTTCTCTTTCATACTTCAGAGTTTCTACTACTCTTAGCACATCGCGAATCATTTCGCCTATAAACTGATGATCACTGTCAAGTTGAGTATATTTAGTTTTTACTCGATCTTTCGCTATATCCAGCAATTCACTCCTATATGAATGATTCTGAATCTTTGCCGCATTTGATTCAAGAATTCGCACGATCGAAACCTTCAGTGTTGCACGGACATCAGGCCAGTGCTGAACGTTTTGCCACATCGGACGGCTTAACAGATCCTTGAAAGACTCCCCGAACAATACTTTGGCATGATCTTTCCGCTGCTCCCAGGTTTTATAGGTGCTTAAGCTATAGTCACCGAACTCAAAAAACCCTCCATTCCGGTGCTCCATACCTCGAGCAAGAATCAGGTATTCACGAAGTAAGGCCAGAATCTTGAAGTACTCGGCCGCATAGCTTTTGTTGTTGCCGGCCAGTTGATAGAAAGATGCAGACAGGAAATACGCGATGAGGGCTTCTTCCAGTTTATTGGGCTCTGTACTGTCCGGTGTTGAATGTTTGTATCTAGCGAGGAACCGTCGTAGACCGGCGCGTTTGTCTGATTCACCGAACAACACAAGAAAGTCATTCAGAAAGTCAAAGGTCAGCAGGTTGTTGCCCCGGCTGTTACGCCATGTTCCACAGCTCACAAAAACATCGCCAATTGCGGAGAGGGTACTCGCAATGGTTTTTAAGGCATTTTCATCCAGCGAGCGAATACTTCGATTCGCCAGACGATTGATGATCGCCAGCAAGATATTGTTATTCTCGCGATACAGTTGTTCAGTATTGCCTTTTAGCTCGGGTTGAATAAATCGCGTGTACATGATCGCGATACTATCCATGTATTTTTCACAGGCATCACAGGGCGTTGCCATGGTTTTACTGTTGGCAATAGCATCATGCATCGGGTTAATCGTACACAATTTTCTCGTTCGCTGACAGTATACCGGGTGTCTTTCTTCCTTTGGCTTCGTACACAATTTTCTCGTTCGCTGACAGTATACCGGATGTCTTTTTTCCTTTGGCGTGGCTCGCGGTCTGATACTGCTGTTTTTGTAGTACAATACATCGCCGACTTTATTTCTGAATTCCGCGGCCATCAGATATTTTTGTTCATGGTTGAGCGCCTTGCTCACAAATCGATACTCTGCTTCAAGCCTGATCAGATCATCTTCGGTAATGCCGCCGAGGTTGATTTTCTCCGTCATCTGCAGCTTGGCTATGAAGGGCTGAATGATAAGGCGAATACCTTCGAAGGTCGAGATTTTATACAACAGGTCATCCTTCTCCGGCGAATAGGGGTGGCCGGCCAGTACCTTCGATGAATCTTCCGCGATCTCGAGTATATTGCCGTGCCTGGACTGCTGATAAGGTTCCGGCTGAAAATTATCCCGCGCCTGCTCACTGGTCGCCGCACCGCCGCTGTCTTGGTGGTAATTCTTGGCAACAACCAGAGCAAACACATATTTGCTTGAATCGCGTTCGACAAATGCGATTTGACCGGAGTCGATTCGGTCTTCGATTCGTTTGACTTCGTGCCGGCCCCAATGATGTTTAAGGTCTTCAACGGCAATCATTACATGGGTCAGACCGAGTTTATTCAGGTCGATGTCCCGATATGCCACAACTTTGGACGCGAGCTCGCTGTACAGGAGAAATGCCGTATCAAAGGTTTTGCGTCGTTCGAAAGCCAGGCCCAGCTTCAGCATATTACGGACCAGCAGAACGAAATTGTTAACGCTCAGCTCGGCAACGGGACGCGAGCGCAGCGGATGGACCGCCTCCATGTATTCTTCAATCGCCTCGTTGTATTCCTCATCGTAGAAATGAAGGTCGCCGAGGATCATATTGAGAAAAGACTTCGAATGATTGAAGTCGTCGCCATAGGGTTCGGCCCGGTCGTGGATTTCTTTCAGCCGCGCCCGGTAATGGCGTTTGAGCATCAGCGATTCATCGAGCGTGAAATTGAAGGCGGCCGATTCGCGTTCGCTGACCTTGGAGAGATATGACAGCTCTTCGGATATCTTCATCGAAAACTTGAAGTGGTAGAGACCGTAGACGATATGCTGGATGTGCATTCGCGAAAGAATCTCCATTACCCGACCGATAAAATTGCGCAGCTCCGGCGCCTTGTTAATATCGACTATTTCCGGCGTCAGCTCCAGGTTGCGCCAGGAGAAGGCGAATTTGTGAAATTTGTAAAGGTGATCGACAAGGAAAGATGACGACACCAGCAGTTTATCGCCCAGGTGTTTGATCGATTTGTTGATCGAGAAAAGAAAAGGGTTGTACAGGTAGGTGATCATGTTAAAGATGTACTGCTCGTTGAATCGGAATCGCAGATACAGTGAATTCTTTTTGCTGCCAACAATCAGGCTCATTCCGTCATTTTCAGGCAAGCTTCTCGTGATGTAGTTCTCGAAGTTGGCGGTCAGTTTTTTAGGTGCGCCATTACTGCGGTAGGTCAGATAGGTGATGAAACTCTGTAGTGTGCGCAGGATCAATTCGCGCTGTTTCTTTAACTCGGTCTTGCGACGACCGCTTGCCTCTTTTTCACCGAGCGTTCTGGCCAGGTATTTGTCGTATTCGGTAAAATTGCATTTGTCGGCCTGCAGCGTATTGCCGTCGGGCAGGAGATATTGGCAAATGTACCATTCGGTCATGCTGGTTGCGTCGGAATAGCGACCGTCGGAGTCATCAGAGAGAAAACTGGGAACGTAGATAACGTCGTGAAATATGCTGCCGATGAAAAAATTGCGATCCGAGACATCGGCAAGAGAGGCGTCGTATAGATCGCGGCCGGCAATAAAGATAAACTTGGCTTTGGCGGTTGTCAGAAAGTGTTTCAGGTTGGACAGGAGATGCAGTATTTTCTGCTGGCGTTCGCGGGCCCATTCGGCGGAATAAAGCGTGTTGCCTTGCCTTTCGCGCTGTTCCTGCTCTTTGTCCTGCAGTGTGATGTTGGAGTGCGGTTCGATTTTGTCGAGCTCATCGAAAACAAATATGAACTCAGCCCGACGCACAAACTTCGGCATCGCATCGACGTCGTCCAGAATCTGCAGCAAACGCCGCTCGATGTCGCGCTCATTGGCGACACGATACTGTTTCGCTCGTTTCGCGCCGAAATTCAGACTTAACATCGAACTTTGGCTTGTGGCGCCTGCCGTCTCTTCCAGCGTAACCTGTGCTTCGATCATATTGTTCAACTCAGCAAGTTGCCGCTCGATGTAACTGTGAGTAATCAGACCGAAGGGACGAATCCGGGCAATCATCTTGAGGCCGTACCAGGCCAGGATACAATAGAAAAACAGCAGATAGTCGAGACTCAATGGTATGATGCGAAAGTTATCATGAAAGATCGCACCGGGCAGATAACTGTTAACGATGTTGTGGTCCGATTGGGCGAGCTTGTTAAAGGGCAGCGGTACATGCCGCCGAAAGAGTTTGTACATCGAGTATAGGGCGAAGTCGAATTTGATCATACTTTTTCTGATTCCGGCTTGCCATGTGTCTTTTTCAAGCAGGTAGAGGAACTCATAGGACGCAGCATCGCCCGGCGCTTGAAGCGAGTCGAATTGATGCTTATTCGCACTTTCCGTCAATTTAATAATTGTATTGGCGTCGCTGAATCGCGCAATGCCGAACAGCGAAGCGGTGGAATCCATTAGAGCGAAATGTTGCGCGGATGCAGTGAAGCTGGAGTCCGCAAGACTGAGCATTGCGGAGGACTGGCTGGGAACAAAGTTTAATATCGACCAATCGCGTTTGAGTTGTTCGTTCAGATTGTAAATTGGCTTTAAGTAGTAAAATGTACCTGTCACCAGATAGATTAACAGACCCAGGCCGAAAAATTTTGCGAGCTTCATGCCGCGCAGGTTTTTGTAGCTGTATTGAATGTTGCGGGCAATGAGCCGTAGAATGTCGATCTCGCGCAGCTCGTCGTAACTGAGGTTTACCCGGATATGAAGCCGACCGAGGTAGTTCCACCATTCCGTAAACTTGCGACGAAAGCCATGGTATAGACCGGAGATCCAGGACATAGGATTACTGTGATCAGAAGAGCCTATATCCAGGTACTTCGTAGCGAATGAACTGCAAAACCAATTATAAAGTACAAGCCAACAGACTGTCACAAAGACCAGTGAGCCCTTGAGTGCAAGCGTCGATTCCCCATTTTCGTGGAAGCAAATAATTATCAGGAGTGCAGCGATATAGAATGCCAGCAAGAGCCATGAAAAAATTCGATGTCCGCGATGCTGCAGTGGTGTTGTTGAAACTGTGTTTTCTTTAGTCGATGCTCTGTCTGATCGTTCGGCTGTCGCGCCGTCAGGTTTTCTTTGCCTGATTGTTAAAAACGCAAATAGCAGCGCGGCCACTCCCAGTGTTAATAATCCGCCAATAACAACGTTGGATTCCGAATAGTGTACAATCAAATAAGAAAGCTGCACCGTACAGGATGTCACAAAAGCCAGGTGCATGTCGATGAGCAAATAGCGCGCACGCCTGAAGGGAACATTCTGATTGCAAACGTGAAAATGATCTTTGATGACATTGTATAGTGACTCTTTCATCTTGCGCCAACCACCTGGACGCAAATTGGACGTTTCGTACCACCAGAGTAAACAAAATGTGACGCTGAATCCAAATGCCAGAATTGAGAAAAGGATTGCCGCCGCGTTCCATTTGTCGCAGTCCGCCGCCGATACAAGGAGCACGAGAAACACTGTCATTATAAAAATGCGAAAGTAGCGTCCACGTCGATCGTTCTTGCCTTGTCCGCCTTTAATGTCATTCAGGACTTTGTGCACAAAGCTCGACTTTCCCATGCCGCGATAGCCCGTGACGAGGTAAGCGCCCGATTTGGTTTCGTTGTGCGTCAGGATACGTTTCAGACGCGCCATGATATCAGCGCGGCCGATGAACCTGGCATCGTCCTCACCGAGGTCCGTTGGTTTGTGGTGGTAACTGTAGTTGTGAATCTCGACGTAGATATCTTTGATTTTAGATGAAATATCAGTCAACCAGTCTGGTAGTCTGTCCATTGATATACCGTTGCATTATACGATGGATCAAGTATAGGCAGTGTTAAGTTCTTCGCGTATCAGAACCAGCCTGGGCGCGGCATGACTTATTCCGGCTATCTCTGGTAGCTATAGACTCGATTCAACCGCTGGCCGGCCGAAGAGCATGCAAATGCCTGAATCCGTGCAGAAGACGCGATTTCCAGGAAAACTACAGTATACAAAAATTGAAGCATCGGATCAGTACGAATACACCACGTATTTTTCTTGCAATTTCATCGTTTATGCGGCAGAGTTGGTGATATACAGCCATTATTCGGTTAAACTTGGATGACGGAAAAATTCGCCCGGCCGAGTAGGGACTATTGCGGTCCGGATTCTGACACACAAGCATCGATCTCGAAAAGGTTGACGTGGACGCGGACGGCGCATTGAATTGTCATACTGCCCGCTCGCGTAAACCCGAATTCCCTAACTCAAACGAGGAAGCCGGGAGTAGTTCGGTCGACTGGCGAGGGGCATAGATTGCAGATGAGAAAGGCGTCACGACCCTACCTACTACAAGGACCGGGTGACAAGACAGTCGTCGCCGTAATGACTTGCGTTCTTGACATTGCAGGCAAGCAGTCGTCGAGCGTCCGAACCTGGAAGTGGCAGCTCGCAGAGTCTTGCATGCATCTAAAAGCGCAAAACCCGGCAAAGTATTATCCGCCGGGTTCAGCACATTCACGATTGACACATTTAGCTATTTAACAGAGTCAGGCCGCCTGCGCCTTCACAAAATCATAGAAGGCCTGTTGATTTGAACGATAGCCAAGCGCGCGACGGAGCGTTCCCATCTGCCCTACGTGGTAGGACTCGTGCCAGGAAATGAAGCTGAGCGCACCGCGAACGGTTTTGTCTGGAAAAGGATAGCTCGTGACTTCAGCCATAACATCCTCCGCACTCAGCTCGTCGAGACGGGCGAAAAATTTTTCGTTAAGCTCCCGCCAGCGCGGCGCCAATTCGGATATGGCCGGATATTGTCTGGCGCGATCGTAGGGCGTATTGCCGCCGTAAAGTGCCTGCCAGGGATCGCTGACACTCAGTCCAACTATTTTGGCCGCATCATAGCGTGTTGACAGCAGGTGACCGACAAGATAGTTAAGCGGATTCGATTGCGCGACACTCGTAAGTCCGTCTTCCGGTCTGGTGTCTTCCATCACGATGCCAACCATCGTAGTGTTAAATTGCATTGTTTCCGCAATGGGTTCGATCAGATTGATCATTAGAACTCCAGGTTAATTAGTTGTCGAAAAGCATTTCGCGTCTTGCGACTTATGTTTCAATTTTTGCATACCATTATTGTGCCGCGAGATGAGCGTCGCAGCCTCTGCAGATACCTACATGGGCACAAGATGATCGTTCCCGCTACCGGAGCTTAGTCGGGATTGGCGGATTACTCACAGGCCATTTTAACGTGAAGTTTACTGTTATTCCTTGCGCTGCGTCACAAGCGACGGCCTGCAGGCACGTGCTGTTAACAGGACCGGCAGATCGGCACTTCTTTAAGTTGCCGTGTCGGACACTTCGATTGTCTCCGCCAGGCGCTCGAAACTTTGCAGCCAGCCTCGTTCCTTGCCGGCCGGAATCTCGCGCTGCTGTACCTGCTGCAGACGCAGCTCGGTACCGCCTTCACACTCCTCGAATATGACGGTCACGACACTTTCGCCTTCCGCGTCATTGGGCACATTCTCATAGCGAAATGTGAATACCAGCTTTTCCGCAGGGATGATTTCGCGATATGTGCCGACAATCGCAAAGGACTTGCCTTCCGGCCGTTTAAGTATTATGCGAAAACCGCCGCCGGTGCGCAAGTCCACCTGAACATCCTGCGCCGTGTAGCCCCGCGGCCCCCACCACTTCTTCAGGATCAGGGGATCGGTAAATGCGCGGTAGGCCCTGGCGGGACTCACCTTTAATCGGCGATTGATAAAAAGGACATTCTGACCGTCGGCATCGATACTAATCATTCGTCGTCGGATTCGTGTGAGTTAAAATATTCTTCCAGTGAATCGAATTGCTCATTCCAAAACGCATAGGTGCGCGACAGCCAATCAACCGCTGCGCGCAGGGCCGCCGGATTGAAGGAACAGTAGTATTGACGCCCCGCCTTCGTCCTTTGCAGTAAGCCGGCATTTTCCAATACTTTGAGATGCTTCGATACAGCCGGAAGAGACATCGCGTGCGCCGCCGCTATTTCGTTAACGGTCAGCTCGCTGTGCTCCACTTGCTGCAGAATTCGGCGCCGGGTCGGGTCTGCCAATGCCGCAAACATTCGGTCTAGTTGTTCAGCTTCCATATTTAACCGATGGGTTAAATATAAAGCCCTGGGCAGGATTACGCAACAATTTCTCTCGGTAAACCGGAATTTTTTAGCTACGGCTCTAGCGAATGAACTCCGGCGAATGGAGGTGTAAGCGGCGGCAAATGAAGCGGGTGCATCCTGGCCGGTGACAATCGGCCGTTAAAGGACATCTATGCGGTTTTGTGCGTGAACTATGGCGGATGGTTCTTGTTGGCGTGATAAACCGAAACCATCCGCCCTCAATGGCCGACTACTCTTTTAATTTACTGCGAAACACCTTCCTGAATTTCTCCAGCTTGGGTGCGATCACAAAACGACAATAGCCCTGGTTGGGATTGGAGCTGTAGTAATCCTGATGATAGTCCTCTGCTTCGTAGTAGTTGCTGAGCGGCGCGATCTCCGTCACAATCGGATTGTCCCAGGCGCCGGACTGATCCAGCTCCGCTTTATACGTTTCCGCCAGTTGCCGTTGTTCGTCGTTGTGATAAAAAACAACCGAACGGTATTGCGTGCCGACATCCGCCCCCTGCTGATTCAGGGTTGTCGGGTCGTGCGTCTGCCAGAAGACTTCCAACAGTTCGGCAAAAGAAATGACCTCGGGGTCATATTCGATTCGGGCCACTTCGGCATGGCCGGTTTCGCCGCTGCAAATTTGTTTATAAGTGGGATTCTCGATTTGACCGCCGGAATAACCGGAAGCCACGGAATGCACTCCCTTCAGCTCCTGGAAAACCGCCTCCACACACCAAAAACATCCGGCGCCAAAGGTTGCCTCCCGCAAGTTCAGATTCGTTTTCTCCGCAGCCATAGTTTGCTCCTTCTTCGCTTCGGTTTGTGTAGCGTCTTCGGCATCGACCGTACAAGCCGACAAAGATACAAAGACGATCGCAAGGGATACTACTGCATTCTTCATCGGGCTAGCCTCCTTCCTTATGATCGCTCTGCATTTCGCCGCGGGCCTCAAAGTCGAGCGAAGCTGAATTGATACAATAGCGCAGGCCGGTGGGCTCGGGTCCATCCGGGAATACATGTCCCAAGTGTGCATCGCAACGCGAACAGAGCACTTCTATCCGCAGCATAAAATGGCTGTTATCCGCTTTTTCGGTGATGGCGGGCGCTGTCACAGCCTCGTAGAAACTGGGCCAGCCGGTGCCGGATTTGAATTTCGTCTTTGAATCAAACAGGTGTTGACCGCAGCACACACAGTTGTAAACGCCATCTTCCTTGTGGTCCCAGTACGCTCCCGTAAAGGCGCGCTCCGTGCCGGCCTGCCGCGTAACGTAGTACTGCATTTCCGTCAATTGCGCCCGCCACTCTTCTTCAGTTTTGTGCAGCCTGCCGTCCCGCGCGCTATCCGCTGTCGCCGCCTGAAGCGATGCCGTCCCCATCTGAGGCTGATCCTGCATCCGCTCCTGGTCAGGCTGTTGCTGGCAGGCAAGGGCAGTACAGCCTATCGTCAGACAAAGGCCAAGCAAAATTACTTTCATATTATACTGTCCTCCATTTGTTCGGCGTACAGCACAAAACTACAGCGCCATTGTCACGCAAATCTCACGAAACTGTCAATTTTAGATTGTGGATACATGTCAATTGACCCACAGCCCGCCTTGCAAAGATTTGGCGGTCCGTTGTCCCTGATCAGCTTTCTCAAAAGCCTACAGAGACAATCATAGAGGCCGACGCTCAACATCAAACGTCGCGAGCAATGCCCGACCCCGTCTGACAAATTGACGACGAGCAATTGAGGGCGTCTTGCCGCGAACAGAAAATTTCCTGGCAATGTAACTTGCGATCAGCTATAGACTTGTAGCTCCCGTACATACCCCTCCACCTAAAGCTACGCTGAGGATAGATACTTGCACTGTCCCTCGTCGTTCCGGGGCTGTAGTTGTTCATTCAATCTACCGCGAGTCTGTCTCCCAAACCACATTAATTGTTATCTGCAACAGATCTATGAACTCTTTCAGGAGAATCAATGAAACTATCACTTCTTTGCGGCGCCCTCCTTTTGATGAGCGGCTTTGCGCTGCCGGCGCATGCCCAGTCTTTGGTGAATGGCGTGGTCGCTTATTACCCGCTGGACGGCGATGGCAATGACGCCAGCGGCAATGGTTTGCACGGGACCGTTCACGGCGCAATTTCCATGCCCGACCGCTTCGGTGTCGCCGACGCCGCCATGAATTTCAACGGCATCAAGAATTTCATCGATATCCCTCCGGTCGACTTCAGCCGCAGCGACCGTCTCAGCATCCAGGTCTGGCTCAAGGCCGATCAGCTCAATTCAGAGTTCTACAAGACTTTTATCCGTCAGGAAGGCCCCGTCTCGCGCGTGCCCGACTTTATGATCGGATTTCAGAATCAGGGCGAGACTTTGTATTTCGGATTGAACGCTGGCGGCAGCTATTATCCGGAGGTCAAATACGATGTCGCAGCCGACTACTTTAGCGATGGTCAATGGCACCTGGTTGTTGCGACCTACGACGGAGAGGCGATGCGCATCTATGTCGATGGCGAAGAAGAAGCATCGCTGCCGCGCAGCGGCGAAGTCTGGTTCGACAACGGCTGGAGCAGCATCGGCCGTATGCGCGGCAAACACTATTTCGACGGCGGGATGGACGAGGTCTGTTACTACGACCGGGCTCTCAGCCCGGACGAAGTGCGCCAGATTTACAACTATAAAGGGCTCGATATCCACAATAGCAGCCTGGTCTCCGGCAAGGTGTTTATCGATGCCGCCAACGCATGCACACAGGATGACTTTGAAGAGGGGATCCGCAACCGGCTGATCGAATTCAGCCCCGGCCCATGGTACGCACTCAGTGACGATAATGGCAACTTCGCGCTGCGATTAGAGGCAGGCAGCTACACCGCGCGTTTGATGCCGCGCGACAATTGGCGGCAGGTTTGCCCCGCCAATGACGCAAGCTACCCGCTGGATATCGCGGCCTCGGACACCAGGGTCGAAGGTCTGAACTTCGGTACCGCGCCCGATGCCGATATCTGCCGCCTGGAAGTTTACATCATCGGCGCGCCGGCCCGACCGGGATTCCAGGTGCCGTATCAGATATTCTACCGCAATGCAGGTACAGTGCCCTTCAGCGGGCGAATCATTCTGAGTACCGACCCATGGATGGAATTCCTGCGGTCGGAGCCGATGCCGGATGAAGCGGATGCAAGCTCTCTTGTCTGGGAAATCGATAATCTACCGGTAGAAGGACGCGGCCGGATCGAGCTGGCGCTTGTTCTTGACCGCACGACGCCCCTGGGAACAAGAATCTGCTCGGAAGTGTATTCGGAATGCGATCGCGACATCCAGTTGCTCGGCGCGGAATCAGACTCATGGTGTCAGATCGTACGCGGCTCGTATGACCCCAATGACATACGTGTCGACCCCGAAGGGATCTTCAAGGATCGGGAGCAAGTGTTCTCGTACACGATCCGCTTCCAGAATGTGGGTACGGCCGCTGCCGAAACCGTGCGGGTCCTTGACACCTTGCCGGATTGGCTGGACATAAAAAAGCTGCACCTGGGGGCCGCCAGTCATGATTTCAGCTTCACGATAATTGACAACAAAATTCTGTCCTGGCAATTCGACAACATCAATCTTCCGGATGACAAGAGCGACGAGCCCGGCAGCCACGGCTTCATTCGTTATCGAATCAAGACTAGCGGCGACATCCCCGTGGGCAGCGCCATCGACAATCGCGCGGCAATCTATTTCGACTACAACGATCCCGTCATTACGAATACGGTTCAATCAGTTTTCAGCGGACGATCCACGTCGGTTGCCGAGCAAGAATCACTGCTGGCGACTCTTAGCCCGAATCCCGTGCAGACGCAGTTGCTGGTTCAACTACAAGCGCCTTACAGCGGATCTATTACTATTCGAGACTTCCTCGGCCGGTCGGTGGCACGTATTGATGTCGCAAATGAACAGCGCATCACGGTCGATCTGCAGTTGCTGTCGCCCGGCTCGTATTTCGTGCAACTGAATGAAATGTCGCGGCCGGTAATGCAGCGCTTTACGATTCTGCGCTAGTCAGCAGCAATCATTGGCACTCGCAATAAAACATCCTGTCTGTGGCCTTGCCGCAGGCGGGATTTTTTGTATCGGCGTGCAAGGAAGACGAGACAAGTTCAGCTGATATCGGCAACTGTTCTATCCAATGCCAAAGGGCTGTCTCTGCTTAGTCCGTCTTGTCTTCAATCGCGGCAATATCCCTGGCGTTGCGCTGCTGCAGCCGGGTAAATTTCTTGAAGTGTGCCAGAGCTCCGACAGGATCGTTGTTGTCCTCGCAAAGACGGGCTAGCTGCCTGTGCGCGGCGGCAATAGTATCCTGATCGGCAAAAGACACCGGGGTTTCCACGACGCGTTCCAGCAAAAGGCCTTCCTGGTGATAATCGCCTTGTTTATGATGCCAGCCAGCCATTAACAACAAGCATTCGGCAATCCCGCTGCGATCGTCAGCTTCACGGAAGAGGGCAAGACTCTGCTGATAGTCTTCCAATGCCGGCTGCATGGCGTCAAGCTCGGTATTGGCGCTGCCCATTTTACAAAGCGCATACGCTTCGCCCGATCGGTCCCGCAGACGACGGCGCAGAAGTTTGCCGCGCTCGAATTGCGCCAGCGCTTCCAGGGGCTGACCCTTTGCGAGCAATGCTTCACCAATGTTGATAAGCGTATTTGCCGTACTATACTGATCTCCCTGCTCTTCCTTGAGTGCCAGACTCTTGTAAAAAGCCTCCAAAGCCTGGTCATAACGTTGCTGCCGATGGTACACCATCCCGATATTATTGAGGGCAAACGCTTCACCCTGCAGATCATTGGCTGCCCGACGTTTGGTGAGACATTGATGAAACGTGTTGAGAGCGCCATCGAAATTGCCAAGTTTGACATCAATCTGCGCAAGGTTATTCATTGCATGAACTTCGCCCGCAGGGTCTTCTAAAGATCTGAACTGATCGATGCTGCGCTCATGAAAATCCCTGGCTTCCTGGAATTGATCCAGGTGACCGTACACGATGCCGAGGTTCGTCAGCGTTATCGCTATCGAACGCAGGTTATCCAGGTTTTCAAACAGATCCAGAGCTTCTTCAAGATAATTGCCCGCCTCAACGGCCTGCCCCATCTTAAAGTGATATTCACCAAGTGAACGCAGGGCCTCCGCTTTACCGGCCGCATAACGATGTTCTTCAGAGAGGGCCAGCACTTTGACAAGCACACTATAGGCGGCGTGTAATTTGGTGCCGAGCAATATGCGCGCTTCATGCAGTTCGGCATCGATGACCTGAATTGCAGTTTTATCCTTGCGCCTGACCTCAGGACTTCCCGGGATGGTGGTCTCGGGCAGCGGTGCAGCGGTACCCGGCAGCTCAACGATAAAACAGGCGCCGAAACCGCGTTCACTCTCGCACCACACACGCCCCTCCATCGCTTCAGTCAGGCGCTTAACAATCGAGAGGCCAAGGCCGGTGCTGGATTCACCGCCGGTGGGTCGGGCAGACAGACGAGCAAATTTTTCGAAGAGCTTTTCTTTGTCCGCCGTCGTGAAGCCAGGTCCCTGATCCTGCACTTCCACTCGCACGGCCGATTCGATAGCTTTAACCCGAACGTCGATCCGCTTGCCATGGGAAGAATATTTAACGGCGTTAGAAATGATATTGTCCAGTACTTCGTGCGTGCGGTGCGAATCTGCCAGAGCGCGCAACGGCCGATCCGTGGCCTGGACATTGATACTGATGTCTTTATTGCTGGCGGGCATGCGGTATTGCTCGGCTACATCGCGGGCGATTGCATTGAGATCGACCTCCTGAATGTTAAGGTGCAGCTTGCCCGATTCGATAACATGAATATCAAGCAGGTTGGTAATAATTTCATTGATTCGGCGGGCAGTGGTCAGATTGATCCGGGATGACTCGAGAACTTTCTCCTTGCTCATCCGGGAATAATAGCGCAGTACCAGATCGCTGTTCATGATGATGGACTGCAGCGGATTCTTCAGATCGTGGGCGGCGATGCTGAGGATCTCGGTTTTTTCCTCGTTGAGATTCGTAAGATATTGATTGGCTTCTACCAGACTGGCATTCAGGGCGTCCGTTTCTTCTTTGGCATCGCTTACCCTTTCGTGCAGTGAACGCACTTCTTTGAGCGCGTCGGCCAGCTCGACATTGCGTAAACGATAGATTTCATTGTCCCGGGCTTTACTGCGCGCTTGTTCGTTTTCGCTGCGCAGTACCGAAATGCGATGCGCCAGGGCCAGCGAGAGCAGGAGCGCTTCGGCAGCCGATCCGGCCTGCACGCTGTAATCCGTGATGAACATGGAAGGTAATACCCCGGTCGTCTTCAGCACATAGGTCAGCAGACTCACCAGGAATACGGACCATGCGATCAAAAAATAGCGGGCCGGACGATAGCCACTGCGCATCGCTGCGATCGCCGCCGCTAAGATAGTGACAATAAACGGCGTCGCCAGAATCATGATCATCCAGGTCGCCGTTTGGTAGTCGCCGAAGAGAGAGTATACTACGACGCCCAGCAAAAGCCAGGCCAGTACTTTTAATATCCTGTCGATCAGAGGTGGAGCGTTCTGATTGACGTTCAGAAAGCCGCGCGTAAATATGATCGCGCTGATGCCGACCGTGCCGGCGAACACCAGGACCGACGTATTAGCCCATGCGGGCCAGCCCGGCCAGAATAATACGAATGTCATCCCGTTGAGCGCCATCTGGCAGAGCAACATCGCAAAAACATAGGCCGAATACTGTAGATAATTCCAGTCGCGCAGGAACAGAAATACAATCAGGTTGTACAAGAGCAAGGCCAACATACTGCCGTAATACAAACCCAACAGCAGCTCTTCATTGCGACTGTTCGATACGAAAGCATCGGGGTGCCACAGGGTGAGAGGCACCTGAAGCGATCCCGCCGTCGCGACACGCAAAAACACCGTCTGGACACTATCGGCGCCGACATCGATCTTAAACAGAAAGTGACGATGCGGCACTTCACGCTGACCGGCCGGCAACATATCACCGCTGCGGCGGAGGACATATTGGCGACCGTCCACGCTGAAGCCCGCTTCGCCCATTCCTCGCGTTTGGCTGCGTGCAACGCTCGGAATCTGGTTCAAACCAAAGGTCGGCGGCCGCTCAACTATCGCTTCAAGATCGGAGCGCCCGAACTGCTCTCTATTCTCGTACGGGTAGGAAGGATTTTGCCGGTCTATGGTGTAAAGGCGGATGTCATCGAGTAAAGGGTAAGAGATTTCCAGTAACCAGTTGTCATTCGCTGTCATGCTGGCGTCGATCGTGAATCGCAGCCAGAAGGCGGAACTTGTAAGACCTAATCCGGGCACGTCGCGTTCAGATCGACGCCATCGATTACTGTAATCCGATGAACTGACATCCTCAAGAGTCAATCGCCCCGCTTTGTCTTCCAACATAAAGACAACATCACCCAGGGGATGCCGCTTCAGCGAGTCGCTGAGTACAACAAGCGGGGCGGCACACAGACATTGTCCGCTCAGGTACAACAAAAAGAGCGCAATGCCGAGTTGACGCTGCCGGAACAGTGCCGATAGTATTCTGGCAATACTCGCCATACCGTAATGCACTATTTTCATGCGATTCATGCGCCGATGTATCTAGTGGTGTCCCGCGATCGATGAGATTCAGGTATACTAGCCATCCTTCGGCCCCGTCAGCGATTATCAGCAAGGCGCCGAATACAATCTAGCAAATTCGCGTGTATTTTTTCGCGAAACAGCAGATTTTCGTTATGTAGGCAAGATGAGTAATTATGGGTTAGCGCAGATCCTTAGACCGTAAAGGTAAAAACTCCTGCCAAATTCGCAACAGTTATTCGAAATGTCGGGACCTTAGGAAGCCGATAGTGACAGTGTGGCAAAGTACTGCGGTGTGGCCTGTCTGCTGCTTTATCCGCCAGCGCCACCAAGCGGGTCCAAATCTCAACCACCAAATACCGGTTATTCCACAGCAGTACAGCTGGTAGCAATAGTGTTGGTCAGTACCGGCAGACCGACCTGGACAAAATCTTTGTTCGCCGGCAGGAACAGCCGATCTTAGCGCCAACAGGACGAGTACGAACATCGGATGCCGGAAACGACAGTGCACCGCCAGGAGAGGATGCTGCCGCAGATCGGGATCCCGGGCTTGATACCTGCGACAGCTATCCGGTTTCGTCGCTTCCGTCAATATGTCGGAGACTGCCTTAGCAGTATTCCGAGAGCGTTAAAAGCGTCATTCCAGTTAATCCTGTGTTTGCTCCGGATATCGGCATTCGGAATTCCCTCATGCAGAAATACCATTGTTGTGCCATTGCCGTTATCGAGAAACTCAACGGTCAGCTTTTCATCATTCGTCTCAGGCTCTTGTGCCGGATCCCATTCGAGTGTACATGAGATTCGCTTGTAAGGCACGATATCCAGATAAATCCCGTGATAGGCCCAGGTCTCACCCGTCGAACGGACGACAGTAAATCGGTATGCGCCGCCCACACAGGGATCCGCTTCGACCCGAACCTGATCGCGTGATCCGCCCCAGGCCCAGCGTTGCAGGTCGCCTTCAGTCGTCCACGCCGCAAAGACGCGTTTCGCAGGGACAGAATAGTCTCGTTCGATACGCAATGCTTTCGTCGGTGTAGAGTCAAACTCCGCCATATTGTACTCCTTGAAATAAACACTTTGTGTATAATATCTACTCATCCCGATCTTTTCCTTTTTAGTGTGTTTGCTTAAATCCGTACGGGACAATACCGTTTGTACGTACGAGCAATCCAGTAGATCCTGACTATGACAGCTTCATCCAATGAGCGCTGTTTCCGTCAGAACAATTTCCAGCGACAGCACGAATGATGTTTCGTTTTTCGATCGGCAACACGCCAGGAGTTTGCCCGCCTTTAGATCGAAATCGACATCATCCGGACGGGGAAATACGCACTTGAACATTTCTTGTATACGAGAATCCCGATCCTGACTGTGACCGTCAGGGATGCACTAGATGTTTAACAGAGAAATTAACTGTGAGTTGTTGGCTGCGATTGAAAAGTACAAAATTCTCTCCAGCAAGCAAATGACCAAGTTGATACCGACCGGAATTGTGACCGAAGCGGCATAATTACATTTACAGAATTTCAGGACGTCAGCCGGTTTAATCAATTTACCAATGTCAAGTAATTTGCTTGATTTAAGATCAAAATCAGCGTTTTCATCGGGCTTCAGCACTCAGAACGTGATTCTCACTTGAGGAATACCAATTCTTGGTTTAGCTTCTCGGATTAACATTTTTTTAGACTTTAAATCGAAAAGCGTGAAATTAATAATTAGGAATGCCAATTTGAAGATTGGTATATTCGATTAACGCGAGCGCGGTCGCCGAATTACGGCCTTACACAGAGACAGCTTGCAGATCGTTAATACATCAATATTTGCAACGCCACCGGAAGAGAGGAAGTCTGCTAGCCTGGTTTAAGTCGATTGTGGTGGTGTCTTCTCGGCATCATCCGGTCAGCGCCGATTAGAAAGAGAGAGGCATTGACCGCTTATCCAGAAATATCACCCGCTTAAGTCAAATCACTGCCCACTAAACAATTCTCCTATTGCATATGCAAACAACAATATGCAGTTTCGCGCCATTTCAAGCCACCGGGGTCTCCGTTTAGGGTGGGACGAGGTCCCGTGCCGACAAACAGCCAGGACAACTGGAGGCAGGAATGACGACGATTCCCGGTAGCGCGCATGCTGGCCCGGATGTGGCCACCGTGCTCGATCGAATCAAGGAAATCAAAAGACTGGCAACCGATGCCGAGCTGGCCGAGTATCTGGGCTACTCGCCGAGTACCATAGCGTACTACCGCATGTACGGCTCACTGCCCTATGCCAGAATTGTCGAAAAGCTTTGGGAGGAAGATCTCAATTTCGTTTTTAAGGGCGTCAGATTTGACGCCCCCGCACTGACCGTTCGCCTTGACGTCAGTGCCCCCGAGGGAGTCGACATCGACCTGCGCTATCGCTGATCTGAGCCATCGATGTCCTCCGCAGCCGCCACGACGTCACGATTCCTTGCTGTGGCTTTCGCTGCATCGGCAGTGATTTCAGACAGGCCTTGGACGTAGCAAAGCGTTGTTCGACATTAGCGTATGATGCAGCCGAACCACGGTTGATCCCACAAGAAGCTCGAAACTAAATTTTTCCCGAGTCGCATGTTCGAGTGACGATGACGGGCAGCGACGGTCGAACATCCGGTTACCCTTTTGCCGGCGCTGCCGTGCACTTCGGGTATCTGGTCGGGTTAGTGTGCTCAGAGTCACCGACAGGCGGTCAATCCCTGCTGCGAATACGAGAAGCGGCGGCATGAATATCCGCTGCTTCCCTGCTCTTAAGCTCGGCGCGATTTATGTAACCGCGCGCCGCCATTTCGTGAGCGCAGCCGCGTGGAACTTCGCCTTCCCGAAAATGCCGGGCGGCTTCCAGATAGTGCTCGGCGGCTTGTTGCAACTCGTGGGCCGTCTCGTCAAACAGCGAAGCTACATAGTCGCGTTTGTTTTGCATAATTAGTCTCCTCTTGTATCAGCATCCAGCAAGCACGACAGACGAAAAAATTCAAAGATAGGCATTACAAATCTTTTTGGACAAGGGATGACTGAGCTGCATTTAGCTATCCCTACGCGAATATAGGGCAGCTTTTGAATCGCGATCGCAATTCATCTCTTGAATTCATCTCACAAATAGTATATTTTCTCGACAATCGCTGCCATGATTGATTTGATCTGCTACGGAGACGCATTAGCATGGATGGCATAAGGCATCTCTGCCGGCCACAGAACATTACTGGTCCATTATTCGGCCGTATAGCCTATTTGCTGCTGACCTGGCTCCGCCTGACGCGCAAGTCCTGCATCGCGCCCTCTCCGGCTCGCGACAACAGGTATTCCCGGAACCACGATGCTTTGATTTTCGCGCCCAAGTCAGCTGTCCTGCTTGGCAAACAAGCCGCGCATCTCGGTAAAAATATGATCTTCAGTTTCATTGTCATCCCTGAATTTTTGGGTATTCCAGGCGCCGGCCGCAGCAAGATGAACGGTATGGTGTCCAACATTACCATTCTTCGGCACAAGATCAGCCATGCGACGCGCCGGCTGTTTTCTTCGGCCGCCAGCGATTTTCTTGCAAGGCAATCGAAGCTTCGGGGCGGAAAACTAAAGCGCCGTTCAGACAAGAGACGACGGCATGTTTCCGGCGCCTTTGGCTCGCCTGCTTTATTCCTCACTATTGCCTCGCGAGCCGGCAGAGCCCCATGGCTAGTCGACTCCGCACTTTCGGGCAATACGCTTCTAACGGTGTCAACGGACACGCACGCAAAACAGGCCGACAAGGCATGCTGTGATTGCCGTTGCGACTTTGAAGTAATTGACGGCTTCAATTGTAATCTGGCTAGCTCTCCATTGTACCACAGACCGCTCGCAGACGCAGCAACCGATTCCAGCGCCGCTTTTTATCTCGCTCTGATCAACTCCGGCGGTCTCATGAGACTGAAGTGCGGACCGGGAACCCCTCGGCTTGCCCGCAATTGGGCAGCCGGAGACAAGCTGAGCTGGCCGGAGAAAGATAGAGCAGGTGCTGCAAAGTGCCATGGGAGTGTTGACGACCCTCAGCATCGAATCGCCCGCAAAACCAGGCAGCCGTTGAAGGGAGCATTGCAGCTTGATGCCCGTGAGCGACATAAAACATCGGCCCTCAAAGCTCAGCTTTTAATTCCTCACTCATACCGGGTCCCCAGCATACTATCAGACTTCGCAACGCCGTGTCCTTCTGTTAAAAGGGCTCGAGATCCGGTTTGTGGACAACGCGCTTTGCTTGCGTATCCGATTCGCAGAAAATGGCAGGCCGGCCTTTCAAATGGAGTAGCCTTACACATGCAACGGTCAGACTTGGGGAGTATGGTTAATACGATAATCATTCTCTCAAATCGCAGACGATTTCAAGGTAAGACCGCTGCAAGCGCGATTGTCCCGCCCTGCCGTCCCGGTTCCCCGTTCATCGTTCGACCCAGGGCAAATCGGCCCGCCGGACAGCTTTGGCCGAATAAGAGCAAGCGGGACAGATCAGGGTTCCGATCGGCCCCTTTGCGACAAGCTGCAGACAAGTTTCAGGCACCTGTACAGGCGCGATACGGGTATGATCGGCAAGTGCACAAGGCTGATTCCCCGCAGACGAAAACTGTCGCGGCAGGCTACGCTCTTCGAAGGCGATTGACAGAATGATACATGCAACACGAAGAAATCGCGAAACAGCGTTGAACGAAAAAATGAGGCCAATGCTTCGCTCCGACAGAATATTTCAGGGATACTGTTGTCTGTCCGGGCCGCAGCACAGCGACGGGGTTCCCGGTCTGGCATCCGGCCAAATTACGTAGATGATAACAAGGTCGTGTAACTATTGATCTTTATGCGACTCGCTCTTGTTTCTGCAACTTAACACTAAAACATGCCTGCAATGCTTACAGCTATAATTGCCGAAGACGAACCGAGACACAGAGAAACACTCTGTTACTTGCTGGCGCGCTATTGCCCCGAAGTTGAAGTGATTCGTACAATTGAGTCCGTTCGTCAAAGCGGCGAAGCACTGAGCGATACGCAGCCCGATATTCTCTTCCTCGATGTGGAGCTCGGAGATGGTGAATGTTTCGATATCCTCAGAGAACAGCCGGATCGACAATTTGAGATTATCTTTACCACGGCCCATGAACGCTATGCGATCCAGGCCATCAAGAATGCCGCGATCGATTATTTACTGAAGCCTATCATTCCCGACGACCTTAGCGCCGCCGTTGCCAAAGTGCAGCACAAACGGCGTAACGGCGGCGGCGAAGCCGAGACGGATTGCCGCGCGACGGCTCGAACACAGACCCGTCCGCAACGCGTCGGACTGCCGACCAAGGATGGACTGACTGTTGTCTTGCCCGACGATATCGTACGCTGTGAAGCCAACGGCAACTGTACCAGGGTCTATCTGAAAGACGGCAGTGAAGTTGTCGTGTCGAAGCGCCTGCACCTGTATGAAGAGTTACTCGATCCGCGTGAATTCGTACGGGTCCACAATCGCCATCTGATAAATTTGAACTACGTGGATAAGTACGCCCGCGGCAAAGGCGGTATTATCATTATGCGCGATGGAAGCAGCGTCAGCGTCTCGGTTCGGAAAAAAGACGCCCTGCTGGATCGCTTGTTAATCGTATGAACAAAGGAAGGGGTGATAGCGAGCCTGTTCTATCCTTGTATGAGTTCGCGACAGCTAGGTAGTGAAGTGCTACAGTTATACATTTTCACTGGTTTCTTTACAACGGCAGGCCTAGCTTTCTCTCTGTTCGAAAGGACAAAGACAGGTCTCTGCGATGTGACAAGTACAGCCGGTCTGCAGGGAGTGCGATGCGTTTGGACATTGCGTCTGCAAGCCACTCGAACCCATACAAAGAGCTTGCCGCGAAGCTCGACCTCACGCAGAGGATCAGATCCTGAGGGTCTGATTTGAGTCCGGAAGATGTCAAGGGCAAGCATCAGTAAAAAAAATCGTGCCGGCTGATATGCACAAACGTGGGAGAGTGCCGACGACCTGTTCTCTTTTTTGATGCCGATGAGGCTCGATTGGGACAGGTCATCGCAGGCACGCGGTGTAGGCCCTCTTCGTAGATATTGCGGAGAGGGCTTTTGTTTTTTGGAAAGGGACATGCAGCCCTGCTCTTCGGATGTTCGAGCTAGCAGCCTGTATTCCCGGCGCTTGCCTGACGGCATTTATCGTCAGGCATAGTAGTTTCTGCTTTGAGAATCGATTAACAAGGAAGACGAACCCTTGATATGACCAAAAACTTTAACGTGTCGGTCTTACAGTTTGGCGCTCATCAGGAAGAAGCGTTCCCGTTCCTTAAAGCCCATTTTGCGGTACAACTCCCGGGCTACGATGTTTTCGCGCTCCACCTCCAGATGAACAGCTTTGACGCCAAGGCTTCGCGCATAGTCGAGCGCATGATCCATCGCTTGTTTACCGAGACCGCGATGCCGGTACTCCTCGTCGATAAACAGCTCATCGATGAAAGCATCGCGGCCGTGAAATTCCAGCACGAATCCAAAAGTCAACGCGATGTATCCCACGGATCGTTCATCGACCACAATCAGCCAGATTTTACCGTAGGTCTCATTTGCCAGTAATTCCAGCAGGCCGCTTCGGGCACCGGCCTCGTCGAATTGATGATTGTCAAACTCGTAGTACGCGCGCATAAGACGCAGTAAACTCGGGATCGAAGCAATTTCAGCCTCGCGAATACTGGTAATCATATACATTCAGGAGGTTTAAGTATTACGAATTTTGAATAAAGTGCGGACCGGATACAGGACGCCGGCGGCAATCCGGCGGGGCTCACGAAACGCAGGTCATCGCAAATTCTGCAACTAAGGACATACAAGGCGCGTATCGGCGCTCTTTGATATTTACGATTCCCGGCTGTCGAAAAAATACTAAGATAGCAATCCTATCTCGCGTATATTTCAATTTCTTCCGCATCCCACGAATCATCAGGGTAGCATCAGATGAATCAAGGATCCCGTTGGCTTCCGCTTGTGATCTGTTTCGGCATCGTCGCTCTGGTCGGCTGCCGCGATGAGGAGAGTTTTCCTGTCGCGCCCGTCAATGAAGTGCCGCGCATCAGCGGCATCGTTGTCACGTCTGTCGATGGAAGAGTCCTGGGGCGTTGGGGCAATCCGCAGGAGCCGCAATCGAGCGATGAGAACTTTTTTGTGTCCTCCCCCGTTCCCAATCCGGCGCGCGATCAGATGGAGTTGTATTATACTCTGCAACGGCGGGCCCAAGTTACTATTTGGCTCGTGCCTGCCCTTGGTCCTTTCGACAGTATCACTGAACCGGGAGATCCGCTTGATGGCATTGTTGGTCCTCCCGCCCTGCCCGGCTCCAGCAACGTGCGCCTCTATTTTGACGAAAGTTTGGTCCCTGGCCAATACTCCATCACTATCAACCTGAATGCAGATGATGAGAATGCAGCCTTGCCAGATGGATTCTACCGCCTGTATGCGCGCTTCAATGACGTGATCGTGTGGCGCGGTCTCGTTGTGGCCAACGGTGACGGCTTCTTTCCAGGTTGACGAGTCGCATCCCTGCCGACTGCGAAATCCCTGATACTTAACAATGTATTTTACCCAGGATTAACAATGCTTGTTTACAGATTGGTCGTTGTATTCTTGTTGATACTGTTCAGTCATGGCTTATTGTCCGCCAAAGACAGGAACGTAGGTCTGGCCACCTCCATCCAGAGTGAGCAGGCAGCGATCAGCATGCCGATTTGGACGGGCAAGAAAGTGACGATCGCTCCATCACTCGGAATCGTCTATCGTGAAGAAGTCGGCAGTGATCTGGCACTCGGCCTGCTCTTTAAATTTTATACCCGCACGCCAAAAAAAATCACGCCTTACATCGGCGCCCGGGTCGGCGCTCTCATTAATTCGCCTGAAGTCGGCGAGGGCCAGACCGATTGGCTGCTCGGCGTTGCTTTCGGCGGCGACTACTTCCTGGATGACGACTTCAGTCTGGGAGTAGAAGCACAATTGAATCTCACTAAGTCCGACGAAAATTCCCTTCGATTCGGCTCGCCGGACGGCATCACGATTAACACAGGCGCTGCGGTGACGGCGGCAGTGTACTTCTAGCGCACAATGCGGTGAACAAGCCAAATTCTGCCTGCGTCGATTTTGAGCTCGCCGCAAAGAATCCTATTGGGCTTTTGTATCAATAGCGACTTTGCACACCCTTGTCTCCAGCCAGGGACGCATTGATGGCCGGTGGGCTCCAATCAGCCCGCCCGCAAGCGCGCCAATTCGCATTTTGTGTCCATTGATATGCCATCAAAGAGCCGGGTGCAGACCTGGAAACCGGTGTTCGGGGTTTAACAGCTGCCCGCAATTCCGCCGCTACCGCACTGCCGGTCTTTTGAAGGAGAAATCTCAACAGACACAGTCAAGCCGGCGGCGCCTGCCAAATTTCGAGGGAAATCAAAAGCTATAACGCGAAATGATCTGAAAATTCTCCACCAGCAGATAGGCAAAAATCAAAGCCGATAACAGACCGGCCAGGGTAATAACCGCAACATTGAGCGCTTTGCCTTGCAAGCCGATTCTGACTTCCCAACCTCGCGCTTCGCTGCGTTCCGTAGCAATGGTGACGGTCGTCAGCAGATTCACAGCTAGCGCGACGGCAATACCGCCCAGAACCAAGAATGGATTACCGAGAAGCAGTAATCCTTCACTCGTCGCATTTGGTCCGACGGCCGTATGCAGGATTCCTCCCGTTCCCACCATGAATGCCGGCAGCAGCGCCAATAGACCAAGCAGGCCGCTGCGCAGCGGATTAGTTCGCAGAAGAGTCAGATTCATAGCACCTAGTCTCCAAAGAATTGACAGAAGTCGTCGTTGAAAAAGCGGCGGCAACGAAAGCAGCATTTCCAGCAACAGCCAGCGACGGGCCCGGCCGACCGCATCGGAATGTATCCGCCGTCGGAATTCTTCTTCGAAGTCGCCCAGGATGGCATCGCGATCCGCCGGTGCCGCCATTATGGAAAGAAAGCGCCGGATCAAGGGCGGCAAGGATTCACCCGCTAGTCTGGCTTGTCCGTTTTCGTCCATCCACATAGCCCTATCGTTAGGCGATTTTATATGCCGGATGCCTTATCCGGCTCCAAGCGGTTGCGGTACATCGCGCCACAAGCGTTCGTGCAGATCCTGCAGTGCGCGCAGGGCGTCCAGTCCCTCGGAAGACAGCTTGTAGTAACGCTTGCGGCGTCCGCCCCTTTCGGCCGTCGGCTCCGCTTCGAAGCTCGTCAGCAGGCCTTTGCGCACCAGGCGGTCCAGGGGCACGTAGATTGCGCCGATGGAAACTCTATGTCCCAACATCGCCTGCACATGTTCGCGAATCGGGACACCATAAGCCCGGCTGCCAAGCTGCAGAACTGCCAGCAAGATGATCTCTTCGATTCGTGTCACAATGTCCATACAGTGCTGCCTACCTGCAGTTCAAAATCGAATGTATCGCTCAAAGTCCGGCCGCCGATTATCAGTTGTGCGAACTTAACAGGCGTACCAGATATATTCTAGATAATAGAACAAATATACGACACCTGCGCTCCTTGTCAAGGACTTTGCAAGGATAATCGCGAAAGCGGCTTTTTTACTCTGAAAAGTGCGACAAATTTTTTGCGGCGATTGTCATTGCAGCCGAAGCCGGAAACAGAATATCGACGGGATAACAGGGCAGCTATGCAAGGCGCTCCACATAAATCGGATGAAGAGCTTTTTGCGGCAATGGGCGGCGGCAGGCGATCGGCCAGTCTGGCATTCAGCGAACTCTACGACAGACATGCTCCGCGCCTCTTTGCTTACTGCTGCAGCATTCTGAAGGACGACGAGCTGGCACGCGACGTTTTTCAGGAATCGCTCGCCAAACTTTACGAAATGGCACGGCAGGGTGAGAGTGTTCATCATGTGCCGGCGCTGCTGCTGCGGATTGCCCGCAATCGCTGCCTGAACGAAGTGCAAAAGCGCAAACGATCGCGTGCCGTACCTCTCGCAGACCAACAATTTCCAAGCCATGACCGGCCCTACGAACAGACCGAATTTCTATCGCTGATCGAAACGGCTTTGGAAATGTTGCCGGACGACTGTCGGGAAGCCTTCATTTTGAAGGAGTTTGCCGGCCTGGGTTACCGGGAAGTCGGTCAGGTCACCGGCGTGAGTTTAACAGCCGCTCGCTCCCGTATCTTCCGGGCTCGCCGGGCGCTGCGGGAAATCCTGGCTCCCTATATCAATGATCTTTTAGCCTAATCGGGGCATGATACCTATGTGGACTTCCAGCGATTTGAACCCCTCGCCCTCGGATTTACTGATGGGCTACCTGGATGGCGAACTCAGCGAGCAGGACGAACGCCTGCTGTTCAGCCACCTGCAGGATAACGCCGAGTTGCGGGCCGAGATGAAGGAAATGTTGGCGATTCACGAGCCATTGCGCAACAATCAGCCGCTGCTCCCGGCCGAATACAAAGCCAGCGTTATGCGCCAGCTTGGCCTTGGATTCGTATCCGGCGCAGGCTTTAGCGCCGCCGGCGGCCAGCTCGGCACGATCCTGATCGCTGCGGCGAGCGCCCTGCTTTCTTCACTCCTGACCTTCCTTGTATTGCTGCCGACTTCACCGGTGGAAAAGGCAATTGGCAATGCGCAGCAGCAGTCCATCGCAACGGCCCCTCGAACGGGTATTGCGGCGGCCCTGCAACAGCAGAACCAAGCAGCAGCGTCAGAGGCAATGGTTATTTTGAGTAAGGCGGTCGTATTGCCTGAGGTCGCGGCCACCTCGGCAATGCAGCTTGAGCCGCTAGAGGCATCGGGATTCTCCAAGAGCCGGGCAGCCATTGCCGATGAAGCCGCGGCGCTCCACGGCAATGACCGCACCGCGTCGCAGACGCCCGAATCGTCAAGGGAGAAGGCTCATGTGGATGAGACGCCTGACTTATGGCCGGCCCTATTAGACAATGCAGTAGAGGTATCGCCGGTTGTGACAGCCCTTCACCATGCAGTTCCGCTGGCGGCGCCCTCCGATTCGCCGGCGATCCGGGCAGGCAACAGGGTAGCACGCCGGCTCTCCACCTCCCCCTTATTATCAGGGAGCAGCCCGGGCACTTCACTTTTCAGCGATGTTTCGCTGGGCCTCCGTGGCTTTCGGGCCATGTCGTTTCCCGACCTAAGCGTCGATCCGCTCATCGATCCAAGCTTAAACAACCTGGCCGTCAGCCTTGCTTATCACATTCTGCCGCAGCACAGCATCGGCATCGAAATCGGTCAGGAACACTTCTTGCAGCGCTACCATAGTCAGGAAAACGGACGTCCGATTATCATTGAACAAAATTATCTCGGCTTCTGGCTGGGCGCCTTCCACCAGTACGACTTCGACGAATCCGCCAGCATCCTGGGCACACAGCCCTTCCTGCGCAGTTTCGTCGGCGCTACGCGCGGCGGCCCCCTGCTGCGACTTGTCGTCGGAAGCTCATGGAAAATTCTCGATCAAAGCCGACTGTATACAGGCATAGAAGGCAGCGCGCTGCTCTTTCATAACGGCAGTACCTGGTACTCCACCGAAAAACTCGGTGCAACTCTTGGAATTGAAGTTAAACTCTAAAATCTAAAACGGGTGAATCATTATGTTAACCAAAATACAGCTCTACGGCTTGAACGCCCTTGTCTGCTGCCTGCTGGCCTTTGCCTGCGATTCGGCGACGGAAGTGCCCGCCAACCGCGAAAAAGTCGGCGGCGACGTAGTTACCAATGCCGGCGGTGAACTCGATACCGATGTCATTGAGATTGTCATGAGCTGCCTTTACCCCAACGAAGAGGAGGGTGAAGTAACAATCGCACTTGTGAATCTTTCGGATACAGAGGAAGCTGTCCTCGAAACGCTCTCTTTCGACGAATTTCCAGATGTCTTCATTATCGACTTCGTTACATTCGGTAAAGACTCCGCCACTTTTGGTACCGACGACCTCCGCCTTCCGGTGACGGTCGGCAAGGCCGGGACCGCCAGAGAATCGCTTTTTGTTCATATACGAGTCGTGCCACAGAATGCCAGACAGTATGTAGGTCACATGATGGTCAATGGCATAGCGAAAACGAGAATCGTTACCTCGCCAATGGGATTGATGGCCGATGATGTTAATCTGGGTTCAATTAAAATCGGCACAACCGTCAGAGAGCCGATAGTGATCAGAAATGCCGGGAATAGCCCCTGCACTATTGACGGTGTTGGCTTCATTGTACCATGGGACAAAGAGGGAACTGTTTCATTTGTCGGCGAACTTCCGAAGCTGCTGGAACCAGGGGAGCTGCATACAGTTGTCATGGAATACACTCCTCTCATATCGCATAGCTTTGCAGGTGTATTACGTATCCTCTCTTCCGATTGTCACTTAGTCTGTGGCAGGACTCAGTTTCGTGTGACCGGGGCAGCGACCGAATAATGAGTGCTTCGTACGGCTCATCTTGGCACACATTTTAAACAAGAGTGCTTCGCCGAGCAGCCATATCGCGGATCGACGGCCTCGCTACCTTAATTGTCCAGTAGTCGTTTTTCGGTGGATGAGCGTGCAATAACCGCCGAAGACAGTAGCGAGAGGCAGTAACACTGTCCGTTGACAATGGCTGCCGGCAAAGCATTCTGATTACAGGGCCAACTGCAGAAAGTCCTTCACGGCTGCATCGGCAGCCAGATATCTTCACTAACCGGCTGACCCAATCCAGCTTCGAGTATACTGAAGATAAACTCGTTCTCGTCGCGTTCCATCTCTTGTATGGCGCGCTGGAACGCCTGCCCCAGCAATGCAAACACCGATGTAATATCCAGCCGCCATTCCTTGCCGATCTTATGAAAGCGGAAACGTACCGGCGCTTCTTTGCCGCCAAGATCCAGGGCGGCGCTGGCGGTGGAACCTTCAACAAACACCCTGGCCAGTTTGACCCTCGCCACACTGTTCTTGCTTACCCAGCCTTCCGCGACAGCGTGAATAAAAAGTTGCCGTCCGCTAAGAGCTGCGAGCTCTGCAGCAGCTATGCGATGCCGCAATGTGAAAACCATCAGGCGGTCCATTAGTGTTAATTCCTCCACTTCTTCACGCTCTGCATGCAGCGCCAACCTGCGCACCTCTGAATAATAAGCGATAGTGGTCGAATCGACCAGTTCTACG
Source organism: Candidatus Kapaibacterium sp. (assembly GCA_028284775.1). Lineage (GTDB taxonomy): Bacteria > Bacteroidota > Ignavibacteria > Kapaibacteriales > UBA7675 > JANQRB01. The sequence continues at coordinate 131,144 of JANQRB010000015.1, read as the reverse complement.
GCCGATTGGCCATCCTGGTTTAATATGCTCGTCCGATAGGCTTCGAAACATTCATGAACGGCACTGCTATCGTCCGCTGAGACTGCAGTGTGAGTAAGAGCGATCAGGACAACCGAGAAGACGATTCGGAGAGTCAAAAGCCTTTTCATCCGCATCAATCCAATTTCAATACTTAACACAATTGTTTTATACTTAGTATCAAATTCCGGACGGCAGCGAAGCAGACTCAATTAGCGGCCTGGCTGGCCATTCGTCGCATTTCATTACTCAGTAATCTCGCGGCCATAGTTCGTCCAGCGCCGAGCGAAACAAGCGATTGAGATCTTCCCAGGGCGGCTTCGGATTCCGCGGCTCAAGGTCTGCGACTTCCAACCGTGCGAGTTCCTTTTCAATAAAGGAGCTAATGGTTTCAATTCGCGGACCTTTGTCCAGTTCGCCGCCTGCCATCTTGATGGTCATCAGATTGTCGATTGCTTCCCGCAAAGTTCCCTTCGGCAGCAGACGCTCCAACAAGCGATTAAACTCTGTCGGCACCGGACCGATATCAGCTTCAATCCATTTAATTGCCAGTAAAGGTCGAAGGACGTAAAAATACTTCTTGAGCCAGACACTATCGCCGCGCAGGTAGTCGCGATAGTTGCCACGAGCCATATGAAGGTAATGGTAAAGCGAAGCTGTTGGTGAATAAAAGCGCGGCAGTTCTGCCCGCAATTGTGCGGTAATCGAATATTCTTCTTTGTAAACAATCGGCGACTGCAACCACTCAAGCAAGGGCGGATTGGATTTGCGAAAGAGCTGCAGGGCTTTGCGTAGATCCCAACCGTTAACATCCAGCGCGCCGGTAATTGGGCGTTCGATTACATCGCGGCGGAGCTCCAGGTCGATCGCCAGATACCATTCCGGCGGTCGCAGGTAGAGAAAACGCACGTCGTAATCGCTGTTCCGGGAAGCGAAGCCCCAGGCACGGCTGCCCGATTCACAGGCATAAAATATTTTGACCTTCTCGTCATGCTCGATTTGCGCGAGGCTTTGTTGGATTTCCTGCTCGATTGATGAATTCATGATAAGCGCTAATATTGGAATCTCTGAAAACGCAGCATCGGCTCCGCCCACGAAGGCCGCCACCCCGAGTAACAAAGCTAACCAAGTGGCAAATGATGTCAAAAAATCTAGTCAGAATGAAGAATTTGCGATATGTCACGACAACAGATGTGCTATCTATCGATAGAGACCTGTGAGCGAGACTATTTTCAAATCTTTGCATTCCCGGCAAACGAGTTCGGAAGCGACACGCACTCTCGGAGCCCGACATCGGCGCTAATGGCAATACGGTGCAACTCGAGCGCTATTAGATCAAGCATTAAACAGACCTATCTGTAATAGTCGACACTTGCTCTATTATCGTCTTTCTGCTATTTCCGCTAATGCCGCCACCAAAAACACGATTCATTTTTTGTGCCGTAAGCGGTAGATAGATTTACTTGCAGCCTGGACAATATTTATTAATCATGACATTACTTCAGGAGCACAATCGGGCGTGCAAAAAACCTGGAATCGACTTTGAGGGTACAGTAGTATACGCCGGCCGCCAGCCCGCTTCCGCTAAACTCAACTGTGTGAATTCCGCTTGCCTGTGCCTCGTTGCTCAGCGTGGCTACACGTCGCCCGTGAGATGTATATAGTGAAAGTTTCACAAAAGACGCTGATGGAAGTTTATAGGAAATGTGAACATCGCCGACAGCCGGACTTGGCACGACACTCAAATTCGGATTCTCCACATTTACAGAATTGTCCGTATCCCGCAGGTCAGTTCGGACATCATATTTTCGTGTACGGCGTGTCCAGTTCTCGAATGAGTTAAGCTCCCACTCTTGATTGACAAAATCGATACAGTTGCCGAACTCATCATACTCGTACAAATGCCTGGAAACAGTCTGCCATTCATCATCACGGTACACCTCTCCCACCCGGATTTGCGGTAATCCGTCAGCCCCTGGCTCATACACAAACCTTTGATGATTACGCCAGTCTTCATTTCGCCGCCGCAGCCGTACCAGCTCTGACTGAAGGATGTTATCTTTGCGGTATTCATAGCTGGTTTCCGATTCCCTTGCATTTGGGGAGCTGAATTCCTGCGTGTGCAGTTTACGGCTCAATCGGCCGCCGGCATCAAACTGGTAGGCGTACTGTTCCCGATGAATCCAGATATCCCGGTGGAGATCTTCTTGGAGCTCCGGACCTCCAAAAAAGTTTTCTTCAACAATCTCTCCATCGTCATTGTAACGGTATGAACGTTTGCGGTTATTAACCCAAACTGCTTCCTCGGAGTCATTAAAACGCATTTGGCTGAAATATTCGACAACATTGCCCGACAAATCGTATTGCCAAATCTCTCGTTCTTTGGCGCCGTCATTGGAACCGGACTTATCAAAACTGATCCTCTCCATCTCCAGCCATCGCTGCGCTTCAGCGTTCCAGTCGCGATAGACGTATTCCGCCCAGGAGAACGAATCCTCCGGGTAGCTTGTACTCTTCGTAGATCTCTGCAGCTTGTTGTCATTATCATAATCGAAGTGTTCTTCCTGGTACAGCCGCCAGGTATCGTTTTCCCAACGAAATCCTGTCTTGCGCACCAGGCTATCCTGCTCGCCGTATTCGAAAACGACTCTTAAACTCGTGCTCCATTGATCCTCGCGCCAGCTATCCGTTATAGTCTCCACCAACCTGTCTTGTGCATCGTAGAAATAGCGTTCCCCGTTCCATCCGACCCATGCATCATCAACCCAGTTAAAATGGGCTTCTTCACGCAAAAGCGACTCAACGCGCTCAAAGCCTTCCTTGGATAGGTTCTGTCCAAAGCTCGAGGGTACAGCGCCAAGAACTGAAATTGCAATTGCCGTGAAAGGCAAAACCGCCGTTCGCAGTTTTGTGGCTAAGGATGTCTTATCAAGCCTTCGATATTCTATGGAACTCATCAACAAATTTCCTCCAGTGTAGAAAATTCTTTCAGCAAATTTTTTGATGAGCGAGGGTAGGACATCAGTCGCTCTGCTATTATTAATAGCGGGAGCATCACAATGGTAAGGTTTTGGCCGAAGGGCTACAAGTTTTCAGGTCAATTTTTTGATCGCTTTATACGACAGATATTGAACAGAACGAGCAAGAGAGAATACTTTGAATCCTGCATCCTTGCCGCCGTCGAGGGCCGGGCTTAATTTAGCGCTTATTGGCAGGCCCCTAGAAGCCAAAACATGTGGATGCGTCGACGGCACGGGAGCCAGAGTTCCACGAATTGTCCATAAAAAGTCCAGCCACTTACAGCCACATCCAAGCGCTTGGCCCTTGAGCCGATATCACGGCCGGGGTCTGGATTCCGGAATCGAAAACAAAAAGCGACAGATCCCACATTGGCGCGCAGTCGGGCCTTGTCGAATCGCCGCCAATTCACTATGTTGGCATTTCCGGCTTCAGAGGGCTACCCCCTTTCTCTAAGCACGCTACATGTCAACTTTCAACCCGGCGGGATTGCTCGCTCAATTGATACGTCTGGGCTGCACTCATGGCTCTCGGCGGCAGGTCAGATTGGCTATAATTCTCTGTTGCGTCGTGTCCGCCCCCTACCTTGCAGCGCAGCAATTTCGTGAAGTGCCTTTACCTCTTGATGAAGACGCTTTCCTTCGCTGGGTCCACGCGGACTGGGCTGACATTGACAACGACGGCGATCTGGATATTCTGCACACTTCGTCGCTCTGCAATGTATATACGACCGGTGCCACCTTGCTCTTTGTTAACGAAGGCAATCGCGGCTTTTACCGGCGCAGGGCCCACAATGTTTTACAGGGTGCTTGCGGCGCACTGCTGCGTTGGGCGGATTTTGACGGTGACGGAGATGTCGATCTGCTTTTCGGCGGCCACCACACAGTCAGGACCTGGCCCGCCTTTAAAGCGGAAATGGACACCAGGCTTTATCGCAATGACGGCAAGGGAGCGTTTGAGGCACTGGATAATGTCGACCTCTACGATTGCTGGAATGCCACTGCCGATTGGGGCGACTTCGACAATGACGGCGACCTGGATATTATGCTGCAGGGCGGCGCCGGGCAAGTCAATTTCTGCAGCCGCATTTACTGGAATACGGGCCAAAACTCTTTTCGCGAATTAAAATTGCTGCCGATACCCGACCTTGCCGGCGGCGTGATGCGCTGGAATGATTACGACAATGACGGCGACCTGGACGCGCTGGTCGGCAGCCCTATCCTGCCGTCCTCGCGACTCTTTGAAAACATCGACGGCAGTTTTCGTATGCTGGCGCAGCTTCGCCTGCCGATTGTCTGCGCCGGCAGCGCCGAGTGGGGCGACTACAACAGCGACGGACGGCCCGATCTGTTTTTCGTCGGATTTATGAACCATGTGGACAACAGGAATCCTTACGGCAGCGTGTACGCCGGCCTGTATCGCAATGACGGCGGGGCTCATTTTGCGGAGCAGACGGACAATGAGTTCATCGGTCTGCTTAACGCTTCGGCGTCCTGGGGCGACTGCGATAACGACGGCGACCTGGACCTGCTGGTTATGGGTTACCGCCGAATACCACCAAAGCGCGATGTGCCGGATCTTCAATGCCTGTTAACCGCAACAATGGTCAGGGCAATTTTAGCATAGCAGAGGACATCGAATTGCAGGGCGGATACAACGGGCGCTCGGAGTGGGGCGACTTCGACAGTGACGGCGATCTGGATATACTGCTGGCGGGAAAATTCGGCGGCATAAAAGTATACCGCAATGACATCGGCAACGCAAACACGCCGCCGCGCAAACCGCAAAATCTGCGTTACAATTGCCATGGCAAACGCGTGACCCTAAACTGGGACAGGTCAACAGATGCCGAAACGGCACAGGCCGGCCTGACCTATAACCTGCGGGTGGCGAATGCCGCCGGAATGGAAGTAATGCCGGCGATGGCTGACACGCTGAGCGGACACCGCCGCATTGTACGCGCCGGCAATGTGGGACACTCGACGTCGTGGACCCTTAAGCTCCCGCCCGGCTCCTACCGCGCCGCCGTTCAGAGCATTGACAACTGCCGTGCCGGCTCGGTATTTTCAGAGGCGGTGGCCTTCGAGATTCAGGCCGGCGACGAGGGGCAGGAAAAGATGCCCCCGGTTGCCCTGCGACCCGCCGTCGGGCTTGATGTATCCATACAAGATTTGCTGGCCGCTTCAGCGCCGATGCGATCGTCAAAATCCCCGACCGCCGCGGAAACGGCAGTTGACCCTTCCCGCCCATATTCAGACGTAGAGCCGGGGGACGACGAAACGCAATTTGAGGTTCCGCCCGATGACAGATCGCGAGGCACTGTCGTCAGCGAATTGAAAATTGCCCCCAACCCCGGCGACGGCTTGTTCACGATTTCCGCGCCATTGACCGGAGAAGGCATAGCCCGCCTGGTTCTGTACACCCAGCAAGGCATCAAACTGGCGGACTGGGTATTTGACCTCGAGTCCAACAGAGCGTTCAGGACAAATATCGATTTGGCGGGCTACGCCTCCGGCATTTACGTGCTGGCACTTCATCATCAGGACGTGACGATCAGCGGCTCGCTGGTGTTGCGACAGTAGGCGGCCGATCGGCTATTGTTAGTCCATCACGGCCAGCTCTCCAACATCGTAAGTTGTGGGCGAATCTACCTGCGTTTCTTGCAATAATTTTTAACAAAATCCGGATTCGACATTTGCATTTGAAAGTCATGAGCCTTCTTCGCTTTCAAAAAAATCACCCTGGTATCTGTTGACATGCTTCTGTATTGTTGCAGCTCGATCGTGCACGCCCCGGGACTTAACACTATAGTATAACGCGAACTGACTCTGAATTGAGCCGAATTTGATGGTGGTGGCGTGTGGTCCTTTCTCAAGGCCTGATTTGGTGGCGGCGAGAGGAGTTGGCCCTTCGGGCGATTTTTCATCACAAGCCGTTGCCACAACGGCTATTGCCATCCACCACTTTCCGTCCATTACCCGTTATCCTACCCTACAAGTGACAAAACAGAAAACGTTTCTCTCGATACCCGGCAGAATCCTTTATTCCAAATCTTGAAAAGCTAGTGCGAATTGCCCGGCTGCTCGCAAATCGCTATTTTACTTTTCCCGGCTTCAGCGGCTACCCCCTCACTGAGACCCTCTAATGGCAAAGTTACCAGCTTGTCAGCTTTCGTTTCGTCGCGGATTGAATACTGAGCGGCCAAGGCAATGGCAACTTGCAATTGCTCTCTGTCTTACAGTGTTATGCCTGACAAGGCCGCTCTCTGCCTCACTTACATTCAGCGAAGTTTCTTTGCCGATCGAGAGAACACTCCTCACTTGCGACGCTGCCTGGGCAGATGTCGACAACGATGGCGATATGGATTTTGTTTATACAGCGGCTCTCGGTGGCGCCGACACCACCTGGCTGACGGAACTAATGATAAATACTGGTCGCCATCGCTTTATTCGGCAGCCGGTTCCAGCACTGCTGCAGGGCGCCAGCGCACCTGTGATTCAATGGAACGATTTTGATGGCGACGGCGACCTCGACCTTCTTTTTGGCGGACACAACCCCTTCATCGGCTATTCGACAAAACTCTATCGCAACGATGGTGGGGGCAGTTTTATCGCGATGGATGAGATCGACTTACACGACTCCTGGGTAGGCAGCGCAGATTGGGGCGATTTCGATAATGACGGCGATTCCGACATCCTCATTCAGGGCAGCGGTAAAAAAAATCGACGGACGCTCATTTATCAGAATCTGGCCGACAACTCGTTTCGAGAGTTAACAATCCCTACAATTCCTCACGTTTCACAGGGTACAGTGGCCTGGGGCGATTATGACAGTGATGGCGATCTCGACGCACTCATCTGCGGATTCGATTCGGCAATTATGAAAGTCTTCCAAAACACCGGCCATAGCTTCAGGGAGTTGCGCGCTCTTCAACTGCCCGGCCTTAACGCCGCCGCCGCTGCCTGGGGTGACTTCGATGCCGACGGCCGGCTGGACTTCTTCTTTACCGGCTGGCCCTATCCTGTAAGTGAATCGATCGCCCGCCTGTATCGCAATACTGGCAACGGAGCTTTTAGCCTTATTGATAGCAGTGATTTTCTTCCTGTCATTAATCCGTCGGTGAGCTGGGGCGACTGCGATAATGACGGTGATCTCGATTTGCTCGTCACCGGCGCCCGGAATGGCAATGGCCTTCATTACACACGTCTATATGTTAACAAAGGCAATGGCAATTTTGAAGCAGATAGATTAGCGGGAATGATAGGCGCCTTCAACGGCCGCGCGGAATGGGCCGACTTTGACAACGACGGCGATCTGGACATTCTGGTAGCAGGATGGCCCGGAGTATTGAAACTGTATCGCAACAATACCGAACATCCCAATTCACGAGCTCAGCCGCCGACAAATCTGCAAGCTGTCTGCAGCGACTACTCCGTCTCCTTGACCTGGAACAAAGGATTGGACGCCGAAACGCCACAGCCTGGGCTGAGCTACAATGTACGGCTGTCGAATGCGGATGGTCGCGAAGTGTTGCCCGCAATGGCCGACCCCCTCACCGGACGCCGTCTTATTGCTCGCATAGGCAATGCCGGGCACAACTGCTTCCGGCTAATTCACAATCTGGCGCCCGGCTCCTATCGTGCTGCCGTACAAAGTATCGACAATTGCTGGGCCGGATCGGCTTTTTCCTCTGAGATCGAATTCAGGATTACAGGCGATGGCAGAACGTATGTCGATCCCTGGTCGAAGTTTGAATCGGCTGAACAGACCGAAGATCCTTCGAATCCCTACGAAATCAATGCGCCTCCTCTGATTCTCGAAGACTTGGAATCAAGGTTTAAATAGGCAGTGGGCAAGCAAGAAAATGATCAGGTCTTGCACACGCGAAATCGTAAATAGAGCTCATTTCCCGACATCGCGAGTTAACGACTGCAGAGACGGGCGCAGGCTTCCGGCGTTTAGTCTGACGGCCGGCATTGAAGCAGGATTTGGCAAGGTTAAGGTTGCCAGGTTCAGGCAACGCAGTTCCTATCTGATGTCGTATTGGACGATCGATGCCTCTAGTTTATCCTCACGAGATCGTCTCGCCGTCCACTACCGCTGCTTCGGGATGATGCGGACCAGGCATCAGTTCGTCTACCGGCGCCAGGACGGATGCAGCCCAAGCTGCGGCAACTTTTATGTAGCCGATGACATCTCACTTCAGGCTGGATACTAGAGACGATCGGTTTGAAAGGACTGCGGTATTGACGGCGACGAGGGGTCTGCGGGCTTTACTCAACTTAACTTTCCATTGCTCTAAAATCATCTTGCACCATCCGCGCATTGGGCTCGTACTCTCTTCAGTTCAAGCCTTGCACAACAAGCAACAATGGCTGCACCTGGAACAAAACGTGAACCGGGCCTGATTGCAAAGTCAGGCCTGGGCATAAAATTGAATTGCTCCGCCGCTGACATTTCGCTATTATCACGTTTCCGGCTTCAGGGGCTACCCACTCCGAGAAAAGTCGATGTCGATTCAATGGCCGTTGTTTGTTCACTCTCTTCATTGCCTACCTTCCGCGATTCGCCGGTCGTGGCGGCTCAATGTGTTGCCTTTGACGGCTATCTTCTGCCTACCGCAGCTCTTGGGTGCCGGGGAGCGATTCAGTGAAACTCCATTGCCGCTTAACGTTCAGGCTCATTCCTGGTGCGACGCAGCCTGCGCGGATATCGACAACGACGGTGATCTGGATTTTGTTTTCAGTTCCTACAATGTAGCTGTCGGGACCGGTGACACCAAAGCCGTCATGAATGAGGGCGATGGCGAATTTATCGTGCGACGGGCACCGGATCTGCAGCAAGGCTTAGCTGAGCCTGCAATTGCCTGGGCAGACTATGACGGTGACGGCCGGCTGGATCTGTTGTTCGGCGGTCATAATCCAGGGCTACGCTTTTCAACAATGCTATACCACAACGAAGGCGATTGCCGCTTCACCACTCACAAGGATATCAAAATCTTCGATTCATGGGCCGGGCAGGCTGCCTGGGGCGACTTCGACAATGATGGCGACCCTGATATTCTCCTGCAGGGTGCCGATCGTGAATCCAGACGAACGTTACTGTATCAGAATGGTGGTGGCCTTGCATTTCGAGAATTGTTTATCCCGGCATTTCCCCAGGTATCGCAAGGCACGGTAGCCTGGGCCGATTTCGATAATGACGGTGATCTGGACGCCTTTATCAGCGGTTTTCAGTCGATTGTGAGTAAACTCTGCCGTAATTCCGGCGATTCATTTCACGCAATCAAAGAACTGTACTTGCCTGGCTTGAACGCTGCTGCAGCCGCCTGGGGCGACTATGACGCCGACGGCCGGCTCGACATTTTTTTTACCGGCTGGCAATACCCGGATGGTGGGGATATCGCCAGCCTCTACCACAATAATGGTGATGACACTTTCACAGAGCAAAAGGACAATGACTTTCTGGCTGTCATTAATTCTTCCGTCTCCTGGGGCGACTGCGACAACGACGGCGATCTCGATTTGCTGGTTACCGGCGCTCGTGAAAATAATCAGAAGTACTTCACCAGGCTCTATGTCAACAAAGGCAATGGCAGGTTTAAGGAAGATAGTTCCGCTCACCTGCAGGGCGCTTACATCGGACGAGCGGAATGGACGGATTTTGACAATGACGGCGACCTGGATATTCTGCTAGCGGGCGCTCCGGGAGTGATTAAGATGTATCGCAACAACTGCAGGCACAGCAATACTCTTCCCCGATCACCATCGAACCTTCGTGTGATTCCCAACGGTTCCTCAGCCGCTTTTTCCTGGGATAAAGCATCGGACGCCGAAACGCCGCAAGCCGGGTTGACTTATAACTTGCGAATAGTAAACGCTGATGGTCGTGAAGTGATGCCTGCCATGGCCGACCCCCGCACCGGCCGCCGACGCATCGTACAAATGGGTAATACAGGACACAATTGTTCCTGGACAATTCGTAATCTCGCGCCCGGCTCATATCGCGCTTCAGTACAAAGCATCGACAACTGCTGGGCCGGATCGACCTTCTCCGAGGAGATTACATTCAATATAAGCGTAGGTGGTCCGGCATTTGTCGATCCCTGGACTCGATATATATCGACCGAATAAGTCGATGCCACTTCAAAAGCCCTCATTTTCAAAGCAGCGCCTGATGAATGCCGCACTGCCAGATCACCGAAATTCATTCATTCAAACAAGGCCGTCACGCTGTCCACTACCCGCTGGTGAACCTCGGGATGCAGCGGACTCGGCACGAGTTCGCCATCGGGCGCCAGGTCGGAAATTGCCCGGGCCGCGGCGATTTTCATCTTCGGCGTGATACTATTGCTGCCGAGTTGCAGAGCCGCCTTAAACAATCCGGGATAGGCCAGGGCATTGTTAACACTCTGACCGTCCGCGGCGTACGCGGCCCCCGCGGCGAGTGCGTCATGCGGAAATATCTCCGGAATCGGATTCGTCAACGCCAGTATAATCTGTCCCTTGCGGATCATCGCCGGCTTGATGAGCCCCACGACGCCGGTTGTAGCGATTACGACGTCGGCCCGCTCCATCGCATCGTCCAGTGATGCCGTGCCTCCGCCATAGCTGCGGAGACGTCGGCGAGCATCTTCGCTGAGATCTACTCCGAGAACCTTAAATCCATAGTCAATCAGAATCTTGGCGATACCGAAGCCGGCTGCCCCCAGGCCGATTTGGGCGAAAAGCAGTGACTCATCATCCTGCCGGCCGATATTACGCAGAGCGCTCAGCACCGCCGCCAGCAAAACCGTCGCGGTTCCGTGCTGGTCGTCATGCATCACCGGCTGCTTCAGTCGTTTGATGAGCTCTTCTTCGATGACAAAGCAGTCTGGTACACAAATATCTTCCAGGTGGATACCGCCAAAGGTAGGTGCAATGCTGGTGACGATCTCGATAAATTCCTGCGGATCTTTCGTGTCAATCAGTATCGGTGTGGCGCTGATACCGGCAAACTGATCGTAAATCATGGCCTTGCCTTCCATCACGGGCATCGCCGCTCGCGGCCCGATGTCGCCCAGGCCCAGCACCCGCGTGCCGTTGGTAAAAATCCCTACGCTGTTGTTGATATTCGTGTATTCTCCCGCCTTGTCGGGATAGGCTGCAATGTAGCGGCAGACTCGCGCCACGCCGGGCGTATATGCCTGACGCATGTCCTCGACACTTGCGAGGTCAAAATTGCGTTTAGAATGGATTTTGCCGCCGCGATGCCGCTCGAAGACAATATCATGGACGTCGCGAACCTCCACGGGCGTCTTGCTGCGGACGGCCTCCACTACCGCGTCGAGGTGTGCCTGGTCGTATACCGCAACCGTAATTTCACGAAAGGAGTGGTCGTTACCGATATAGTGCGTCGTAATGTCGCCAACAAGTGCTTCCGTTTCGCCGATCACCGACAGCAGCAGCCCCAAAGAACCCGGACGGTGGGGGCTTTTAACGAAGAGTTTCATGTCCTTGTCGGGGTAACGCGGTCTGAGCTCCGCCATAAATTCACTCCCTGCTTGAAATGCTGCTGAAAGATTGAATCAATGCCGCATGGGGAAAGCGACATTGCGAATTATCTCAATTTCGGACAAGTGCGGCATAGTGGCAAAAATTTCATTCATTTTCCGGCCAGTCGGTTCAAGGCGTATCCCAGTTTCCCGACAGAGTTAAGAAAGCAGACAACAGCAAGATGAGAATGCCGCGTTGCGCTGCCTTGGCATAGACGACTCCATCCGGCGTCAATGGCGAAGACTATCGCTTAACAAGTGGCCGCTCTCAATTCTCATAAACAGATCAGGGTCGTTGCTGCACTTCACGCCCGGCCAGCGCTTCCTGCCAGGAAGCAAGATACCCGCGGCTAAGGCTCTGATAGAAAGCAGTGTTCTCTTTCAAATCACGTTCTTCCGCCACCAGCCAATCAAAGTGGAGCAAGGCTTTGTCATCCATTCTCCGCCGTTCAAAATGGCGCGCCAGTTCATAACGCAAGTGAGCGCTGCGCGGATAGAATTTCAGCAATTCCTCGGCCAGGCCGCCAAAATCTTCGTCCTTCTGCAACAGTTTAAGCATTGAGCCGACCAGCATTTCGCGAAAGAAGCGATGGTATTTGATATTCCGCCCTTCGAGCATCGAGAGAATTTCGCGCCAGTGTTTGCTGCGTGTCTCGGCCGTGCCGGCCAGGGCCGCCTGCATAAGCGGAAAGCGCAGATCGTCGCTAAAACGCCAGCGTAAGTGTTGCAGACGATCGACGGCAGTGGCGGGTTGACTGCGGACTAAACAGCGGACTGCAAGCAGGGCGATGTCCGGGTTGCCTGGATACCGCTCGAGAGCCTGGGCTGCTGTTCCTGCTGCCTCCTGCCAGCGCCGACTCCGCAAAAGCTGCTGTAGGTTGGCGCTCATCTGTTGAAAAGGCGTCGTCTGTGACTTCTTGCCAAAGACTTCATGATAGCCTGCAGGCAATCCCCAGTCAAATGCGGCGGGGCTTGTCGGCAACAGGCGGCGGTACAGTTCCAGACGTTCGTGTCGCTTGACGCCAACACGGCGTTCGCTGACATAGTCGTAACAGGCTCGTGCGTCTTTTAGTCGATGGGACGGATCTTCGATATAGCGCCGGGCGAGTTGTTCGAATTCTTCCGGCGAATTTATGGCCTTAAGGCCCGTCGCATCCAGAAACGCGCGATAAGGAAGAGCCTCGGTTAACAAGGGCAGCGCCGAACGCGAAGCGATTTCTACCGCCTTGATGTCGCTTCGGCACTCGTTATAGGGGGTCGGCAGTAAAGGCGCAATCCCGATATGCAAGCTGCTCAGAAAACCGAGATACTCGTCCATTGACCCCCAATGTTGAAAGCGCATGCGCTCCGGCGGCAAACCGAGTTCCTGGGGAATCGATTTGTTGCCCATAGCGCAGAACACCAGTTGGGGGTAGTCATGCAGCAAACGCTCCAGCACACGTTTAACTGAGAGAATATCGGCAATATGTCCCAGAGAACCGGCCCAGCCGAGTCGGATTTCCCCGGTCTGCTCATGCCGGGCGCGGTCAAAGGACGGCGGCGGAGCCGGCAGATGGTTTTCGATAATATGCAGTGCTGCAGTACACTTGTCTTGAAGCAATTGCTGCAAACCCGGTCCCGTTACAACCAGGGCATCGGCCGCTGCCATAAACGCCTCGTAGCTCTGCCACAACAAGGGCGAGCTCCAGGCTTCGGCGGCTGGTGAAGCAGGAGGCGGGGCATAAAAATTGTCATTATATTCCACCAGGGTGCAGCGGCCGAGTGCCCGGCGCCGCGCCACCAGTTCGAGCATATCGGGCTCGTTCGGCACATACAGTACCAGCAGATCGGCTTCGAGACACCAGGCAAATCGTTCAGCGGCATTGACGTCCAGGTTGATAACGCGCCAGGCCGGTTCCTGTTCCGCAATCTGTTCGCCGGGCCAGCGCATTCGATAGCAGCTATCGCCTTCATTGTTGAGGACTACAAGTTGTACTACGGTCCGGACGTCCGTCATTTTGCGCTTCAATCGTGAATCCGCGATACCAGCCTAATGGCTCTTTAGCCCGCAATTTATCAAATTGGAAAGGCTTGCCAAAGATTCGCAGCTCCGGCAAGCCCTCCTGACAAAAATCTGAATGTTATTACGCTTGTTTCCGGCGGGAGCGATCGCAATGGTACGAGAACGGTCGCGACCAGCCGTCGCCAAGGTAGTTTCGATAGTCGTATTCGCGCACTTGACTTATCCGATGTCTATGCTCAGCGCGGCAGCAAAGACATAGCAGACACCAAGTTCTGTTTCCGTGATGTAGACCTGGCCCGAAAGGAGCATCCAGTCGATGCTTTCGTTTGCACCGGCCTGTGTCACCCCTCTATTGAGCGCGGCTTGCCCGCCGTGGCTATAGACCATCTGCGTCGTAGTCTTGGCAATTTGCGCCGCCGCGCCGGCACCGGTCGGGATCTGCCAGTTTTGTAAATCTGTGTTTACCTGATTCAAGACATCCTGTGGCACCTTCCCCGGCTTGAGCGAGCTCCACGGCCCAAAATATCCGAAGTCTATGTTTCCGTCGGGAAGCGGCGTATTCGGATAGTCCTTCGCCCACTGCGCGGTTATTAGTGGTATCACAGCCTTCTCAAAGCTCTGAGCAGCTTGCGAGACGGTACTCGGAGCAGACAGCGGTTTCATCCCGACCTGTTCTCCGATTAGATTTGTTTGCTTTACATATACATTCACGTTCGTTGTTGAAACACTAGTCGAGTGACTCATGATGTAACCTTTTTGATAATGTTAAACAGATATTAAATTAGATGGAAGAAAAGTACTGCGAGCTCACAGAAGAATTCTTGCAAGAAATAAAGAACACAAGCAGATGCAGGGCACTCACAGTCGCGAACAGTTAAATCATACAATGACTACGGTTTTAGCCATTCGCTTGCTGACACAGAGCTGAACTTTTGCTGATCTACCGGGACATCGCACTATCTAATTTTTGACCGGTTTACTTGTATTCCACTCAAAACATTAAGGCGTAAACTTCACGGATGATTGTTATTAAAGTTTTAAGCACACAACGCTAGTTCAAATGTTAAGGCCTAGGGGCTCGGCTTAAGCGTGACAAGAGCAAACGAGACCCATCTTGTTGTATCTATTAAACAGTGTCTTAGTGAGAAAATGACGAAGGACTCATAGTTGATCAACATATTGACTTCCGGGCATTGTCAGCACAGGTCGCCGCAGCAAACATCCGAAGACTGATTTCGCATCTGCATTCACAAGGTTTAATTGTCGTCCGGCTTTAACTGCAGAATTCAATTGCTAACTTATACAGTGTTTGCACACGGCAACATTCACAAAGCCTTTACTCTTCACGAATTGACTATCCAATCAAGCTGGTGCAGCATGTAAACATCCTCCCATCCACCGGCGCCACGCCTTTGCGAGACGTCGGGACAATCCAGATTATCCGCTCATGAACCGCTTCGGCAAAGCGTCCGGTGGATTCTCGGCGCCGGCTGAGAGCCATTGCCGTGGGAGGCTACTACCATGTCGGTAAATCTTCTGCTGCGGATCCGCAGTCCGAGCCGGTCGCATCAGCACCATCCGGAGGACGGACCGCGAGCCAGTTTTCACAACATGGCTTTCGGATCAATCATAGTTATATCCAGTTCGCCGATTGTCCAGCTTTGATTGGCCGGGGTGCCGACTGACAGGCTGGATGCAATGCTCTGGTCTTCCGGATTGTTGACGATGTGCAGGTGTATTGTTCCGTTCTCTTGGTGCCGAACGTAGGCCCATACTTTGCCACATATGTCGTAGCTATTGACCGCCGGCTCAAAACGCCAAACTGTCTCCGGATGCGCCGGGTTACAGACGGAGTCTACGGCGCTAAGGTTCAAAACACCGCCGACTTCAGTACCCGCCATCCTGACTGTAACAAACAGGCTGAAATGTGGCCGGCTAGGGTCCAATGTCATTGGGATATGATTCTGATCCGGCATCAGGTGAACACCCAACAGCGACAAGCCGGGGACAAATTCCGGCGGACTACAGGCGGCTCCCAGAAAAATGCGTATTTCTCCGACAGATGTTGACACAATATTGCAAGCTGCATCAAGCTGAAGCCCCTCGGGGCTGACATGACTACTGGTAAGTGTGTTATCCGACATGATAGACCCACTACTATTGATGAAGAATTTGCTGATCGTTACCAGCTCTTTTTGTTGCACAAAGCTACACTTGCCGCGACTCTTTCGGCGAACCACAATAGTCGCTTCTTATGGTCTCCATCGGAGCATATCCGGCGCAAATAGTTTGCTCATGTCGCCCTAATGCCTTATTATTTCACAAGATAGAGCGAAGCGGTTGTTTTGAGCTTCTTCTGGTTTCCAACGCAGAATCTGTCGTATGATTGCCATAGATTCGCTTTCAGCTATCGCCTGGACGTGGCGGCAACGACAGTCATCATTGGCGATCCTCGCTCCTAAAATGGTCTCTTGTTACTGAGGATCTGAGAACCTGTAGTGAACTAATCTTTTCCAACATCATTGCAATACATCAGTTCAACTATCCATGCAAACATCAGATGATCTCTTCGAGCTCATCAAGTCGATGAGCAAACAAGAAAAACGCTACTTCAAACTTTTTACGACTTTCTATACAAACCGACGAAGTAACAATTACACTCTGCTCTTTGATGTGATCGACAAGCTGGCTGTCTACGACGAATCGCGTTTGTTGAAGCTAATCGCCAAGACGAGCTTTGCCGGTCGGTTGGCCGATACCAAGCAAAAGCTCAGCAAACTCATCTTAAACAGTCTGGCGGCGTATCAAGCCGGCAAAACCATCAATTCCGATTTGCGGGAGATGCTTGCCCATGCCGAAATTCTTCATCAGAAAGGACTGTATCGCCATTGTCGCAAGCTGCTTGTTAAGCTCAAGAAGAAAGCCAAGTTTCATCAGAAGCATATTTTTCTTCTTGAGGTATTGTTCTGGGAACGGCGGCTATTGGTTAAAGAAGCGCCCGATGACCTTGAGCTGGAGCTGCTCAAACTCAACGAGCAAAAAAAGTCTGCGATGGCGATGATTAAGTCGACAGATCACTTTCTTGAGTTGATGGATAATGTGCAGTCCACCGGCAGACGTTATGCGCGTCTTCATCGTTCCGAAGATCGCCAGGCACTGGAGCAGGCTTTCAAAGAATCGCGGGCTGAATCCGGTGAAGATGCGACGACTTTTGTAGCCCGCATATCGCACTGGGAAGCCCTGGGATTCTATAGCCAGCTAACCGGCAAGACAGCAGATGCACTGCACTATTACCGGAAGGCGCTCGAAGTTTGGGAAGATCACGCCGAACAGATTCAGGATGATCCCGACACCTACAAAATGTTCCTAAGCAATTACCTGACCTGCTGTATCGCACTGCGGCAATTCGAAGACTTCCAGCGCTATCTGCAACGGATCAAAGCGCTCCCCTCCATCTCTCTGAGGAGCAAAATTACCATGTTCGAACAAGTCAGCTATCTTGAGCTGATGTTCTGCCTGAATAACGGAAAGCTTGAAGAGGGTATGCAGGCCGTGCGCGAATTTGAAGCCGGCATCGAAAGCTACCGCGCCAAAATCAGCCCGAATCGCCTCGTTACAATGCGGCATAATTGTAGCATTCTCTACTTTCTGGCGGGTTCATACGTTGAAGCACTGGAACATATTAATGCCATCATCGACTTGAAGCTCGGCGAATCACGCCAGGACATCCAGATGTTTACACGCATTTTCAGCGTTATCCTGCACTATGAGCTGGGAAATTTTGATATCCTCGAGAACCTCCTGCGCTCTGCCTATCGCTATCTCAATAAACGCAACGCATACCTGGACTACGAACGCTTGATATTGAACGCTATCAAACGACTGGTCGCATCTCCGGATAGCCGGACGGCACGAACAATATTCCATCGGATGCGCAAAGAGCTTCAGCTTGTTTCGGAAGGCGAGACTCATAAGCTGCCGGTCGGTCTGCCCGAGTTATTGATATGGGTGGAAAGTAAGATCGAGCGCGTCGCAATCCGGGCGGTTTACATAAGCAGGCTGCAAGAGCCGGTTGATCCGAGAGAAAACGGCTAAATTACTGAAGGGATGTATTTCTCGGGTCGGCGAATTCGACGTTTCATATTGGTTAAACTGCGTTGCCGGAGATCGTGTCATTCTCAAGAATCAGCTGTACGTCGATCGTCTCAGGCAGTACTTCATCCTTCACCAGACGAAAAGAGCAACATCCGTCCCCAGACTGAAACTTTTGCTCGCGCTGTACACGCACACCCAACAGGCTGCTCAAGGTTGAGATCGTGACGCTACAAAGCAGCGGTCGTTTCATCGCGACATTCAGAAAAGGACAGTTCCGCTCCACCAGACGATATTCACCATTTTGCTCTTCGATCTCCATAAAGGGATCGTTTTCAAAGTAAAGGCTCTTGAGCAAGTCGAGGCGTTGGGGTAGCGTAAGATCAGCCAGCAGCGGTTCCCAGGTCCGCACCCGTTTGCGGATGAGTGCTTTCAGTAGTTCCTTCACGGCTTCGAGGCCCTGCTGCTCGGCCAGCGTGTCGATCATTTCGACCGTCAGGGCGTCGTAGTGTTTGGCGAAGAGATGATCGCCCTTCATCGTCACCGAGTATGATGCGGTAGGCCGACCGGCGCTCTGCGTGTTGCCCCGATCAATACCCTTGTCAATCCAGCCCGCATTCTCCGCACTCTTTACGTGCTGACGCGCCGCTTCATAGCTTAGGCTAAGCGCAGCGGCAATCTCATGGATGGTGAGTTTTCCGCGCTTTTTTAACAAAGTGACAACCTGACGCCGCATATCTAAATTATCTGCCATAATAAGGTCCAAATTAAAAGTTCTACCCGACCTTATCAAAACTATTGCCATTCTGCATGGTGAATACCCCAACCTGACAGCTACTTGTCGCTAGTCGTTCTGTTGACAGCCAGGCAGCTTTGCCGAAATAGTGACACTCCGTCAAAATCAAGACGGAAGATCACTCTTGCGACAGCCGGCGAATTTCACGGAGTTAGCTCTGCGCGCGAATCGATGCTGTTGCCAGATCGACAAGCAATCCGGTTTCTGGTTTCCGTCGTATAAGCCGGACTTATGACCGCTTGGCCATTTGCAGAATATTATTGTCTGTCAAAACACCTTAGGTATCCGCCCACCGAAAAAATCAGAGCTTTCAGACTCTATTGATTATCGCAACGCCCAATACCGTAGCGAAATACCAGCTCTGCTCCGGTCCATCCACCCGCGATCAAACAGATCACGCCGCAAATCGAGCTTGCCAGGGCGATGATTGTAGACATCCGCTCCAGTTCCATGGGCTCCGGCGTACTACGTGCTACAAGGCTGGCAACAAAAAGCGTTGTTGCTCCAGCACTTGCTATCATGTGTCTGTTGGCTATTCTGAGGATGGCGTTGTTGGACGGGAGATTTGCATATTCGATGAATCCGCTTACGATGGCTGCCATGGCGAAACAAAGCCCTATGGCGATGTTCCAATACGACAGTGTCCACCAAAGGGTAGAATCCCCGGCGATTGCCAGCAGATCACAAAGGAAAGAAACAATCCAAAGCGCAATCGGAAAGTGTGTCAAAGCCGGATGTAGTGGGTGTCCTGCGAATCGTATGTTTTTGATCGGCATGCTGGAATTACGCTCCGTTGCTCAGGATCCAGATCAGCATCAACACAAATGCGGCGACCGCTGCAATGCCGTGAACGAGTATGAGCGACTTTGGCAGAGTTTGTTGACGAAGTCGCTTGCCAAGCATCATAAAACCGCCTAAAGCTGCGACAACAAACAGGGCCAATGCAATTCCGCCCAATCCTAGCGACGGCGAATCGAGGAGAAAGAGGATCAAAACAACCAGAGCGACTGCCGCGAGCGCTCCATGAATCAACCCGACCGCCATTGGGGGCACGTTACCTCTTAAATGATTGAACGCCAGATACACGCCACCGATTGCGGCGAGAGCAAACAAAAGGATTGCCAGGGTGCTCATCGGATGCTCGAATTTTTTCCAAAAATGAGATTTGACTCCAAAAATAAATGCTCAAGATAATTAATGCAAATATTACCATGTTTTTCTTGTTTAATTATTTCAAGACTGATATTTTCGACATCGCAGGCTGAATTCTGTGCTGTCAGCCTTTGGATCGATTGAAAATCATCCGAAAAACTTTTCGCGCGGAAACTGCAATCCAATCAGGAATTGACAACCATTTGAAATGATGTCTTATGAACCACATAGTCAAGATTTTGCTGCTTTGTCTCTTCGTGTCAAGCCTTCCTTTCTCAATGGAGGCTCGCCCGTTTCGCCGTGATCAATTGCCAAACGGCAAAGCCATCGACAATGCCGGCTGCATCAATTGTCATCTGAGTGCCGCAGGCGGCGATAGTCGCAATCCCTTTGGGCAAACAGTCGCAGCCGACTTTGTGCAAGGCGCTGCAGGCAACGTCACCTGGATAGCCGAGCTGGCCTGGTTGGACTCCGACGGCGACGGTTTTACCAACGGCGAGGAGCTACAGGATCCGACCGGAGTATGGCGGATTGGTGATCCTGACCCCGGAAAAGCGAATCTGGTCAGTAACCCAGGCGATCCAGGCAGTATGCCTTCATCGGGCGAAATGAGAAGACTAGTGTTGAACTTTAAGGATATGACGCCGCACATTGGCCAAAAGATCGAGCTGCGCATCGTCGATAAAGCAGATGAAAGTGAAGCCGGCCGCAGTATGAGACCGTCTGTCCCTGGCGCAGAATTCAGCATTGCCCTCAACGCATTGGAGATCGGCCACAGCTATTGGATCGATTTCTACGCCGACCTAAGCGGAAACGGTAGGTATGACGCACCACCAGCCGATCATGCATGGAGACTGGAAGTCAACAATGTGCAGGATCATGTCACCCTCGATTTTACCCACAATGTCAACCTGACCGACATTATGTGGCCGGCGGATGGTCTGCACGACTTCACCTTACGATTGAATGACATGACGCCACACGTCGGGCAACTCTTCGAACTTCGCATTGTCGACAGAGATAGCGATGAAGAAGTCGCGCGTCGAAGCATTCCCGAGATCCAAAACGCCGTTTTCGAAGTCAATATTGCCGCCATACTAAGCAATGAAGGAAACTACCATGTCGACTTCTACGCCGACCTGAGCGGCAACGGCAGCTACGACGCGCCGCCCGCCGACCACGCCTGGAGGCTCGATATCAACGGCGTCGAAGACGATGTCACGCTTGATTTCACCCACAACGTTAATCTGACTGATATTATGTGGCCAGCGGCTGACCTGCACGATTTTACCCTCCAGTTGAATGAAATGACACCGCATGTCGGACAACTCTTCGAACTTCGTATTGTCGATAGGGATAGTGATGAGGAAGTCGCGCGTCGAAGTATTCCCGAAATCCAAAACGCCGCTTTCAACGTTGACATTCCCGCCGCCCTGGTACATGAGGGCAACTATCGCGTTGATTTTTACGCTGACCTAAGCGGCAACGGCAGCTATGACGCGCCGCCCGCCGACCATGCCTGGAGGCTTGATATCAATGGCGTCGAAGATGACGTCACACTTGAATTCACTCACAATGTTAACCTGACCGATATTATGTGGCCGGTGCAAGATGAAGCACCTTACGATTTCAGGTTGAATTTGACAGACATGACGCCACACGTCGGACAGCTCTTCGAGCTTCGTGTTGTCGATGCCGATAGTGATGAAGAAGTCGCACGACGAAGCATACCGGCCATTGAAAGCGCCGCGTTTGAGATCGAACTTCCCGACATACTAGAAGAAAGCCATAATTACAATGTGGATTTCTACGCTGATCTTAGCGGCAATGGCGAATACGATGCGCCTCCGGCAGATCATGCCTGGCGCTTGACAATCAACGATGCACACGGTCCGATAGAGCTGGACTTTACACACAATGTCAATCTCGTAGACATTCAGTGGCCGGGAGCAACAGATGTCAATGACGTTTTGGTAGGTGATCCCCGAGCCTTGATCATAAGACCTAATCCCGTCAGTGAGGCCACAACGATCCGCTTCGAACTAACAGCGTCGTCATTGGTCGAGCTCCATCTCTTTGATCTGCATGGACGCCTTGCATGGACCAGGTCGCTTGGATATCGTGACGTCGGCGTACATGAATTTCAGTGGTCAGGTCCGAACAGAAGATTCCCAGCACTTACTCCCGGCACCTACCTGTTACGGGTGCAGGCGGGTAAGGACTCTCGTCAACAACAGGTGCTGTGGTCAACCAGATAAAATCCCATTTCCAGCTGTCGTCTTAGTGAGATCTTTTCCTTTTCCTCTTGTAGCGAGGACTGTGGATTGGGTCAACCGGTATCCCCATTTGCCGGTTGGCCCACTTTGTCATAATTAGATTGATTTCCGCCTGGAGACAGTCAAACGCGACCAACTGCATTTGAGTGGCTAAAGGCTTAGTAAATGTTTCTAGGCCGACTTCTGGAATTGACTTTGGCGACCACTGGGGCACGGAAAACACCGAGAGTCTCTCTGACATCAAGGGCCTAGGTGTGTCATACATACTTTCAAACTGCTCCGTGATCCCAGTGACCTCCGTGGTAACAACTCAAACTACCGTTCCAATCTTCCAAATTTTGAGACTTGCTGACTAGGACGACCACTGGGGCACGGAGTTCACCGAGAGTCTCTCTGATATCAAGGGCCTAGATACTAACTGTCATACTGCTCCGTGATCCCAGTGACCTCCGTGGTAACAACTCAAATAACCGTTCCAAACCTCCAGATCTTGGTACTTGTTGTCTGGGGCGACCACTGGGGCACGGAGAACACTGAGAGCCTCTCTGATATCAAGGGCCTAAATACTAACTGTCATACTGCTCCGTGATCCCAGTGACCTCCGTGGTAACAACTCAAATAACCGTTCCAATCTTCCAGATCTTGAGACTTGCTGACTGGGACGACCACTGGGGCACGGAGAACACTGAGAGCTTCTCTGATATCAAGGGCCTAGATACTAACTGTCATACTGCTCCGTGATCCCAGTGATCTCCGTGGTAACAACTCAAACTACCGTTCCAATCTTCCAGATCTTGCGACTTGCTGACTGAGGCGACAACTGGGGCACAAAGCACAACGAGAGACGATCCTTTATTGGCTGCAAGGATGATAAAGTCGTTCATACTATCTTCTGCGTGAACTCTGCGAACTTCGTGGCAACCCCTTTCATCACAAGACCATCCGCTTGATACCATCCTTCAACAGCACTTCGTTAAAATTCAGTAAGAGACCAACAGACAGACCCGACAACTTCAGATAAGTCAACAATTGAGCGTGATGAATCGGAATCAGAGCATTCACGCATTTCAGTTCGAGGACGACATTCTTTTCAACCACGATATCCATCCGATACGCACAGTCGATTTTGACATTTTTGTATACTACAGGCAGCGGTGTCTGCAACTCGTAGTTCAGTCCTTTCAAAGAGAACTCATACGCAAGACAATGCTCATAGGCCGATTCCAGTAAACCAGGTCCCAAATGCCGATGCACCTCAATTGCACATGTGATGATCTTCGAAGTTAGTGTTTCGTGTTTCATTCTTCAACCCTGTAATCTTTTGCGGAACTTGAGTCTGTTTTGCAAAAGAAAGGAGTTAAGGAATCAAGGTCTTCCAAAAAAGCAGATACGCGTCACCGGCCCAGGCAACGCATCCATCGTACTGTAATCCCCCCCAAACGGCAAGCACCCCATTAGGAAGATTCTTTTCCCCCGCAGAATTCCTCAACGCCAGAATTTGCGACTGCCGCCGGATAAATGGAAGGCATGAAATAATGAACCGCATACTAAGGCACAACGATTGTCGGCGCTGCCACGGTCAAAAAAAGATGCCGGGTTTTCGGCCACAAGCCAAAAGTCCCGGCAATTACCGTAAACGACCAAAACATTGAATAGCTTTCAGACTCAGAATTCGAACTCCACACCCAATACGGGTAGAACCGACCACTGCTGTTCAGCCTCCACAACACCTTTCTTTCGATCCCATTCGTAGTAGGCAATGTTTTCTTGATTATACGCGTTCCATACATCCAGATACACGATCAGACCCGAGCTTGCAAAGTTGAAGCGTCGATCGACGCGCAGGTTAAGCGCATGGTAAACCGGAAAGCGCTCGTCCATAATACGGTTTGCATTTAGAACGCCAAAGCCTGCATTGCGGGAAGCGTTAACATCGAAAGGGGTATAAGGGCGGCCGCCCGCAACGGTGAAACGCGCTGAAAACTCCCAGAGTTTGTCAGGCTTGTAACCGCCAATCACACTTAACAGATATTGGTTGTCATATGAACGACTACGCCAGATACCGGTCAGATCTTTGTACTCACTGCGAAAAAAGGAGGCGCTGATCAGACCGTATAAATCTTTTTGCAGTTTTTTCTGCAGGAGCAGCTCTACACCATACGAGCGCGCTTGGCCGCCACTAACAAGCTTGCTGCTGTTGCCAATGTCACTCTCGAGTGTAATGTTATCGACCGGAAAATGGAATGGGTCTTGAGGATCAAGTGGAAAATCGTCGTAGGTTTTATAGTAGCCTTCCACACTCACCTTTGTATCCACTTCGAGCATGTATTCCATACCCAAAAGGTAGTGAATCGCCTGAGGCGTTGCCAGCGTTTCGCGGTCCGGCGATTGAGCCAGCAACGCCAAAGGCAGATTTTGAAAATACAGTCCGCCTGCAGATTTTATCGTCAGCAGCGGTGACAGTTGCCAGGCCATACTAATGCGGGGTGCCAGTGTGCTTTCTTCATTCCACTCGAAGTAATCGGCACGGACACTGGTACTTAGTTCCAGCGTCGGCACAATCTTCCACATCCAAGACAGAAAACCGCCGAAGCGTGACGTGCTGAGATCGCGCTTCAAGGTAAACTCCGGAATCACGGCGCCTGTCGTCGCGCTGGTATCCTGAGCAAAATAGTAATCGAAGTCCACATTGGAAACGGCGGCATCCACGCCGAATTCGAAGCTATGACTGTCGAAGGCTTGGTAAAAATTTGTATTTCGAAGCTTGAAACTGCCCTCGTCGGTGTGACGTTGAATTTCACGCAAGTCCGTGTCAACTTCATCCCACTCATCTGTACGATCGAGACTTGAATACGACAATGAAGTCATTGAAAAGCCTCCTTCGCCCCAGAGATTGCGCCATGTCAGCCCCGCGGTATGCTGAGTGTTAACTACCTGGCCATAGAACTCTTCCTCATCGTCGATGGCATCATTTTTGTCGCGTGTGAAGTCATCGCGTCCCCACAGGTCCAGAAAAGTCAGACGGTTGTCGTTGTCAAGATCCAGTACCACCTTACCCTGCACATTGCCAAAGCGCGGAGCCACTCCTGTTCCCAAACCTTCCACGAGCAGGTCGAGATAAGAGCGTCGACCCGAGATCATAAAGGAGCCGTTGAAACCAGGCAGCGGTCCTTCGATACCTCCGCCGAAGCCGCTGGCGTTAAAGTCAATCTGGCCGTCAAACTCATCACGGTTGCCTTCGCGAAAGGCTACATTAACGACCGAAGACAGCCGATTGCCGTAACTGGCCCCAAAGCCGCCGGCCTGAAGACTGACGTCGTCAACGAAGTCGATGTTAAGCAGACTGATTGCTCCTGCCGAATTGCCGAGGTTGGGAAAGTGGTTGATGTTGGGCACCTGAATATGATCGATAAAAAAGGCATTTTCCATGGGGCTCCCACCCCGGACCGCCAGACCATTCTCACGGCTGTCTACCTGGGCTACACTTGGCAGCACATCGAGCACACGCGACACATCGCCTCCAGATCCCGGCGCTCGCCGAACTTCCTCGCTGTTAAAAGTCGATGTCGAGATTGTCGGCCCGCCAAGACGACTGAAGGCACCGGCATCGACTTCTACCTCC
The DNA here is from genome assembly GCA_028284775.1 of Candidatus Kapaibacterium sp. Classification (GTDB taxonomy): domain Bacteria; phylum Bacteroidota; class Ignavibacteria; order Kapaibacteriales; family UBA7675; genus JANQRB01. The sequence goes on along the minus strand of JANQRB010000015.1, from coordinate 105,635 downwards.
TCGGTCTGGATAGAAGCTTCCCGCAAAGCGACGTTGAGAAACGTAATCCTGCCGGGACGAACTATGACATCGGTCCGTGCCTGCGGCGCGTAGCCGACCAATCGAAATGTTAATGAGTAGGTACCGACAGCGATGTCCTTAATCGCAAAGTTGCCTTGGGCGTCGCAGTAGGCACCGAGCCGGGTGTCCTTGACGATCACAATGACACCGCTGAGCGGTTGCTTGCTCTGAACGTCAATAACCGTTCCCTTAATGCTGCCGCGGGCCTCATCGGCGGCTGAACTCAAGCCCGACGTCGCCACAAGCAATACAACCAACTCGACAAAGCTGCGAGCTAAGGCTTTGATGATCCTGATCATGCTCAATCTCGATTGATGGAAAGTGCGGATTGTGTTTACCACGATTCGCCCGAGTTGTTTGCTTGCCGTTAGCCGACAAGTAAACCTGTCTAAATCGCCGAACCGACGCTACTAAGTTCGTGCCGGATCACGAAGAGATATGTATCGAGCTGGACGAACGGAAGAATTTTCCGCCGAACGGTCTCCTGCGAAGGACGAACGGCATTCGACTATGGCAAGGACTGGCATGCCAGGCAGCAAATCTGTAAGTTTGGACTGAGTCTCGGATCCAAGAGGGCTTCGATTATGCTACATTTTCCGGCGATGGGGCAATCCGCCACCTGGCTTAAGCCACTAGTGCAGTCGGCATTGTTTGTGATGATGGTCCTTGCCTGCGGTGTATTTATCGGCTTGTGGCTGACTCTTACCTTCTGCCCGGAAGAGCTGCTTCCCTGGCTTGCAAACCCTCAGTTCTCGACTGAAAGCAAAACCTGGCACGGGATCACAATCAGCACGAGCTACTGTGGCATTGTTTTTCTACTTCAGCTTTTTACCGCACGTTGGCTGCTACGTCGGCTGCGTGCCCGTTCCTGGAAAACAGTGTCGGTGTTTATTGTCCTGCAGGTTGTCGCCTCGTTGATTGCAACCTACCTGATTATCCAGGCCGACACCTATCTGTGGGGTAAACAGTATGACATTCTAAAACTATTAACGCTTTTTTGCGTCTCGCTTGTCTTCAGCCTGATTTTCAACGGGTTCTACTACATGACTGTCGTCAATCGGGAGCTTCGCGCGGCAGAGCGGACAGCGATGCAGGCCGAGTTGAAAGCATTGCGTGCACAGATAAATCCACACTTTCTGTTCAACGCTCTCAACTCAATAGCCAGCCTGATTCGCACGCGTCCGGGCGAGGCCGAAGAAGTGACCGAGCATCTGGCCGACTTATTCCGCTACAGCCTGCGCTCATCCGATAGAAGCAGCGTCACGCTCGGCGAAGAGCTTGAGTCGGTGGAGTATTACCTGGCAATCGAGGCAACCCGATTCCCCGACAGGTTGAGTGTGGAAGTACTGGTACCGCCCGCCCTGCGCCGTGTAAGAGTACCGAGTCTGCTGTTGCAACCTTTGGTGGAAAATGCCATTAAACACGGCTTGAACAAATCCGAAGAATCGTGCAAGATCACTATCAGCAGTCGCAGGGAGGGTGATGAGGTTGTGCTGGCCGTCGCCGATACCGGCCCTGGATTCGCATCTATCAATCCGGCAACGGTCTTCAGCTCTGGCACTGGTCTTAACAACGTTCAAAGCCGCCTTGAGCTGGAGTTCGGAGCGAAGGCCGGTATTGACATACACCGCAACCGCGTCGAAATACGCTTTCCCTGGTACAGTGCGGATGAGGCTAGCCCGCAAAACTCAGCGACCGAACATGCCCTTGCAACACCGGCGCTGGCTGGCATCGAGTCTTGAAAGAGGATGGAACGAACGACTGTATGTTACGCAGTGTTATTGTCGATGATGAACCGTTAGCCCGCGATCGCTTGTTGCAACTACTTCAGCAGTGCAATACGCCAGTGGAGTGTGTCGGCGAGGCAGGTAGCGGGAAAGAAGCGGTACCGCTCATTCACGCTACCCGGCCGGACGTGGTGTTTCTTGATATCCAGATGCCGGTGCTCGATGGCTTCGATGTCCTGGATTTGCTTGCCTCGCCACGTCCCTTCATCGTTTTTGTGACGGCATTTGATGAGTATGCCATCCGTGCTTTTGAAGTGCACGCGCTGGATTATCTCACCAAGCCAGTTCGCCGGGAACGCCTCGCTGCATGCCTGGAACGTCTTTCCACGATGCAGGCTGCGCAGGAACAAGCGACTCGCATTCAGGCTCTGCAACAAGAGCGCGCAAGCCGCCCGTTGGAACGTATCTCGATTCACGTCGGACGCCGGCTCCGCATCCTTGGCCTCGATGAAATTCGCCGAATCGAATCTAAAGATAAGCTTGTGTTTGTTCACATCGCCGATGGCTGTTATCCAACCGACTTCACTTTGGATACACTGGAATCACGGCTTGCGCGCGACCGCTTCATTCGACTGCACCGCTCTCATATCGTTAACATCGTCAGCATCCGCGAGCTGCATTTGTCTGAGACTGGCAAACACTATGTACGCCTACGCGATGGTTCACAATTGCCCATTGCACGCCGCCGCCTGAAAGATGTTATCGATGCACTCGGCGCAGGCAGTTAAACCATGACTTTCGTACGCAAAATAGACTCGACTTCCATTAGTCTGCAACATCGTCTCCGTGAAGATCGCAGCTAAGATTTTTTGTTAACAGCTCTTTTCATTACAAGTGGATTGCGTTTCTTTTCCTGTGTCCGGCTCCCCCTCAAAAGCAATAGACCACGATGTAATGAAAGCACGGAATTCCAGTAGAATATTGCAGGATCTCGCCGAGTATTGATGGCTATGGCCGTCGCATTACATCTTGCACTTTCGCACAAATGTTGTCCATTCCAGCGCAATTTTTGTATATTTGAAATTGCGTCTTCGCCTGCAAGCACTAAACTGGCAAAGATTACTCCACAATTGATGCGTTAATTAGTCATGGATGTGTCGACATCAGATTGTCATCCTCATGAAGTGCTTGTGCCTGCAAATAGAAAAGTAAACTCTTCATTCAAGAAGCCGCTGGGCATAGTGCTCTTGTGTATCGGACTGCTTTTCTTGCTTCAGTGGTGTACCCCGATTCTTCCGGGCAATCGGGCGGACCGTGAGGAACAAGCGTTGCTTTCGAAGGTCGATTCGCTCACCAGACTACTCACCGTTATCCGACAACAGACCGGGAGAGGAAACGCCATTTTCAACGATGGCAGCGCAAATTCCGAGTTCAATATCACGCTGATCGACTCACTGGAACTAGTAATCAGTGATATGGCCACCGAGCAAAAGGCCTGGCAGGAGATAGCATCGTTCTTTGATAAAAATGTTCAGCCCGTCGCTTATCTCGATACGACCATTTCTCTACCCGAAGTAAAGGGCTTTTTTGATTTCGATGATCCGATCGTCATTATGAAACTCGACGCGCGCGGTATTCAGAATCCAGCGGCTGAACTCGTCAAGCTGCCCCCCAACGATCGGTTTGAACGACATTTTCTGACCGGCATGATGATGTTCGACAGTGCTCTGGCTTATGGCGGTCAACGGCAACACAACAAAATGGCCCACACGCTGCAGCAATCGAAACAGGCATTCAAGGAAGCCAGCGTCGCCAACCCTGTCAGCCACCAGAGCTACCACAACATTGGAATTGTCCATTGCTACTTGGGCGATTATTTCAATGCGCAGTATAACATCAGAAAGGCCCTGGAATTATCTCCTGAACATACGCTCTCGCAATTGAACCTCGGTATCATTTTTACGGAACGACGACGCTGGGAGCAGGCGCTCGAACAGTTTGAGTTGGTCCGCCGCAGCGGCAAAGAAGTTGATGATTTGTATCTCGCCCTGGGAAATTACTTTTATTACCGAGACAATCCCGAAGAAGCGCTGCGTCACTATAAGGCGGCACTGCAACACAATTCGCATTTCAAAGCTGCTTTCATTAATCGAGCGAATACTTTCGTTCGCCTAAAGCAAATGGACAAAGCAAAACAGGAACTGACCGCCGTCCTGGAATTTGACCAACTCGACTCCCGAATCCCCTACTATCTGGGAATAATCAGTCATTTGGAAGAAGACTTCGACCGCGCCGAACAATACTATGATCGAGCCGTCGAATTAAATGAAACCTTCGCCTTCGCCTATTTTAACCGTGCTGTCGTCACCCGGCGCATCGTAGCAGATCGGCTCAACAACGATGTGAACCGCATCAAGCACGACCTGGCAAGATACTATGACTTAAAAACACTGAAGGAACATTGACGAGCTGTATTCCCCGTGTCTCCGTGAACTCGGTGGTAAAATACAATTTCTACCACTGGGGACACTGAGTACACTGGGATGAGCTGTATTCCCCGTGTCTCCGTGAACTCGGTGGTAAAATGCACTTCTACCACTGGGAACACTGAGTTCACTGGGATGGGCTGTATTCCCCGTGTCTCAGTGAGCCCTGTGGTAAAATGCAATTTCTACCACTGGGAACACTGAGTTCTCTGGGATGAGCTGTATTCCCCATGTCTCCGTGAACTCTGTGGTAAAATAATCCTCCAAAAAACCCCGCAACTCCGAAGCTCAACAAAAAAACCGCTACCACCCAAAAATAGATTGCATGCTGTAATCGGCTTGCCTTTCTTTGCGCATAGCAGTGGAGCCGCAACACGATAAAAGAACCAAGGGAAGGAGTTTTCATGACACTGTTCCTCCAAAACCTTCTGCTGTCGACTCTGATCCTGCTTACCGTCAACGCTTGCTCCGACGACTCAACGACAGCGACACCCGATGCGCGGCCGAAAGGCGAACGAACCTTTGCTATCGACGTCAATCAAGCCGAAGATGAAAATTTCGATCAGGCCTTCAGTCTGGTCCGCGAGACGGGAGCCGATGAAATCAAACTTTCACTCGATTGGAATGCGCTGGAGACCAACAGCGGCTTCGACCTGTCCTTGATTGACATTGCCAATGTATTTTATCCCGCCTTCGACTGGCCGATCACACTGGTCCTTCGGCCAATCAACACTAACGCCCTGACGCTTCCGGAGAATTTGCTCGGCCTGCCTTTGGACGACGGTAGAGTGATGGCACGCTTTACGAATCTTCTTGACAGTATACACGATCACGCGCCCAACCTGCGCGTCAATACGATCCAGATTGGCAACGAGATCGATGTTTACCTGGCTGATAACCTGAGCGCCTGGAACGAATTTGCCATCTTTTTTGAAGCTGCCCGCGGTCACGCACGACAGCTCTGGGGTCCCGAGGTTCGAATCAGCACGATCGCAACCTTCGCCGGCGCAACGAGCAGTAGCTTTCGAGGTCTGCTGCGCGAAATTGCTGCCACCGGCGATATTTATTCCTTCACCTACTATCCGCTTAATGATGACTTTACGGTTCGCGATCCCTCTGTTGTAGCGGCTGATTTCAGTTTGCTGGTATCTATCTATGACGATCAGCCGATTGTCCTACAGGAGTGCGGCTATCCTTCCGGTAGCCTTTGCAACAGCAGCGAAGAGCGTCAGCGTGCTTTTATCAGCGCCGTATTCGAGGCCTGGGATGGGTTTCGCGAAGAAATAATTCACATCGACTTCACCTGGCTACACGACCGGCCGGAGGTGCTTGTCGATCGCTGGGCGCAAGTTTATGGCCTCGCCGGCAGTCCCCACGAAGAACGCTTTAAAGAGTATCTGCGCACGCTGGGCCTACGCAGCTACGCCGACAGCGGTAGTGACAAGACGGCGATGATCCAACTTCGGGAAGAGGCTGCGGCGCGGGGCTGGCTCTAAGTGACTTAAGCATCCAGCTACTGCAGCAAAGCCCCAAAGCGCCCAACGTCATCACCGATGTCGTCGCCGATGATATCAAGATAGATCCTCTCAATCGTATCGCGTCCGGTATCGGCCATCGATTGTCGATAGGCAATTGTTCGGTCGTGCAGGATTGCTACCGAGTCACAGAGATTTTCAATGACATCGATGATATGTGTAGTGAGAATAACGGTCGTTCCCGCCGCTGCGAGTCTACGCAGCAATTGCTTAAACACAATAATACTGCGGGCATCGACGCCGGAGACAGGCTCGTCGAGAATCAGTAGGCTGGGCGTCTGGACAAATGCCGCGATCAGATAGGTTTTGCGACACATGCCAAGAGAGTATGTTTTGATGAGTTTGTGGCGTGCATCCTCGAGGTCGAACAGCTTAAACAGCAGATCCGCTTTGTCGGCAATCTCCGAATAAGCCAGACCCTGCATATCTGCGATAAAACGAACGAACTCATCGCCGCTGAGGAATGGATATAAGAACAAGGTCTCGGGAACATAGAAAACCGAGCTGCGCCTGTTTTTCAAATAAAGAGTATTCGGCTGATCGTCAATCCGTATGTCGCCTGTACAATCCTCAAGATTCAGTACAATGCGCAACAGGGTCGATTTGCCGGCGCCATTTGGGCCGATGAGTCCTAGCAGCTCCCCTCGTCGAAGGTCGAGCTCAAGATTGTTTAAGACACTTTGGCTGCCATAGGACTTATAAATGTTGCGAAGTGTCAGCATCGCAGCCTCCGGAAACAGCTGTACACTACAACGGGAATGGCGGGTGGTATCATCACAAGCAGAATGATCAGGTTACGCAGCAATTCACTCTCGCGGAAAGCTAAACGGATCAGGACACTCAGTGCCAGCACAATACCGTTGCCAAGGATTAATGCACCGCAAACGAGTAAAGAGACCTCCGGCAAAATGAGGTAGTACAACAGACTCAGCACGCTGAAATAGAGTGCGCCAAGGGTGAGCCACAACAGGAGCTGCGCCCTGAACACCAGAAAGGCAACATGCGGAAAAGCACGCAGCAGGGCCGCGTCCATTTGCGGCCGAAAGTTTAACAAAAGCGCGGCAACAATCAAGCCCTGCAGAATCAGACCGGCGCCGTACAATCCAATCAGGTTGTTCATCAGCGACAAATACACAATGACAGCATTGATACCGAACAATAGTAAGATGACGCAAAATATCCCGACCTTGCCCTCCCGCCCCAAAGCCAGCAGGTCGCGCCGCATAATGCCGCGAAGGGGCTGCGCCGCATCCTGCACCGACCCGATGGAGAGAAAGGATCGCCTAGCCCTCGGCATTCCGGCTGCGGCCCTCTGCCGCTGGAGATAGTATTGCAGCGGACTCAGCAACAGTATCAGCAGGGCAATCAGGATTGCATCGTTGACAGGAGGACGGAATCCACACGCCAGCAACAACGCAAAACATATACTATTGCTCAAAACAGCAATAGTAATTTTGCTGGCGTGTAACTCGCGCGTCGACAACAGAGTCTGGAGTAAGCGCTCTTCGGGACGGCTTTTGGCGAGCAGGACACCTGTACAGGTCAGGGGTAAAATTAACAACAAGGTATCGACCAATATCCACTGTACGACATCGCCGGTGTTGACGAAAGCCTTTTCGGCGAGCGTTACCAATACGACGATGACCAGAACGGACAGAATACCGCCGACAACAGAATTTTCGGGAATTCGCAGCCAGTTGACCGTACTTTGGCGATAAGCGCGCAGGATGATATTGAGGCGCACACACACTCCCGTTTCATTGTATGACTTTGAGCTCTTGTGAACAATCTGCAACCGGAATTTGGAACCCGGCTACCGACTATAAGCACTTAGGCAGATATCTTCAGGACGCCGTGCACTCGACCGAACACAAAATAACAAAAACAGCGCGTAGTACCTGCGCCGCGATGTCTTCAGGCACAGTTGAAGCTGATTCGGAGATGGGTTGCAGATTGCTCAATGTCGGGGGGCATACGGGCGGAATTTCTTTCTAACCACTACGCGCATTCACAGTTTCCGCCCTCGCAGTTCGTTATGTAACGACGACGGGAACACAGTGCGCGCGATTCGCGACCACTCAGCGGTATCTTGCAATGGCATTCTTTCGAACTATGAGGATGGCTTTCATGCGGGATGTCTATTCGAGCTTGAGAAATCTGCGGCTGTGTTGCAGTGTCCCGTTCTCAATCATTAACACATACATCCCCGTTTCAAGGCTGCTCAGGTCAATCGTGAATCGGATAACGCCCGCGCTATTGTTTGTATAATCCACTGACTCGAATGGAGAAAGAAGACGACCGGCATAGGAATAGAGCGCCGCCTTCAATCCTGTGAGCGAGGTCTTGCCGCTCTCTAACACGACTTCCAGCCTGTCGTTCGCAGGATTCGGATATACGCGGAATTCGCGATCGTCCTCCACGTTCGATCCCTTGACGGTATTTGCAACATCCGCTCGATAATGTCGGACGCTGAGCTGGCTGCCAACTACCCAGGCACGGTCAGCGTTAGGAAAAGCAATTGCCTGGTACCCCAGGTCATACAGATTCTGTTTAACATCCGGTTGAAACTCCCAGCTCAGGCCGCCATCCGTACTGCGGTAGATACGTCCGGCAAGATTCAGACCGCCGGTACAGAGAAGGGCATTCTGCCGGTCGGCAAAAACGAGCGACTGGATACGTGCTTCTTGTGGTAATAAGACATCGATCTCGGCACGCTGCTCGATAAGACGGTGCCAGGATTCGCCATGATCGGAGCTGGTATAAACGGCAATCTCGCCGCTGCGGGTGGCGGCCCTGACCCAGCCAAAGCCATCGTCCAGGAACTCCATATCCGCAAAACCGAACGCTGGATTGTCGCCGATGTCAAAGGGTAGCCAGGTGCTGCCGCCATCGCTGGTACGCAACAGCAGCTGTTCGACGGGATTCTGATCGAGGTGGCGCTGGCCCGCTGAGCCATCCATTCAGCTCGTCGGCAAAGCTGATGTCGACGTAAGCATCAAAGTCTGCGCCATCGAGGCGAACACGCTCCCAGGTGGCCCCGCCATCGATCGACTTCAGCAAAATACCGCGGTCCTTGTCGTTGACGGTCGCCTCGCCCGCGATCCATGCGATCGCCGCCGAAGTCATGCAGAGGCCGGAAAAGCGAATTCGCTGCGAACTATATTCCTGCAGGGGAAGCGATGCTTTATGCCATGTGCTTCCGCCATTCGACGAATAGATGACCGTAGCGGAAGCACCAACGGCAATGGCATTGTCGGCGTAAAACTCGATATCCGTTAACTGTTGCTCAACCCCACTCTCAACTGCCTGCCAGAGCATTCCACCGTCAGACGTATGCTTGACGGTGCCATTATCGCCAATCAGAAAACCGGTGTTGTCATCAATAAATTCAACGTCATTGTAAGACTGTACTTCAACGGCATACAAAGAATCCGCCCCGTTCGCGAGTCCGGTAAGTTTGCCGATGGAACTGTCGAATATGCGGTATCCCCACTTCTCACCGCCATTTTGTGTTGTCGCGACGAAGGCGCTGCGATAGCTGCCGGCGCCGACAGCGACAATCTCGTTTGGCGTGAGAAAGGCCACGCTGTTAAATCTAGGGTAGGGACTCAACCGCGTGCCGCCCTGTTTGGACCACGTTGCGCCGCCATCTTCCGTGCGGTAACTGCCTTCGAAAGAGCCGCAGAGAATACCTGTTGCGTCATCGAAAAACTCCACCCGCGCAAAGCCGGCGGCCTGTCCGAAATCATCACGAATTGTTAAGCCCTCCACTTGCCGCCATTGAAGACCGCCGTCGTCGCTGCGATGGACTCTACCATCCCGATCCACCGCTGTTGCGACACCGTCCGCAGAGAAAGCCACGGTTGTGAAGTCGGCTTCGATGGAGCTGCTTATCTCTTGCCAGGAATTAGCCCCGTCATCGCTGCGCAGTATACTGCCGGCGTCTCCGACAACGATGCAGCGACCATCGTTCTGAAAGGCGATTGCATTCAGATCCTGGGAAAGACCCGTAGGCCGCAGCTCCCATTCACGGCCGGCGGTACTACTATACAAGATCATGCCGCCGTCGGCAACAACTACAGCCCGTTGTGAATCAAGGATGGCAATCGCGTTAAGATTGATCTTTGCGGGCAGCGAACGTGGCGACCAGCTTAGCCCGCCATCGGTCGATCGCAAGAGCGTAGCACGCTGCCCAACGATGAGGCCCGTAAGTTCATTGAAAAAATCGATATCCGTGAGAAGTTCTTCTGTCAGAGATTCCCGTCTGTTCCAGCTCACAAATTGATCATCGGAATAGATGATACGGCCGAAATCGCCGACGGCGATCAGCGATCGATCGGCAAATGCATGAATGGCGGTCAGTTCATAACCGATCGCCGGTATCTGCTGCCTGCTCCATCCGGCATTGAGTATAACGGACGAAGCTGCTATGCTCAAGATCACAGAAGTAAAAATAAGCTTGCGCATAGGGCATCCTTCTGCCATTTGCTTGGTTATGAAATTGAGTTGCGACCTATCCTCCGGGCCGGAGAACAGCCCTTTCGCCATCGCCATCCGGCCCATGGTCGGTAATTTGTCCGGTTGTGCCCTTCCTCATCCCCGTTCCAATGCCCGGCGACGTCCTGTACAAATTCCTCAGCACGATCCACATAAACCCACATGACACATTTCGAGCACTTTTCCTCGATCGGTAATGGACTTGCTTGCCCGACAGGAACAACACCCATTGTCCAGGTCCTGTCCATACATTACGAGTAATTGACGATTGGGATTGTTTGAACCGAATTCCTGGAAGTTTGACAAGACATCAAATGGGGAAATGCCGATTTGCCTGTCCGGCAGCTTCAGAACTCTCCGTCTTGGCACTGCACACAATGCAGCATTGAAAATTCGGTCGAAAAAACAGATTAGCACTTGTGATTGAATTAAACATTATTATTTTACCGCCGCTTCATTATGCACTGCCGAGTCTGTCTGATCACTGCCTGAATTGGTACTGCCATTACATCGCAGCATACACTACTATGCGGGGAACGGATATTCCTGCATACAATGCTGATAGACGCTCCGCTAGACACTGCGTAAATTGACGGTTCAAAGCGCGGTACCGTCAGGAACAGTTCCACTGCCGAATCCATGGCCGTAGTCAATTGCGATTTGTTTTTGTACTCTTCGAGCCCGCTGCCAAAGTCAACCGATCTTCGAAGGTCGGCAGCCTATCCATGTCAGCCTGGTCCTTTGCGCCCCGCGCGCCGAGCGATTCCGTCAAGTCGACAGCCCATGTTAATAGTTGCAGATTCACCGAAGCTGCTCTGGAAACCGCTTTAGTACTCAAGATCATTTTTCCGGCGCAGTTGATCCGGAACTTGGGTGCATTCCAATCATACTATCTGTCCAACGCGGCCAAGTTTAAACACAGCTAAGTTTATCTCGCTTGGAGTGCACCTATCCTCATGAGAATCTATGTTAATTTCTACATAAGTGGAGGTAGTATGTATTTGCGATTTTTGCTCGTATTAGCCATTGCTTTCGGTGCACTTTCAAGCGATGTATTGGCCGGCGCATTCCCGGGCGGTCCCGGAAATCCCTCATGCCCGGATATTATGCAAACCGGTGCGGCTTTTAAAGTTGCATTCCTCGACGGGACAGAGTTTACCGTGTTTGTTGAGGATGACAACACCGTTATCGGACGCAGCGATCCACATCTGGAGGGCGACCTTGTCGACGTCAGCGGCGCCACGATTTGCGGTGCAGGCGCTTACCCCAATATGCTGCTCACCGTGTCCGACGACAACACATGCTTTCGCCCGGCAGACTGGAACGAAGCCAACCCGACGCGGCGCGAGGTACACACGGAAATTCTGGCATTCGAACTTGTCGGCAACGGGATAACGATTCGCGCCGGACAACCCTACTACAATGATGTGGCGGGCACGGCCCTGGAACACTATTTTAACTACAGCACAGGCGAAGTCGCCTCGCAGTATCATGGCGATCCGATCGACCATAGCAAGGATTTCGATGCCGACAGCTATTTCAATGTCTACTGCGAAGTGATTATCGACTTGCCCGGACACAAAAAAAAGCTCTTCAACAAAACTCCTATGTTATTGCGCAGCGTGCTGACAAAGTTTCCGCCGGACTTCGGTCTGCCGACTTCAACGTATATCCACGATCCCACCTTTGGCCCTGTGCCGCTCTATGATAAAAAAGGACGTCTTTGCGCTTACCTGCTAAGTGCCGGTCACGGCAGCAAACTACCCGATGAACATCCGGTCGATATCACGGACGCCATCACGATCTTCTGCCATGTTAACTTTTGTGTGTCGGCTGTTTCCAGTGGACTGGATCCGCTCTTCACCCAGGTCTGGCCCAACGATGTTTTCAACGATGCTTTCAATCCCACTCAACAGGTGTCGATCTACCGATCGTCAGGGGCTGGCAACGGTCCGCCCGACAATTCCAACGGCCTGGCGATTTCAGGCGTCAACTTTGCGGCGGGCGACGCCATCAATAGTCTCTCCTATGGTCAGGACGGTACGGCCAGGCCGTATTTGCCGGAAAATCAGTGCGTGCTCATGCCGGGAGCTCTCTACTTCTCGGTCTCGCGGACCTCGCTCGGCGAACACTGCTCGCAAGTCCATCTAAACGCGACGCATGCAAATATCAATCTCAGCGAGGCATCGGCCGATATCTATGCCACGCGCGTGGGGAGCTTCGGTCATTACCGCGCGACAGGAGGCACGGTGCCGCCGTCTGGCGAAAACATATTGGTGGTCGACAACGCCTCGCTGGGCCTCAGCCCGACGACAGCCAATATGAACCAGGATGATATCAGCGCACTCGAGCTCAGCAATCTTGAGCCATTCGGCATGGCGACTTCAGGGATCTATTGCACCCTGGAAGGCCCCTCATTTACCAATGCCGGCGCTGTAATTTACGTGCAGGATGCCTCGTTTGGCTCACTGGACTTCGCCAGCCTGACTGTATTTGCGACACCGGTCCAGTTGGGTTTGCAGGCCGGAGATGTCATCGACGCTCTGGCAGTCTCCGACGTCAGCCCATCAAAGACATGCCCGCCGATCGCCAATCGGAGCGCCGACGTCAACCTGGATCAGGCGCTCTTCTCTCTGGCGCCCGGCTCGCCGAGTCTGACCACAGGTAATATCTCGGCAGCTGACATCCTCTTTTCGGATTTCGATGGCAGCTACTCCGTCTTTGCCGGTCATTCCAGCCTGGGCCTGCTCGCAAGCGATGATGTGGATGCCCTCGACATCAAGCCTATTGCACCGCTCTTCCTGACCTATGCCACGCCGCCGACAGTTGCATCGGTTACCATCGACCTGCTTCAGTCCAACCAGCCGGTTACCTTCGCGGCCTATCGGATCGGCGGCAAATATCCTTTCGGATTTGGATTGGCCCCCGGCTCGGATGCCCTGCCCGCCGGTTTCACGCTCAATTCGGCGACCGGGACAATCGAAGGCACGCCTTCCACACCGCTGGCATCGCCCCGTACGATTGTGGTCCGCGTAACGGATTCGGACAGTTATACTTTCGATGCCACTATTCAACTGATGATCCAGGCGCTGCCCTCGATCTCCTATACCTCCCCGAGCGTCATCCTGGTGAATACCTGGGCGACGATCTCGCCTGTTGTCTCCGGCGGCACCCCGCCCTACTGGTTCATGCTCGACCTGGGCAGTTTTCCGCCTTTCCTGGACATCGATGCAACCACGGGCGTCATCTCCGGCTGGGCCTATACCACCGGCACTTTCACTTCTTCGATTGTCATGATCGACCTGAATGGCTTGTGGGCGACCACAGACTTAACGATCCATGTCATCTCAACAGCCAGCATCGTCGTCGACGCCGGATCCGGCCAGGGCCGCGCCGATAGTGGTTTCATCGGTACCGGCGAACGCGCGCCCTCTATGCGTATCCGCGGCTATCCCAATCCTGCGCAGAATGACTTTACTATTGAATACCGCTTATTGAAACAGACGCATGTGGAGTTAACGCTCTACGACACCCGCGGACGTACATTGCGAACCCTCGTGAGCAAACAGCAGCCACCGGGCGCATATACCTTGCAGCTTAAAACCGAAGACATTGCTGCCGGCGTGTATTACTACCGGATCAAGGCCAATGGCGAAATACTGATGAACCGACTCGTGATTGAAAATTAGCGGCCGACAACGCAGGGGAGGATGCAGCGCCATCCTCCCCCGCCTGATCGGTTATTTCTTCGCCGGCCCGGTGACTACAGCTTCATCAATCCCGCAGTCGCAGCCTGTCGCAACTATGCACGAGCTCCCTTTTCTAAACGGAAGAACACCAGGATGAAAGCGCGCTGCTTCACGCAACACAGGTAGTAACTCGCGAAGAGTCAAAAATGAAGCCGAGCGAAGGCATAGGAGTTGGAATCAGATCGGGATTTGTCTAAATTGTTTTATTCTGCATGTATTCAAGATATCTCTCCGACCGCGGTCACTGCCTGCTATGCGCAAACATCTCCTGCAATCTATTCTCATTGTCGGACTGGGCGCTGTACTCAGTTCATGTAGTTTCAACTCCATGTTTTACTATCCAAGCAAAACATTGGATCCCATGCGATGGCCGGCTCAGCTTTCGCACGAAGAGGTTTTGCTTTCCTCCACTGACAGCAATCAGATACATGGTCTCTTCATCAAGCCTTTAAACAACAGCAAGGCTGTCACTGTGTTGATGCTGCATGGCAATGGCGGCAATGTCACAACCTGGCTCGAGAATGCTCTGCCGCTGGCGATGAACGGCTATCAGGTGTTTTTGATCGACTATCAGGGATACGGCAAATCGGAGGGCGAAGCAACGCATGAGGGCGTGCTGGACGACGCAGAGGCCGCCCTGCGCTATGTTGCCGGTCGCGATGATGTTAAGCATGGCAGCATCGTTGTGGCGGGATTGTCGCTCGGCGGACATCTGGCTGTCATTCTGACAAACAGAAATCAGGACATAGTCGACGCACTTCTCATCGAGGGTGCTTTCACGTCGCATAATTCAGTGGCAACACACTTCACGCCCTGGTATGGCTCCTGGTTCACTGCCTTGGCGGTCTCAGGACCGTACAGCGCAATCGACGAGATTGCCGACATCAAAGTTCGAAAGTTAATCATTCACAGTCGCGCCGATGAAACAATACCCTTCGAAATGGGACAAGAGTTGTTCGAACGCGCCGCCGAACCAAAGGAATTCTGGGAGATCAGCGGAACGCACACCGACGGCATTCTTCTTTTTACCAATGAGTATCTGGAAAAAGTACAGCAACTGACAGGGGAATAGAAGAACGATAGCCCTTGAAACACTGCGAAAGGCAAGAAATGTGCGGCCCTTCATCCAAGACTTAACAAGGACACATTACCGAAAAGCCTGACCGACCATGCATTGAAGAAATCTCCGATCGGCGATCCGGACGAACGCCCGACCTGCTAGGGCCTTCTGCCCGCTTTGCGCTTGGCTGTAGAGCCGTTCTTACCGCCGGAAGACGAAATTCCTCTCGACGAAACCAGCGCTATTCGCAGCCAGGTGCGATCCCGGTCCCTTACTTCAGACGGGCCGCAGCTCGCGTGTCAGCGCCCGACCTCGCTTCGTCTTGGCCAAATTCCCGGATTCACGTATTTTGCGCTGTGTCGCCCATTGATACATCGATTCTCCTCTTTCTCAACAAATGGACAGGCAAGCTATGAAACGCTTTGCATGGTCAATGACCCTTTTGTTTTTTTTCGCCTTGGGCGACACAGATGTGACAATGCAGGCACAGCCCACGCCCGCAAGGGATTCCAGCTATGTCGCTCATGACCTGGGACAGTCTCAACGCAACCTGGCCTTGCGCGCATTGATGCAGGGCAAATTTGCCGAGGCTGCCGAGCACTACGAACGCTGGCTGAAAGCCGATCCCCGTGACGAAGAATCCTGGTATAATCTGGCCTGTGTATACGCCCGTACCAATGAGCAGAAGCAGGCGCTCGAAGCCTGGGAAAAAGCTGTCGATGCGGGCTGGGACGATGCCGCGCAGGCAGCCGGCGACGACAACCTGGCCGTCCTCCGCGAATCCCTGCGATTTCAGGCAGCTTTGCGACGTGCCGAAGAGACCAAAGCCAGACGTGCCCCCGCGAATTTCCTGCGTCATTTCCTGCCGATGCAACGCGTGGGGACATATCTTGCATTGCTGCCGCCCGATTATGCAAGCTCGGACAAACATTACCCGCTTTGCGTTGTTCTGCATGGCAGCGGGTCCACCGAGCTACGCCACGGAACCCTGGCGGATCGATTCGGTCGTGACAACGTCATCTATCTGCTGCCGCGCGCACCTTACACGCACAACGCGGCTTTTAAGCAAAGCGGCCGGCCGGGCTACACCGCCTGGATGCAGGAGACAATCGACTCGCTCGATCCCCTCTACGCCGAAGTACCGCGATTCTACGCGGGCTGGGTAATGAGCTGTGTCGAAGATGTTAAACAAAAGTATCGCGTCCGGAATGACCGCATTTGCATCTTTGGACACAGTCAGGGCGCTGCCTTTGCATACGTCACGGCCTGTCTGTACCCGAAAGCAGTTCGCAGTATCCACGCTTATGCCGGTTATTTCCTTGAGGACTACCGACGGATTAATTACCTGAAGGCCCTGAAAAAGCACTCCGTCAATGTTTTTCTCGGACACGGCAGCCAGGACAGAACCGTCAAAACTGAAGAATCGCAGACAATGGCAGCTTTGATGAAGGAAGTAGGTGTTCAGCACAAGCTCACTCTCTATGAGTCAGGACACAATACGAGCGATGAGCTCATCAGCGACGTCCGGCACTGGATTCGCGATGTGGTCAACGCTTCACAATAGCTTCATCGGCTGACATTCGCATTTGCAAATACTTACATTCTATGGAGACTCTCGTGAAAAATGCGTGTTTCATCCTGACATTAATCTTCTTGATCGGCAGCTCGGCGCTACGGGCCGAATCAACGTCGCCGATTCAAATTTCACTCTTTAACCCCATTCAGATCGTCAATGAGGATCACTCGATTACCGGACTCCGAATAAATTTTATCTATGGCAAAAACAAGGATCTGACCGGGATTGATTATGGACTTGTCAACATGTTAAGCGGTGACTTGAGCGGTCTGCAATTCGGCCTGTATAATAAAGTCGAAGGCAGTGCCAGCGGCCTTCAGTTTGGCATGGTTAATATCGTCGAGGGTGATTTCACCGGATGGCAGGAAGGCGTCGTCAATCTTGTTGACGGCTCCGTCACTGGTTTGCAAAGCGGATTTTACAATTCGAGCAAAAGTACGCAAGGTGTCATGCTCGGCATTATTAATGTTACGGATAACCTGCATGGCTTGCAAATCGGCCTTGTTAACATCAATCGGGCCGGCGATCCCTTCGAGTTTTTGCCGATCATTAACTTCTCCTTCTCAAAATAAAGAGCCTATGCGTGCGCCCGTCTGACAGCTCATTTGACTTCATCAGCTTTCCGGTGAGCGTCATCCGGTTGGGATGACGCTCACCCCTTTCCTCCGCTTGTAATGGCAGGCAAGAGCCCGACAGTCTTGCTCTTGATACTTCTGCCTCAGGCTTTGCGCAGACGCTCAAGAAAACCTTCGCGCTTCCGGGCTGCGACATCGACCTGGGAGTTGTCGGACATTACAACGAAGCCGCCCTTGCCTTTGACATACTTTTTCACATGCCGCAGATTGACCAGGTGCGTTTTGTGAATTCGGCAAAAGTTGTCATCGGCCAGCAATGTCTCGAAATCTTGGATTAATCTTGATACGGTCAGCTCTTCATCTGTTGTGGTAACAACCAATGTATAGTTTCCGCGCGCCTCGAAGCGAATTATTTCGGCGAGATGCACCAGCACAAAACCATCGAGCGTCGGCAGGGCGATTTTGTCGCTCGTCAGGTTTGGAGAAGGACGATGCGTGAGAAAAGTCTGAACTTTGTCGCGTGAGGCCGGCGAGCCGGCAGATGAGGCTTCGGCCTTGGCGACCGCCTCTTTCAGTTCACCGACGATGATAGGTTTAAGCAGGTAGTCGAGCGCGGCAAATTTGATTGCGCGGACGGCATAGTGACTGTAGGCGGTAGTGAATATTAAATGCGACGAAAGGTCAGCGCTCGATTCCAGCAGCTCGAAACAGTCGCCGTCCGACAGTTCGACATCCAGAAATAAGATGTCGGGACTGTTCTCTCGAAGGAGCGCACGTCCGTCTGCAACTGATGCCGCACAGGCCAGAATGTGAACCTGAGGACAGTATCGTCCGAGTAATGTGTACAATATCTCGCGATTCTTGACCTCGTCTTCAAGTATGATAGCACTCATCATGAGACTTCTTTCCTTTCCGATTGATTCGAAGGGTCTAGCGAATTTTTAACGCCGCGCCGGTACAAATAGAGTTCGCAGGCGGACAAATCAGGCTCGCAATTGCCTTTGCTTGTGAGTTGACGCAGTGAAAAGAATTGACCTGACGCCAATTGAATTCCCTTTCCTTATCACTTGCAGGACACCGTGGGTGATTCGGCGTAATGCGCAAAAAAAGAAGATTGGACTCAGCCGGGGCGATTTGATGTGTTTTTGACCGCGCTTTGAGACGCAGTGCGTCCACGGGGTCGCAAATAACTCAATAATCCGATCCTATGAAAATGAAATCATCAGTCGATCGTATTCCGAGAAAATTTCGCCGACTGTTCAGACCTGATTACACGACCGGCTTTGAAATCTTCGGCAACCGACGGGACGGCAAATGTGCGGTAGGATCTGCGGTCGGCGAAGCCGAAACATTCTTGGGTAAATTTCCAAACCAGTAAATTGGTACTTGCGACCGCCTAACAATTGAGCTATTTTTTCGGCCTATTGTTCTGCCGCCGCTTCGTCAAAAATGCGATTTGGAGAACTCCCCATGCCTACTCCCTGGCGGGCACCTTATGGCGGGGAATGCCGGAACTCCGATAGCAGTTGGCGTAGATTCTTGCTTGTGTGCGCTGTTCACCTGACCTTCGCCGCAAGCGGATTCGCGACAACCGGCAAATTGTATCCGGTCAATTCCCCCGGCAATGATTACTATCACTTGCAAGACGACTTTATCGAATTCGGCCTGTCAGACCGGCAGGTCAGCACATTCCTGCGGGATAGCAAAGGATTTCTGTGGATTGGCACCGACGGCGGTTTGAATAAATTCGATGGCTACGAGTTTCGGGTCTTCAGGTCCGATCGGCGCGATCCCTACTCGATTTCAGCTAACGGCATCATTGTTCTCCACGAAGACCGGGAGGGCACAATCTGGATCGGCACCAACGACGGCAAACTCAATCGATTCGACCGGCGCAGCGAGCGATGTACTATCTACAGCCCGGACTCCACGTCGATCGCCGGACCCGGCAAATCATCGATCGCCGTAATTCACGATGACGCTGACGCAGGTCTGTGGCTCTGCACAACATCAGGCCAGATTTACATTTTCGATAAGACTAAGGGCCATTTCGAGCGAGTCGACCAGAAATTGTCAAAGATCTGGCGGACTGCCGAATCAGGAGCACCGTGCATGCAATGTACGCGCGTTCATAAAATAGTTAAGGATCCCTCGGGCTTGCTGTGGTTTGCTACAAGCGAGGGTTTGTACAGCTACGACAGCAGGCTGCAAACGGGCCGCAGGCACGAACTGATATCAGCAGACAGTCGAACAACTGATCCCAGCCAGATCTCTAACAAGTACGTTAATGACATGCTCCTGGACGATCAGCGCGGTTTATTGGTCGCTCTCAACAAAGAAATCTGGCAACTTGATCTGAAGACTCATCAAGCAAAATTGCTACTGACGCTTCCGCAATACCCATTCACGGGCTTTCGAGCTCGACATAGAATTCACCACTTTGTCAAGGATCTTCGGAACAGACTCTGGATCTCCGTTTTTAATCTGGGGCTGATTCGCTATGACTTGAGTAATGGTTCCACACAACATTACGACACCAATTCAGAAACAAAGATCGGCTGGATGAATGAAATGATCCTGAATTTGCTCTACGATCCACAGGGTATCCTTTGGGTCGGAGGCCGCAGCGGACTGTGCAAAATTGACCTCAAACCTCTGCGCTTTTCCTCGGAGAGCAATCTTGATGTGGGTGTCGAGCGCACATCGCCCTGGTACGTCCGATCCCTTTTGCTCGATAAAAACAACTCTCTGTGGGTTGGAACCGATGTCGGCGTCAGGACCAGCCGCATGAAAGACGACAGGCCAACGGTTTCCCATTACAAACTGGCAGAGGAAAACGACCGCTACTACCCTGTCAATGCTATAAGTCAGGATAGCAGCGGCTTAATCTGGATGGCCTGCTCTTACTCACAGTTAACAAGCTACAATCCCGACGACGGCTCGGTTCGTTATTATGATCACGAGAGACGCGGCATGGGTTCGATGAAAGACGGCGTGTATTCTCTGCTGACGGACCGGCGGGGCGTTCTGTGGATCGGCACTTCCTACGGCCTGCAGCGCTACGATGCCGCATCGGATAGTTTCGCTAAGTATTTCAGACCCGACTCGACCAGAACCAATATTAGACGTTTTGTGTTTTCCATTTTCGAATACGACCGCGATTTGTTGTGGCTGGGTACAAACGAAGGAATCAAGATTTTCAACCGCGCAAGCGAACAGTTTGTCAAGACTTACATTCATGACCCACACGATTCCAGCTCGATCAGTTCGAATGCCGTCTGGTGCATCAATGCCGACGAAAGCGGTACGATTTGGGCTGCCGCTTTTGGCCATGGTCTGAATCGCTACATTAAGAACACCGATTCATTTCAACGCTTTACAGAGTCGGATGGCCTGGCGAGCAATTCGGTGTTCGGTATTTTGCCTGATCGAAACGGCCATCTCTGGCTGAGCACCAACAAAGGTATCACGCGTCTTAACCTGAGCACACTGGAGTTTCGGAACTACGACAAAAGCGACGGCCTGGGTATCGATGAATTCTATTTCGGCGCGTATCACCGGCATCATCCCAGCGGCGAACTGTTTGTAGGCGGCCTGGAAGGTTATGTGCATTTTCATCCGGACAATGTTAAGGACAATCCTCACATACCGCCGGTGGTTATTACGGAGCTGCGCGTTTTCGATCGACCGCGGCAGCGCGAATTGTTTAACGGCGATACCGTCCGATTGTCCTACCGGGACAACTTCATCTCCTTCCGCTTTGCGGCCCTCGATTATACGAATCCTTCGAAACATCAATACTCATACATCCTTGACGGCATCGATCCACAGTGGGTTAACAGCGGTACGCGCCGCTATGCCGCTTATACCGACCTTGCGGGCGGCACCTACACCTTTCGGGTCAAAGGCTCGAATAATGACGGCGTCTGGAACACAGAAGGTATTGCCATCACGCTGATAATCGATCCTGCCTGGTGGACAACGATGGGATTTCGCAGCGCTGTTTTCGCCGCTTTGTTCGGCCTTGCCTTTGCATTTGTCCGCTTCCGCTTCCGCAGCGAGCAGCGCAAGGCGGCCTTGCAGCGCAAAGTACTGGAGTCGGAGCTGGAAGCGCTGCGCCTGCAGATGAACCCGCATTTCCTGTTTAACTCACTCTGTTCCATCCAGCATTTCATTCTACAGCATAACGCCAATACCGCCTACGACTATCTTGCCCGTTTCGCTCATTTGATGCGCATGGTCGTCGAAAATTCGAAACGGGAAGAAATAGCGTTGGCGCAGGAGCTGCAAATCCTGGAGCTCTATCTGGAGCTCGAAAATCTGCGTTTTGAAGATCGCCTAAGCTATTCGATTGTGATCGATTCGACGATCGATCCGCAGGACCAGATGATACCGCCGATGCTCCTGCAGCCCTACGTGGAGAATGCCATTGTTCACGGTTTGCGTAATCGCGATAGCGGCGGGCGCATAAGCATCGTTGTTCGGGCGAGTGGCGACAGCGTCATCTATACAATCGAAGACAATGGTGTCGGACGCGTGCGAGCGCAGGAATTGCAACAGAAACGTTCGGCGAATCATTTGTCGATCGGAATGAAGGTGGCGCGTGACAGACTCAAGATAATGAGCGAAAAAATGCAGCAGCGAATGCAGATTCACGTCACCGATCTCTACGATCAGCTCGGCAATGCGGCGGGCACACGCGTCGAAATTATGCTGGCCACGCAGCATTCCTAAAGGCTATCGCGCCGAAGGGATTGCAAGGCAGGAACTCCCTGCAGGCGCGGCCGACGCTTTCTCGGCTTCCTATTCATTCGCATCGCAGGCAAAATGATTTCCGCAATCAGTGAGCGCCCGGCATACCGCAAGGCGTCGACGGGTCGAGACAACATATCTCGGGCAACAGAGGTCACTCATAGTTGTAGATAATCGCGCCGTCAAGATCATCGCCATTGTCGTCGGTGGGCGACAGACGCCCTTTGTACTGCAGCAGCCGATGTGGTGCAGCCTTTTGAAAATAAAACATGATCGGGTCTACGAGCTGCCTGATGATCCACGATGAAGCGCTCATGGTAATTTCGTAGCAAGCCTCTCCCGCACAATCTTTTTCGCCCGTGAGTTCCAGGTCAAAGCCTATCTGTTCGAGGCGCGACGGCACCGCCAACTCGAATTCAAGCTCTTCATTCGCCCTCAGGCGCGCCAGATTCTGAACGATGAATTCACCGATCATGTACGAGCTGAGCAGCGGTTCATCCTCATCTTCTTCGATCGTGCCCTCTTCCATGTCCTCGCGCGCATTCTTCTTTGAACGCAAACGGTATTGCTGTCCCTGTTGCTCGATAAATTCCTGCCGGCCCGTGCGAAAGTCTTCAAGCTTCACGGATCGCATTTTGAGGGGCGAACTGCTGAATTCGCTGACGACGTTCATGATTCGCTCTTTGCCGGCGTAAAAGTCGACCGTCCGCTTGACGAGGCCGTCCTGCTTGCGTATAGTGGTTTCCATAGTGAAACGCTCGCTGCCGTCCACCTGAACGCTGCCGCTGAAGCGCACGCTGTCCTGGCCGACAGCCAGGCTTGTGATGCCGAGAAGCAGGCACATCAATACCGGTCGAACGCTTGTCATCTCATCGATTCCTGTGCTAGTGGAAGAACAAACCCGCCCGCCGAAGTAACGGAAAATTGAAGAGTCGTGCAAAGAGTATCGTCGGAAAGCCGCATCGGTCATTTCCCCCGGACAACACTCCCCAAGATGGCCTGACGAACATTCCCGGCGAGTTGTTCCCGCTTAGCCACATCGAAACTCTACAATGCTGCCTGTCAGGACGGATGAGATTTCCGGTGTTACCTTTTTGGCAATCGCCCTATAAACATATGATCTGTACACTCGCGCCGGAGCTTAGCTGACCAGCCGTCGGCATTGACTCCGCGGCATCGTGAATTCAAGTGATACCTGTCCAAAGACAAGTAGCAGCGAATTCGGCATTCTAATTATGAGGTAGTGAAAATGATATGTCTCCCGCAAATACGAAAAAAACAATTCCTGGCCTGTATTGCATTATGTCTGTGTAATTCATGTACTCCCGGCACCCAACCCGAAGAACGAGTTGAGCTGAGGGCAGACCGGTCTGTCGATGCGCCCCTGGCAACGATCAGCTACGATGTTACGACGATCGTGTCTAATGCACCGGGGCCTGTAAGCGAACAAGAGCCTCTCGAAGCTTTGTTCCGAAGCGGAGAAGAGCACTGCTCCGTCTTACTTCATATTTCAGGATCCGGACAGCTGGCGCCCGCCAACTATTCCACCTTGCCGCCCCAGTTAGGAGCTAATGGAACAAAACTAAAGATCAACGGCACTGTGGTTCCTCACGGTGTTAATTTTGGTGCTGTGGAGGCGGACGGAAGCGTTGATTTCTGGTTCGATGCGATAGATCTTTCCGCTCTGAATGCCTGCTCCGTCGACCCTGACGATCTCTGCCACACTGTGGAACTCAGCAGCGGCTCCGAGCTGACGATCGACGCCGGGGATGCTGTGACGATCAGCCTGGCCACCGCTACCAGCTGCACAGAATAAAGCGGCTACCGGCGGTCTTTATCCGGGGGATACCTACGGGCAAAGGAGCAGATTGCCGGCGTACCTGGAACTACTGTCGTCGGGCGATAAAGCCTTCTCCGCTGCGCATTGTACATCAGGCGGCACTTGCCCTGATCGCGCAATCAAGGTAACAAGGAGTCCGGCCATTGAATTAGCTCCTCTTCACGGCGGGCTTTGGTCCGACTTTCAAAAATCTCCAGGCATCGATACAAAATCCGCTGACATCGTGTAAATTGTCCACCAAACAACACGGACAGCCGGAATGAGCATCGATCGATCTTCAGACGCGATAGAATCGTCTTTCTTAAGGGCGATTTTTGAACGCCGGGAACAACAGGCCCGGCGCCTCGTCCGGGAGAATCCGCACCTGCGAAGGGCGAATATCTGCAGCGCGGCGATTCTCGGCAACTCAGATTTTGTGCGCCGGCAGCTTCAGGAAAAGCCCGCGCTTGCCCGACAAACAATACCCCCGCGCAATCTAACGGTCCTGCACTACCTGGCGGTCTCGCCCTTCCACAGGGACGGGGCGCAGCAGGCGGCAGACATCGTCGAATCGGCGGGACTACTCCTTCGGGCGGGTGCAGATCCCAATTCCAGCTACAGTTCGGCGCAAGATCCCGACAGCCGGCTGACGGTACTCTACCTTGCCGCCGGGGTGGCAAACAACGCAGCACTGACGAAACTATTACTCGATGCAGGCGCTTCGCCTGACGATAACGAGTCGTTATATCACGCCGCGGAGCATAATGATCAGGCCTGTTTACGATTGCTGTTGGAGTCCGGAGCTCGAGTGGCCGGCACCAACGTCCTGAAACGTAAACTTGACTTCGACGATATCGACGGAACACAACTGCTTCTGCGCTATGGCGCCGATCCGAACGAGTATGCGCCCAATGCCCTGCATCACGCAATCGTTCGCGGCCGCAATGCCGCTACAATTGCGCTCTTGCTCGATCATGGCGCAAAGATCGATGCGCAGACGCCTGAGGGGCTGACAGCCTATGCGCTCGCTCATCGTTATGGCCGGCAATCGGCGGAAGAGCTGCTACTTCAACGCGGCGCTGACACGCAACTCAGCCGCAGCGATCGATTTTTCGCCCACTGCATGCGCAACGAGGCCGAGGAACTGCATGCCCTGCTGAAACAAGAGCCCGATCTGATCGCCGGACTCAGCGAACACGACCGCCTGATGATGCTCGATGCTGTCGATGAAAACCGCATCGAAGCGGTAGACCTGATGCTGCGGTCCGGTATACCTGTCGACATTCGCAACTGGCATGGCACGGCACTGCATCGCGCTTCCTATTTCGGCCATGCCGCTATGATTGATGTGCTGCTGCGCTTCAAACCCGACCTTGACCTGGAAAGCCTTGATTGCTTTGGCGGCACGGCCCTGGCCAATGCCGTTTATGCCTCGGTCCACGGACCCAAAGGCGGCAACCACAAGGCGGTGGTCAAGTCCTTACTTCGGGCCGGCGCCATTGTTCATGACCGAATGACAGGGATGGGCACGGAAGAAGTAACGGCACTTCTGAAGTCCGGGCGACTCAAGTAAAACGAAGCAAATGCCAGTCCGGCGGTCTCAAAGCGCACTTATCCGACGCCAGACGACAATCCGATTTATCGAGATGCCTCGTGGAATTACGCAGCCATTATGTAATTTTACTCAACGACTGCAGTCAGCATCAACCGGACATCGCATATGACTCACGCCAGTTTCCACAGTGGTCCAATCGGAGCCTTGACCGACGAATATGCCAGGGCCCTGGATGAGTTGAAATCCCTGTTGGGCGGGATCAGCCACGAGCAGTTTAGCCGTATTGCCGATCCGGATAGCGACTACGCTGAAATGCGCAGCATTCAAGGAGTGCTGAGCCATGTTATTGGCGCCGGTTACTTGTACGCCAACTACATCCGCAAACGATTTAACGAAAGGGAAGAAGAGCATTCGGTATCGGTCGCATCAATCGCCGATGCCCGCAGCCAACTGGACTTGATGTTCAGGTATACGCTTGCCACGCTGGCCAATAAACATCAGTTGACGGATGAGGAGTTGCTGCATACGCTCATCAAGACTTCCTGGACGATCTATGATTTGGAAAGCTTATTGGAGCACGCCATCGTCCATGTGCTGCGTCATCGGAGGCAGATACAGAAGTTTTTGAATCAGGAGACAAGCCAGAGCTGAAACGCCCAACGCTGTTCCGGTAATACGGCTTTCATACAAATCGGCTCAATTCGGCAGCAATGCCTGGATCCCGAACGTCAAGCCGACTGTTTGTTTTACGACCTGAAGCAGCGCTGCACGCGCCAGCCCGGATCGAGCGACAATGGATTCCGCCTGCGAATAGGAAGAAAGGGGACGGCGTTTAGCTTCGCTGCGCCAAGCAAGGACAGCGCAGTTTTCGTCGATTCATTCGCTTTGGTATCCGCCAAAATAATCGCTAAATATGTACGCAACGCTAGACAGATTCCGGTTAAATGTCCAGCCGCTCTATCCCGGCCGGAAACCGTGCTACCGTAATTATTCCGTATCCTTTGTTTAACAATTTTGCTTTGCCGGTGAGTGGCGGCCGGCGACTTCACGGTGTTTGCCCCGCATGAAAATCGACGAAGCCTTACGGACACAATCATTCACAAACGAATGGCAGAAGTTGCGGGTAAACCTTTTGTTTACCCATGGCTGGCTCAAGTGTCGGCTTACGGACTTTCTGGATCAGTACGATCTGTCAATGCAGCAGTTTAATATTCTTCGCATTCTGCGCGGTCAGTATCCCAAGGCAATCAGTACGATGCAAATCCGCGAGCGAATGATCGACCATATGTCTGATACATCCAGGATCGTTGATCGTCTGCTGAAAAAAGATCTTGTGGCTAAAAGCACCTGCAACAATGACAAGCGCCTTGTCGATGTACGAATTACAGGAAAAGGCCTGGAAGTACTGGCGGCGATTGACGTTCGTGCCGGAGAGCTCGATGGCTTTACCAAAGGGGTAAGCGAAGAAGAAGCCCGCAAACTTAACATCTTGTTAAATAAAATTCGAAGGGAAGACGATAACTGTGAATAAAAGCATTTTCCGCTACAGTTTGTATCTGGCGCTGCTTTGGGGACCTGTTTATTCCGGCTGCGGCGATTCGCAAAAAGGAGAGCCGACCTTGCCCGCAACGAAGACAAAAGGCGACGACAACTCGCTGTCCGGCGGAGAAGCATCCGGATTACAAGCCCGGCTGGACAACAAAAAGGCAGGATTTTTAGCCCGGGCGCCTCAGGCCAAAATTGACGCCTACCAGCGGGGAGTGGATGAACTGGCGGCCAGCGGCATCCTGAGGCAAGCGCGGCAAGTCGGGGAACGAGCGGTCGATTTTACACTGCCTGACGCCGTCGGCGACAGCGTCAGCTTAGGTAACTTTCTTAAACAAGGTCCCGTCATTCTGACCTGGTATCGCGGGGGCTGGTGTCCTTACTGCAATCTGACTCTATCGGCCCTGCAGGAATACCTGCCGAAATTCAAGGCAGCCGGCGCTACAGTCCTGGCTCTGACACCGGAGCTGCCGGACAAGTCGCTGGATACCCGAGCCAAAAATGCGCTCGAATTCGAAGTGTTGAGCGATGTCGGCAACGCCGTTGCCCGTCAATACGGTATCGTCTTTACCCTACCGACGGAGGTCAGCGAATTTTACAGACAGAATTTCAGCTTGCTGGAATACAACGGCGACGCCAGCGATGAGTTGCCGCTTTCCGCCACGTATGTTATCGATCGCGACGGAACGATCCGCTACGCCTTTTTAGATGCCGACTATCGCAGACGCGCCGAGCCGGAGGAGCTGTTGGCAGCACTCCTGCACCTGTAAACCACCGACATACCCGGAAACGCAGGAATTGCGAGTGCTGATTGCCGACTCTCTTCGATTAGCTGCCGGGTATTGTTCAGCGCAGCCTTCTTCAGTGCCGGCGCAGGCCTTGTTGACAACTTTGTCGATATGAGGCCATCTATCGTTCGGATTGTTGCTTATACTCAGTTCCGTCTCAACGCTCAGGAACGTCGCAGGAAAGCAAATCCGAAGTCACGTCCCTTGTCCTGTTTTATAGCCATATCGATCCAAAGCATTGCCAGCGGTTCGAGGTAACGCGCAATGCTGAGCGGCCCTGCGTCGACGGGGTCAAAGCCCAGATCGTACGCCAGAGTCGCCACAGTTGCGTTGGCGTCGGCGTCATCGCCGCAAAGAAACATCGCCAGCTTCTGCTCCTTGTAGTCCGGCCGCTCCATGTTCTCGTAACCGGTCGTATTGAATGCTTTAACAACTTTTGCGCCCGGCGCCAACGCCGCCAGTTGTTCAGCCCCGGAGCTCGTGTGTCCGACGCTGAGGGTCAGGCCAGGGCCGATCGGATTCGTACAGTCGACCAGGATTTTCCCCTGCAGCGAAGGCCCCTGCTCGATAATCCCCGCCAATGCCGTATAGGGCACAGCCAAAACAATCAGGTCATTCCGCAATGCTTCCGCTACTGTTGCAAGCTGAATGTCCGCCTGCGCTGCGCCGGCGCGCTCCCGGATCGGGTCTTCCGCAGGCCGTCGCAGACCGAATGTCACTGTATGACCGACGCGGGCCCAGCCAAGACCCAGTGCGGCACCTACATTACCGCTGCCGATTACTGCAATACGCATAATGAATCCTCACAATCTACTATTTGAAAAAAAGTTTCAATTCCAACTATCTGTGAGACGCCGCAGCGCCGGTCAGCCGTGGAGGTTGGCAAAGACCAGGCGGAGCACTTCCTTGCATTCCTGCATGCGCCGGGCCGGAATTCCCCGCTCCGCTTCGCAGAGGGTTTCCTCGACCAGGGGCAGCATTGCCTGGTACTGCATCCGACCGCGCCTCGTGAGATACACTAACTTCTGGCGTTTGTCCAGTTGATCAGGCACACGCAAAACCAGCTCCTTTTGCTCCATATCGTCGATGAGACGGGAAACGGCTGTCTTTTCCAACATAGTGATATAGCCAAGCCTGCGCTGGCACTGGCCGTCCTGCTGCCGCAGGCTCACAAGAATTGCCCACTGATCCGACGTTACCGCGACTCCTTCTTCGCGAAGCCT
Organism: Candidatus Kapaibacterium sp.; assembly: GCA_028284775.1. Classification (GTDB taxonomy): domain Bacteria; phylum Bacteroidota; class Ignavibacteria; order Kapaibacteriales; family UBA7675; genus JANQRB01. The sequence goes on along the minus strand of JANQRB010000015.1, from coordinate 76,688 downwards.
GCGATCGAAGTGCGACCGCAGTGCCCTTGTAACGCTGCGGACCAGATAGCCGATCGACTCCTGTAGTTCGTATGCCATAGTCATCCGAAAAACCATTAGTTTAGTTGCAAATGTAACTAAATATTTTGTATCCTGTCTGGCTCGCAGCCGATTTTTTGCATTTTTTTTCAAATCTCTATGCGACTCCACATTATTTCATTATTTTAGCAAATGCTTAAATATCTATCGCTACGTTAAATCGCAAATCCGAAATCTTACCTATGTTCATCGCGAAATCCTTGCGGCCCTGGGTGCTCTTTGCGGCGTTCATTTGCCTGAGCGCCCAGCAACTATGGTCAAGCCTAGTGCCTCGCATAGAAACCCGTTCGCTGACGTTTTATGCGGCGCCACTGGTTTGCAACGCCGCTCCGCAAATCGGCTGCGGAAGCCGCGCAAAACCGATTCTGCTTGACTTGATGCAAAACAGCCGGATTGCCGAAGCCTGGCTCAACCGCAGCGGCACGACAATCGCCATTGTCTGGACCGAGGCAGTTAAGGATTCTCTGCAGGCGGCAATTACGCTCGACGTGTTCGGAAGGCACGACTTCGAAGCCTCCTTGCTGCAATCCGCCGATGCGGAAGCCGCGTTGTTTGACTTCAGTAACTCCGGCCAATGGTATCGCGGGCGTGATGTCGATCGACTCAGCATTGAAGAAGCCGCGCTGACGACCGAAGTTATCCTGAACAAACTGGCGGAATTTCAGGATCTGTCACGGGAAATCCGCTATCCGATGAGTGAAGAGATCAGGCAGGTGCTTATTCGTTGGTTTACCGACGACAGATTGGCAGCACGGATGCACAGCGATGAAGCAGCCGCAGCTCGGCAGCAGATCAGCGAGGAAATTATTGCAATAGGCCGCAAGTATATTGGCGACGAAGTGATGCAAAAAATTCTGGACTCACTGTAAAGAGCGCTCTCACCGCGTAAGTGTCAGCCGGTCGATCGCCGTAGGGCAGAGATTTTGATTTTGGGTAATGAGCTTATCAGACGACGACATCTCGCAGTTCCGGGCCTTGACGAAGCGGCAGATTCCCCGGCATCGTTTCCAGTAAAGCCTGACTCTCCGAGCTCAGCGAATAATAGATAAGCTGACCTTCCTTAGCATTACGGACCATTCCACCGTCTCGCAGCTTGCGCAGGTGTTGTGATACGGCCGAAATACTCAGCCCGAGAATATCGCTGAGATCGCAGGGGCATAAGCGGCCTTCATCGGACAAAAGGATAAGTATCTGCAATCGTACCTTGTTACCGACCAGACCGAAATAGCGTGCCTGCCGCTCGATCAATGATTCGTTCTCGGCGATCCGCGCGGCGCAGCGTCGAATCTGATTCACATCGGCGAGAATACGCACGCATTCGTTTGCCATGACAAGCAGCTCTTTAGTCTAACACCCTGAACTTTAATTCTTGCGAACATAAGCATTCCGGCGGAATTCCAAGAGGGTGAGCAATTCGCAGCAATGCGCACGCCGACAATACCGAGGCGTGAATCCTGCGCTCCGCATAGCGATGAATAGCCAACACCTTCGTCGCTGTCTGCTGCAAGATTCGAGCCAGGACTGCATAGAGCAGTCCAAATACTGGAATTCGATATTAAAACTTCGTATGTTTGCAGTCTTCAATGCAACATTGAAGCTTAAGCGTTAAGAAGGGCAATTAGCTCAGTTGGTCTAGAGCGCTGCTTTCACACAGCAGAGGTCACTGGTTCAAATCCAGTATTGCCCACTTCTGAAACGCGAGCAAAAAGACTAAAAGGGCTGCCTTTCGCAGGAAGGCGGCCCTTGCTTTTGAATCCGATCCTGTCCTCCGCCCTGTTTAGTCACAAGCAATAGCATCATCAATACTCAGAGACATTGAGCTGTTTCGAAGCCTGCTTCGCCTGCATAAAATTTGACTGGTCATGGACAGGCTATTTAGCTCACTGTGCCTATGCAATAGGCTTATTGCGATCGCATCTATGCAGCATTCGATTCATTCATTCGGCTACAATCGCCGAGATTGTAGTGTGGAGCGCATCGCTGCGCTGCTGGATCACTGGGACGCTCTCCTGGTCGATATCCGCAGCAAGCCCAGAGGCCGGGCCGCATGGCAACAGGTGGAATTGCGCAAACGCTTTGCCGGACGCTACCAGCATGTAGCGGAGCTCGGCAATTCACAGTTTCGCAGTAATATCCTTGCAGTCGATGATCTCGCGACCGGTATACTTCAAATCCGGCATCTGTTGAAGCAGGGGCCGCTGCTGCTGTTCTGCGCCTGCGCCGACTATAAGCATTGCCACCGCACGCTGGTTGCCGACGCACTGAACGCGGCGGGTATGGCCTGCCGTGAGCTTGCGACTCTACCCCTCCAACCCGGCTTATTCGACCGATAGACGGACAGACCTAAGCCTGCTGTTCCGCCGCTTTATCAAACGATAACAGATTCTTAACCACCCGGATGCACTCTGCGCGCTAGCTTGTATTTTTGATCATTGTCGCGGATGTATCTGTGAAGCTGCAAGTCCTGGCCTCAGTCTGTATTCTCGGCATTTTGTCTTCCTGTTCACCGGATCCGAAACCCGGCGGAGAGCAGCATAGCGACCAGGCCGACACCTCCGGCGCAATGACCGGCGCCCGACTGGCCCGTATGTACTGCACGGCCTGCCATACATTCCCCGAACCCAAACAACTCGACAAGGCAAGCTGGCGCGACCACGTCCTGCCGCGTATGGGCTATTTCATGGGCGTATATCCCGATGACAGCACACGGGCGGCGCTGATCGAGACCGGACCGGGCGGTGTCGCCGTGGAACGGGCCAATATCTTTCCCAAACGGCCGACCATCGACTCATTGAGCTGGAGTAAAATCCTTGCCTACTATGTCCGTGAAGCGCCGGCGAAGCCTCTGCCGGTACCTGCGAAGTCAATCGCAACCGGACTGCAGCACTTCAGGGTGAGCATCCCCGATTTCAAACTTTCGCCTCCCAGCACAACTATGGTCCGCTTCAGCGACGAGGGTTTCTATCTCGGGGACGCCCACACGAAGACGCTGTACCACTTCGACGACGCCTCACGCTTACGGAAGGCGGCAGCGTTGCAAGAGGGCCCCGTCTGGCTACGCGAAACCGCGCGGCAGCTCCTCGTGACGGTGATGGGTTCCTTTGCGCCGACCGATGCGCCCACAGGATTCATCGCGACTTTCACGAAAGCTTCAGCCAGGCCGCCTGCTCTGCTGCTTCAAAACCTGAAACGACCGGTCCACAGCGCCTACGCGGACCTTAACAACGATGGGCTAGACGACATCGTCACCTGCGAGTTCGGCAAGTGGCTCGGCAGCCTGTCCTGGTGGGAGCACAAGGGGCAGCTGCAATTCGAGCGGCACATCCTGCGCAACAAACCGGGAGCGATTAGAGCCTACATCCGCGATCTGAATGCTGACAATCTGCCTGACATTATCGCTCTTTTCGGACAGGCCGATGAAGGTATCTTTGCCTATTTCAACCAGGGCCACGGACAGTTCCGTGAAAAACGGCTATTGCAATTCGACCCATCCTACGGTTCCAGCTTTTTTGATCTTTTCGACTTTAACTCTGACGGCCATCTCGATATCATTTACACCTGCGGCGACAATGCCGACTTCCGTCCGATCATGAAATACTACCATGGTATTCGCATCTACCTGAACGACGGCGAGAATAACTTCAACGAACGCTTTTTTTATCAACTTAACGGCGCATACAATGCGATACCCCGCGATTTCGACCTTGACGGGGACATCGACATCGCAGCCATCTCCTTCTTTCCCGACTGGGATCATACACCGGAAGAGTCATTTGTTTATCTGGAAAATCATGGCGACTGGAAGTTCAGCGCCAGTACATTCGCGGAGGTCAACGTCGGGCGCTGGATCGTTATGGATGCAGGCGACCTGAACAAGGACGGAGATGACGATCTTGTCTTAGGGTCGCTGGCTTTTGAAGTTGTTGCCGAAGGAAACTGGGTGCAGTCCTGGGTCGATAGAGGCATTCCCTTTGTCGTGCTGGAAAACACCAGCCGTTAAACAGCGCCGTTCATAGATCACAGCGCGGCCTTAGCTGCTTGATTTTGTTGAAGCTGCCTGCAGCGCTGGAGCAGGAATCGCGTTTCCGCATTGTTGTGAACAAGCGGCAGTGCGCTTTGCAAATACTTCAGCTCCTCCTGCGGCTCGTCGAGCTTTTTGTACAGGTAGGCTGCGGCCGCCTCTGACAGATATGAGGCTTGCGGGTTAGCGCGCTTAATGCTGCGCCACTCCTGAAGCGCCGACGACGCCCCTTCAACGTGGCAGACCGCGATGATCCGATTCAGACGGATCGCAAGCGAGGGGCTCAGTTCGAGGAGGGAATCGTAATAGAAGAGAATCTTGCGCCAGTTAGTTGCCGCAAAGTCGGCAGCGAGGCAGTGTTCACTGGCAATTGCCGCTTGCAAATGATAAACGGAGACGGCCGGAGTAGAGGTTGCCTCCTTTAAATAATACAATCCGGCACTGATTAACTCCGCATCCCACAAGCGCCGATCCTGCTGTTCGAGTGTCAGCAGGCCTCCTGCCGTCTCCAGGCGGGCTTCGAAGCGCGAGGCCTGCAAGCACATTAACGCAAAGAGCGCCCGCAGCTCGTTTGATGCAATCGCCGGATGGCTAAACAGCAGTTTACAGAGGCGCATAGCCTCAAAGCAGATATCGTGTTTAACAATGGTCTCGCCGCGTGAAGCCTGATAGCCTTCATTAAACAACAGATACAGGATTGTTTGCACCGTTTGCATGCGTAAACGCAGCTCCGCGCCCTGCGGCAATTCCAGTGACAAGGCCGCATGGCGAAGACGGACTTTGGCGCGGCTGATAGCGCGCGCGACCGCCTCCTCCGACTTGAACAAACCTCGTGCGATCTCAGTGACGCCCAAGCCGCAGAGCAACTTCAAAGACAGCATGATCCGACTTTCCGGCGACAGGGCAGGATGGCAACAGACGAAGATCATCCCTAGCTGACTGTCTCTGATTTCGGCATCCAGCAGGACGTCCTTCGGCGGCTCAATGGTCTGCAGGGCGGCGAGCTCTCCTGCGGCGAATGCCGTTTCGCGCGCTTCGCGCCGGAGCTTATCCAGCACGCGATTTTTCGTGGCGACGAACATCCAATGAGAAGGTTTTGCCGGTATGCCGCTGTAGGGCCAGAGCCGCATGGCTTTCAGCATGGAATCCTGCAAGGCATCTTCCACAAGCTCGATCCGGCCCGCGCCGAAATAAGAAACAAGCACGGCCGCTATCTTGCTGTACTCCTGCCGAAAGAAATTGTCGACGACTTTGCGCGATTCAGGATGCACCATAGAATTCCTTCGGCCGGATGCCGACAAGGGACATCTCGCTTCTTAGGGCAGCGTCTGCACCTGTCGCAGCTCTAGGACAAAACTCTTGAATTCGAGACCGGGACAGGTTTGGGCAAGTGCGAGAGCTGCCTCATAATCTACCGCATTGATAACAATAAATCCGCCTACGACTTCCTTAATTTCAGTAAATGGGCCATCGGTGACGACAGCGCCGCCATCGCGCAACACCTTGCCGTTGCGATCGAGCGGCATGCCTGTTTCCAGATGGCCATCGCTGCGCAATTCGGCGAGCCAGGCGCTCCACTTCTCCATATGCGCCTGCATTTCCTGTGGAGCCAATCCTTTCATTATCTCTTCCTCACCGCGAAACAGGAGAGCGAATTTATTCACGCTACGACCACCGCTGTACTATTGGGAAAAGTATTAACGCTTGCGGCTTTTGGCGGGCAATGTGCTGACAAAGGAAAGAGCGTTTTGGGCGTATTCCTGCCAATGTTCTTCAAATTCAGCGGGCACCTGCACCCATCCGCTCATAGGACGCGTGCCCATCGGGTTGAAGACCTGCGCCCCCGGTAGGTCCAGAGCCAGCCTTGCATCGGCTTCGTCGAGCTTAAACACCATCTGATCATTCCAGAAAATGGCGGCGGCCTTGCCGTTTGGCGCCTTGATACACTTCGAGCCAAACATATTGCCGATCTTGGCATCGGGCAACTCACAGGCAATCTGTTGGAAACGCTCTTCCATTGTCATTGGATTCATCCTTCTTTTGCCGGAACTGTAACAAGCGGGACATCCGATTCAAGCGCCTGCTTCAGACGTTGAAGGTCAGCTTTGACATTACGGCGGACGTGCCGGGCCAGCAACGGCGATGCAATGCCAAAAAAGCCGCGCGCATTGCCCCGAATCTCTATTTGCATTCGCGTCGCCTGCCGGTCGTCGTCGAAGCGATATTTGACCTGCATCGGGAAAGGACCGCTGACCGAAGTCATTGCCAGCGAGCTGCCGGCTTCGTATTCCCGTACCTCTAAAATATAGTCAATTGATTTGCCAAGAAAACGTGCGCGCCGGCGAACACGGGTGCCGACGCCAAAAGGCTGATCGTTCAGAGTTTGCGCCTCGCGTATCCCGCCGATCCAGCAGCGATCGTTAGCAGGGTCTGCGGCAAAACGCGCCACTGCCCGTCGGTCCCGCGCGATGAGCGTCTCTTCGATTACTTCGATGGACATACAATTCCTCCTTGTAAGCTAAAGACGCCCCGGATGCCGGAATCAGGACAGCTGCGACGATCCGGCAAGAAAAAAATCTCGCGCCTGCCCGTGAACAGATGAATCGTGTCGGCAAGGCACTCTGTCGGTGGAGCCGAATGCGAAGCTGGAAAGTATCACAATGAGGATTTCGCTTCAGCCGCAGAGCGCAATCTTTTGCAGCAGAAGTGCGGACTCCGAGCGGGACTCCGTCAAGGACTGCGCTTTGAGGAAGTATTCTCGTGCCGCGGAAGAGTCACCGGCCTGCAAGGAAAACTCACCCAGTGTGGCGTACAGCAGATAATAGTTCGCCAAAGCCGGATCCTGTTCCAGGACTCGTAACTGCGCGATTGCCGCAGCAAGGCTTTGCGTCCTGCTGACGATGATACTTTTGTTCAGCTCCGTAACAGGTCCCGGCTTGATGCGACTCAGCATGTCGTAATGCCGATAGATATTATGCCAGTTGGTTTGTTCAAAACTCGGTGCCAGACAATGTTCGGCCGCGATGCCCGCTTCCAGGTGATACGCACTGACGACTTCGCCCTGCGCTGCGCGATGGAGATAATACACACCTTCGTTAATGAGCTGCCGGTCCCAGGTGCCGCGGTCCTGCTCGGCAAAAATCACGATTGCGCCATTTCGGTCGAGACGGCTCGCAAAGCGTGCGGCGTGCAGAAGCATTAAAGCCAACAATGCCAGGGCCCTGGTATCCTCCGGAAAGGACTCGGTCAGCAGGCGCACCAGCCTAACAGCTTCCGCACAGAGATCTCGACGAATTAGTTCTTCCGGATGTGAAGAGTTATATCCCTCATTAAACAAGAGGTATAGGGTGACATACACCGATTGCAGACGCCTGTCAAGCTCGGCGCCCGCCGGTACCTCAAAGGCGATACTGCCGTCGCGAAACTTTTTCTTGGCGCGATAGAGACGTTTGTTGATTGTTGCCTCGTTACTTAACAATGCATTGGCGAGCTCCTTAACGCTGAAGCCGCAGAGCGTTTTTAAGGTGAGCGCGATCTGTCCTTCGGGGGCCAGCGAGGGATGGCAGCAGGTGAAGATCATCCGAAGCTGACTGTCGCGAAGTTCTTTGTCCGCAAAAACATCGTCAAGCGCCGACGGCACCGATTGCGGCGTTGTTGTAGCGAGATTGTCTTGGATTGCATGCAGACGCTGCTGCCGACGCAGCACGTTAATCGTTTTTTTCTTGGCGACATCCATCAGCCAGCCGCCGGGATTGTCGGGCAGCGGGCCGGATTTCCAGCGAGTAAGCGCCTCGTACAGAGAATCCTGCACAATATCTTCAGCCAGCTCGATATTGGACAGACCGAAGATTCGCGTCAGCACCGCGACGATTTTGGCAGCCTCATGGCGAAACAAATGATCCACCATGCGACCGACCTTTGCTTCGTGCTCAGGCTTCATCATTGCTGATCACACGATGGACAATCAGATCGCAATGCTCGAGCAGGGGACATGTCTGTGCGATGGCGGTCGCTTCATCGAGGTGGGCAGCCCGGATAAAAATGTAACCGGCAATGATTTCCTTCGCTTCAAGAAACGGCCCGTCCGTCATCACGGTTTTGCTATCCTGTACATAAGCGCCCTCCCGGTCCAAGCGCTCCGCTTCGATATGGCGCTCGCCCAAACTCCGTGCCCAGGCCCGGTATTCCTCGATGCGCGCCTGTGTCTTCGCGGGCGAGAGATCCGGCTGCGGCCGCCCTTTAACAATCAGCAAAAATTCCTGCATAATCCCCGCAACATACAAAAATCGATCGGACCCCCTGGTGAAATCAGTACCGGTCGGCCTTGGACGAGCAGCCAAAGGCGGAACAGCTGATTTGCCGGATCCGCCCTTTGGCTTCAATACTACGCAGTCACAAGCCTTGACAGGCAAGCTGTTTTCGACCTCAGCTCATAATTTTTCTGAATTCCGTCGCATCGAAAAACAGCTCGATGGCAGCGATCTGATTATCGCGCAGGGTAAACCACTCCGCCATCGGCACCGTACCCATCGGCGTTTTGGTGACAAAATCATAGATGACGCATACCTGACTGTCATTGCTGAAGGTCTGACGCGGCTCGATGCGATCGTACATCGGCATCATCTCCTTCAGCGCCGTCCGAAACTCGTCCGGTCCATTGAAGCTGAACATAGGTCCCTTGAAACGAAAGTCGGCCGTAAATGGAATTGCGTCAAAGGCGCCCTGATCCAGGGCTTTGTAATAGGCATTCACTGTTTCCATTTCGATATCACCTGTCTCGATTGTTAAACAAAAACGAATAGATAGTTGCTGTGAGGAAAAATCTGACACTTGCGTCAGACCCGATCAGACCTGCTCACTTTCCAGCGCTCGCCGCAGGAAGTCATTCAACGGCGCCACCGCGCGCCAATGCTCCTCGATAAACTGTCGCAAGTCTTCGTCGCAAAGCCGCGTTTCATCGGGATAGTGCGCCATTGCATAGAATTGTTTGCGCATAAGCAATTCCTGATGCCGGTCAGCCGACTGGAATTCTTTGGGAAGTCGCCTGACGCTTTCGCCTTCCAGTTCGCCAAAGGTATCGGCAAAGACTTCAGAGCGTAACAGCCTGTCAAGTACTTCGGCGCGGCGGAGGATGTACCGGCGGATAGTGCGCAGGCCGGCGCCGTCCAAACGATAGAGACCGCCTCCCAGATGCAGGCCGTCAGCGCCGACGCCGAGGTAAAATGCCGGAGCGATCGCCTTGCGTCCGCCGGGGGCGAAGGATGCTTTGAGAACTGTGTGGTAAGGACTCTTGTCCTGGCTGAAACGGAGATCACGATGGATTCGGAAGATAGCATCTGCGGCCCGTGGCGAGATTGCCGGCTCCAGTTTCCGCGCCAAAGGCAGCAGATCAGTCACAAGATCGAGGAAAGGCTGCCTGACCGACTCTTCGTAATCCTGCCGGTGACTGTTGAACCATTCCCGGTTGTTATTGGCAGCCAGGCCGCGCATAAAGCGCTGGAACTCCTGCGTGAAATATGTCATTGATCTCCACCTTTTTCATAGAGTTGTATCTTCCAATCAAGGCTGAAGATTTCCCGCGAAAAGGCCTGATTTTCGCTTCGTCCTGCGCCTGTCGCGGATGCTGTCACGCAGACCGCGCCGCCGCGGCCGGTCGCTACAGGAAATTTCATTCGCAATTCATACCACAACGTCAAACGGAATCCGGCAAACAGGACGGACTCTGGCATCGGTAGGCAAAAAAGGTGGGGAGCTACTCGTTGGAATCGCGCAGTGATGTTTACGGGCAGGGGACAGCAATATCACGAATCGACAGCCGGTATGCTTGCGCACGGTTGACACCGACAGAACAGACAATCAGAATCAGCTTGCGAATTGGATTGAAGTCCAAGGAACTTCTGCTGGGGTTTCGCAGGGCTCATTTCAAACTAAACAGACATTTTGGCTTATCTGCTAATTGGTTTGACCTCCAAGGTTGATTGGAATTCTCATTGTCACTTCTGCGCCGCCTTCAGGTCTGTTACGAATGACAATTGCGCCCTGGTGCTGATCCATAATCAATTTGGCTGCGGCAAGGGCAAGCCCCTGCCCTTCAGAGTGATTCAATATATGATCGGAAATGAAATACTCGAAAATGTTATCCAATGCCTCGTCCGAGAATCCGCTGCCTTCATCTGAAACTTTTATACAGCAGTTTTCATCGACTTTGGCAGCGTGTATTCGGATCGTGCTGTCTTTTGGCGAGAATCGAATGGCATTGTCAACAATATCGATCAATACTTTGCTGATGAGGTCAGGATCTATTTTGAGAACAAGATCGGTGAACAGCAGCTCGCTGATCACGCGAACGTTTTTCTCGGACGCCAGCCTTGTCTTTGATGTGATGGCTTGTTCTATTAGAAGTCCAACATCATAGTCACGGGCACGTAGTTGGTACTTTTCATTTAACAACCTTGTAATTAACAGTCCCGTATCGGCAAAACGATGTAGTCTCTTGGCCGAGTCCATAATCATGGAGCAACACTCCCGAATCTCGGGATCTTCCGTCGCCGCTTCGATCACGGCCGAGAGCCCCTGGATGCCATTAATCGGCGTGTATAATTCATGGGCCAACAGGCTGAGAAAATAGTTCTTCGAAGCATCCAGCTTCCGCAGTTTGCGGTTGGCAATCTCCAGCTCTCTCTGCCGAACTTTCAGCTGCTGATTCAGCCGATAACTCTTGATCGCTTCTTCTACCGATAAGGCAAGGTCATGCGGCTCCCAGGGCTTGCCGATAAAACGAAACAGATTGGCTGAATTAAGCGCCGCTGCAATACCGTCTGTCGTGGCTTGCCCGGTCAGCATTATCGTTCTGGTTTCCGGCAAAATCCTGTGAATGTATTTCAGCAGCTCATCGCCCTTCATATTCGGCATTACATAGTCGGCGATTACCAGAGGAATTTCGTGTTGCTGGCGCTGTAAATCCTCCGCGATTTCAAGCAACTCGTGGCCGGATTCGGCCGTTTCAATCATGTATTCGCTGCCGAAGATGTTACGCAACTCCTCTCGCAGGCTGGCAAGAATCATGTGTTCATCATCAACACAGAGAATAAAAGAGTTATTGTTCATTCTTAGCTCCCCCTGCTCCTTGCAGCGCGTAATCGAGCGACTCGTTCCATAAAACAACGTGATTTAATATATCCAACAACGGTCTCCATATCATCTGCTAGCCAATGTCATTCGGCTTCTCGTACTCTTTCATTCCAAGCAGTATCGTCTCAATTAAATCCTCTTCTCTCCAGGGCTTTGACAGACATCGAAACAGGTTGGCTTCTCTTTCGGCACGCTTAATTGATTCGACGTCGGCCTGCCCGGTCAACATAACCGTAATGATTTCCGGATGTTTCTTGTGAACCCTAACCAGAAAATCATCACCCTTGATTCCGGGCATGAGCCAATCGGACACAATGATGAGAATTTTCAGTTGACTGTCGATTAACTCATCAATAATTTCGAGTGCTTCTTCTGCATTGAGAGCAGACTCATATATGAACAAATTGCCAAAGTTGTTCCACAATTGCTGCTTGACACTATCAACGATAATCTTCTCATCATCTACACATAGAATTGCTCCTTTAGCCATTCCCAATCTCCCCGTGATTGCTTTTCACAGGTAGGCTTACAAAAAACGTCGTCCCCTTACCCACTTCCGTCTCAAAACGTATACTGCCGTTATGATTAACAACTATCTTCTTCACGATGTCCAAACCGATACCAATTCCTTCACCGCGCCGTTTAGTTGTAAAAAATGGATGAAATATTTTGTCTTTGAATTCATCCCTGATTCCGCCGCCCGTGTCGGAAATACTTACAATCGCGTTACCCTTGTCTTGTTCGCTGCTGATACGCAGGGTGCCCTTATTATTCATTGCCTGCAGAGCATTGTTAATGAGATTCGTCCACACTTGATGTATCTGATCGGGATAGCACTCTACCGGCTGTTGTAAATTGAGCTGCTTGCCTACTTCGATACCGTGTTTCAATTGATTTTTATACAAGGTCAATACAGTCTCGATACCTTCGTTGATATCTGTCTTTATCATCTCATCAGCACTATGGCTATGTGAATAATTTTTCAATGCCGACACAACATTCGAGGCTCGATCAACTGCAGTTTCAATTGTAAGAGCGCCGGTGCGTATTGCGGAGATACGGAGCGCGGCATTCAGCAATTCGTCAGATTGTTCGGACTGCAGCAGCGGTAGGTATTGCTCAATGGAGTCATAGATGCCGGCAGAAACCAGCAGATCGGCTTTCTCTGCCGCATTAGTCACCTTCCAGCTATCCATAGCACTCGCCAATTTTCGGCGTATTTGGCGTTCTTCACGAGTTGTCAGGTTCTTTGGGCTGGTGAGCGTATTGTCGACAAGCATAGCAAACAGGACACCGATTGATTCCGGCATGCTGTTAATAAACTCCGGGAATTCGCGCAATATCCAGTCCAGGTACTGTGACATTGTTCGAATCGAAGAGCGGGTGGCGCCAAGCGGCGTATTGATTTCATGCGCTATGCCGGCAATGAGCTGTCCCAGCGCAGCCATTTTGCCGCTTTGAATCAGCTGAGCCTGTGTCGCTTTCAATTCATTGAAATTCTCGAGCAATAGTGCTTCCTGGCGCTTGCGCTCGGTAATGTCGCGTATCGCAGCGGACACCAAAAGCTCCCCTTCTGATTCCAGGGGACTCAAACTGATCTCGACTGAAAACTCCGTGCCGTCTTTGCGCTTGCCCTTCAGGTCCAGTCCAACACCCATTTTACGTACTGTCGGCTTTCGGGAATACGCCTGACGGTGTTTGCTGTGGGCATGCTTGAGACTTTCGGGCAAGAGCATTTCGACCGTTTTGCCGATCAGCTCATCGCGACGGTATCCAAACAGTACTTCCGTCTGTGAGTTAACCATGAGGATCCGACCCTCTTGATTTGCCAAAACCGTAGCATCGGGCGCCGATTCAAGCAAATCTTTAAAGCGTTGCGTCTCCCGTTTGCGCTCGGTGATATCGCGAATCGCGGCGGACACCAGTAACTCATTATCATACTTCAATGGGCTAAGACTAATTTCCACCGGAAATTCTCCGCCGTCTTTACGTAAAGCATAGAGTTCGAGACCAGATCCCATCGCGCGGAACTGAGAGTTCTGCATAAAACTTCGGCGCTTCATCGGGTGTGCCGCCCGATAGCGCCTTGGCATCAACATTTCAATCGACTGACCAATCATTTCATCGCGCGAATACCCGAACACACGCTCCGACTGGGCGTTGACAAGGATGATTTTGCCGTCCTCATCAACAGTCACTATTGCGTCGGGGGCAACTTCCAACAAGTCGCGATAGCGAAATTCACTCTGCTTGCGGGAATTAATATCAAACAGTATGCCGGCCAATACCGGCGTCGATCCGTTTTCTTCGAGCACCTGTCCCTGCTCGCCAAGCCAACGCTCGCTTCCGTTTCGGCACACGATACGATACTCTAACTGGTAAGAATTGCTGTTAGCTGCAGCCTTCTTGATTGAGCTCAGCACTTGATCACGATCTTCCTCATGGATAATGCTGCTAAAGCTCAGCACTTGATTGTCGAGAAAATTGGAGGCGGTATAACCCGCAATCTCTTCAATACGCTCGTTCATTACCAGCATGGTGCGATCATCGTCAACCTGACACTGGAAAACAACCGCAGGTATGTTTGGCAGTAATGTACGCAGTTGTTGGTCTGCTTCACTACGGTTGGCATCCGGCAGACCTTCACCTTTTGCAGCGGATGGTATCGCATCACTTGCCTCCATTGATTTGGAAGTGTGCAGACTGGGCAGCGACGTATTACCTTCTTTCAGCTTCGGCTGTAATCGCGCTAGTTGCTGCGTCAGCGCTGCATTTCGTTTCCGCAGCGTAGAACTCTCGCAGGCATTGAGAATCGTTTTTCGCAGTAATTCTTCATGCCATGGTTCATCAAGAATCTGGAATATTCGAGGGTTTCTGGTGATTCCTTCCGGATATTGGCAATCTGGAGAGCCTAATACTATTACTGGCACCGAATCCGCTGTGCCCTGCAGTAAGGACTCCAAAGTACCGGCACTAAGACAGCGCCAGGCAGCAACAATGACGCATACCTCCTTATCGGCAAACAACTCGAGTGACTCGATAACGTTTTGCGCTTCGTAAACCCGCATCGAGGCCGCATTCTGTGAACGCAAAAGCTGCCGATTGTCCTGATTATCATCCAAAAAAAGTATGGAATGCATCCCGCCACACTGCTCTTATTGCGATAATTTCAAGCAGTAAGGGTGAAATTCAGATCGATTTCACGCTCCAAACTGGTAGACTAGGAGCTATGATCTATTGCAGTACAACTCAGCGCTGGTACGCCTGATACTGCCAATCGTACTAAATGTCGTTGGAAACAATTCGGGCATAATATAAGATTTTTCCGTTCTCCCGCCACTCTGCCAATAAGAAAATTTGGCACGCTGCAACTATACCCGGCAGAACAAGGGCTGATTCGATTCCATGCCGCTGTAGTTCGCAGAATGCGCGCGACATTCGGCACCCGCATGGCAGAGCTTAAACCTGGCGTCGCAATAAGTCAAGGCAGGCTGTACGACCTTGCCTTGGAATAGGCGGATTACTTGTGTTTCATCCGGTGCAGCGCCGCGCGCGTCAGCGCTTCCCACTGGTCTCGATGAACATAAGGAACCTGGTACCAGCCGCCTAATGGCCCTTTGTTTTTGAATGGGTTAAATGGAGTGATATCCTTGCAGCCATACTGTTCAGGGTCAAAATCTTTGCCGAGGCGGAACACCATCATGCGCGTAGTTGCAAAGAAGGCAAAAACTTTCCCTCGATAACATATGGCAGGCGAACTCATCATGCGACCGGCGTTGACAGCTTCGTCAAGACTTTGAAAACGGCGACGAATCGCTTCGAAATATTCTAGCTCGGCATTCATATTCTCATGTCAATTGCTCTGTCCCGATTAAGACAGCATACTGTCAATTTCTGTAATTAAAATTTGCTCAGCCACAGCCCTATCACGGATCGATCCAAATTTTGGCCCGAGCAGCTCCAGAATCAAATCTGTCTCACCTGCCGTCAGGAGTTACCGTCGCTCTTTTGCTGCCATCGAAGTACTCTGGCCCGCTCGTTCACCAGCTCCATAACATTCTCAGCCTCGCGGATCAGGCCCAGACGCGCGAAAGAAGCACAGAGATTTTCAACATCGCGCCACAACAGGTACCATGCTCTGGGGTGCAGGTGAAAGTCGGCCATTTGCGGAAAGTCTATGACTATCGCACGCTGTTTATGCCAGAGAATATTAAAGGCCGACAAATCGCTATGCACACAGTCGCAGGCCAGCATACAGGCAACGAGTTCCATACACTGCGCGAATGCCTGTTCCGCTTCCGGCGGCGATAGGCTGACATCAGCTAAACGGGGAGCAGGATCGCCGTCTTCGCCGATAAACTCCATTGCGATTGTCCGACCGGCGATGGCTAGTGGCCGCGGACAGGCAAGACCGGCAGCATGCAATTTGCAAAGTTTGCTGTATTCCTCGGCGACCCACATGCCTTGCCGGGCGCTGCGACCTTTACGAGTATTGCCTGTAATCGCCCGTCGGAGGCGTTTGTCGACTATCGCGCGACCTTCGCGATAAAGCTGGTCATTGCCAAAGGAACGCAGCTCGGCATCACGGTACATTTTGACGGCCAGGAGGCCATGGTCGCCGCGCGCCAGATACACCGTCGCCTCTTTACCGCTCTTGATTTCCGCCAGCAGTTCATTGATCAGACCGTTTTCATAGAGTGATTGTAAGTCGCCGTCCCGAAAAGTCTGCTCGTAGTCCAGTCTCCCGGGCTCTTCGGCAAGGAGCGACAGCTGTCGTATGCTTTGTCGCCCTCGCGGTTTGCGGCGACGGCCGCTAAATTTTTCGAAATTGATTTCATCAAAAGATTGTTTTCGCGCCATGTGTGCCTCAACGATTAGAAAATGAACAGCAGCAGCCCTTGCAGGCTATTGCTCGAATCGAAGTGCAATCGTCATGAAGCACAATCTATCCCGCCATTGATGGTGTTCTCTTGCAGCAACGAGTGACGGACGCTGCGCAACAGAACGATCGGGCATCCCGACCATTATCAAAGGCCAGAGTCTACAAGCTGATTTAAACCGTCGCTGGAAATCGGCCAGAACCTGTTAAATAAAGTCTGGGCGTATTCACGCAAAGAAGCCGATAGACGGTCAGGCAGGGAAGCAGGACGAAATGGATAAATATGTGGTCATGGCGGCACCTCCCTGTTTGTTAGTAGGCTGCAAGGTTATCGAAAAAATGAAGAATGCGCAAGACAAACTTTCACCGGCGGCACGATCGCTCAGCTACATCACTCTACATTCAAACCAGGATTGTGATCTGCCAGGACAGAAATTGTGGTTCTTTCGAGGCGGGCAAATCTAGACCGCCGAACAAGCGGCACGAAAGCGCAGATTAATGAAGTGGGCAGCCGCAATCGCAATCCCGCCCAGCGCCGCCAGAATTGCCTCGCCCGCATGCACGTGAACATGACCGTGATGCACATGCGCTTCCAGGTGCCATATTTTACTGCCGATCAGCAAAACAACGCCGACGATTAACATCGTCAGCGGCAGGCGACGCCGATGGATGGTATAGCTGCGCACAACTGTGTAGCCGCCGATAATGATGGCGCCGGCGACGAAGGTGATTTCCCAGATCCAGTTCAACACAATGGCCGTGCCGACAAGTGGTAAGATTCCCGCAAGCAGTCCCAGAGCGACGCAGTGTACCGCACACAGCATCGAGGCAAACATGCCCACCCGGTCCCAACGGCCCAGCGAACGGCTTTCAACTTTCACATTTTCTGTTGACACGAGGGACATACTCCGCTGAAGTTCACGATATGATGAATATTTCGAAATCCGGTGCGCTCAAAAATCAGCTCTTCCACTTCCTGCATAAAACACTCGCCGATATCGCGGCGCGATTTACACTTTTCGCATTCGATCGCATGCGAATGCGTAGCGCCCTTCAGCGCGAAGCGCAATCCATGCTGGGAGTGCTCTACTTTGTGCACGATACCGAGGCCGGAGAGGGTTTCCAGATTGCGATAGACGGTAGCGGTGTCGATGCTGTCGTCGCCGATCCGCCCGTGCAGCTCCTGTGCGGTAAGCGGCGCATCAGCTTCATAGAGACAGCGCACAACGCATTTACGCGCATGTGTCAGGCGCGGTAGCTTGCGACGCAATTCATTGAAAATGTCAGCCAGCATTTCGGTAAATGAGTTCGGGTTTCAAAATGAGAGGCAAATTTACTGCGAATCATTCGTTATTGCAAATGACTTGCATCAAATTTCCTTGCGAGGCCGCCCGCTAATGTTCGTTATTGCGTTTCCCCCGGCAACGAAGGTGAGGGACTGCGAATCAGCTATACGTGCTTGATACGTAGTTTTGACTCTACAGAAGTTATGTGACCTTGCACGATAAATTAGAATGTCACCATTATCGCTGCCGTCATAACTCCGGATGTTTTATTGAATACTCAGTCCGCCTCCGGGATGCAGTCTTTCTGATCGCTGATTAAAACTCCTTCGGACCGGCTTCGATGTCGGCGACCTGCAAATCTGCACTGACACGCCACCAATTCTCTGTCTGCGCAGCAAAGAATATTTATCTGTGAACGATACCTCGTTGCCTGGTAAAGACTATCAATAGCACGGTCCCTACGCCAACAATAATCTGGCTCCAAACACTGCGCAGGAATTCTCAGCACCACCCCTACGCCATCATCTGACAATTTCCGAGAACCCGCGCTTGTAACCATCACTATTTTCATGTGTATTGGACACATTAGTTCCAACACTTCAGGTTAAGGTCAAATGACGAGGACTCCTATGAAAGCCATGATTCTTGTCTTCCTTTGCGCCTTTCAGACATTTCTGAGCGCACAAACAATCTGGCAGCCTACAAACGGACCGAGTGGCGCCTGGATCAATGACCTGCTGTTCACGTCTGAAGGAATCGCCTTGGCAGCAACGAGCGGCGGCGTTTTTCGCTCCGAAGATCAAGGGCGTTCCTGGAGATCCGCCGACAAGGGAATCGGCTCTTTAGGCGTCACCGTCCTGGCGCAGGCTCCGGATGGCGATGTTTTTGCCGGCAGTCGTCGTGGATTGTATCGCTCCACCGATCTGGGGCTAAGCTGGCAGCTCACAAACTTCGACCGGCAGCGCTGGGTCAGCACCCTGGGTGTTGCCGATAACAACGACATCATAGTCGGCAGCGCGGGACGGGGTCTTTTTCGCTCCACTGATGACGGAGGAAGCTGGATCAAGGGTCTGACGGATTTCGACACAACATCAATTGCCGGTCCGCTCGAGTTTGAATCGCTCTCGTTTTCTTCTACCGGCGACATCTTCGTCACTGCTCACGTAGATGTCAGCACCATGCTGATTGTCTCCCGCGACGGCGGCGCTACCTGGTCGGCGCTCGCTCGTAATATCGGCAGTGGATGGTTGATCGATCTTGCGATCGATTCCGATGACACTATGTACCTGGGAACAGCCGCCGGCGGTTTGATACGTTCTGAAGATTACGGCTTGACCTGGACTCGCATAGACACGAACGCCGCCGGCGCGATCGGACTTGCGCATCCTGTGGAGTTTGGAAGAAATGGAGTATTGTTTGCTCATATATCAGCTTTCCGCGGCAAGCGCGGCGTTTATCGTTCTGACAATCGCGGTGCAAGCTGGGAGCGTCTGTCCGACGGTTGGCCGAATGAGCTCGGTATCGGATCATTGACAACAATGCCGTCGAACAGCCTGCTCGCGGGATCGTCTGATTACGGCCTTTGGCGCTTCGACGGCAATTCAGCAGCCTGGGCCGAAGCGAACGATGGCCTGCATGCACCGAGCGTGACAGTTATCGGCATAGATCGACGCGACCGTGTTTATGCTGGCGCTGAGAATGGCGACATCTTTCGCTCAGATGATGAAGGCCGTAGCTGGTCTCGACTGCAGGCGGGGCTTGGCTTTGCCGGCAGAGTGAACGATTTGGCGTTTACATCCGATGGAAGCTTGTTTGCGGGCTATCGCACTGGCGGCGTATTCCGTTCCTCCGACGATGGCGGCACCTGGCAGCAGGCGTTTGAAGGTATAACGAGCAAGCGCGTGTTATCGTTGGCGGTCAACGACGAAGATGAGATTTTCGCCGCCACATTTAACAGCGGTGTTGCGCGCTCCACGGATTATGGCGACTCCTGGCAGCGCCTGATTGACGACAACGTCAGCGAACTGACAGATATCCTCATAACGCAATCCGGGACGATTGTGATTGGCTCAACGCGCAAGGGCATCTATTTTTCACTCGATAATGGCGAGACCTGGAACAGGGTTTTCGAACGAAATCATTCGCAGCGCCGTTATGCTTTCACGCAAACCGCTTCGGGCATACTCTTCGCAGCTGTTTCAGATAAAAATGGCCTTTATCGCTCCAGCGATGACGGGCAGTCCTGGGAGTTGGTCGATGGTGAGTTAAGTGACTTCGACGTTAATGACTTAACTGTTAACAGCGCTAACCATCTCTTCGCCGCCACGAGCAATAACGGCGTGCTCCGCTCCACCGACCTCGGAGTTTCCTGGCAGCCCTATGGCAGCGGACTTACAAGCGGACGGATCGCTGCACTGGCAATGGACCGAAACAATCGCCTGTTTGCAGGCACCGATCATCGTCCGGTGTTTGTCACGTCCAATCCGACTACCGCTGTCGAAGATACGCCGACCGGATCTGATGCAGTCATTGCCTTGCGCAATGTTGGGCCCAATCCGTTTTCATCCACGGTCAGAATTTCATTTCGGCTCAGCAAACCGTCAAAGCTGCGCATGACAGTATATAATGTTCACGGCCGGAAAGTCTACCAAACGAAAGAGCAGTTTTTACCGGCCGGCGATCATTGGATCGAGTGGGATAATTCGGGCGGTGTTGCGGGCTGCTACCTGTATCGTCTGGACGCGGGGATGGCGCATGCCTCAGGGTTGATCAATTGTAGCAGGTAAGCTTCGCCCTCGCGACGCCGCTGCCGGATTGTGTCGTTTCACTGTTAACGCCTATTGTTCAAATCGTTCCCTGTTTCCCTGGCTGCAGCTGGCCGATTTTTCAATTGGGTAGTTTAGGATTTCAATCGTAAGTTCAGTCACCCTTACCTCCCACGGCAGCTCAATCTTTCGACAGTTGTCAATCTTCACGACGGTATAATTCGGCAACAGCAATTGTATGTGCCGGCTAAGGGAGGCCTATGAAAATTTTCGATCGCTTCAAAAAGCCCAAGTCTCTTCGCGATCAGGCTGAGCGCGAGATTCGCCGCAGGCTTGGACACAGGGCCGCTGAAGCCGCCGTTTCATCTTTGCGCGAATGTATTGAGCTCAGCTCGGAGTCGAGTGCACGGACGATTCCGCCCGGCGGCAGCAAACTGGGTGGACTGCCGCATTTGCCGCCGGCTATTGATTGGCCGGTGTATCAGGGAACAGCGCTCTCATTTGTGGCACAGGTCAATTTCAGCGAGCTGCAGGGTAAAATTGAAGAATCGCCATTGCCTCCATCCGGAATTATATATCTCTTCATCCACAAACAGCGGGAGCCGGACGGCCTGCCCGACGCCGAGGGACAGTACAGGGTGCTGTATACTGATGAAGATGCCGCAAGCCTGCAGCCGCGTTCTCTGCCGTCGGGCGAAGCGGAGTTTTTGCTGCAGGAGGAATCGCATCTCGATGTCATCCCCGGCTTTTCGATTGCCGCCGCCACCGATCTGGTTTTTGAAGAACTTGAGCTTGGTGATCATGAAAGCGATACGCTGATTGACCTGGCATGCGGTGGCTTCGATGCGATTGTTGGCGAGGGCGGGGCTTACCGTATGCTGGGAAACGCCGATGACAATGTCGTTCTGGATTGGGCGGAAAAGTATGAAGGTCGCGCCGGAAAAGATTCTGATGCTTCGCACAGCCCGTCGGCGACCGGTATCGAAAATCTGGGGCAGCTCAAGCAAGACTTTGTTCTGCTCTTTCATCTGTTGGCGGACGAGCTGGGTTACCCGGATTGTTTCGCTGCTTACGGCATTCATCGTGACGACCTGGCGCGTCGGCGCTTCGACAATAGTGTGCTTAGCTTCGACGGCAATTGATAAGCCGACAGTTGCAACAGGTAAAAATTATTAAAGCTCGACCGGCCTGCTAGTCGCGCTGATCCTGCGGTCTGAGTAAAAATTTCAGCGGGCGGGAATAAAGTTCTTGCAAAGCAAGACGACCGGTCATATTTTAGCGCCGTGAATATCAAAGCCGATAAAAAAGATGCTAAACGAGCCACGATCCTGCGGGAAGGGCTCGACATCATGCGTTGCCGGGGTTACAACGCTACGGGTGTCAAAGACATCACAGATGCGGCGGGCATACCCAAGGGTTCGTTTTACAACTATTTTGAAAGCAAGGAAGAATTCGCAGTCGAAGCGCTGCGGATGTATCACAATGAATACGCCGCTCCCTATAGTGATGTCTTACGCGATCAGAGCCTGGACCCTTTAGAACGCATCCGACGATTCGTGACTATGCGCATCGATGCCGTGATTCATCAGATGTGCTACCGTGAGGGTTGTTTTGTGAACACGCTTTGCCAGGAGATGGCCGACAGCAGCGAAGCTATCGCCGCGGCCGTCAATGAGTCGATCCATGATTTGAACTCTGCTCTCGCAGACTGCCTGAAAGCAGCGCAGGACGAAAAGGCGATCAGCCAGGAGCATAACATCGGCGAACTGGCGGAGTTTATCGATAATAGCTGGCGCGGCGTGATTACAACCGCAAAGGCCCGGCGCACTCCTCAACCTTTGGAAGGTTTTCGCAAATATCTTTTCTCGCGCATCCTCGTTTAAGGGTTTGCTTTTTTTTGCCTGAACTTAATACGACTGGTCATATTTATTTCAGTTTTGTAAAACTCAGTAAAGGGAAAACATTGTTATGAATCGATTGGAAGGAAAAACAGCGCTCATCACCGGTGCTACAAGCGGCATCGGTCTGGCTTCGGCAAAGGCATTTCTTGCGGCCGGCGCCAGGGTAGCCATCTCGGGACGCAATCAGCAGACGCTGGACAGGCTAAATGAAGAATTCAATGGCGAAGTCCTGACACTGCGCGCCGATGCCGCCAAACTGAGCGACAACGCCCCGCTCTTCAGCGCCGTCCAGGAACGCTTCGGCAAGCTGGACATACTGTTCCTCAACGCCGGCATCGCGCGCTTTGCACCGGTGGCGCAAACCTCGGAGGAAGTCTTCGACGAGATAACGAACATCAACCTCAAGGGACCGTTCTTTACGATTCAGGCAGCGCTGCCTTATCTGAATGACGGCGCGTCAGTCATTGCGACCACGACGATTGCCAACGAGAAAGGCATGCCGATGCTGGGAGCCTATGCCGCAAGCAAAGCCGGTTTGCGCTCGCTGGTGCAGGTGGCCGCCGCCGAGCTTGCCGAACGCAACATTCGGGTCAATGCCGTCAGCCCTGGCCCGGTTGAAACACCGCTTTTCGGCAAGGTCGGGCTCACGCAGGAACAAATGGATGAATTCGGCGCCAATGTCTCGCAAAAAGTGCTGCTGCGGCGCTTCGGCCAATCCGAAGAAGTCGCCAAGGCGGCTCTCTTTCTCGCATCGGACGAGGCGAGCTTCATCACCGGCGAGGAGTTGGTAGTGGACGGCGGGATATCCATCGCCTGACCCTCATCCATTTTCAGATTCGAACATTCTCTCCTCTTCGCGCGACCGCCTTCAACAGGGCGGTCGCAATTTTTTTGACGGTAATTTTTCGTAATCTGGAAAATACTTTTGGAAGAAAAATCAGATTCACTAGTTTTGTACCGACTGGTCTAATTGATAATCCAAATCGATCAGAATCAGATATTCCCGCCAACGATTACGATGCGGCGCAAACACAATATCGACGACATTCTGGACAGCGGGATCGACCTTTTCCGCCGGCAGGGTTTCAACAATACCGGCGTGGAGGATATCCTGCGGGCCGGCGGCATTCCCAAGGGCTCTTTCTACAATTTTTTCAAGAGCAAGGAAGACTTCGGCCTGCAGGTGATGCAGCGTTATGCCGACATCTACGACGCCTATGTGGCAGGCAAACTGCGGGATAAAAGCCGAACGCCCCTCAATCGCCTCAAACACTTTTACGAATCACTGATAAACGGCAATGAAAGCGAAGGCTGCCGCTATGGCTGCCTCATCAACAATCTGACCCAGGAAATCGCCGGCAATAATGACGCAGTAGCCCTTGCCTTGCGACAGCATTTTGAGCGCATCGTTGCCATTATCGCCGAATGTATCGCCGAAGGACAGAAGCAAGGCGAAATTTCAAGGGCCTATCCGGCCCCGGAACTGGCCGATTATCTGCACACGAGCTTTTACGGCGCATTGGTGCGAATGAAGGGCCTTCGCAGTTCTCAACCTTTGCAACACTTTCTACAGGTGTCAATGAACATTCTTAGCGTTTCGTGAATTTTTTTGATCGTCAAATAGACAGACCGGTCTAAGTTTTACTTTGCGAGGAGTTTTTCATGCTAATAGTTCACCTGCGAAGAGCACTGCGATTTTGCTTGTTGGGAGCCATAGCAGCTTTGACACTTCAGAGCTGCAAAATGGCCGACTTGCGCACCGCATATCTGGAGGAGCAGGGCGGCTCCAGCGCGCTGGCTCAAAAAGGACGAGCAATTCTGGAGCAGGCCGCTGCCAGACATGGTTATCAAAAGCTGTTAACATTCGAGACTTTCGAGTTAATCGGCAAAGATGAATGGGCGGGATTGCTCGGCTCTTTCGGTAATCCCTGGCCAGTCAACAATGAGCGTATGCGTCTGCAGTTCGCTGTTAACAGCTTCGACAGCCGGATGGAGATACTTGAAGGCGATGACACGGGTTTAATCTGGGGCCTGCAATCGTGGCAAACCTACATGCACGAGCCCGGCGACAGTCTGCGTTTTGAAGAGAATGAGGGGATCGGCTTTGCCCTGGCGGCATATAGCTATTTTCTCGAATCGCCGGGTCGCTTGCTGAAAGCTCCTATCATCTACTATGCCGGCGAAAAAGAATTCGAGGGGCAGCTCTACGACCAGGTGTTTGTGACCTGGGAGTCCTTGAGCGCCAATGACAAATTCGATCAATATTTATTATGGATTAACCGAAGCTCCGGTCGAATGGAGCTTATCAACTTCACTGTCCGCGAAAACTACCAGCCGGCGCCGCCGAACTGGTACGGTTCAATTCGCTACTCAGACTATCGGGCGATAGCGGGCGTCGAGATTCCGCACGTCCTTACGATCCAACTAAATGCGGAAGACGATCTCGACAGCTATATTCACCGCCTGACGGTTGAATCCTTCAGCTTTGACGGCTTCCCCAAGGCGCTGCTGTATCCTGACCGGAGCCTGGGATTCGTAGGCGACAGCAAACCCTATCTCTCAACGCCCTAGGCAATGGGAAAGGGACGGCAGGGCATCCCGCGAACTTTCTCGGCCGCTCGCTTGAATTTCAGATGTTAACAGATCTCGAGGCCTTAACTCTGACATCGTTTACGGGCCCTTTACTTCGCGCATTTCCCTCATCGAAGGGCAGCACAATAAGCGGCGGTCGTGCATCCACTGGCAGGCACGTTGGGTATATTGCCTTAACCGGCAGCAACAATGCGTAAACCTCCCCGCAGTGGCCATTTGCCTTACTTCAGATCTCATCCGATCTGATTGCGGGTTAACGCATTTTTTGTCCTGTCGTTGTCGGCAAGCAGACAGGCTTTGCCGAACAAAAGCTAAGGGCCGTTGTGGTCCTGTAGGGTCTATCGATGTTATCGCGTCAGCACGCTTTTCCGCCTGGCACAATACGGAAATCTTCATTAAAGGACTCCATCAGAGCATTGGCAATGCCAATGTGAAATTTGTGGCTGAGCAGTCTAGCGCGGACCAGCTGGAATCGTTCGCTGATTTCACAGACTTCCCGAGTTTATCGAATCTGACCGAACTCTCGACCTGATTCAGGGCCCTTATCCGAAACGTCCTTTTTTGTTGCAACTGAATGCATCCTCGTTGTAGCTTCTTGTGTTCTGATTGCATTACTCTCAATGCCCCACTCTCATCTCTGCGATTATGTCGACCAAGACGGTCCGGACGTCAACGAGCATTTTTCGCTGATAATCTCGGAGTTTGTATGAAATGGCTTTTCTTAGGCTTCTTTATCTGTCTCAATTTTGTCTTTGCGCCGCTTCGGGCGCAGGATTTTTGGGAACAGTCCAGGGGGCCGGAGGGCAATCAGGTGTACGCGCTTCTTGCCGATGTCAACGGCTACATGTTTGTCAGCGGGCCGGGTGGTATTTTTCGCTCTGACGACCGCGGCTTGCACTGGACTATCAGCGGTGGCGATCTCTTCCGCCAATCGACTGGCCTCCCAATGACTGTCGGCAGGGACAATGTTCTCTATGCCGGAAATTTGCGCGCCGGAATTCACAGATCACTGAATGATGGCGCAACGTGGCAACGGCTTAGCGATGCCGATACACGGGCCGCCAACATTCATAAATTGATCGTCACTTCCCAAGGCAGGATGTTCGCGCGGGGCAAGGCGATATTCCGCTCTGATAACGGCGGACAAAACTGGGACCGTATTTCGATCAGCCCTGTTAACAATCCAGTCCTGGATATCGTGCTGACAAATAGTGAAATACTGATTTCGGCAGTCGATGCGGAAGGCATTTATCGTTCTTCTCAAGCGGCGGAATCCTGGGTAAAGACTAAAGTATTCTCAAGAAATGCCCGGTTTCAACAGTTAACTCGCGACAGCAGAGGCACGCTGTACGCGCTCGTTTACAACTCAGGTCATGCGGCACGCAGTACCGAGCTGTTCATTTCTTCCGATGAGGGCGCTACATGGCGCTCCGGCCTGAAGATCGATTTGAGCGACGAACCTTCGTTTGTTGTTGCTCACCCCGACCGCGGCATCGTTGTCGGTTTTTTCGACGGCGATGACGCCAGCCTGTACATTTCGCGGGATCGCGGCGATTCCTGGCAAAAGCATGCCGTGGAATTAACGCCACGCGAGCGCCGTTCTTTTCACCTGACTAACATACTTCATGCAACCTTCGATGCAAGCGGCACTTTGTTTGCCGGCACTTCGAATGGCGTCTACCGCTCGACAAACGACGGAATCAGCTTTATTCCAAGCCAATCAGGGTTGGTGAACGCATCGACGTCTCTACTTGCATTTCATCCGGATGGAAGCCTCTTCGCGGCGTCTCTTTGGAATAGCACGGTGTTTCGTTCCGGCGATGAAGGCCAGAGCTGGGACCCCGTTGAATTCCACATCGGCGCCGACTTCAACAATGGACAATTGTCTAACGGCATACGAGGCTTGGCGATTCAGGCCGGCAAGGCTGTAGTTGTAGGAACTTTCTCGGATATATATCGCTCGCCGGACGGCAGTGGTGCATCCTGGGAGTCGTTGAATTTTAACGGTGGCGGTGTTGCCTCTCTTGTCGTCAACCGACGAAATGAATTACTTGTCGCTACTCATAGGGATGGTATATGGCGCTTTGCGGAAGAAGAAAAACGCTGGCACAGCCTTAATGTCGGATTCACGGTTGGCGGGACTCCCCACAAGCTCATTTACTGGTTGCACGCCAGTCCCATGGGTCAATTATTTGCCGCATCCTACACAGCGAGTATTCCGATGCTGATCCGCTCCACCGACGACGGCACAAGCTGGCACAATGTTTACCGCTTTGCAACCTTTCCTGAATTCATCGACCATATGGCCAGCAACGCCGATGGAGTTACACTGGTAGTAAAGAACGATGACATTTATCGTTCACAGGATTTCGGAACAACCTGGACTCAACTGAAAGTACCCTTTGAATCGGATGTTATATATTCGCAAACAAGACTTGCGGCCGACGGGCGCGGCAAATTCTATATCAGTACCGGGGATGCCGGCATTTATCAATCGGACGACTTCGGCGACAACTGGCGGCGAACACCTGGCCCCAATCCGCTTTTTGTACTGCAGATCGCCTGCAGCCCACAAGGCAGAATGTTTGCGGCAACATACTATAATGGCGTCTATCGGCAGACTCTTGCGGTTGCGGGTATTGAATCTCCAGCACAGCAAAATGCTGGTTCACCACCACCGACACTACACATCTCGCCAAATCCATTGAGAGAACGCGCCACGTTTAGTATCGGACTTCACAAGGATTCCCATTTCACTCTGAAAGTATTTGACCTGCACGGACGCAGCATTGCTACTATTGCCGAAGGTGTACTGCCCGCCGGACAGCATAATTATTCCTGGGAACCGTTCAGATCGACACAAGCTGTCTATTACTGCGAACTGCTAACTGAATCCGCTAGAAAAATTCAACAAATCCTGCTTGTCAAATAACTCATACGAAGCAAGGAAGTACCATCATAGAGCGGATGCAAGCCGGGAGCGCCATACTCGGTTGAGAAGAGTGAAACAATTTGCGGTCTTGCAGATTATTCTCCGGTATCCAATTTTCAGGTTGCGGAATATACAGGCAGCCTTGGCTTTTCTCATCATTGATGGAATTTCACACATGCATTTGCTGACTATCTTGCCGCGGGCAAATTTCATTTGGACTGCCCTGTTAATAGTAATAATTACGGGCTTCAGCGCTGCAAGCGTCCCATCTTCAGCACAAATCGTCTATACCGATCTCGAGCCCGATGTCACACTAACGGCCACTACCGATGATCTTTCGGTACGATACGACATGGATCTTGATGGCGACGGTACTTTCGATTTCTATTTCAAGCACTTTCACCCCTTCGATGATTTTCAGGCAGCCGAAGTCTATACCTCGATCGGCCGCAGCGCGGAGATTCTGATCGATCCGGACGGAACGCCTGTCCTCTTGAATTCCGGCGATGACATAAGCGATGCGCGCATGACCTGGTACAATACAGCTACTCAAATCTCCAGTGAGGCCCTTTTCTTGTATGGCGACTGGCCGGGAGTGGATGACGCTTATCTCGGGCTGCGCTTCCGTAAGGCGGCGGCTTGGCACTATGCATGGATTCGCGTCGCTATCCCCGCCGATACCAGCAGTATCAGTATCAAGGATTTTGCCTTTCAGAATCAGGCCGGCACAATGATCCGGGCCGGCAGCGGCAGGACCACCGATGTTGCGACTACCAAACCGCAGCAAGCCTGGCATTCCGTTCAGCAGGGAAATTCACTCATGATTCAATTTGGCGGCGGCGAATGGCAGGGAGCTCGCATGACGCTCCACGACCTGACCGGACGCCTATTGCTGTCACGCCGCATAGTGCGCCCGGAGGAAATTGTTTTACTGCCGCAACAGCATTGTTTGTTGACGCTCGCGACAGGCAAAATCAGGCGGACAGCGCTGCTTGTGCCTTGAGTGATCGAATGCCGGCGCTCCCGGGGGGAACTACCTGGCTTTGCCGGGGATCAGCCTCATTCTTGCCGCTCCGGATTTTTCGACTAAATTTGGGATCCGAGACCGGATTTTGGCAACAGGAGCGCAGGCGCACGGGCGCAAACCAGGCTGTTCTGCTAATGAACAACTACCAGTCGACTCAGATGGATAAGGAAGTGGCGGCCGGCACTGCCGCCGCCGGGCATGATGTGCTTGATGAATCCTGGCGCTTACGAGGTGAACAACCCGCGCATTCCCGTCGTCTTGCCGAAAAACAATTACAGCAGTCCCGGTCAGCCGGCAATGGGGCGGTGGCGGCCCGGGCGCAACGCATTCTGGCCTGGCACCTGCGTCAGAACGCACAGTTCACCGAGGCTATTGAGTTGCTTGACGAGGTGCTCGCCGGGGAACAAAAGCGTAATGATCCGGTCGGAATTGCGGCGACGCTCGTTGAGAAAGGTATCAATCTCCATGCCAAAGGGGATACGCCTGGGGCGCGAACAATTTTTGAGCAGGTGCTTAGCACCGGTGACAAAGATGTGGCGCTGGCCGACAAGGCGCGCGCGCAGGTCAGACTCGCAGCGATCGAACGTGTCCAGGGTGATATCAAAACATCGGAGCTGCGCTGCGAACACGCCCTGCGGATCTTCGAAGACCTGGATGATCGCAACGGCATCGGCGAAGTCTTCTATAACCGGGGACTTAACTTCTTCTGTCTGAGCAACTACGCAGAAGCACTGCGCTGCTATCGAGAAAGCCTGCAGCATTTCCGCGCGACAGGCAACCGGCGTTCACTTAACGTTCTGCAGCGCAACATCGCTGTAACTCACAATATGCGTGGTGAAATCGCTGAGGGTACCCGGATTCTCATAGAAACGCTGGAGCTGCAGCGCGCCAGGGGATTCAAGCAGGATGAGGCGGCGACGCTGACGGCAATCGGCAGTAACTATTACAACCTGGGCGACAACTTAACGGCAATCGATTATCAGTTACAAAGCCTTAGTATCTATCGCGAGGTCGGCGATGTACTTGGCGAAGCTATCGCCCTGCTTGAGTTAGGGCGGGCCTATGAGAAACTCGAACACTTTCAGGACGCGCTGGACTGTTATCACGAATGCCTGAAGGTTTCCAAGAGGGTTGGGGAAAAACATAACAGTGCCGCCGCACTTAACAACATCGGCAGTATTTTGCTTCATGAGAAAAAGTATGAAGAAGCTTTAGAGTATTTCTTTACCAGTCTCGAACAACAACGCACCGTCGGTCACAAGCAAGGCGTTGCAATAGCGCTCGCCAATATCGGCCGAACCTACCGACATTTAGGACATTATCTGCTCGCAGCCGATTACATGTTGCAGCATCTGACTCTCTGCCAGGAGATTGATGATGCGCGGGGCAAGGCGCAGTGTTTTCTGCAATTAGGCAAACTTTGCAAGCGTGACTTCGAATCTTCCGAGGAGTTGTTGACGCGTGCTTTAGCTGTTGTCGGCGAAAAACCAAGCGACACCTCTACAGCACCCTGTGTAATGCTGTTGCAGCACTCCCTCGCACTCGCTGCGAAACTCGATGCTCGCAACATCGCTTCACAGGCATACTACGAACTGTATCAGTTGTTTAAGACTAGCGGCGATTTTGACAGAGCACTTCAATGTCACGAGCAGTATGTCGAGTCGCGCGACAAAGAAACGGCAACGCAAAACGAATTAAAGCTACGCAATCTGCGTGCCCTGCATGAAGTAGAGCGGGCCAGAAAAGAAGCCGAGATCCACCGGCTCAAGAATGTTGAGCTCCGGCAAGCTCTGCACGAGTTGCAGCAAGCCAACAGCGACCTGAGTGCATTAAATGACGAGAAAGACAACTTCCTGGGCATTGCATCGCATGACCTGAAAAACCCCTTAGGCAACATTTCATCGATAGCGCGCATTGTTCACAAAAGTCACGCCACAATACCTCCTGCCGAGCTGTGCGAATTGATGGAAGACATTGCGGGCAGTTCGCAGCGCATGCTGCGGCTGATAGAAGATTTGTTGGACATCAACGCCATCGAGCGCCGTAAGCTGTCTATCCGGCTTCAAGGTCTGGATGCGGCCGAGCAGGCCCGCGCGGCGCTGGCCCGATTCACGATCGCCGCCGGTGACAAAGACATTGCACTGCAACTGCGCGCCGCAGAGGATCTCACCCCTGTCCGCGCTGATGAAGCTCTGCTGGCCCGCGTGCTCGACAACCTCGTTTCCAACGCCATCAAATATTCACCGGCCCACAAACGCGTCGTCCTCAGCCTGCGCCTTGATGCTGAGCGGATCCTCTTCGAGCTGCGCGACGAAGGCCCCGGCATCTCAACAGAGGACATGCCGAAGCTCTTTGGAAAATTCGCCCGCCTCTCCGCCCGTCCCACCGCAGGCGAAAGCTCGACCGGCCTTGGCCTTTCGATTGTTAAAAGCCTGGTGGAAGAAATGCAAGGCGAAGTATGGTGTGAAAGCGAGCCGGGAAAGGGTGCGGTTTTTCTCGTGGCGCTGCCAGTTGAGTCCTGAATTTCCTTGCGCTAAAATGTAGAGCTGTTTCATTCGTGTCGGATGGATGTTTATAAGAAGCTTGTTGTTTATTGGTGGATTGAAGATAATAGTTGGTAGTTGCTGCAGCAACGGTAATCATTAAAAATGTGTCCGAAGGGCCCTCCTCCTCTCGCCGCCACCAACTTCGGACTTTGAGCCAAGACCACACGCCACCATCGCCAAATTCAATAAAATTTAACGTTTACCGTGTTCTGTCTCGATTTGAATTGAAACGCCGGTGCACTTAACAGCTACAACAATACGAATGCCGGATTACTTTACAAAAGAGCTGAAGCCTTTAGGCGCGAGGAAGTGCTGAGCGGTCAGCTCATGGCACTCACCGGTCCGAGTTTGCCGATGTCGAAACGTGGAACGGCGTATTCAAGTTTTCTTCCGAGCAAGGTCGGCAATAATTGGAGGTCTGGAATCGCATTGGGAATTGCAAGTTTCAGTTCCATTCCATGACCACTTTTCCGCCGCGAG
This sequence comes from Candidatus Kapaibacterium sp., assembly GCA_028284775.1. Taxonomy (GTDB): domain Bacteria; phylum Bacteroidota; class Ignavibacteria; order Kapaibacteriales; family UBA7675; genus JANQRB01. Next base: position 45,050 of record JANQRB010000015.1, on the reverse strand, counting down.
AGAACACCGGATAAGCGATTGGCAGTGTGACAAATCGGCTCATGGTCCTGTATGGTTTAACGATTCGCTGTCAAGCTGCTCTTGATATGTCGTGGCGATGCAGCGGCCAATCTCGTTCCGAAAGTACTCCGAGGCAAGATGTTCGCTCGGGGTCGGTATTGCTTATACTCCACAGTTCACCCATAGCAGGGACAGCTGAAATTGAGGTCGCAATAAATGGGGCGAGAATCCATGCCTGCTAATAGATGGCGGGGGCGAACAATGATTGTCGAAGCCAGGCATGAGCCTGGGGATATCTCAGCGCCCATTCGCCTATCCGAATTGACAGATCGAGGAATAGTATCTACCGCGCAAAGAGCCATGCGAAGACTCCGAATGCGGCCGATGTCAGCGAACGCGACTCCCGCAAGATCCGAATAACAGCTCTTTTTTTCAGGTTTTTATCAAAATGATCTGAAAATGAGCAGAAAGTGAACTGTCGAGTGAGCAGTTTGGCGCCTATTTTCGCTGCCGTTCCAAACAAACAGATGGTGCGATTATGAATAGTGCGACTATGAATGGTTCAACAGAAGTGCAATCTCTTATCGACGAACTGATCGCGGCATGGAATGCACATGACGTAGATCGGGTGATTGCGCTCTATGACGGCGACTATGAAGGACAGGATGTCGGCGAAGCACAGCGACACCGGGGACGCGATAGCGTTCGCAGGAGCATATGCGGCTATTTTCATGCCTTTCCGGACATCTGCCTACAGGTGGAGTCCGTAAAGCTGTGCCGTAATGAAGCTGTTCTGATTTGGTCGGCTCTTGGTACGCACCGGGGTATGTTTATGAAAATCCCGCCTACCGGCCGCGAAGTGTGTATTCACGGTATCTCTGTCCTGACGATTGAAGCAGGCTTGCTGCGCCGCGGGCTGCAATTCTGGGATGTAGCCGGCTTCTTACGCACTATCAACCTGTTGCCCGAACTCTGAATAGACAGACTACACACGTAATACTTAATCAAGTCTAAATAATAAACTCCGCTGTGAGTGGCTCGGGGCCTGCTCGCCTGGGAGTGTTTTATCCTACAAATGCACGAGGTTTTTCGGTGAAACGACAGACTTTGATTTCACTGCGCACAGCCGTTATGGCGGTGGCGACATTCTGCCTGGGAATTGCAGGCGTCTTTGCCTCCAGCCACCGCGAAGCGCCATTGATTGCCAATGACCCGCTGGCGGACAATACGGACGTCTACGCGTTTCGTTCGCCCGACGATCCAGACATGGTGACGATTATCGCAAACTACGTACCCTTCGAGCTGCCGGACGGCGGTCCGAACTACTTTAACTTCGGCGAGAATATCCGCTATGAGATTCACGTGGACAACGACGTGACGAAACCCGGTGATGAGATAATCTATCGCTTTACTTTTAACCGGAGCAATGAAGACCCGACGACCTTTTTTAACATTCGCCTCGGTAAGCAAAACCTTAAAACCACTTATTTGGCCGAAAAGAGCGTCGATGGCGGTCAGAATTTCATCAACATCGTTGAAAACGGCACAGTGCCGCCGCCGAATATCGGGCCGCGTTCGATCGAATCGGAAGTCGGCCTGAATACTACCTACGATGCGCTTGTGGAACAGGCCATCGCGACCACGAGCGAGGGTGAAAAAGTGTTCTGCGGTCCGCGGGACGACCCCTTCTTCGTCGATCTGGGCGGTATCTTTGATCTGGGCGGCGTGCGGAGCTTGGACGGTACCGGCGCGGATCGCGCGCGTGACGGCCTGGCGGGCTTTAACTGTCACAGTATCGCTCTGCAGGTACCCATCGCAAATCTCCAGAAAGACGGTAAGCAGGTCTCGGAGGCTACCGATATTCTGGACCCCGACTTTGTGATCGGCGTGTGGGCGAGCGCTTCCCGTCCGCAGATAAGAACCTTGCGTTCCGATGGCGGTCCGCCCGATGTCTCCGGCGATTGGATACAGGTGTCCCGCCTCGGCATGCCCCTGACCAACGAAGTTATCATCCCTCTCGGTCAGAAAGACCGCTGGAATTCGATTTCGCCGCAGTCGCAGGATGAACAACTAGAGCATCTCCTGCTCTTCGCCAATCCCGAACTTGCTCTGTATATGGATGACAGCCAGTTTGGCGGGGCTGTGCCGGGATTCGCGCCGCTGCGTATCCAGACGAATTCGCTCGGCCGTTTTGACTTCCGAAACGGCAAGGCAGGTCTTTCGGTGCTTTCGCCCGAGGAACGTGCAGGCACCGCCCTGGCCGAAGATACCTTCGGTCCTTTTTTGCTGCGCTCGGATGCCCCTCGAACCGTCGACATTCTGCCGATATTTTTTACGGGTGTTCCGAATATTCCGCCCTACCAGTTGGCGACCGGCAAAACCGGCGGTCCGCTGAGTGCCGGCAAACCCTTTATTAACAACTTCCTGCCGACGGTCGGAGACCTCCTGCGCTTAAACATGGCCGTGCCGCCCACCGACCGCAACAGCAGTGACTTTTCATCGCTCGGATTGGTGCAGGCTGCCGTCCTCGGCCTGACCGACCCGCGATTCAATGACAACAGCGATCTCGAGTTTATTCCGAATATGGACGGGTTTCCCAACGGCCGCCGTTTGGAAGATGATGTCACGCGAATCGAGCTGCAGGCGGTTAGCGGTGTGGTACTGGCGGCAATCGGACTGTGGTATGATGACTTCGACGGCAGTACGCCTGTAACGCAGGATTTGCTGGACGTTCTGACATTTTCGGCCGGCCCGGAAGCAAACGACTTGCCGATTCTCGACCGCTTTCCCTATATGGCGACCCCGCACAGCGGTTATGGTACGAAGCGCAGCACGCCTACCAGCTTGCAGGAAGATAATCCGCATAGTGGCAGTACGCTTGGATTCAGCCCGAAACCCGGGTTTTTCAGCGCCCAGAGCTATCCTAATCCGAGCAGGGGCGGCGCATTGACCATACCCGTGCACCTGAGCGGCAATGCCGACGTTGAGCTTGTGATTTACAACCTGCAGGGGCAGCGCCAGGCCACACTTCAGGCAGGATATCGGCAGCGTGGCACGCATAATCTTGAGTGGACGCCGGGTAGCGACCTGCCGGGCGGCAGCTACATCGCTCAGCTATTGCTGGACGGGCGCGCCGTCGACAGCATGAAGTTTGAGCTGTTACCGTAATCACAATGTACCATCCGGGGCTGCTCGTTGTGACGCAGCGATGGCAAACTCGATGTGTCGCTTAAACACAAGGAATAGCCCCGGTTTCCTTGGCCTGCGTTTAACTACCCGACAATTGTTCTAAACAAGCAATCTTCCAAACACAATTCTCTGATGCCTTATGTCTGTTTTTCCTTTCTTCTCTTCAATGTTGCTACCGATCGCCAATGTATCAGTCCTTATACTGCTCTTGTTTCTGACTGCGTCCTGCGAGCATCAGAAGATGCAGCAGCCGTCCGAAACTCCCGCATTGTTGCCGCGCGCCGCCGGACTGCCGGAAGCCGAGTTTAAGTTGCGCGAACGGCGAAGCATCGAACTGCAGCGTTCGCTGCGGGAACGGCCGAATGATGTTAAAGCCATGCAGGCACTGGCTGATATTTACATGCGGGAAGCGCGTGTTACCGGCGAGCACCCATACTATTATCCGGCGGCGGAATCCCTGCTCCTGCGCTCCTTTGAACTGGACAGCAATGACTACGCCACGGTTCTGTTGCTTGGTTCCGTCATGCTCTCGCAGCACCGCTTTGCTGAAGCGCTGCAATATGCAGATCGCGCCGTGAGCCTTGCACCGCAGAGCGCTGGCGGCTATGGCGTACTCTGCGACGCCAATGTCGAGCTGGGTAACTATCAGGCTGCCGTTGCGGCTCTCGACAGGATGGTCGCACTCCGTCCCGGTTTGCAGTCCTATGCGCGAGTTTCTTACCTCCGCGAGCTACACGGCGATGTGGACGGCGCTATCGATGCCCTCCTGATGGCGGTACAGGCCGGCGCGCCGGGAAGTGAGGCAAAAGCCTGGGCGCGGGTGACGCTGGGCAATCTGTATCTGCACAGCGGCAATCCGGATGCCGCGCACGATCAGTACCGCATGGCCGGTCTCGAACGCGAAAGCTATCCGTTTGCCCTGGAGGGACTTGCAAAGCTGGCGGAACTGGGCGGCAGTACCACCGAGGCCCTAGACCTGCTGGACTCGGCCTATGCTCTTGCACCCGAGTTTTCATTCGTTGCTCAGCAGGCCGAGATTTATCGCGCAGGTGGTGAAACGCAACGCGCGGACTCTCTTATCGCCGTGATTGCCGGAATGTTGCAGGAAGACGAGCAGAGCGGACACACGATGGATCTGGATATTGCGCTCTTGTATTCCTACCACGATGTTAACATGAAGGAGGCAGCCGAACGCTCCGCCAAAGTCATGCGCCAACGTCCGAACAATCTCGATGCCCTGCATACGGCCGCTCTACTGCATTATCGCAGTGACCGGCAACAGGAAGCATTGCGATGCATTAAGCAGGCAAAGCGTCTGGGAAGCGGCAGCGATTCAATGCTGGCTCTGGAAGGACTGATCGAAAACGCGCGTGGCCTGAAGGATCGTGCCCGGCGCCTGCTGACTGCGTCGCTCGCCGAAAACACTTATCTGCCGCCACTGCTGCGCAGCGAGGTTCGGTCGGCAATCACCGAGCTGAGCCGGACAGCCAGTGGAGAAGATGTTTATGAAATCGGCGGAGCGTCAGGGACTGACAAATCATAGGGTGTTATGATCTGTTTGTTACCTGCATTTCATTCTTGACTGATCGAACGGAGTGGTTAAGCTCCCCTGCACTTCTGGTACATATTGAATCTGATTCGCTTGCCAGGCAGTTACCAAAGAGTTCTGCCGCTACAAGTTGCTGTGAAAACCTGTTTTGTCGTTTCGGCTTCAACTCTCGACGGCGACTGCGCCGGACTGTCAAGGATTACACTTGCATTCTGTTTATTTATCGAAACTGCATACAATGAACTACTTGCTTTTTCTTGAGCGACGACGATTTTCTGTCATTCTGCTTCTGTTAATGACATGGCACGGTCATGCGGCCTTGGCGCTGGAAACTACTTGCCCTGTCGCCGACAAGTCCGACACTGTGCAATTCGCCGTCAATGCCGTCGGCAACTGCGGCCTTCCTACCGCACTACACAATGCAGGAGTGGATGTTGCAAGGGACCACGTCTTCATTGGCGCGACGCAGTCCCCGCGAACAATGGATGCTGAGTCGGATGACTCACAGGCCAGGTCGGAGGCAACCCTGCTGCGCCTTGCGCATCTGCGCCAGACGAAGCCGGGTCAATTGCCGGAACAATTGCAATTCGGCAGGCGCTTTGTTGTGTCAATCGCTGCGGACGGCTTACCCCTGGCCAGCTATCCGATCCAGAACGGATCAAACCCTTTCCGAGGCCATTCGCGGGAATTGGGCGTTACTTTGGAGGCTCGCGCGTCACTCCTGCCCTCGCTGTATGTCGCTGCCGACCTGGCTCTGAGTTTTGGTGAGTTCCGCTCTGCCTTGCCTGCGGGGCATAGAATTTTGCTCGCACCGGCCCTTGAGCTAAGCGGCGGTCTATTGACGGAGCTGCCAGCCGGAATTGAGATTGGTTTGATGGGATATTGTGTGAGTAATGCATCGGAAGAAGATCCCACCGGCGGTCATGCTGCAGAAAGCCTGGCTTTTGACCTATCGCTGGCGCATCGTTTTGACCGCCTGGAAATCAGCGTTAGTATGATTAACTTTTTGGAACTTGTCCTCAGTGAAGGATCAGATATCAGGGAGACGAACAGCGAAATAGCCATAGCCCATTTGGCAAGGCAGTCGGATGAATCGATTCACTCGCGAAGCTTGCTGCTTGAAATCGATGTTAATTTTTAGCGCCGTGGCCGCTCGATCTTCAATGAGGCTGATGATAGCCGTGAATGGCCAGCTGCCAGTTGACGAAGCCGTAGCAAAGGCCGAAGATGGCATAGCCGAGGCCCGCGCCAAGCGCCGTCGCTGTTTCGGAGAAAAAGCCGTTGATCAGACCTGCAATGCCCGCGAAAACAACGCTTGTGACGATAAGCCAACCGGCACCGGCGGGTATCTTATAGCCGAGCTCGGTACTGCCGGGCGGATCGTCCAATTCCAGCTCTCTGCGCTTGCTGGGGCGGAACAGCCACTGGAACTCCTTCCAGAGTTCTTTGAGGCCTACGATGCCCCACCAAAGGTTCAGGCCCACGATGAAACTCAAGGGAAACATCCCGAAATTCAGGAAGGAACCCAATCCGGCATCGGGTGTTATGATTGCTCTGACGATAAAGCCTAGGGGTATGCCTGCAAAAAAATACACGGCCGTAACCGCAAAGCCGGCTATTGGATGAGGCAGCTTCTTGATGTATCGTTCTTTGCCAAATGCCATAGGACGGACTAAGAATAGAGTTAAGGTGCGTGAAGACCGGCAGGGCGCACCAAAATCGACCGGGAAGCGACAATATTAGCGGTTTGTCGATTGTTTTGCAAATTTGGATTATGATGGGAAGCCGCGGGCCTTGAGGCGGCTTATGTTGTGACGCCGAGGTATCTCTGTTCCTTATCAAAGGTCCGAAAGGCCGCAGAGGCAGGTAGTAGCCAGGTCTGCCTCCGCGCTAAGTTCCGACAATTCGCCGGTTTGATGACTCAAGGCAGCAATCGCGTCAGTTTTGCTGTCGTGATCTATACTGCCTGATCGACCGGGTTTAGCGATAGGTTGTCACTCTACCCCATATCGCATTAGTCCCCCAAATACCCTGGCGGTAACATTCCAGTTGCACAAGCTGACTGTGGTCGACAAAGAGGTTAACCTCGGGGCCGTAATTTTTGATGTACCATTCAAAAACAGCCGGGTCGGCCGCTTCAAACATCAGGCTTTCCAGCCCCAGCTCGTTAATAAATGCCGCAGGTACATCAACCCGCCAGGGATCGGCATTCTCCGTAATACCTTCCGATTCAATCATTATCATATAGGCGCCTGCATCCAGAAAACGCCGCGCTTGTTTAATCGCATAGCCCGTATCCTGTTGTCCCTCCGCTTCCAGTTGCGATTTCGACGTGTCGCCGCCGGCGCCGAATTGGACGCCTATCTCCGGCTTGGCTCTCAGCCCGGCCTGTTGCACATCTTCAATCACACGCAGCCAGTCATCGGTTGGAATCGTGATAAAGCCGGTCGAGATTTCGATGATATCGAATCCGAGTTCCCGGCATTCGGTGATGTACTTCCTGACAGCCTCCCGCCCATAGCGAAGCACATACTCGATAAAGCCGCCGGTGGATACCAGTGTGCCGTATTCATGAGCCAACTCGTTAATCGCCCGAATCCGCTGGGGATTCATAAAGGTGAAGGAGCCGCCCGCAAACTTGATCGAGTCAACGTAGTTGCCGCTCAGCTCCAGGATATCCCGAAAATAGCCCGGTCCGAAGTTCGAATAGTAGGCAGCCCGAATTTCGGTCAGTCCACGGCTGCGCGGTTTGTTTTCGCGATGATTGCGCTGCAGCCATTCAAACGCAATCGGATTTGTTTTGATTTTTGTCATATAGAGTCTCCCTAAAAATCGTTTAACCAAAATGCTGTTAACCAACTCAAATTATCAATCGTATTCACCAGGCCTCATTCCAAACTAATGGGAGCTAAGTGTAGGAAAGAGCGATTCAACCTGCCCCTCTAAATTCCCGTATCTTGGGCCTCAAGCTCGATTTTCGCCAGTAAGTCCATCAGCTCCCGAACCTGAAAATTCTCCAGGTTTTTAACCATCGCTATGATCTGCTCGCGAAGCACTGCGTTGGAATAAGGCGCTGCCAGATTCGTAAATTTGGATTCGACAAACTCCCACGATGCCGGTCGAGTGTAAAATCCTTCGTAATCGCGTTTGTCGATCGCAATACTTGTGCCATTGTTAAACTCGATGCGAATGCGGCAGGCTTCTTCATCAGGGAAGCGGGCACTGAACTCCTCGTTCTCCCGCACCGACACCTTGCGCAGCAGTTTCTGAACATCTTCGGACGCAATGCGCTGGGGAGTATACTGGGCGGGTAGAACATTGCCGTCCAGTAGCGCCACCGCCATCATGTAGGGGAGACTGTGGTCGGCTTCTTCCTTGCGACGGATGTTCTTTTTGTCGCCCTCTTCCCCACCGCCGATGATGTTAAAGGCTACGTCGAAAGTTTCCAGATAGATAGCACTGATGTCCTCCGCTGTAAATTCCTGTTGTTGACGAAGTTCGATCAGCCCCTCCAGCGTAGATTGCGAGTGAATCTCGGCATTGAACTTCTTGATGATAGTGCGGGTAACGCGTTCGAGGTCTTCCCGCTCCCAGTCGATCGAAAATGAACCGGCGATGGCGTCGCTAAAACCCTTGTTGCCTTCGAAGACTTCTTCAGGTCCGGTGATCCCGCGAAGTGCCAGGAATGCCGCATGTGTCGAAGTCCATGCCGTGGAGGGATAAGCCAAGCCCTTCCAGTTGGAAAGATTACCCGTCCGGGTGACACGCAAAGCATTGTAGGCAGTGCCAGCGATCGCCATGGCGTTGGCAGTTTGAGTTGCTGTGAGGCCGAGTGCTCTCGCGCTGCCCGCCGCCGCCGCATAAGAGCCCTGTACCGTATGATCGAATCCTTTGGCACGCACCGGCGCAACGTCGCTCAGCCGGCACTGCACCTGATAGGCTACGGCCAGGGCTGTCAGGAAATCTTTACCGTCAGAATCGGCATATTCGCATGCAGCGAGAACGGCACCGATATTATCCGACGGATGGCAGGTTTCGTGCCGAGCGAGATAGCTGTCATTAAAATCCAGGTATCGCACGAGCGCCGCATTGTAAAAAGCCGCCCGGTCGGGAGCGCTTTTGCCGCCGCCAATCAGGGTGGCGAGCGGCCTGCCGCCAAAGTCCTCCGTTTGTTCTCTTATGCTTCGCACCGGTGAGCCTTCGACCGCGCCGATCGCACATGCCAGCGCGTCGAGCAGACGGATTTTCAACTCGCGCTGCGCCACCTCTGAGAGCTGTTCGTAGCTTGATTGATGCACGAAAGCCGCGAGCTTTTGTACCTGAGTCATGCAGTCCTCCGGGTTGCTGTGTTAAACATACAGCGGCAAAACTACGCAGAGGCGGCGATGTAGGTCAAAGTGATGGGAGCTATTTGCCTGATAGATAGAGGCTATATCAGATGGTCTTTGTGGTGCTTTGAGTGGTGAACCACAGGGCCACGGAGCTCACCGAGACTGTATCAAACTCCGTGTCAACCGTGATCTCTGTGGTCATACTTTCTATTGCTTTTAGTCCACTGGAAATCTGGTACCACAAGCAGTTAAGTTGAATTGAACCACAGGGCCACGGAGCTCACGGAGACTGAATCATACTCCGTGTCCCCTGTGGTCTCTGTGGTCATACTCTCTATTGCTTTTAGCCCACTGGAAATCCGGAACCACAAGCAGTCAAGTTGAATTGAACCACAGGGCCACGGGGATCACGGAGACTGAATCATACTCCGTGTCCCCTGTGATCTCTGTGGTTATACTTTCTATTGAATTCAACCCACCGGCAATACACAACCACATGTATTTCAGTAGAAAAATAACCACTGGGCCTCGGAGCTCACGGTGACTGCATCAAACTCCGTGTCCCCCGTGATCTCTGTGGTTATACTTCCTATTGCATTCAACCCACTGGCAATAAACAACCACATGTATTTCAGTTGAAATAGAACCACAGGGCCACGGAGCTCACGGTGACTGCATCAATCTCCGTTTCCCCCGCGATCTCTGTGGTCATACATTCTACTACGTTTAACCCACTGGCAATCCGCAACCACAAACAATACAGCTGATAGAAAACCACTGGGCCACGGAGCTCACGGAGGCTGAATTAAACTCCGTGTCCCCTGTGATCTCTGTGGTCATACTTTCTATTACGTTTAACCCACTGGCAATCCGCAACCACAAACTATACAGCTGTTAGAAGACCACAGGGACACGGAGCTCACGGAGGCTGAATTGAGGGCACGGAGCTTGAGCTGTAGTAGGGCGATTTGATTGTTTAACGTGACTGATTGCCCTGGACGGTGGTGGGCAGGTTCGCTTTGATGGCCTGTTGCAAGGCTGTCAGAACTGAGGTTTTGCGGAAGCCGCGTTGAGTAATAATGTTGATACTGCGAGTGGGTTGGGGAGGAGCGAAGTGGCGGACGAACTCCAGGCGACGCGGCCCCATATACAGTGTAGCCAGCTCTGGAAGGAGCGTAGCGCCGCCGCCGGTTTCGATAAAACGCCGGATAGTTTCGATCGAGCCGTTTTCGTAGTTCAGGTTGATGGAGTCGCGAAAGCTCTGTTGTAGTGTTTTGAATTCCGGCAGGGCGTTGAAGCTGGCCGCGATTTCCTGCGAGATGATTAAGGGACCTTCGTTTAACTGGTCTACCCTTATAGTTGAATGAGCGGCGAGGGGGTGGTTAGCCGAAACGTAAACGACGAAAGGTTCGTTAAACACCTCCGTTTCGTAAAAGCCGCTGGCGCCGGTGGGAGCGATCACAATGCCGGCATCCAGTTGATCGCTTCTGAGCTGACTTAGAATTTGCGCCATGTTAAGCTCGTTTACTACGATCTGAAGCCCGGGATGTGCCTCGGAGAAGGCGTTAAGAAACAGGGGCAGCAAATAAGGCGCCAGTGTTTGCAGCACGCCGACACGCAGCTCGCCGCTGAGGACCTGGCTGTCGTCAGTCGCAATGCTCTTGAGGGTGTTTAGTTCTTCGAGGATGATCCTGGCCTGGGCGATGATCCGGGTACCCCGCTCAGTGGGCAGCACCGGTTGTTTGCTGCGGTCGAATATGATGACGCCCAGCTCTTCTTCCAGGCGTTGAATCTGCTTGCTGAGTGTCGGCTGTGTGACATTGCTGTCGACGGCGGCGGCGGCAAAGTGACGAAAGCGGTCGAGCGCAACGATGTATTTGAGTTGGGCAAAGTTCATAGCATGGAGCTGTGTAAAGGCACGAAGGAATCGTGCCATTTGCCGTTCCTCAGTACAAGATCGAGAGCCGGCTATCATACAAATATGCCTTTTTGCGGGATTAGACGCTACATCTATGCGATCGAATCGTGTGTCTTCCTGTGTTTAGTCCAAAAACAGCTTGTAATGAAAAACCCGTGTTATTCATACGCGGCCCATTCAATAAATTGAGAATACTTTGTTATAATGTCGAACGCATTCTCGGCGCACGAGCTGATGGGCAGCTCCCTGTTGACGCCAGTCCGGTTCGAATTCTAAACACTTTTCCTGAAAGGCATTCCATGAATTACATACTTTCAGCGAATGGAGCGGCTATTGCGGGGGCGATGATCTTTGCCGCGTTTTTTTCTTTCCGCGCCTATCGCGCACAAATTACGATCCCAGGTATTATTGCCGGTTCCACGACCCTCCTTTTCGGATTAACGACAACAGTGTTACTGGTTTTACATACGGTGACGGTTCTGGCAACACCTTTCAGCGGATTTGCGATCGATCCGGCATTCAGCTATGATTTTCGTTTTTACTCCCTTATTCTGTTTGGCCTCGTCTCCTTGCCGCCGGCGCTGCAGCTCGTCCGCCAGTCTTCATCGATCAGCATGAACAATCCCGAAGCCCACCGACGAGTAGTTAAAGCACTGCTTTTCTTGTTGGCAATCAATGCACCCTTGTTTCCCCTTCAAAGCTTTGGCAGGATCTTAACGATTGCTGCTGCCTCTGTTCTGTTAATTGTCCTAATCGTCGGAAAGATATCGGCTAGAGAAGGCGGGGGCGCAACGCGGGACAGCAAGCCGATCGATACTAGCAGCATCAAAGAAACATAAGCGCACGCCGCGGCCCGGTTCCCGGAGATTGGTATTTCTGCCCGCTCTTTAGACTCTTTTTCGGAGTGTAGCTGACGGTCGATTTCCCTACAAGAATCGGCTGCATCAATCGGGCGTCCAGGAGAATGCCTCGTCCCGACCATTGGCACAAGCTGACTGTGTTCCGATAGCGCACCAGACGGTTCGGGACGAGTATATCAGGATTGTTGGACCGCTTGGCTTTAGGGCTGGTTGAACGAGTCCAGGGCCTCCTGCGAGTAGCTTGCCGCGAATTCTTCCGAAGGCGGAATCAGCTTAATGATGTCGATCAGCACGCCATTCGGATCAGCGCTAATGAAATGGCGCTGCCCCCAGGCTTCTGTTCGTAATTCCAGATGGATCGGCAGCCCGGCATCGCGCATCCGTTCATAGGCCGCATCCACATCCTCGATCTCGAAATTGATCAGCAATCCGCCGCGGACTGAATCGCGAAATCCTTCGGGAATGCTGGGATGCCTGGCATTCATTATTGCCAGTTGATGCGCAGGCTCGGTATCGCTTATAAGGCTGACATACCATTCATTTGCAAAGCTGGTTTTGAAGGGAAAGTGTGTCAGGTAAAATGATGTAGTCTCTTCCAATTTGTCGCTTGCAAGAACGGGATAGATGCTCTGAATTTTCATTGCCGACCTTGTTTGTTGTGCATGAAATTTTTCATGTATATTGCATACATGCAGTTTGTATGTCACGAATATAATAAACATACAAGCTGTATGTCAAGTGGAATTATTCAGAGAATAAGAAATGACCAAGGCGGAACAGGCGCGTGCAACGGTCGCGCGAATCATCCGCATCGCCAGGCGGCAATTCAGCGAGCATGGCTATGCGCAAACGGGAACTGAGGAGCTGGTGAGGCTGGCGGGATTGACCCGCGGCGCACTCTACCACCATTTCGCGGGCAAAAAGGGTTTATTTGAAGCCGTATTCGAAGATGCACTGCGTGAGATCGCCGAACAGATTCTACAGGCGGTTGAGAGCGAAAAAGATCTATGGCGCGGGTTCACGGCTGGCTGTAGGGCTTTCCTGACGGCGGCGGCCGATCCCACGCTGCAGAGAATCGTCATTATCGATGCGCCGGCGGTATTGGGCTGGCGTCGCTGGCGTGAACTGGATGCGCGCAATGGCTCGCAGCTGCTGCGTGAAGGTCTGGAAGAACTCGCTGCCGCCGGTTTGCTCCCGGAGCTTTCTCTTGATGCCCTGGCCTCACTTCTCATCGGCGCAATGAATGAATCCGCCCTGTGGATTGCAGAAGCGCCCGACCCGCAAGCTGCCCTCGCAGAAGCACAGCGGACAATGGAAATTCTCCTGGAGGGCCTGCGCGTATAAACGGGAGAGGCCAGCGCGACATCTATCTAGTATGATCGGTGGGTGAAGTTGCTGCCTGTATGCCACCTGATCTCCCACCTTGAGGCCATCATTTGTCGCGATGAATAGAACCACGAAGCTTTCGGGAGGATGGCAACCCCGATAAACATCGCTCGGATTGTCTTCTGCGAACGCTCAAGAAACACTCGTTCTTGTTTTTGAAGCAGACTTTAGTTACGGGACCTCATTCAATCGACGTCACGACACTTTCCGGCAGCAGGCTGACAACCAGAGCCTCGAACTCACTCTGCGGAACATCGAAAACCGCTTCGATGCGCTGCAACATTTCTTCTTCTTCAGCCGGTGCGCGCAGCAGCCGCTTGAGCAATACGTTGCCGCCGCGTCGATAGGCTTCGCGACAGAGCATACCGCCGACTGTATAATACGTGGTTGATTCTTCGGCTACATTGTTCAGCATGCGTTTGAAGGAAAAGGATCCTCCGTCTTCGAGCGACGCCGCAAACTGAAGTACGAGTTCATCCAGGGATTCCCGCAGACTGCCGCCGAGCCACGTGGCGACTCCTTCGTGCAGAAAGCGGTGCGTATCACTAAATTCTCTGAACAAGACATGGACCAGTTCGTGCGGGTAGAATTCGCTGCCCAAGCCGCTAAGAAGAATCCCGTTGCGTTCGTACACCAGGCCATGCACCGGCCGAATGTAGTAGTCCAGCCCAAGGATGCGAGCCAGTTCGTCTTTGCTGTCGCAGATGTAAAAGTAGATATGACCGGGATCTTGTAAATCGAATTTCCGCCGTACCTTGTTGCAATAGTCATTCGCCCGCCGTGCCAGTTCCTTATCGAATGTGTGGGTAGGCGGGTACACAAAGCTGATCCGGCCGATACTGCGCCGCTGCCAATCGGCCGTCAGGTGGGGTAAGGCGGAGCTAAGTCTCCATTCGCCGTTTTCATTTCTCCTGGCATACACTCTGTGCAGTGCCATCGGCAGCAACACGCCATCGGCGGCATTCAAGCCGTGAAACAGGGTGCGAATACTATACAGATCCGGCGATTCGGCCTCCACGCTCAGAACGGTTGGTGTGAAATACTGAAAGATGTCGGGAGCGAAGAAGACCCAGGTGCGGGTCAAATCGAACTCTTTGTCCGCGTCCTTCTCTTCCGGCGTCCAATATGGGTTATCGTAGAGTGAATCGGGTCGGGACGCGAGATAGTTTTGCCATATTTCGAGAACTGACCGTACTTCATTGTTCGAACTGTTGACTCGCAGCGTTAGTTGTAGCTCACCCTTGTCTGCCTGTGCCTGAGCAGGCATCTGGCAGACGAGACAAATCAACATCAGAAATAGCGTCGTCCGAAACATTACATTGCAACTCATAACTGGTTCTCCCGCTTAAATGCATCCCCGTGCTTTCCATATTTTCCGTATTGGCATGAGACAATCAGGACAGGTGGAAGGTACTAACTTGTTGAATTTAATGCAATAGGCACGATTGTGCATGATTAATGGTAGATGAAATGCCGACTCTTAGTGAAAACCGTGGCTGACAAGAATGCAGTGCTGAGCCACAAGCGACGAATTAGCGAGCGGCAGCAGCCGTAAATGTATAGTAGCATTAGGCAACCTTGCTTGTCATTCTTAAGGAGAATGAGCCTTTTTCCGCAAAAATGTCGGTTATAACGCTAATTGATGCGTATTGCGTTTCGGTGCGCATCCTCTGCCAAAAAGACAATTTACAGAGCTTTCAGTTATAAGCTTGAAGATCATAGATTCAGAATATATTGAACAATAGTAGTATCAGTCGTAAATCAGTCGCTTTTCAGTGTGATTCTCTCTGTGGTGGGAGAAGTCCTGGTGAATGTTCTCACTCTCATCGAGTATGCGAAAGGTGAAGATGCTTTCCCGTTACAATCGGGTGATTGCTGGCCCGTGATAGACACACGACCCGGAGTATTCATACCTTTTCGAGCAATCTCATTCATACCGCAATATGCCAATGAAAATCCTGTATATCTTTCCCCATCCAGATGATGAGTCCTTCGGACCGGGGCATGTGATGGCGCTGCAAAGGCGGCAGGGCCATGAGGTGCATCTGCTGACGCTTACCAGGGGTGGCGCGACAAAGCAGCGTTTCAGACACAAGCTGTCGGTCGAGGAAATGGGCGAGCTGCGCTACCGGGAGATGCTTGAAGTACGACAAGTGTTGGGCCTGAGCGGAATGAAAGTCCTCGATTTGCCGGATGGCGGTCTGGCGGAAATGGATCCGCGTGCAATTGAAGAAGTAGTACGGCAGGAAATTCTGAGGTTGCGGCCGCAGATCATTGTCAGTTACAATGTCTTCGGCGTCAGTGGATTTCCCGATCACCTTGTTACGCATGCGGTCGTCAAGCGCGTTTGTTGTGAACTGCGGGAGCGCGAGGGACTGCCACAGCGCTTTGCTATGTATTCGATCAGCGAAGACGAAGCATCTCCCGAACGGGCGTACGGTCTGCGCGGCAGCAAGCCAGAGGCTATCGACTGCGTTGTCGAGGTAGACGAGCAGGATATCGAGCGTGTCAAACGCGCGCTCGACTGTTATCGATCGTTTCAGGCAGTCATTGAAAAAACAGAGATCAAAAAATGGATCGGCCGCCGCGTGATCTTCGAATTCTTCCAGGAGCGCTTTGAGCCGCCGCTGGGTGATTTGTGTGAACGACTGGAGCCCGGTAATGCCATTAATACCTTTAGATAACTGCGTGAGGCCAATTGCTCCGTACTTTAGCTTCTTTACGAGCTATCCACTGTTAGTCTTTACACAACTGCAATTACAATCTTAAACTCTATTCCCGCGACACTAAAATGATTTGCACATGATCTAATTTGGATGGCTTAGCCTCGGCAGCCCTGTTACCGGGAACTCATGCAGATTGTTGGCATTTGGTATCATTGTCACGTAATTGATTCCTAAGAGAACAGCCGTTATAGCAACTCTTCCGTGATTATGTACGCCGGCGAGCACTCTTTAGTCAGCATCAACCGCTTAGAATGTAGCGCTATATCTAACAAGCATCGCTGATAGTGTTAAGAAGATGAGATGGTCGGCTCATTTAAACTGATGGGCAAGAATGCATAATTGTGCTAATATTCAATTATGATTTGGGCTGCGAGACTGTTTAAGTTTTGTACTCAACCATTTCGCAACAATGTTATAGCTGTATTTGGCAGAAATTGAACGGTCATTGCGCATTTTTGTAATTTTCAGATCTAGATCTTCGAGAATCTTCATTTTTGCTTCCGAGCCTTTCGAGTTGCTTAGTTTGACAATACACTGGCGGACAGCATCTTCGAGCGGAAAATGAGTCCCTAGCTTGGGTAAATGATATTTAATAGATCTGCTCAATGAAATGACGTTATCTGTATCATTGAGCTCGTAAAACACGAGAAGCTTAACTATCATTGCGTTAATTTTGACGTCCTGCCTGACAGAGTGCGGATCAAGTTTTTCGGTGTCTGAAATCTTCTGTAGCCATAGCAGAGAGGTGCGGTAGTCATGAATTAGAAAATAGACAGTCGAAATAATATCCATAATTGAAATTTTGCGTGCGCGACTAAGGCTATCACTAAATTCAGCCAGTCCCGCTTCGTAGAATGATATTTCAGACAAGATTTCACTAAAAGAGCCCTCCCTCAGATGAAGTGACAGTTCAGTAAATGCCAAATTTTGAAATTTCTCGAGTCTCTCGTTGTAGCTGCGTGTGTCAATCGCTTTTATTTTCTTAATTATTATCCGAACCTGTTGGAAGTTATCCGTACGATATCGGACGTACAGTTGCGCCAAATTTGCAAGTGCAATAATGTATTGCGACTTGTACAGTTTTCGAAATGTCGCATTTTTCTCCCACATCTCAACCAGTTCTTCGCGATTCTTAATAGCTTGAGGATACTCTCCCAAAAAGTGATTCGCATTCGCTTTGATAACCAGAACCAATTTTCGAATTGTAAATGTCTCTTTGCCTTTAACTACATGTATAAGCTCGTGATTCAATACTTCGTTAAGAAACTTTTTCTTCGACTCTCGTGGTTCATATAAATTTGTCCGAATCCGCTGCAACAGCTTGGCGTGAATGTCTTTGAGCTCATACTCTCTTTGTAGAGTCTCGAGAGCGAAAGTTGTCTCTTGGAGAATCTCTTGGAGAGAATTTTGGACTCCGCTTTCTTGCCGTGCTTGTAGAAGAGCCCTTTCCGTGTCCAATAGTGGTGGTAGCGCCCAATACTTTTCTTCTTCAATTACTTTTGACTTTGCTGTGATAAGAACTTTCTCACTCCAACGTACAAGTCCTTTCTCTGTGAGTAGACGAGAGTCCGCCAGTAAATTTAGAAGTTCCTTGTCGCTTGAATTGCGAGCATTGAAATCTCTCATTCCATCAAGTATAAGTTTTCCGAGACGGCTCTTTGCATGTGCGAGACGGCTCCCTTCGAGCTTAGGTTTGAATGCAGTGCCAATTTGTTCAACGTTGTAAGAGTTCAATGACTTGAACAAGTTGAACAGTTTAAGACTTCCTTCTGATTTGTCGTTTGACTTCAGATACTTTCGAATCCACCTGGTCTCACTTTTCGAAAGTGCTTTCACCAACAGATAGACTTCCTGTTTATGAGGTCGCATAAAGACTCTTCTAAATTTTTACATTTACAAAACAGCCGCATTAACACGAGATGCTTACAGTATAAAGGCATCGATTCTTATTGCAAATGAGTGCGTGACTGTATGAGCTAACTAGCGCGGAGTGAAAATAACATGACAAGCACTATTACAAAAACAAAACGGTCATTATCATCTCCTAATTGAATGTCAGTACGATTTCATTTTTGGTCAATAACCAGCTACTTTTTGTTGCCACTATGTTATCAGATTATACCCAAGCGACATCAATCAGCTTACAGAAAAATTGACGTTTTTGCGAAAAAATGCCCACTATTTCTTCTGCTGCGATAGTCTAAGACAATGAATCTCGATTTCGTGATAGGTCCGTTTTTCGATTGAAATCCTGATAAACTTGTATCAATAACAAGCAGTTTTTTGTTTGAAAAGAGGTTCACAAAGCGTGTAGATTTACGCTGTGAGTCCGAATGACCGAGTAACATAATAGCTAATGTTCTCGCCTATATCTTTGCTGAGTGAACGAACGTTTAGACGAAGAATAGCGTGAGATTTTCAGATGTTTCACTTTGTAATATTTCAAGGAGTTTATTCAATGAATTCTAACTCTGCCTTGCTAACAGTCGAACAACTTCCCGGTGGGGGTGGTCTGGCGCAATTTCCGCTAACGACATTCAAAGCGTACTATCAAAATGAAAAAGAAATCAAGATACGCGAATGCACCAGCGGAGGTAACGAGTATGTGTTCAATTTGGAAGGTGCCGGAAAAGGCATCGGTGTCATCAACGGCAATTTTTGCATCGGCTCGTTGACACTCAACGGTCCGACATCTACAAAATCAATCTCGGTCTTTGCCGGTTCGGATAGAGCAAGCTTTCAGCATCATGGTCTTTCGAACGTCTTTTCGCCGAATCTCTCGGAAACTCCGGGAGTTGACGCGGAATTTCTCAGTATAGACGATATCCGCGACGACTGTGGTCTGGGCGTCTCTCAAAACCCTCAAATCCATCGCTTCCTGCTTTCCAAGGCCTTTGTTCATTTGAAGGTCGAGCAGGAGGGCGGCAACAATATGTTGCGTGTGACATTCCAGGCCAATGCCTTTAACTCGGGTTATGATTTTCTCGTGAAGACGGTCTGACGAAGCTTTAGGAACAGGGAAATCGGTCCGTAAATAGGCGGCGGGGCATGTTTCGTGCGTCCTGCCCGAGCGTCACTGCCATCGCTTTGCAGGAGCAAACGCGCACAGTGTCCCGCTGCCTGGTATTTAGTATAACAACTATTAGTATCATAACACTCAATGCGGGACAGAGCAATGGGCTTAGCGCGCAGTACGGTTGTATCATCAGTCTATGGCAAGATTAAGCAGCTTTTGTTTACCTACCCGGGTCTGCTGCGCGAACCGCAGGATGTGATCCGGATCTACAACGGCATTCAGCGCGGTCTGCCGCCGGATGTCCACTATGTGCTGCTGGCGCCCTATGACGCAGCCGGTTTTTATGCTTCGCGCTTTCAGCGCGAACAGACCGTACAACTTCTGCCTGCGGACTTGCTGGAGTATGCCGGCTGCCACGATCCCAGACTGAGCGTTGTCGTTTACGACGACAGGCTAAAACTCAGCATTTCGGAGTGGGCTCAGGACCATCTGGCAGTGCTGCAGGAAGAGGGCGCGCCGACCCTGTTGAGCGCGCTTAATACCAAGCCGCGCCGCGGCGACGGCAACGCATGGATTACGGATATGCTGGCCGCCGAGCTGAACCTGCGCAGCACGAAGACCAAGTACATGTTCGAAGGAGGCGACTTGTTGGCCGGCGACGCTTATGTTCTTGCGGGCCGGACCCTGCTTGACCGCAATCTCGTACGCGGTGATGATCGGGAACTTGTGCGCAGCCGCTTAACGGAGGATTTTCAACGGCGGCTTGGCGTGCGCGAAGTTATCTGGATCGACCAGACGCCGGATGGCGGACAGCAGTGGCGCAATCCAAGCGCTTTACGCAGCCTGGACGGCTTGCTGCATCATATCGATCTCTACCTGACGCTGGGCGGCAAAGACCCTTCGGGGCGCGAGCTGATCTTTGTCGGTGAAGTGCGTGAACGCTATTGTGTCAACATCGGCACGCAGCAGCAACAGGTGGCGCTGCTGCGCGACGGACTGGATGAGCTTGCACTGCGCCTGGAAGAAGGTATCGCGCAAAGCACGAAATTTCGCGTTGTTCGCCTGCCCTTGATTGTCGACTACGATGAGGGCGGCACGACCGGATTCATCGCCCGCCCCTACAACAACTGTTTAATCGAAGTTTACGACGATCAGCGCAATGTATACCTGCCGCGCTACGAACGATCGGCGAACGGCCGGAAAAACGTCTTCGCGCAGGCGGAAGAGGATGCACGGCGTGTCTTCCGGGCCGAGGGTTTCAGCGTGCGTATGGTTGACGAATCCTTCGTTCATCGTTCGGCCAACAAGGGCTCCTTTCACTGCATTACCAAAGTCTTGCGGCGCGGTGCATACCTAAGGGACCAGGTTCAGGATGAGCCATGGCAGGATCGAGTGAGCTCTGCGGCGACCGTCAATGATTCGGCGCAGCGTCCTCTTAAGATCTTTGTCGGCTACAGCCACGCCGACGCGCAGCATCTGGCAAAAGAACGTCTGCTGACGGTACTCGATGGCTTGCGGCACGATAACTTCACGTATTGGTTCGACCGCGATCTGCTCATAGGCGATGTCTGGCATCAGGTTATCATCCGTCAGATTAAACAGGCCGACATCGCGCTGTTTCTGATCAGCCAACACTTTCTCGATTCCGACTATTGCCGCAACACCGAAGTGCGGGAGTGTTTAGAGCAGGCTTCGCGGCGCGGAATGCCGATCGTACCCATCATACTCTCTGCCTGCGAGTGGCAGCGCGCGGAGTGGCTGCGCCGCATTCGCTTTCTACCTACCGACGGCGAAACGGTGGAGGAGCATTATAACGACAAGGGAAGGCAGGCCAGACTGTTTCTGGAAATACGTAAAAATCTGCGTGTGATCGGCGAGCGCATACGCGCCGCTGAAGACTGATCCGCCGGCCCGGAACTGTGCTCTGTCCGCACGCACGGCCCCTGACGTCACAATCGGACACTTGCCTGATGCCCACGTTCCCGGCGTCGGGGGCCGCTTTTTGAATCGTGTTTGCTAATTGAACAGACTGAAACTATGGCTTCAACAATTAAAGTATTCGTTGCCTACGATCAGAGTGACGAAAAATACGTCAAAGGCCGACATTGTCTGTTTTCCTATCTGCGTCCTCTTGAACATCGCGGTCTTGAGTTTTGGTGGGAAGAACAGATTGCAGCCGGCGATGTATGGAACGAGACGATTGAACTGCAGATCAGGGAGTCGCATATCATTCTGGTTCTCGTCAGTCATCTGTTTCTGGGTTCGGCCTACTGTATCAGCCAGCAGGTGCGTGAATTCCTCGACTCTTTCGACGAAAAAGACAAAGTAGTTCTGCCGGTTATTTTATCGCGCTGCGACTGGCGGGATTATCGTTGGCTACGTCAGCATAAGTTTTTGCCCACCGAAGGCACGCTAGAAGAGCACTACACCGAGCCGGGCAAACAGAAGGCGCTGTTTAAGGATATCTACGATCATATTCTGAGACAGGCGATACGCATCCGTGCCGGGCGGGAAAAGGCGGCGCTTGACAATACGACAGCGAAAGAGGTACGGCTTGCCGAACTCGCGCGCGACTTAAACAAACCACTGCGTCGCATCCTGAGCGACGCCAAATGCAAAAAACTGCTGACGCGCCGTAACGTAAAGTCTGTATCTCAAAATACGGCTGTCAAGATTCGGCGCATGTACGAGGGCACCCGGACTGACTTCCTGGACCTCCCGGATCTGATCCGCGATTGTGCTCCGGCCCGCTGTATCGCCAGCTCCGCCGACGGGAGACTTCTGGCTACGCTGCACGATGATGCGACTATTCACCTCTGGCAGATCGGCGACTTTTCCGTGCACAAATTTTATCGGCTGCAGCGTGACTTCGGTGCTCCCCATTCGCTGGCGGTTCGCACGATGACGGACGGCTGGGAAGTTGCGGCGGGAATGAAACACGGCCTGCAGATATGGCGCATCGCCCGCGACGGCACCACACAGCGGCAGGCAAAACGCGCGCATGAATCTCTGGCAGCGCTGCAGTACACCCAACAGGGCAGTCAGCTTCTCCTCATCAACAAGAGCGAGCATATCCAGATCGTTTCTTCCGACGACATTAACCACACGCTGCAGTCATTTCGGGCTGTCGGTCAGAATTTAACAAGCGGCGCATTCTGCAGCAATGACCGTTACGTTTTGGCAGGCAGCGAACGCGGCGAAGTGCTGGTGTGGGACCGGCAAAGCGGTGAAGGTCTGCCCGGTATCAGGGAACATGACAAAGCTGCCATTTCAGCTCTCATCGGCTTTAACAACAATGGCGTTTACCTGTCAACAACACAGTCCGATCAGGCCTATGTGCTGCGAACCTGCGTTGGCGAAGGCATTCGCAAACGCATTGAACTGCCGGTATTGCCTAGCTGCATGGCACGTCACCCGGCGGGACTCCTTTTTGTAGGGCTGAAAGATCGTTCCCTGCAGGCCCGCGAGCTGATGAAAGGTTCCGTCCGCTGGTCGGCTCGATTTGCGGGCGCACCGGTCGCAACGGCGGCATTGGGCCGACGCGGCGTGGGAATTGTTAAAAGCGACGGCAGCATCGAGATACGTCAGGCGGCTACCGGTCATGTGCTCGGTACGATCCTGGCTCTGGAAGGCGGCAAATGGTTTGCGCTCAACGCCGCGCATCAGGTTGTCGGCGAGGGCTATGAGCGCTATCTCGGCTTTTGCGGTAAAATAGAAATCAAACGAACGCACAAGCGATCGAATTTTACAATTGTGTAAGCACCTAACGGTGTTTTTGTTTAACACTTTAGGAGTATGTATGTCTAAGACTGAACGGCAGATTCTCGAAGAACTGACGGCAATGGATGAGTTGGAACGCAGCACGGCGGAGCGCCTGATGTCAGTAGCCGATGCTGTGCCGATCGCAAAAGAATACCTCGACGGCAATACGATCCGCCCTACAATTCTCTTGCTTGACAAGTCCGCCTCAATCGGCTTCAAGGAACGCGATCTGCGCCGCGAGTTCATTCTCGCACAGCAGCATCTTGTTAATTCACTGCTCGGCGTGCAGCGCTCGCGTGAAATCTACTTCGGGCAGATTCTCTTTAATCACAATGTAGACGACATCCTGAACGGACTCTCGCCCTTGTGTGATCCCGCCGACGCTTTTGCGCGACATGCCGATGTTAAGATCCTTAACAACGAGCTGTATCAGCCCTCGGGCGGCACGGCGCTTTATGATGCAATTATGAGAGCGATCGCGGTTTTGACAGCCGTTCACTTTAATGCCCGTGAGCTGGGGCAGGAAGTAGTTTCCAGCATCGTCGTGCTGACGGACGGTAAGGACGAACACAGTAAGACGAGCGCCGAAGCGCTGCGCGACGTGGTTGCAGAAGTTAAAGCAAAGGGTTTTGTCACGCGCATAACGCTTGTTGGCCTTGGCAATTATGACTACCGCGCCATCGGCAATCGCATCGGCATAGACGAAGTGATCGACGCCAACGCTTCCAGTTCGACTATTCGGGAAATGATAGACCTCGTATCCAGCCGGATACTTGAGTCGGACGGCTCCGCGACAACAACAGAGCAGGGAGTATCAGAGCAAGGGGTGAGCGACGTAGTGCCCGAATCCGCCGCTGCAAGTCAGCATACGCTTCGGATGCTTGTCGGCAATGCTACGAACCAGGAATCTATTGAGGACAACCATGAACTTGCAAACTAATGAGCGTGAATTTCAGGCCCATTATGCCGGCGCTGAAGTTGTTGACAGCGATGGCCGGCATTACACCTTGTCGAATGCCTCTTACCTTGGCGGCGGCAAAGATGGCGAAGTGTTTAAGATCAGCGATGAAAGCGTGGCAAAGCTCTACTACGAAGCGCCACTGGCAACGCGACTGAACGAAAAGCTGACGATCCTCTGTGCGCAGGAGAAGCTGGGTGTTTTTCATCGTCTGGCGGTGGCGCCGCAGCGTCTGCTGCGTTTTAAGAACGATGTCGAAGGCAGCGTGGCGGGTTTCTGTATGCGCTACCTGCCGGAGTCGGCGACACTGGATGCACTGCGCTGGCATCCCGGCCTGAGCGAGGCCGAGCAATCCCTTCAGGATCGCCGGATAGCCAATGTGCTGTACGACCTCTGCGATGTGATAACGACGCTGCACCGCCAACGGGTTATAATCTGCGATCTGAAGCCGGAAAACGTCCTGATCGCCGATCAACGGCCCTATCTTATCGATTTCGATTCATGCGCCATGCCGAACTATGAGGGTGAAACTTATACGCCCGAGTACCTCGATCCGCTGGCACGCGCCTTGCGTCCCGTACAACTTGCTTCACAGCCGCAGTTTAGTCCGCAAAGCGATTGGTGGGCCCTGGCGGTAATCGCTTTCGAGCTATTCATGGGTTATCATCCCTGGAGCGCGCCGCTGGCCGCCACCTGGAAAGAAGCACCGGGCGGCGAAGCTTGTGACTACCGGCCGTTTATTAAACACTCTCTGCTGGCTCACAAGGGCAGCGCAGTTCGCAGCGCCGACTGGCTTCTGAACAAACCGGCATTGCTCGATTTTTTCGTGGCGATTCTCTCGCCGGACCCCGCGGCGCGGCTACCGATCGCAAGCGCTCTCGAAGACTACCTGCCCCGTGAAGACAGTACGCCCCTAAGCAGTGACTTGTTTGCAGGAGAGAAGCCCGATATGCGCGATGAGTCCATGAAGGGTTTTGTTAAACAACTAATGCACACAATGATCAGACGCGTTCCGGCGCGACGGCGGCGAATCCGCGCCAGTCTGCAGGAGTCTTTTCTTCGTGAACTTCAACATGGGGAAGATCGAACGTGAATGCTTCAGCCAACAGGAAAGCCCAGGGAGCCGAAGACTTTGCAATCGGCACGGTTGTCCGTCAGGGGCCCTTGCACCATAAGCTTGGCTTCGGTCTGCAGGACGCCTGCTGGCATGCAACGGCCGGAGATGTAAGAGTAGCCGTGGTCTGCGATGGATGCAGTACTGCAGGCAACGGCTACTCGCACAACCTCGTCGGCGCGCGGCTTGGCGCTGAGCTGATTGCCAATGAGCTTGCCCGGGCCCTGGCTGATGCCGTTGATCGGGATCGACTCGACATACAGCCGATCCTTGCGAGCTTGCGGCGGCAACTTCATGAGCGCTTCCGCAAGCTCTGCAACGGTATGGGTTTCAGCCTGCGACGCGATCGTGAGCGCTATCATGCTTTTGTGCTCGATACGCTGATGTTTACGGTTGTCGGATGTGCCTTGCTCGGCTCGCGTTATTGGATTTTCGGCGTCGGCGACGGCTACTATGGCATTGACGACAAACTGCACGCGGTTCCGGCGGCGGCCTATCTTAATGAGTCGCTGTTGCGCTGGCGTCAGCCGGATCGGGAACAGTTTCGGATCTATGCCGCGGGCGCGCTGCCGCGGACGTCACGAATCTGGATTGCCAGCGACGGTCTGGCGCATGTAATTAACAGCGATGATGGCAGACGGCGGTTCGATGGCTTCCTGGATGACGAACAGACCTGCACTCTCAATCGCTTGGGTGAAGACGCCACCCTGCAAGCCTTCAGACGTCGCCTGGACAATGCTCGTTTTCCGCGACTTGTCGACGATCTTGCCATAGTGATTTTTAAGTCCAATTCTACAAACAATTAACAATCTCCCGGAGAGAGCAAAAATGAATGATGAATTGTTAAGCGGCTCACTGCTGCCCCGGCATGTGACGACAGAAGAATACAGCGGCACAGTCCTGATCGACCGGATTGCCGTCGCAAGCTCCAACCGCTTGCGTGCCCTGCTCGGCCTGCACGATCAGGAGCTTGTCCAGGGCGCGGCTCCTGATGTAATCGTGGGCAGGCAACCGACAGGCGACTGTTATTGTGCTGACTTGCTCTTGCGTGCCTGTTACGCGGATGACAAAAGCCTGCCGCAGTTTGGCGAATACACGATTCGCGGTGAGCGCGACGATCCGGATGCCGATCTCAATCCGCGTCTGCGCCAGGCCGCACTGATCGGCCTGGCCGGCAACGGCAATCAGGATGACTTCCAGGCAGTCTATGACGAATGTCCGTCTGCCGGTGTGGGAAGCACCTATAGCGCCACCAACGCCGTCTTTCGCAGGCATCTGGAATCGTTTCAGGAACGCGAGGCCATCGGGTCTCTGCAGCCGCTTTTCGAAGAGGTGGAGGAACTGAGCGCCTGCCGCCGACTGCCCTACGACCATCTTTTTGCCATAATTCCCAAGCTGCACAGCGCGCAATTCCACCGACCGGCATCGCTGCCCGAGTATTATCATTCGAACTGGAAACGCGCGATCTGCGAAGCCTTGCTGATGTCGGCAGCCGTCACGCTGAACCAGGAAGAAGAAGAGTTTGACAATGAGCGTGTGCTTCACAGTCTTGAAAACGAGTGGAAACGCTATCTGCGGACCAATGTCAACTTAAGCAAGAAGGGCTATCTCGGTCGAATCGAGCTCGAGGCGGTTAATGCCGTCACCGCCAGATTGTTCCGCTGCAATGAATTCGAACTATGTACGCGCGATGGCGAACAGCGTGCCGCCTGCTGTAGCGTGCGGCGACTTTTCTGGTCTCTGCAACAGGTTTGGCGGCCGGAGATTGTTTCGTTTATTATGGCTTTTCTCTTCGAAGCGCTGCTGCAGGCCGAGCAGGCGGCTATCAATCTCCCGCTACGGCATGCGAAGGTGACGCAGCTCGGCTATGACGACTATACGCTGCTACATTACACCCGACGTCCTTTCGATCAATCGCCGCAGATCGCCTTGCTGCGCGATGTTAACAAGCGGCGAATACCTGCGCTTGTGGTAATCTATGATCCCGTACTGCAGAGCACTACTATCTACCGGGGAGCCTGCCTGTTTAACAACGTCTGGCTGGCATTCTGCGACCTGCTGCTGCAGCGCGAAGGCGAATCGGTCTGGCGCGCGGAGCTGCGGACGAACGGACAGTATGACGATTTGATATGCAATGGCAGCGCGTCATGCCTTGGCGCCGAACGAACGTGTTATGAAGCCAAAGACTTTTCCATCCTGTTGGGAGAAGCGATCGATACGGCAGCATTAGCGGTGAGAATATAACTGAAACAACTGAATGCAGGAACAAGCTATGAAAAAGTTGCCGGATGGGGCGGCAGGTTCGCTGGTAATATCATCCTACTTTTCCAGGCTGTGGCGAAGTCTGCTGGCCTATGTCGAGGGTGCGAACCAAAAGGGCAGGCAGGTTACCATGGCTGAGGGTATCAGGCTTTGTGCGGGTTTTGCCGAAAACAATGCTAATGGCTGCAAGCACTACGTCGTTGCGACGGACTGCTTTTTCAACCTGCCGGCCGACTGCGACAATACGCCGGCCGGCAGCGTCATTTCACTGCCGAGTCCGGCGCGTGCCGCGGCCTTTAAAGTCGAAGCGTGGCAACTTCACGAAGCGCTGAAAGGGACGCCGTTCGCATTGGAAAAAGTGAACGGCGTCACACGCCGCAAGTATCGGGCAGGGCGCAGCGCCACTCTTCGGACCGACGATGGTCTGCTCATCCTTTTAGCTGTGTCGGAGGGAGTAGCAGCCGATGCAAAACCGCCGCCGGCGCTTGGCGAGTATGCGCGGATTCTTGATTGTCTGTGGAGCGTGCTTGCGGATCTGGCCCCGGTTGCCGGCGCTGCCGATATATATATTCCTCTGCCCGGCATCGGCGCTCAGCGCAGCGCGGCAGCCGACACCGACATGCTGCTGTTGACGCTGCTGACCTTGAGTCAGGCGCGTCGCCGGAATCCTTGCATGCCGGCCGTTACGCTTGAATTGCCGGCAGGCTTGTATGATGTTGCTTTGCTGCGGCGTCTGAAGTATCTGTTGGATGCCGGCTAGCGATGTTTAATCGCCACATATTGATCGATCGTCAGGCTTCGAATCATGTATCTATTGCAGTTCGGTCTTGCAGCCGGTTGCGATCGGTGAGACTGGCAAACGGGCACTTAACGCCAAATATGTCTGTCGGAGTTCCGCTCGATTAATGTGTTGTTGTCAGTAATCTCAAATCGAAACTGTTCGAGAATGATTTTGAAATCTGTTTACCGTTTAATGCATCCCCCGGCCCGCTCAGCGCTCGGAGCAGTACGATTATTCATTTGTGAAGCTTCTGCATCTCGGGCCGCTTGAATTGTGCATGAAGTATTCGTATTGTTGTGCTTTCACTGGCGCCTGTTGGGAATTCGATATCTGATAAGCACAAGACTACACTGAATTGATGGGATTTGGTGGTGGTTTGGTGTTGCCTTGTCGCAAGGCCTGAAGATGGTGGCGGTTCGGCGGGGGAGGGACCCTCGGGCGTTCTAAACCGCATCGACAGTTGCTACAACAATCGATTGTTCCACGCACATCGAAATTAGCCCCGCTCAATATTCCAGTCCGAGCATTGCCACGGTTCATCTCGAATCTCGGCCCCACATTCGGTCTGTACAATCTCGGGATCGGCCTTGTATTAGCTCAATCCAATCCGACGGTCTATCGGCGTAATGCCCGGCGCAAAGCATTTGCTGCATTTTCTCAAGACGATGGTTCGTTCGGTGATGACCAGCTAGATCTCATAGTTGTACTACTCAGTGCAGACGGAGAGTCACTAAAGCCGGAAATCGGGGTCAGTGCGACGAAAGCCGGAAGAGGCAGTCGATGAAGTCTGGCTGTCGAGTCCAGTTCGACCGAAGACGGTAAGTACAAGCAGTGACTGACAACTTCTACCACAATTTTGTCGCCGAAGCCCGGCGCGATAAATCTTTCAGCGGCTACTAGGTTCCAATCTCCTGTCGCCACAGCAAGTCAGTCAGTTCATCGATAGCTTGGCGGAGATGACGGCGGTAGGTGGAGAAGGGCAGATTAAGAGCTTCGGCTGCATCTTCCTGGTTACCGACCGGATTGAAATAGGTCATGTGTAGAGCGCGATAGAGCTTTTCTTTCCGTGGCGTTGACTTCAATGCTTCGGCGGTTTCTGCCAGCAATTGTTGCAAGGCCGCAATGGCATCGGCCGGGGTGGAATCACCGCCACTTTTGTCCAGCAGTAAACGCGACTGCAGCAGTGGATTCTCGCGCAGTACCGCCGGCTGCAAATATTTCCGCAGCGCTTCCCGCACCGATTCCACAAAGTCCGGCTGGCTGAGAACGACCAGGCCGCCACTGCGCGCCGCCGGCTTGACTTGCGGACTCATCGCCAATTCGCGCTCGGCCAGTAAGTCGAGCCAAGCCATCGGTGGCCGGACGCGCCAGTCATGTCCATACACGCCGTATGCTTTGCCGCCGAGCTCGAAGTCGGCTTCTTTAAGTCGCGCCAGGTCGGCATAGCTGAAAGCAAGCATCCAGAAATCTGGCTGCGCGCAGGGCATCAGGGTATAAGCCAGGCCTGGCGTCATGAGATAATGCATCACAACATTGACGACAATCAGGCTTTGTACAGGCGAAACCTGCTGGTATCCGTCGCGCGCCATCCAAAAGCGAAAGAGAGTGGCTCGCTCACCTTCGCGGAGCGGCGCATTGCGATCCAGGAATGAGAGCGCAGCCTCAACGCCCGGGTCGTCCTGCCGGCGAGCGCGATCAATCTGTTCCAGCGGAAGTAAGAGCAAAAAGCCTGCGGGTACGCCGCCGCCCTCGCGAAAGACGACACAGTGTTCAGGAAACATATCGAGCCACATCGCTGCAACAGCAGCCGATTCCTCACCTTCATGCTCGCTGACCATCGCCCGCAATGCCGGAAGATCGTCCGGCCGCATTATGTCGCTGTAGGCCGATCCCGAGCTCTGCCAGTCGAAGCTGGCACGAACGACCGGGTTGTCCCGGTGCAGAAATATGTAATCAAACAAAATGTGCTGCTCTTGCGAACCTCCCTGCTGCAGGCGCTGCTGGTAATAGCCGCGGGCGCGATTGTGAAGCTCGGCGTACCAGTCGGGATTGCGCCAGCGAAGGTCGGCAACGAGTGCCTCGCGCGCAAGGTCATGCGGATAAATGCCCTGCGGCCCCATATCAACAAACGAGAGATTGCGCAGCCAATCAAACAGCTCGCTTACTTCGGGCATCGCAAGCATCGCCGCCAGCAGACTTTCGGTGGTGGAACGCAGCAAGGCGCAGGCTTCCAGAGCGCGACGATGCGCCGGCCCCGGCACCTTGCTGATAAACTGGTCCAGCAAAGCCTGAATGACATCCGGTGTCGCTTCGGGCTGAAACTGCAGCTCGGGCCGCTGGGCAAAAGCATCCGCTACCAGAGCCAGGGCCAGCGGATGGCCATGCGTAAAGCGCAGCACCGCCTCGCGCTGGCCTTCGGGAATCGTGTGACGATCGAAAAACTCACGGCAATCCGCCGGCGCCAGGTTACGCAGGGCCAGCGGTTGAATCCCGCGACGCCAGGCCGGATCGGATTTCCAGGCTACACCCGGCGGCGTCCGCCCCGCAAGCACCACGATTACCTGTGCCGACAACTCCGGCAGCAGATTTTCGCGGAGCCAGTTGTCCAGGGGAGCTAATTTTTCATAGGTATCGACAATGATAACGGCCTTGCTCGTGCGGGTGGCAAGTGCCTCCTGGACCGTCGATGTCGAGTCGAGTCCAAGCCATGCCGCCAGGACGCCGAGAAAGGCATCCGGTGTAGCGTCGGTATCGCGTCCGTCAATCCGCGTATGATCCACGTCCCTCGCGCGGCAGAGTGATCTGAATTCCTTCAATAAGGTGGTTTTGCCGACACCGCCGGGCCCATAGACATAGAGGGCTTGCGTTGCAGGCTGCCCCTCGTCAAGCAAAGCACGAAAGGTCTCTTGTTCCGGCTGCCGCCCGACCATGGCCCAGTGGATGGGAGGCCTTCCTTCGTGTTCCGTTTTTGTGGTCATACCCTCGCAGGATTGTTGCGCGACGGGCCTAACTTACGCGCTCAGCGGCGTAAATAAAAATGTTGCGGTATTGGTGTTGAGGAGAAGGGATGCTGCTGAGGAAAAGAACTAAATACGAAGGACGCAGCGACCAGAAAGACAGCTTGAACCCGCATCAAGCATTGGCTTCCTGGCCGTGGCGCCCTTCATCCGGAGCGATACTAGCTCGCTGCACGAACAACGCCCGTGGCTCAAAATCCCAGACCGAGAGAGAATGACAGCGTCTGGTTACCGGTGTAGTCGTAGTCATCCTCAAATATTGTCACAGCGCCAACCGTAAAACGTGCGTCGAGAATCACATCGACCAGGCCGGTCCCGATACTGAGGCTCGCGCCGATGATCCCCCCGGCGTCACCTGGCGTCAATTCATCGTTAAGCTCGTTGTCATCGATTTCAAGCTCCTCGCTGTCACGTGTTCTGCGTCCGGAAAGGCCGTGGTCGACTTTCAGCGCGCCAAAGGGACCGAAATAAATCGAGCCCGTCAGAATACTCTCCGACGGCACGGAAAATTTGAAAAGCAAGGGCAGCTCAACATAATCGAGCCGTAAGCCTACTCTGCTGTATCGTTCGTTCTCCAGCTCGCCCGGCCGCACGATTACGCCCTTTGAACTGTAGAGCAGCTCCGGCTGAATCGCGATCGCCCGCGTTAAGGCAAAGGAAAAGCCGATCCCGCCCGACCAGCTTTGACGGCGGTCGAGGGCAATGTCGTCGTCGAGGTCTTCCACAAATAAACTTGATGAATTGCGCATCAGCTTGATGATCGTCTGATTGCGGGGTTCGGGTTCATCCAATCGCAAAGGGTCATCGTTATTCGCGGCGGCGGGCGCGGCGGCAATCAAGGGCAGGATCAGGCATCCTATGGTCAAAACGACAAAATTCCGAATCATTGCTATTTCCTCTGATTTAGTTGTCTGAAGGCCGGGAGTTAACGCAGAGGGAAACGCAGTCATATTCCTGTCGCTGCCGCCTCCGTCACCCTGCGCCATTGCGCTAGAGTTGAAGAGCAGAGGAGCGGTAAAAAGTTTCGCCGGGTCGCTGAGTGGGTACCAACGCCTGCAAGCATACTGCTATATTGACTTCCGCTCAATCCACAACCGGTTGGACCGGTGAATGAATATATGGATGGCGGTTTTGGGTATATGGATGGCGGATTAGCTCATGCCTACAGCAAATTTTCGGTAGTGTGGGACTTATCGGCCCCGCACCACTCGCACTTATCGGCCGATACGAGATAAAGTTTGCGGCGGCGACAATGAATCGTGTTCATTCCGACCTGATTGTCATCCGCTGTAGTAATCAATCGAGCTCGGGCTGCTGAGACCGTTCGCCTACGATTGCGAGTACACGTCGCTTTGTGACGTGACAATGTTCCACAGGCAGCTGGTTGTTAATCCCTGCTGACTGACTACAGCGAGGCCTGAGTCGCGGACAAGTATGATTGCCGGGAAATAGACCTTGTACTCGGATGAAGTCGAACGAGATGGCCAGCACGAATTTCCAACGCTCCACATATACTGATCTGAAACTTTTCCTTGTCATTTCGCTAACTTTGAAGTCCAGGCTGCGTAGTGTCCATACACTTCAAAAAGCTTGAACCGACTGAGCTTTTTCGACTATTACCCGCTGCAGTTGAAATTTCAGCGAGGCATCTGCGGCAGTACAGCAGGAGAAACAATCGATGGCAACACAATGGGGCCGATGTACGAATCCGGAGTGCAGCAACGGTCGGGAAAATGTTCTGATCGACATTCCGGAGCCTTCTCAAGCCCACTGTCCGCAATGCGGAGGCAGCCTAAAGGTGAAGGAAGCTCAAGCGCCTTCAAACACCCTGCCGAAGATTCTCATCGTCGTCGCCCTAATTCTCATCGCCGGCAGTCTGGCGTATTACTGGATGCCCAAAGACTGGAAGCTCTTCGGCAATAACAGCACGAGTGAAGCTGTCCCACCCTCGCATGACGTGGATGAACTGCCGGAAGATATTAGCAGCGAGATCGTGATCGCCGAAGGCGACGATGTGGAGTCGGACCGTTTCTTTGCCGCGCGCTTTGTCGGCACAATTCGCTCGGACAGCAACGTCCGCAGCGTGGTGCTGACGATCGATTCGACCTGGACGCCCGGGGAGGACGAGTGGGAATTCAGCTACAACCTCAATCTCGATCTCCCGGCCCGGCGTCTGCGCGGCACTGGCGTGCTGACGCCCAGTAAAGGTTTTGTGTATTCGGAGGATTTCTCCTTACTTCGTGTCCATCACAGTGACGAACGATTCTTTCTTGTTTCCGCCGACTCTGCGGCGCAACCCTATTGGCAACTGGAGGATGTCCAGCGATGAAAACACCAATGCTCCTCTTCCTGAGTCTTGTGCTGCTGGCTTGCGAGCCCGCGGACGACGGTCCGGCCGAGCTCCCGGGACGACCGGCGGTCGACGACCGGGACGCGATGCTGCAGCAGATCGCCGACGCCGCCGAGCTGCTCAACGCCCTCGAAGACACACTCAATCAGGAGACCGGCAATATTATCGATCTTACGACGGAGAACGACTATTCGCTAACGCAGGGAGAAAATCTGCAGCGTAAGCTCAACATCGTGATGAATCGCCTGGACGGCTATCGCGATTCGCTTGCCGAACAGCTTCGCAAAAACCGCGAATTGTTGCAAGGCTCGAAAGAGTCGCGGAATTCTAACTACGCGCGGACGATCAAGAGTCTGGAAAATGTTTTAAAACAAAAGGACAAGCAGATTCGCGAGTTACACAACCAGTTGAGCGACGCCAAAAGCCGTCTGCAGCAGGCTCTGGATGCGCGTATCGTTGCGGAAAGCGCGCTGGCGCAGGAACGGGAGGAGAAGCTGGCCGCTCTGCGTCGCGAATCCGAAGCCCGGCAGGGTGAAGAGCAAGCGCTCGCCGATCGCTCGCAAGCACTGGATTCGCTGCAAAAGGAACGTCGGGCCTGGTTCGTGGCCGACACCCGCGAGGGGCTGGAAGAGCGCGGCTTCGCCTGGGTTAACGAGTCTTTCTTATCTTTCGGCGGTCATTTGGCGCCGGGCAGTTCGATGAACCGCCAGCAAGTATTCGGCATGATCGATGATATCACAAGCTGGAGCGAATACACCGCCGACGGTAATATCGAACGTATCCACTCGGGACATGCCGAAGTTGACAATGCCTATCGCATCGAAGAAAACCGGCTCATTATTACGAACTGGGCGAGGTTCTGGTCGGCGGGAAAGTATCTGACAATCGAAATCGAAGACTGAAACTTCTTTGACACCAAAAGTCTACCGCACGGCCGCTATGTGCTCAACACTTTGCGACTGCTGCAACTGAACGGATCTTAATTCTTCACCTACCGGCACCTGATTTGGACGCCGGGACAAGTTATTTGAACGTCCTGACAATGCGGCTACGCGCCCGATCGCTAGCTTTGTACTGTGATTGTGAAATCGATCGACTGCTCTGAACTGTACAGTCTGAATATCAGGGCCGACGCCAATTATGCGACTATTCGCCGCGTCGGAAGAATGAACTTCGGGAGTTTCCGCATCGATTAAACAGTCGTTTCCATTGGCTTTACTAATAATTGTTTTAGAGGAGCCGAGCAATGCGATCGCTAACATTGATTACTATAACAATATTTACCACACTTACAGTAATACTTTTCAAATAAGTTTTTTAGCATTCTCCTCTCCTTTAGAAAAAGGGGAGGCTGGGAGGGATTATGAACTCTCAAGGTCTTTCTAACTCCTCTGGCCCCTCTTTCAAAAGAGGGAAACTATAATAAACTAAATTGAAAAAGCAGCGGTATCCTTTTTTACCATTGTACTTGTTTTACAATGGCGACAATGACAACACGCGCCTGCAGTTTGAGCGCTCATCAATTGGGAACAAGTTAGCATCGCGTCGGAACAATCGAGCGGAAAATTTGTTGTAGGCAGCTGTTCGAATTGCGGGGCTTCCTTTCCTCCATCACCGGTAGGAATCTTCCGAATTTGACATTATTGACCGGGTACTTCATCATGTTGCGAATCATTCCTGTATTTTTACTGGCGGCGCTGAATGTCGCCGGTCAGCCTTCCGGCCGTATGTTTGTCGGCACCAATGCCAATTATGATAACAGCGTCGATGCTCTGGGAGTCCTTAGCTTCCCTGAAGCATCTTTTCAAAAGATTGCCGACATTCGAGTCGCTGATTTAAGCGTATATCGCGATCTCGTCTATGTCGTTCAGTCGCTGCCCCAGGAAGACAACAAGGAAGTTCTCCTCTATGATGCGGTCAGCCTGCAAGGCAGCGGATCGATCGCCGTCAGTCAGGCGCGCAAGGTGCAGCGCTGGGGTGACGCAGTCTTCATCAGCAGCGACCTGCCGCCCTATCTCGCCGAATACGATGCCACGGCAGATCACGCCCTGCGCTTTGGCTACAACGCCGATCTTGTCCCCCAGCCGCCCAATGATTTTCTAATTGCCGATGAGTTCGTATGGCTGCTGACCGACAGCACGCTCATTGTACTCAACCCTGCGACACGCAGCCACGTAGCAAGCAGGCGCTTCGCCGACCTTGAATTCGTCGAGTCATTCGCCAGAGCACAATATATTTTTGAGGCCCACGGTCAGATTTTCGTTGATTATCGCTATCAGACAGCATTGCCGCAGCAGGCGCTGATCCACGTCAGCCGCAATACGCTCAATCTGTCACTGAGCGGTCTCACGCTTTTTAACAACTTCAAGCGGCCGGTGGCGGCCGCGAATCGGATTTACATGGGTGGCCGTTTCACTCACTTCGACCTACTACAGGCGGAGTTCGTTCAGCGCGACGAGGTCAATGACCAGCCGATCGCCTACGACGAGGCCAGCGGGACTCTCTTCGCCGCCAGCACGGAGCCGGTCGGCATTCGCTACTATATCGAAGAAGAAGCAAGGCAACTCGTCGAGCTGCCCGGCGTCGTGGGTGTTGCTCAGTACCTCCCCGGCGACCTGGTATCCGTGGACCAGGAGGCCGATCCGTCAAGGCCCCTGCGCCTGCATCCGAATCCCGCGACCGGCCACATCACGATCGAGGGCGAATTCAAGAAAACCGAGCTTCTCATTTTCGATGCCAGGGGCCGCCTGCAACTCCGCCGGACTGTCGAAAGCCCCGATAATCAAACACAGCTCGACCTTACGGGATTGGCGCCCGGGGCCTATCAATTGCTGCTGCAAGACCTAGCAAAGCCGGTCAGCCGCAGCTTTGTTGTCCTGCGCTGATTGCACGATCAAACGAACAAAGCACACTGGCCTCTTGCCCATGAGTGCTGTATCCTTGTTGCGCACAAATTTTGTACCGTCGACCGGCATTTTCGCAGCATGAAAGTGCGGCATACTTTATATTCCCAAACTTCGGCGATTGTCTATCAAAATCAACCGGCTATCGTATGCAACGCTTTGTATTCCTTCTCTTTCTTTTAACTCTGACGGTCAGCTATGCGCAGACGCCTCGCGGAACGCTTTATCTGAGCCTGTCGACGCCGCTTACGCAAAAAGCGCCCTCCTTCGGTCAGGTCGAGCTGCCGGAAACGACATTCCTGGCTATCGACACCCTTCAGATTGACGACCTGCTTGCTCATGAAACGACGCTGTATTGCGTCGCGGGGTCACAGAGTTATACCCACGTCGGAGGGCTGCTGCTCTACGATATCCCGAGCGGCAAACGCAGTGCCGTCATTGCAATGCCCCGGCCGCGCAATGTCGGTCTCTGGAACAACATTTTGCTGGTCTCCTGCGAGGAAGCGCCTTTTGTGCGCGCTTTTGCCACCGACGCCGAGCATCAGGCATTATTCAATCTCGATACCGACGTCGTGGATCTTCAGCCCCATCATTTCATGGTTCGCGGCGATCGGGTTTATCTCGTCACGGAGAAGGGCGTCAGCGTTATCGGCCTTCCCACACGCTCCCTGCTGGAAGAAAAGCTGTATCGGATCGATAACGAGTTTTTTCAGAGCGCGGGCACGGGCACCTATATCGTAGAGCTGGCGGGGGAGCTGTATGTCGATTTTCCGCTCTACACCGCCGTGCCGCGTTTCCTCCTCATGCGGCTTGTCGACAACGAGCCGGTGGTCGAAACGCTAAAGCTTGTCGAATTTTTTCCGGGCTTGCGGCGACCGGTGGCGGCCGTAGATCGTTTGTATATCGGCGGTGGCATGACCCACTACCTCCCGGCCGCTGACACCGTTATCCCCGATATGCAGCTCCAGGCTGATCCTTTTGCCTACCACTCGCGCAGCGCGAGCCTTTTCCGCTGGCACGAAGAGTCAAATACAGTCCAGATACTCAATGACGAGACACAGACCGGGACCATCGACCTGCCGGCGCAGTTTCGCGACGGTTGGTTTATTCCCTCGCCGGAGGCCAGCGTGAGTGTAAGTGAAGCAAGGGTCTCAAAACTTCGCGTCTATCCCAATCCCGCCCGCAGGCTGTTGACGCTCAGCATACCGATGCATTATGCTGCCGGCGCCACAGTGACAATGTTTGACGCCCGCGGCATAAGCCGGATCCTGTCAAGGCTTGAAGCAGGCAGTGCTTCCATTCAGCTCGATGTGACTTCCCTGGCTGCCGGAAGCTATTTCCTGCGCATTCAAAGCGCGCAGCATCAAGACGTCCGGCACATTACGATTGCGCCCTAGTGCCGCCGCTGCAGACAGAATAACAGCAAGCGTCGCATACTTCGAGTCAATCATATCGAGTCCGATCGGAGTTCGCCTGTTTGCCGCAACTCAGCGGAACAGATTTCATTGCCGCCCGGCATACTTCAGCCAGACCGGCCGCTGCGCGACAACCAGTTGGTATACAGGACAGCTTTCCACGTGAGCTCCCGGCAGGTAGCCGCTGCTCATCAGAAATTCATTGGTGATTTCACCGCCGGTAAATTTGAAAGTTTGCTTAAACAGCTTCACCCATTCCTTCCTTGTCAGGACTCCCTGATCGTCGAGCCAGTTCTTAAACGACCCGTAGGTTTTTTGAATGCCGATGACAACTTGCGCATTGTGAATGGCCGCATTAACCTTGAGCCGGTTGCGGATGATGCCCGCGTCGTTCAACAAGCGTTCTCTGTCGTCAGCCGTGAATGCTGCGATAGTCGCGATATCAAACTGCGCATAGGCTTCCCGAAAGTTGCGCTGTTTGTTTAATATGGTCGTCCACGACAGGCCGGCCTGATTGATTTCCAGGATCAAGCGGCCGAACAGTTCATTGTCGTCGGCAATCGGAAATCCGTAAGCGCTGTCATGATATACGCGGTGGACATTATCATCGGGCAGATGGCCGACGGCGTCGCAATATGATTGTGGAGTCTCCATTATGTGAATTACCTGTGTTAATAATGTATCGGATTCAAAGTCTCTACCCTTGTCGCCTGCGGAGCTGATCAAGGCTGAAGCGGGTCGATATTGCAAAGCTCAAGCCTGCACTTTCAACAACAATGCGCCTGCACACTTCTGTCAGGTACCCGGCATTCCGCAACGGCGCTTCAATAGCGGGTTCATTAATCAGCCGCCTTCGCTTGTCCGTCCTTCTTTCGACGAGCATCCCTTAGACGGCAATACCTCAGTCGTGTGACAGTTTCAGTCGCCTGAGCGTATTTCACGTATTAGCTGCACTGCTGTTTAAAACTCATAGTTTTCGCATTTGCTCGCGCGATGGCGTTACTACCTTCCCGTGTCTGCTGCGAGCTTTTTCATTCCATTCCCTGCTTAGAATCGCATAGATAACATCGTCGACCCATTGACCGGCAATAAGGAGACTCTCTTTGAAATGTCCTTCTTTTCTGAATCCGAGCCCTTCGCATAGTCTGACAGACTTGCTGTTCCGAGGATCAAGGGAAGCAATAATCCGGTGTTTTTGGAGATCTCCAAATAGATGGCCTATGATTGCACGCATTGTTTCCTGAGCAATTCCCTGACCATGGTAGTGTTTACTGATTGTGATACCAAGTTCACATTGTCGATTTTCGCTATCTATAAAATGAAGACCGATATCGCCAATTACGACACCCTGAATTTTTTTGACGACAGCCAATTGAAACCAGGTTCCCGGCAGGTTGATCTCTTTCGGATTATTGCTGATAAATTCACTCACTTCATCCAGGGTTTTCGGTATCCAGGCCTGGTACTGATTTGCAAGCGAATCCGATCGATAACTAAAAATCTCATGCTTGTCTTTGCCGGCGACAGGTCTTAAGATGGTTCTTTCCGTTTCTATCATTGCCCTTTTCACAATTTTGGTACCATCAACTGCAGAACAGCAACTTCCGTTGCAACAATGTAAGTACGAGTTATATCAATCCGGGATATCCTGTCGAGCTAAGAAAAATTTTCATCAGTTAACATATTTGATTCTATGCTGATTCTTGCAATAAGCACGATTATTGTGGATATCATCGTGACGCCGACAACCGTCGGATGAGCGGGTGACAGTCCGATCAGGGTGTCCGGCATCGCCAAATCCACTGTGCTGACGAGTTTTGTCCATGCTGCCCTATCGTCACATAGCCAGAATGCAAAGCCGAATAGTCCACTTAACACAACGGGCTTCTCAAAGGAGAAGCCCGTCTCATTATCCGATGTTGCTTTCTATTACTTACTCGCCTACCAGACTCAGCCCGCGCGTCAGCGCTACCTGCTCGCCAGCCGGCGTCCCAAACTCGACCCGACAGAGGTATGCGCCGGCGGGCAAGGCCAGGCCATTGTCATCTCTGCCGTCCCAGCTCAACTGATGCTCGGCGGCGTCACGCCAGGCGGAGGCCCAGCTGCGGACGCTGCGTCCCAGGCCGTCGACGATCGTGACTCTGATCAGGCCGGGTTGCTCCAGGGCATAGCGGATCGTGCTGTGATTAACTGCCGGGTTGGGCGCCGGCGAGGACATGGTAAATCCAAGGCGGGCGGCTTCTTCCTCCACGGATTCGACAACATCGGCAGGCTCTACCTCGGCGATCGCGAATTGCCCGATTTTATCAACTTCCAAAGCCCAGACGAACTTTTCGTCCGGCAGAGGCAGTGAAGGCCGCCACACTTCCCATTCCAGATCGGCAGATGGCCGCCATGCCACGCCCGGCTCGCCCTGGCCGGTGAAATCTTCTTCGGCGAAGGAATAGTCGAACTTCAATCCCATCGAATAGTCGCCGGGATCCGGCACCAGCTCGATCTGCCAATGAACTTTCGGCGAAATATAATAGATCTCGGGGTCGCTGAATGTGGTATCATCGCTATCGAATTCAAAATCAACCCGGAGCTGCGTTCCCTCCGGAAGAACCGGATCCTCGCCGCGGTCGACAGTCAGGCCGGCATCGGGCACGACTGTCTCGCGAGCGACAGGCACAACGGCGCGGTGCATATAGAGTTGTGGATCCATGCGCCCTCTGAGGGTGCCGCCGACGTCGAGGGTCGGATTCTGACCGCGGGCCCATTCGTGCGCTTCGCGAATCGAGATGCCTTCCTCACCGTCGGTCTCGGCATTGGGATCGCCAAAACATTTAACGAAGGCCCAGGTGTATTCACCGGTCCGAACAGTGTCGCCGCCGCCGGTAACAATGTAGCGCGTCCAGGACGTCGTATCCGTCCGGCAGGAGGTCGCCAGCGTCACGCTCTGGTCCCGGAGTCCGTCGGAATTCCTGAATACTTCCACAGCGCCGCCGGAGTGGCAGGCATCGATAATCACGCAGACGTCATTCGCTTCCGTTTCGTCGAGATAGCGGGCCAGATCCACATACCACATACGGTTGCCGACCGTATCATTGGTGACCATATAACGTTCGGTGCCATGCCCGGAATAGAAAAAATACACCTTGCTGTATTGTCCCTGGAATGAACGCAGTTTTTCGCGAATCTCTTCATGCGAGGCATTGTTCATTACTTCGACATTGGCGTCGGCGAGCTGCGGCCCGAGCTTCTCACCCATCAGGTTTTTGCGCATGAAATCCACGTCGGTCTCGAAGGATTCTATCTGGCGCGGGTTGGAGGCCGTGCCGCTGACCAGGACGGCGCATACTTCGGTTTTCGGCGTCGGGCTGACTTCCTCGCTCACCGTTTCCATGTCGGTAACCAGCGTCGGTTCGGGCACAGAACCGAATATTCGGTCCTCCGTCGTAAAGCGCTCGTCCGCTCCCTGAAGATATTCTTCGCCATTGATCAAAGGGTACCAGTTAACGTCCACATCGGTCAGTTCGCCCGTCGCGGCATCGATAAACAGATACTTGCCATAGTGCGCGTAGCGCAGGTCCTGGCTGCCGTCCAGATACGTAAACCAGAAGTCGTGGTCGAAGGTAAGGTCGAATTCTTCCGGATCGGCCGATTGAATCTGGGTCCCGGCGCAGTAAGGCCGCCAGGGCATAAATGCCCAGCAATGCTCGGGATCGAGTTTCAGGCCGCCGATGTAATCTTCAAATTGTTTGCGCGCCGCGTCGATGCCTACCGGGAAGTCCTCCACCGTTACATCGGCAGTACAAACACCATTATCGCTGTTGTCCGTAAACTCCCAGGCCACCTGGATCTGCGTGCTGCCGGGTTTGAGGCCCGTCAGCTCGAAAGTGGCTTCAAGGGCATCTTTGATTTCCAGTTTATCGAAAGAGATGATCGATTCGTCGCCCGGGTCGATAACGGTAAAATTGCCGCGCGAAAAGTCGTCGCCGTCAATTTTAAACTCCGAGTACTTAGCCCAGCGAATCGTGACATTGGGCTGATTGCAGAAAAACGCCGAACTTTCAACCGGCAGCCAGAGAATCGCCAGAAACAAAACTGATGCACGCAGGAAGTGACAAGAAGAAACCGAAGGTTGCATCGCGAACGCCTCGTAGATTGAAATGACAGAATTATGTAGGCAGGCACTCCCGCTGGCCCGCGCGGGAATTATTCAATCGGGAATCAAAAATTTGAGCGAGCGGAACTTATCGAAAAATTTTCATACATGCTGCATGAGTTCCGCTATGATGCAAATGCATTGTCCGTCGGCAGCGCTCCGGAAGCTGCGCACGCAGCGGGACGACCTGACGCACTGCGCCGGCCGGAATCGCGCTGATGTCCCGCAGGCTGAAGACATTCTGGATTGTGCACCGCATATCAGAGCCGCCGGACTTTGATTTGTCGTCAGCCGTTGTATTTTGCCTGCCTCATTGTATCCAGGTCGACGATTGGGAGGCCGCCCCCTGCTGTCTGATAGAGAGCATCCGGCGGAATCTACCGCAACCGCCGGGCAGGATAAGCAAGATTCCGGCAACACAATATGTGCGCAATGATAAGACCATGGCCTGCGGCAACAGCGATCAACAGGCCATTGGAGACCGCTTGCAGCGGATTGCCGAACAGATGCGGAAGGAGTGTGCCGCGCAAGACAGACGGAAGATGCAATAGTCGCGAGAACCTGATCACGGCGGTTATTGCCGCAGGACTGTGATGGTACCCGAACGTTTGCCTTCGATCAGATAAGCGCCAAGCTACCGGCGCGGTCGACAGACCGATGGATCGCCGTGGCGGAGTCTTCCGGAGATACAATTGCCGGTGATAGCAATCGATTGGCGCTGCGGCACCGAGATCTGATATAACAACTGTGATAACGCTCCGCCAATCCCCATTCTGTTTACCGGCGCAGCCCTCTTTCCGGAGAGCTCGCCAGCAGCGCAAGCCGGCATATGAGAATTTTCGAGGCGGAAGATCCAACGACAGCCTCCTCAACTGCGCTCCGGCGAAGAATCAGATTGATTAGGCCGGGAACAAAATGAGCTTTGCACAATCCGGAGGAACGTCAGGCATGCGCATGAATCCTGAAGCTACTGTATCGGCAGTCCGCTCATCCTCGGCTCGTACCGAGCTTGCGGCGCTTCTCGTGCAGGCGGAAGACTTGCTCGACCGCGACGCCTCCTGCGCCCTTCGCCTGGCATCAGAGCTTGCGGATGGAAGCGGGGACGATGAGATTCGGACAAAGGCTACCCTCCTGCAGGGACGCGCCCTCTTTGCCAGCGGCCGGACGGATGAAGGCATCGACCTGCTCAAGGGGCTCGTAGGCGACTGCTGCAAGGCCGACAGATTATTGCCGGCGGCACAAGCTTTGACCTTAATCGCAAACGAGCAGTACAAACGCGGCGACTACGGCCTGTCTCTCGAGTCCGATCGCAAGGCTCTGGCGCT
Organism: Candidatus Kapaibacterium sp.; assembly: GCA_028284775.1. Classification (GTDB taxonomy): domain Bacteria; phylum Bacteroidota; class Ignavibacteria; order Kapaibacteriales; family UBA7675; genus JANQRB01. The sequence goes on along the minus strand of JANQRB010000015.1, from coordinate 2,041 downwards.
CTTCGAAGAGCTGGGCGCCACTAAGGACAGCGCGGTCTGCCTCAGCCGCATCGGCGCCGTGTACAATGTTTTGGGCGAGCTGCCGCAAGCGCTCGAGTATGCCCGGCGCGGCCTTGATTTACTCCGGCAAAGCGATAATCTGAGCGCTCAGGCCCAATGCCTCAACAACATTGCATCGATTTTCAGCAGTCTGGACGACCATGGCAAAGCCATCGACTATTTGTCCGAGTCTCTGGCGCTCTTTCGGCAGTTGAAAGACCGCAGCAGGGAATTGGTGTGTCTGTTCAATCTCGGTATCGCCGAGGCGCGCCGCAACAATCACGCCGAGGCAATGCGGCATTTCCGGCAGGCGCTGCAGTTTGCGGATGAAGCGGGCGACAGACGTCGGAAGATCCTTATTCTTCACAACAGCGCTATCAGCCTGATGGATCAAGGCTCTACGGCCGAAGCGCTGGCGGCACTGGAGCACTGCCTCGAGCAGGCGAATGCCATCGGTGATCGCAACAGCGTGTGTCTCGCGCATATGGGGCTCGGAAAGACGATGCTCGATAGCGGCGATCCCGAGCAAGCCGAACGGCATCTGATGCTCGCTCTCGACCACGCGACTGCGACCGGCCTGGGCGGCCGTCTGCGCGACATTTATGGAGCCTTGGCGCAGTTGCACGAAGAGACCGGCGATTACCGCCAGGCGCTCGAGTATCAGCGGCGACTGCAGGAAGTACAGCACAAGCTCTTTAACGAAGAATCGGCGGAAAAAATCTCGAAGCTGCAGGTAATCCACGAAGTAGAGCAGGCCCATAAGAAAACAGAAATCCACCGCCTGAAAAACGTGGAACTGCAGCGCGTCAATCAAGAGCTCGAACAGCTCATGGCCGAAAAAAACGAATTCCTGGGGATCGCCGCCCACGATCTCAAAAATCCTATCGCGACCATCAAAGCGCTGGCCAAGCTGCTCCGCACACAATATAAAATGTTAAGCGCGGAAGATTTCGATGAACAATGTCGGGACATCGAATTCAGCGCCGACCGTATGCTGAACATTGTCTCCGACCTGCTCGAGCTGAATCGCATCGAACAAGGGCAGCTCTCCCTCAACCTTGCCCCTTTCGATCTTAACACCACCTTAGCGGCCTACATCGATATCGCGCGCTTCAATGCCGCCGAGAAAAACATCACACTGCACTACCAGGCCGAAGCGTCGACGCTGCACTGCCTCGCTGACGTCGATGCAACGATTCGCATCATCGACAATCTTGTCTCCAACGCAGTAAAGTATTCGGAGCCCGGCAGCGAAGTATATGTCCTTGCGGGAGCCAACGAAGCACAACCCGCATTGCTGCGCTTTCAGGTACGTGACCAGGGGCCCGGCATCAGCGCCGAAGACATGCAGCGTCTGTTCCAAAAGTTCGCCCGCCTTTCGGCCCGCCCCACCGCCGGCGAGGACTCCACCGGCCTCGGTCTTTCGATAGTGAAACGCCTTGTAGAAGCCATGGGAGGACGTGTCTGGTGCGAGAGCGAAAGCGGCAAAGGCGCTTGTTTTATCGTGGAGTTACAAGCAGCGAGCGATAGTGACTGAACGACAGAATTGTCACAGGCCGGTTTGGCGAAGCTTAGCGTCCTGAAGGTACAGCCTTCAGCCTTATACCCTGGATGAGGACATCCCGACTGCACCGGCGGGAATGGAACATAACACCCGCGGGATCACAAATCCCGAGAGCTGCGGCGGCGAGCCGGTTTGTAGGCATGGCAAAAAGAGAATGGCGCAAGTCCGGACGGATACTACTCACTTCCTGCCTCAAAGACCGCCATTCTGACCGTTAAGTCTGTTGAACAGCCCGTTAAGATTGAATTGATTGCAAACAGCTTACGCACTATTGAACTGCCGGTATGTTTTTTGTAATGTTGCAGTTTGAATAGTGCACTGACCGCGGGAGTTAGATAGGTAGTCGATCCTGAAAAAGTAGTAGTCACGATGTAGCGCGCACCACATCGGACGCATCAACAACAAATGCTTGGGATCGAAAGATGTCACATCGCAGAT
>JANQRB010000002.1 GCA_028284775.1 Candidatus Kapaibacterium sp. | reverse complement strand
ATCGCACGGAACAGTTGGGACCAGACCTCGATCAGTTTGAAGTTTTGAGCGGAGGCGGCAGCTTTGAACTGGCTTCGGGCGCAAGCCATACGATGAGCCTGGCCTTTGCGCCGCTGCGCCTCGGCCGGAGCGGCGGACAACTTGGGTTCTTTTATGACGGCTTGAGTGTTCCAGCCGTGCTGCAACTCTTTGGTGAGGGTTTGCAGGGGCTGGTCTTTATACCCGACAACGCGGCCGCGCCGGGCGAACAACGCCCGCTAGAACTGCGCTTAAGCCGGCCGCTGACCGCCGACCTGGCAGGCAGCGTGAGCGGATTCAGAGCAAGGCTTCGCTTTAACGCCAGTATCCTGCAACCGCAGAATTCGGCTCTGAACTCAGCCGTAAACGGCAGCGAACACTTGCTCAGCATTGAGTCAGGCTTCGATGTCGGCGGCGATCTTCTCTTTACGACACCGGTGCTGGCTATGTTGGGCAACGCAGAGACGACCGAAATCGAAATTCTCGACTTTAGCTGGCTCGATGCCGAAGGGCAGACGCTGGCTACCAATATGCTGCGGCGCAACGGCAATTTTCGGATTGAACACCTCTGCCGTCAGGGCGGCACGCGCCTCTTCGATTCACACAGCGGCGCTGTCGGCTTGATCCAGTTGGGGCCGAGCCCCGCCGTCACGACCATGCTTCTGGAATACGGCCTGGTAGAAGCCGGTCACAGTGAACTCCGCATCATCGACTCCTTCGGCAGACAAGTACGACAGCTGTTCGCTTCGGACGTGTATCCTGGACGCTATACACTGGAAATTGATACCGACGGCCTGTCGGCGGGCAGCTATTTTCTGCTGCTGCGAACGCCGACGCAATACTTCACCCGTCAATTCGAGATCATTCGTTAAAGCGACATTGTTTGATTAGCACCGGGAAAAGCGTATTTTGGCCTCTTTTTTTGCGGCTGCGATGAAGCGCAAACTCTTACCACAAGCGCCGGTATGCGCACATTGCCGCCATTTTTCACAGGATTACGGAGTACAATTTGTTTGAAACCGGGTCTGCCATGAAAGTAGTAGACATATTGAATCAGTCGGAGTCAACTCAATTTTCCATTGAGGTCATTCCGCCGCTGAAAGGCGAAAGTATCGAGTCTATCTACTCTGCTATCGATCCTTTGATGGAATTCAATCCGATATCCATCAATGTTACCTATCATCGCGAAGAATACGAGTATAAGAAAATGCCCGACGGCTTGCTCAAACGCTACAGCGTCCGCAAGCGCCCCGGCACCGTCGGCATTGCCGCCGCCTTGAAGTACCGTTACAAAGTCGAGCCGGTGCCGCACTTGATCTGCGGGGGATTCTCGCGCGAAGAGACTGAAAACGCCTTGATTGACCTTAACTATCTCGACATTAAAAATGTTCTGGCACTTCGCGGAGATTCCGTCAAAAACGAAAAATATTTCGTGCCGGAGCCTGAAGGCAATTCGTATGCGCTGGAATTGATACGCCAGATCGTACAGCTTAACAACGGTCAGTATCTGAACGAAGATCAAAAAAACGCGTCACCTTCGGATTTCTGTATCGGTGTGGCCGGTTACCCCGAAAAACACTTTGAATCGCCGAACCTCGAATACGACATGGATATCCTGAAACAAAAGGTGGACGCCGGGGCGGATTATATCGTAACACAGCTCTTCTTTGACAACGCGAAATTTTTCGAATTCGAACAGCGCTGCAGAGACTACGGTATTACCGTGCCTATCATTCCGGGCATCAAACTGGTGGCTACCAAAAAGCATCTGAAGTTACTGCCGAGCATGTTTCACGCAACACTGCCGGAGGACTTAACGCGCGAAGTACTGAAGTGTAAGGATAATGCCGCCGTGAGGGAGCTGGGAATCGAATGGGCCGTGGCGCAATGTCGAGAGCTAAAAGAACGCGGTGTGCCCTGTCTGCACTTCTATACGATGGGCCGCTCCTACGGCACGCGGCGCGTCGCTGAAGCTATCTTTTAACAAACAACGTGCTCCTTACCCGGTACCTGGTTTGGAGCACGCTGTAGAGCAAGCCATCACGCAACGTACAGAAGCGAGACAGTCAACTTCCTAAGGTCATTGAACGATAAGAGCGCCTATCGTTGCCGTCGCAGGCGGCGCCCCGTCAATATTCCACCAGTTATTGATTGCATGTCGACTCGATGCGGCCTGGCTCGGCCGAAAGCGAATGCAATACACACCGGCATAGGGCGGCGCGGTCAGCTCGAAGTCGGCCCGTCCTTCGCCCTGAATGCCTCCGCTATAGATACATGCCTGTGCTCCTCGTCCCGCCAGACCGATCAATATCTGATTCTGTGATCCCGCCGTGCAATCGGTGCAGTCGTAAACAAACTTGGCGCTGGCACTGACGCGTGCTCCCGGCCTGACAGACAGAATATTGCCCTGCCCATTCAGCTTTAATTCACCGAGCTGCGCCTGGGCATTATTGGCGTAGGATGCAATCGTAATCAATCTGCCGACAACGGCTTGCGTGGTAGGAGGGTGATCCATCGTCCACCATGTCTCCAGAGCCTCGCGAGCGTCCGCCGCCTGGGCCGACCGGAAAGCAATGTCCCATTCGCCGGGCAGGGCAGGCGAACGCAGCGTAAAAGAAGCCCTGCCTTTACCGTGCGGACCGCCATTGTAAATACAGACCTGAGCTCCAATTCCAGTTAAACCGAGAATAATCTGATTTGACGAATCCGGCGCGCATTCGGGACAGTCGTAAATGTACTCGGCGCTGCAATGAACGACCGTATCCGGCGCTACAGCCAGCAGCGGTCCCTGACTATCAATCGCAAAGGATCGGAGTGTCACCTGACCATAGGAAACCGCCCTTGTCACGCGAATTCCGGTTTCCTGCTTTGAAGTCGTCAACTCAATCATGTGGCTGTTTGTTAATCTCGCCGGGGCCTTCAACAGAATTTAAGAGGCATTCGCCCGCGCCCGTTTTCCCGTCCGTGTCGTTACGTGCGGATAATCGATGGAGTCAGGAAATCGGGCGCGGGTTGGAATGCTGTTCAGTTCTGGGTTGCCATGCCCTTTGCTCGTTGAGAAATAATTGAGATTACATTTTTTACTTAGTCTTCACACTCTTCGGCGGTGGGGCCGATAATGGGATCCGTCAGGTCGATCGTTCCCACCGTCAGGGCGGGGGTTGCGGTCGGCTGAGTCACATTATCGACATATCCCCACAGACAGGATACCAGGTTTTGCGCGAAGTCAACCGCATTAAGAATAATGATGAAATTGTATTGTCCCATAGTACCACTGAAGCTCTTCCATACCGGGTTGGTTTGCAGATAGAATGTCGTTTCTTCATTGCCGATGATAAGATTGACTTCGGCATACTGAATGACGTTAGTAGCATCGTGATACTTGGTGCCGATCGCCTTGATCCCCTGGCCAGGACCAAAGGTGTTGATCGTGCGTTGGATAAAAGTCGCGCCGTCCGATGAGTTAACGGCAGCACTGTCCGCTTCCGCAAAATGCAGATGAGAAAATACTCTTGTACGTGACATAACAGCTTGCTCTTAGAATTTTGAAAAAGAAATCCCGAATGGGACCGAAATGCATTTCGCGGCTAATCTAGGCAGCGCCAGGGCTGCAGCGCTAACCAGATTGAGGCTGAGAATGAATCATTTCAGGCGGAAAATCAGTGCTTGCTTCAGTGCGGGGAATAGCCTAAGGTTTTGAGAAATAACAAGTTAAGCACTTTGTTCACTTAAAGGAAAATGGAAGATGAGACTCATTGGAATTGCAGATTTTTTTTGCGTATTTGCGTCGCAATCGGGGATAGTCAGGGAGCAGGATACAGCGAAACCAGGAGAAAGCATTTGAAAGCGTCCGATGACTTGTTTACGCTCATTCGATCCATGTCAAGTTCCGAGAAACGCTACTTCAAGATTTTTGCCGCCCGCCATTCCAAGAAAGGAAACAACAACTACATTCGGCTGTTTGATGCGATCGACAGGCAGGAAAGCTACGATGAAAGCCGCTTGGCAAGGAAGCTGGCGGGAACGACGATCCTCCGGAATCTCGCATCCACCAAGTATCAGCTTTATCAACTGGTGCTGAAGTGTTTAAGCGACTACCACTCCGGCAAGTCACTGGATTCGGAGCTGCGCGAAATGATAGACAAGGCTCAGGTGCTCTACGATCGCGGATTGTATGCCCAGTGCGGCAAACTGATCGAAAAAGCCAAGCTTCTGGCGACCGCTAACGAGCGCTATCCGGAGGTGCTGGAAATTCTGCGCCTGGAGCGGGGCATGTTTCTCACCGTGCAGACGACCGATGTCGAGGCTGAGCTTAGCGCGCTGCTTGCCTTTGAACAAAAGACGCTCGATTTGATTCGTAATCAGATGGAGTATTACCATTTATTTTGCGCGGCCTTTGCCCTGGAAAAAGTTAAACGCCATGCCCGCAGCGACTATGAGCGCGCGGCACTCGATGCCATCGCCAACCACCGTCTGCTCAGTGATCCCGGGCAGGCAATCTCTTTCAGCGCCAAGGGACACTTTCACCGCATCCATGCCATCATCGGCGTTATCAAAGGCGATGCAGCAATGGCATTCAGCGCTCAACAACGCTTACTGCAGCTCTGGAAGGAGAAAACGGCGGAATTTCGCGCCGCCGCGCCGCGCTACAAATCGGATCTGATCAACTATCTTAACTATTGCACTGCCGCCGAGGAATACGGTGATTTTGAAGACGTACTCGCCCAACTCAAACAATTCCCGGCCCGGTCGTTCACCGATGAAATCAGCACCTTTCAGGATGTCTATCACATCGAGCTGTTATACTATTTGCGGCGTGGATTTTTCGACAAAGGGACGGGGCTGGCTGACTTGATCGCGCTTGGCTTACAGAAGTTCCAGGGACGCCTTACTTCTTCGCGCATCATGACTTTCTGCCACAACCTGGCGGTACTCTACTTTCTCAAAGATGAACATACGAATGCCCTGCAATGGCTCAACCGCATACTCGATCATTCGAACGTCGACCAGCGCCGGGATATTCAGGACTTTGCCCGCATCCTTTTGATGGTGATTCACTACGAACTCGGCAATCACGATGCATTGGAAAGTTTGTTGCGCTCCACCTACCGTTATCTGCACGCCCGCGACAAACTGTATGAATTCGAGCGTATCGTCATCCGCCATATGCGCAAAATTCAGAACACGCCGGCGGGGACAAAACTGCAGGAACAGTTCGATGTTTTCGGAGCGGAACTGGCCGAGTTAAAGGCACAGCCCGGCGCTCGGGCAATTCTCGGTTTTTCGGAATTGCAGTTATGGGTGGAAAGCAGGCAGAGCAGGTTAAGTCTGCAAAAGCTGTATCTTGCTTCACTGCATCAAGGCGACATTCACAACCTTGCGTAGTCGCGCGAAGAGGTGAGCTGCCTTGTAATCCTTGCGCGGATCTTCGCTTCACTCTAAACTTTGGGCTCTACCGACGGCCGACCAGAACCGTGTGTATCTTCACCATAGTGTCGCTGCGCAATTCATAGTAATACATGCCGTCCGGAAGATGATTGAGTTCGAGCTCAATCGAATGCCTGCCTTCCTCGAACCATTCGTCGCAGACCGTCTGAATCCGACGCCCCAGCGAATCATTCAGAGAAACCAGAACGCGCATCGGCTTGTCGACGGCGAAGGAAATGGAGTTCCAGCCATAATAGCGCCTGGAGTTGCTTGAAGGTGCTTGTTTACCACCAGAGTTCATAGTGAATCCCATACTGCGGTTTGCTTCGTTTTCTTCCCTTCAGTGTTCTTCGTACCAGTCTGTTGATCTTCGGCATTCCGATCTTCTTAGTACCCTTGCCAAGCTGAAATGTTACGCGCCAAGTACAGGTGAATCGCTGAATAGTTGGTGACGATTATGCGATGTTGTCAAACAGTTAAGATCGTAGTATCGATTTGAGAAATTCCCGGATTCGCCATGAGAAAAACGGCCGGCGACGATGGGCGCTTGCCGGCAAACAACAAACGAGCCTGGCGGCCGCCTGCCGAAGGATGCTTGTGCAGCGCAAATTGCCCCCTAGAGAGAATCAAATTTTTCTAAGTTTGCGCCTGGCAATTTTTGCACGGACCCCGACATGAGAAGATTATGCCGGGCAATCTGCATCAACATCCTGCGATCGGCAATTTTCAATACTTCTGAGTGTGTATGCGAGTCTTACTCCGACTGACCTGTCTAATCTGCGCTCTGTTCGCTTTGTGCCCCCCGCCATGCGCAACGGCGCTGTCAGCGCCGGCCGACTCGACCCAAGCATATTTTTTCGGCGCCCGGGCTGCCTGGCATTCATTGTCGCACAGCGTTCAGTTCAGTGGTATCGGCGACATCGAGGGCTGCTGCCGTGAACTGGGCACACAGGATGGAGACGGAATACTACTGGCCGGTTTTCTCGAGTACTGGCCTGCTTCTTCATTGCAGCTTCGTTTGTCGGTGGGTATACAGGATCTGGGTTCTTTGTTTACACAGCGTTTTCGCGAAAGCCTACAAGTGGTGGGCAGCAGCGGCCCGGTTGTTACCGACGTCACACTGGAGCAGCGTTTCGACGTTGCGATGTCCAGTATTCTGCTTCAGCCCGGCATAGGCTATCGTATCTTCGATCGCCTTTTTGTCAATGCCGGTCTGCGCGCCTGGCTGCTGCGATCGGTCGAATATTCCTATACCGAGCTGCTGGTAGAACCCGACAGCGTTTCATTCGGACGCGACATCCGGGAACGCAACACATCCGATGGCGCCCTGAACGGAGCATCATCGCTGGTCCTGGGCGGCGTTCTGGGCCTGTCCTACGACATCCCGCTTAGCGAAAAGTTGTATGCCGTGCCGACAGTTGATTATGCCTTCTCGCTTAGCGATCTCAATGATGCCGGATGGCAATTGACCAGCCTTCAACTGGGCCTGGGGCTCAAGTATGATCTTCGGACGGAAGAGCCCGAATACAAATATTATGACACCAGTTTTGTACGTGATACCAGTCTGCTGGCGGTCGCCGGACTTGAAGAAGAACGCATTCTGCTTGCCGATGTTGAAACAAGGATCGATACCAGCTATCAGGCCCTGGCAGAGTTTTATTCCTATCGATACACTGAACATTATGTTCGTGAAATTCCGCGTCGCGAGCGGCAGGCGCGTCTGGCTGTCGCGATAACTAAACTGGCGACACACAATGAAGAAGAAGAGGCGATCGGCCGGGAAGAACGCAGCCTTGAACAGATCGAGCTCAAAGATAACCTACCGCTGCTGCCCTTCGTGTTTTTTCATGAAGGCGACGACAAGCTCCACAAGGCGCGCCTGCATCTTATGAAGCCCGAAGAAACGGAAGGCTATCGCATCGATCGTCTCGACGCTGAGAACCCGCTCGCACTGTATCCGGAGCTCTTAAATATAGTGGCTCTGCGGCTCTTGGAGAATCCCGATGCCGCCATCACCCTGACCGGCTGCACCAGCGACATGGGCATCGAAGCCGGCAATCTGACCCTGGCGCGGTCACGCGCCAAAGCGGTACAGCGCTATCTGATGGAAGTCTGGGGTATCGACGAAAGTCGGATTCGTCTGAAGGCCCGCAATTTACCGGCAAAGGCATCCAGCAATCAACATGAGGACGGCCAGGCGGAAAACCGGCGCGTTGAAATCAGCTCGTCGGAACCGGCACTGCTCGAGCCGGTAATTCTGAAAAAATTCGCCTACGAGTCGTCGTTCAGCGCGATAGCAATCGAAACCAGCACTGAAGCGGAAGATGGGGTCTATGCCTGGCAGATGGAATTGTTCAAGGGCGCTCGACCCCTTACAACCTTCAAAGGGCGTTCTGAACTCAAAAGCACCATCAATTGGGAAGCGGATCTGGCCAGGCTTGCTGCCGACGACGGCCCGCTGCACGTCAAATTCAGCGTAACCGATAAGTCCGGACAACGTGCAAACAGCGAACGAAGGCTGGAAATACCGCTGGTTACCGTGCAGCAACGTCGTTCGCTGCAAAAGGAAGAAAAACGCGTCGAACGCTACTTTCTTGTCATCTTCGATGTCAACAGCGCCGCCTTGACCGCTTCGCACCGGCGCACCATCAAGAGTGTGGCCGACGACCTCCGCAGTCGCGACGGCGCCACGCTGACTATTCACGGGTACACAGACCGGACCGGCAGTGCGGATTACAACAATCAGCTTGCCGAACGTCGTTGCCGCAGCGTCCGCAAAGCTCTCAACTTGTCGGACAAACGTGTTGCGATTCTTCCCGTCGGAAGTAAAGTGCTGAAGTATGACAACAGCTTCCCGGAAGGACGTTTCTACAGCCGGACGGTAGAATTGCTGGTGGAGGATGTTATTCAAAACTGAACTTTGCTAAGCGCTCTTAGATACGGGAGTCAGGCCCTGGCTTTAACAGCTTGGATTAAACAGTCCGCATTTTCCTGACTCGTTCGGGGATTGCTCCCTTACCCCGACAAAGTTGCAACGAACAATACAATCGAAATTTTGCGCCGCATAAAATTGCGTCGCCCATACGAAGTAATTGTTGCTTAACGCCGCCGCCGCATTCGAACATCAAAACCGCTTTAGACAGGTCTTGTTAAATTAAACTTGCATGGGCAGCTGTTATATACTATATTAACCGCACTTGTGAATCGGTCGTGGTTCATGCCGCAGTCTGCTCTCATCGCTCTAAATGTTACACTGCCAAAGTACATTTTTCCTTAGAGCGCTTTCTTTTGCTACGGAGATGAGTTTACATCGTTATTAGTTAATGTAATACGCCAATCCGAATGAATGGCTTTTTCGGTGCCGCGCCGTCAGCAGATCAGCTGGGGGCGGTCAGGGAGGTTGACAAATCCAGCGGAATCTGGCGAGCGAATTACTACACTTTTGGAGGTCTGCAAGCTACAGTTCCGGCCACGTAATTGCTTTGGCTTGTTTTACTGTAGTCACTTGTTACTGTTGCGGCGAGACCGTAAACGGCGTGCACTCTTTACTCATGACTCTGCACATTTCTCGATCTCCTAGGTGATCCGCACATCCCGTGCTTAGCCGAAATACTTTGTGCCCAGGCTGAAGATTCAATGCAGGGGCATACAGCAACTGTCCTGTGGAGGAGTAGTTAAGCTGTACTGTGTTTCCGGGTTTCAGATCAACACAGTCAGCTTAACTACCATTTTTTTTCGATCCGTGTTCACCATAGTGAATATTCGATTTCTGTCTGTTTTCTGTCTTTATCTGCCGACAGCGCGGCGCTTCACTCCTTTAATTCTACAACAAGCACCTGCCGGTTCAACTGTCATGTTGCACTTTACCAGCCGGGATTAGGGCGCGGTCTGCTATTCTTGTTGAAATCAAGTTTCTCGCTGCTCGATTTTGCTGTAGATTGTATTCAAACAATATCGTGCAAGCAGACTTTTATCGGATAGTCGAATGAATCAACCGTCTTCAGCCGCCGGGCACAATCAGCCGGATCGACTTCCTCAATTCTTTGCTTTGATATGGCGTGCAGCTCAAAAGGACGAGGATTTTGATCCGCAGGAGTTTGAGAAGCGCATTCCGCGTCTGATGGAATGGCTGCGTGAATTGCGGGAGCAGGGTCACCTGGTGGCATGCGGCGGCGGCGGCTTTGTGGAGCACGCTGGCGGACTGACCATTATCCGCGCAGCTGATGTCGATGAGGCATTGCGTCTCAGTGCCGGCAGTCCGATGAATGAAATCGGCCAGACGGATCTTATGGTCTGGGACACCTATTTTGCCAATCTTGTTGTGGAACGCGATTTTTAAGCGCAGTTTGATTCTTTGCCTGACCTTGCACATCTGACCCGGATCTCGTAGCTTCGCACTGCGTTTTGTGTGCCGCTGCCGCTTTCACTCGGACGGCGCTCAGACGCAGCCACCTCTTGCCTGGAAAATTGTGTTTACACCCATTACGAAGCGGGAGCGCAATCGTATGTGTATCTTCATGTCTTTCGGCTGTATTGGGCGGCAGCGCCTTATTCTTCTTTCATATGTTCTCCTGTCTTGCTTTGCGATCTCGACGCAGATAAGCTCTGCCGCAGTCCCCGATACGGCACAGCGCATCTACGAGGATTTTGCCAGGGAAATCGCCGCTGACATCAGCGAGCTGAATGCCACGCGTCTCAATCAGGCTATTGATGTGAGAGCGATTCTTGACGCGACATTGATTGGACTGGAGCTGCCGCCGGACTTCGTCAAGTCCTTTCAAGAGGGAGTGCGGGAGTCGCTGGCTTCCAGCGGCAATACCCTGGTGAGGCATCTTAACCCGGGCGATGTCTGTACATTTGTCCGCCTTTTGCAAAAGGAGACGCCGCGCGCCCTGCTCCGAATCAACTATGCCAACGGCGCGGTCAGCCTGTTGGAACTTTATCTGCGCTTAGATGGAGAAGAGGAAGTCCGCGTCATCGATTGGTATGAATACCAGAGCGGCCAGTCCCTGACGAGAACGGCGCGCACAATGCTGATCATAAATGCGCCGGATGTCAGACCGGTTTTTGAACTCTGGTATGGCCCAAACCCGCTGGGGGAAAAAGAAAAGACCCAGCTCTTCGATTACTTCGTTCAAAAGGCGCACGGCCAGTATGATGAGGCGCTGGAGGCTTTTGATCTACTTCCGCAAAGCTACCGGAGCCGAAAATCACTGCTGCTTTCCAAGGCGCTCACCGCGCGGCAGGTAGACGATGACGACTACCACGAGGTGTTGGCGACAATTGCAAATAGCTATGGCGATGACCCGCGTCTCGCGCTGCTCCTCTTCGATTATTATTATCGGCGCGATGCATATGACGAGGCGGTTACGGTACTCGAAGGGCTGATCGATTACCTTGGCGGTGAGGCCGCACTATTCAATCTTGTCGCATCCATGCAGATCAGTGTGCAGGATTACGCGCGCGCAATCACAGCCTGCCGCAAGGCCATCGAGACCGAGCCGCTCTATGCCGAAAGTTATGACACTCTGTTTAAGCTCTATCGCGCCCGAAACCAGTTCCTGGAATGCATCGAGGTTCTGGAAATGCAGGAGAACAAGCTGGGCATCCCGGTTGATTACGAGCTGCTGGAAGACGACGACGACAATGAATATCTGCTGGAATCAGACGAATTCAAACGATGGCGGAAGAAGCGTAAAAGCTGAACACCGACTCAATCGCAGATAATGTGAAGGGATGGACCGCCCAGGCAATCCACCCCTTCTGCAAGTATGTATCAGTTTTTACTGTCTGCGGTCAGCCAATGTCGATTTGACGCGCATTGTTGTTGGCGAGAGCATGAGCTTTTTTCGGTAAAGTCAGCGTGAGAATGCCGTCCTTGTAGTTGCCGCTGATCTGGTCTTCTTCGATCGATTCCGGCAAGCTAAAGGAACGCGCAAATGACTGATAGCTGAACTCTTTTCGCGTATACTCGTTTTCCCGACTCTCCTCCTCCTGCTTCTTTTCGCCGCTGACGGTGAGAATACCGTTTTCAACCTTGATCGTAAGATCGTCCTTTTGCATCCCCGGCGCTGCGATTTCAAGCGCAAAGTGATTGTCGTTTTCAGCCACGTTGACAGCGGGGGTCGAGACACCAGCATTGCGATTAAAAAAGTCCGTGTCGAATAAGCGGTCGGAATTAAAGAAGTCCGACAGCAATGAACGGCCGAAAGGAAATTCTGAGCGCTTAATTATTGACATATCGGTCATCCTCCGAATAATGCTGTGAAACTAATAAGTGATTCTTCATAGCGATGCTGATACGAAGCGATCAGTATCATTGACAAGAGCAAATTAGCGGGGCGTCGAAACATGGAGAATGACTGACGTCAGCATCGGCCTTGATTATTCTCAAGGGATCAGACCGTGCCGGTAGATCGGCCTCGGTTTCATGCAGAATCATTATGCCGGAGACCGGCCCATCGTACCTGTGTTATTATTACATTGTTTGCATTCTCCGCAGTCGCTCGCCGGTGGTTTCCGGCAATTGTCAAACCGCAAATCGGACCAGACCTATGATGGATCAGTGTTACACAAGTCGGCGTTGGATATGTCGAGGCCTGTTATCGCTATGTATGTTTCCATTGCTTTTCACTGCCGCCGCGGATGATGCGCCGGCCCAAATCCGTCGCTCATTCGTTCCGGAGCAGGTAGTGGTGATGCGCGGGAGCGTCAACGGAATCCGCTGGGATACGATCTATCGCGAAAACTACCGTTACAACGAACTGCATCAGGCAGTCGAACATTCGCAGTCCCGGCCGGAGCTTCTCGATGACAATTCAACTATCTGGAAGCAAAGCTTTAGAACAATCTCCAACTACAACAGTCAGGAACAACTTGTCGAGACCCTCAAGCAGCGACCGCTCGGGACAGGCTGGGAGAGCGTCGAGCGCATTTTTTATGACTATGATCCGCTAGGCAATCTGAGCTCGAAAGTTATTCAGGCGTGGAGCGGCGATGGCTTTGTCAATTTTCAACGTGCAATGATGAACTATGATGGGTCCGGCAATCTGCTGGATAGTCTGGCGCAAGTCTGGCAGCAGGATGCCTGGGATCGCGACGAGCTGGTGAGCTGGCGGTATGACGCCTCCGGCCGGATCATCGAACGGCTGCAGGAGAACAAGGTGGCTACCGGAATGCAGCCCGTCCTACGAAGCACTATGAGCTATGACGGCCAGGGACGGCTTTCAGATTCGCTGGCGCAGGCATGGGCCGGCGATGAGTGGTTTAATGAGGATCGCTTTCGCTTCAGCTATGATCAACAGGGTAATCGAAACGCATTCAGCTGGGAAAAGTATGTTGGCGACGAGTGGCTGAATTTTGTGCAGGCGGACATCGAGTTTACGGCCGCGCAGTTACCGGCAGTCGAAATACAGCAGCAGTGGAAGAACGGCGCCTGGGCCAATAACCTGCGTATTTCCTGGCTCTACGACGAGAATGACCGGCTCATCGACTATTTCACCGAGCGCTGGATTAACAGCGAACGCACGGTCAATGTCGATCGTCGCGTTTACACCTATCAGCGTCTTGTAACCGGGCTCCTTGACCAGGCCGGCCATCAGCCCGAGGGCAGCCTGCAGCTCTTTCCCAACCCCGCCCGCGATTTCGTCCGCCTTAGGCTTGATCTGCATCGCTTGGGGCCGGCCACCCTGAGCATCTGTGACCTCAGCGGACGCGAGCATCTTGCTATCGGCCTTGGCCAGCGTCCCGCCGGCGCGGCCGAAGTAAAGATCGATGTCGGTCCGCTCAGGCCGGGCAGCTATGTTTGCCGGGTGCAGGGCGGCGGCGAAGCGCTCAGTCAGAAATTGATAATCATGCGCTAAGTCGCGAACCCGCAGAGCGGTCGACAGCGCAAGATGAGTTCCAAAGGCCAAAGTAATGTCCAGAGGGAACAGTTCGGAAACGACCGTCGTTCCGGATGCTCGGTAGGACTTTAGGGTTGCAATAAAAAAGGGCTGTGTCTGACTGATCTGATCTTGCTCCACACAAAGGAAGTACGTCCCGCCCGGAAGGCCACCGGGCAGCGGCCAGCTACACTGTTGATTCGAGGCTGACGCCGGTCGATCCGGAATGTTCGCGACACACTGACCGAGAGCGTTGAACAGCCGAATGCCGAAAGGCATCGTATCACCCAGGGCATGCACATCCATCACCCGCGGCGCGTCGAAGCTTGTCACTTATTCCCAGCCGGCGGGCGCTTCGTAGCCCGGAGCGGGAATCCGGGCTTCCAGCGATTCAGAGCGATCGTGTAAAACATATGCAGGTTGATGAAACAACGCATTGCAGCTCAAAGATGATGTGAATCGATGAGCGTTTTGTCTAAAAGTCCAAAATGGATCGCTGCGATGTCTCGGAATATGCCAATATGTCTCCCGGGACAGATCTGTAAACTATTCACTGCCGCTGAACTACTTTTCATATATTCGACTCCGCAACAATTTACAAAGCAAGGAAGCCCGCTGTGCAGGAACATAAGCCCATACGCAAGATACTGGTTGCTAATCGCGGTGAAATCGCCATCCGCGTCTTTCGCGCCGCCACTGAGCTCGGCTTGCGTACGATAGCCGTTTATACCTATGAAGACCGTTATTCGCTGCATCGCTACAAAGCCGATGAAGCCTATCAGATCGGTCGCGACGACGATCCATTGCAGCCATATCTCAATATCGAGGAAATCATCGAGACGGCGCGCCGGCAGGGTGTGGACGCGATTCACCCCGGCTATGGCTTTTTGGCAGAAAATGTAGACTTCGCCCGCCGCTGCGCCGAAGAAGGCATCGTCTTCATCGGGCCGCGGGCCGAGGTGATGGCCAGCCTGGGCGACAAGATGAAAGCCAAAGCGATTGCGGTTGCGGCCGGAGTACCGGTGATCGACAGCAGCGAAGGCGATCTTAGCGAGGCGGCAACGGCGGAGGCCGAGGCGGCACGTATTGGCTACCCGGTAATTGTCAAGGCCGCTGCGGGCGGCGGCGGGCGCGGCATGCGTGTAGCGGCCAACGACAGGGAACTGTCGGAAGCCCTTGGTGCGGCGCGGCGAGAGGCGGCCAGAGCCTTTGGCAACGACAGCGTCTTCCTTGAAAAATTCGTCGATGATCCCAAACACGTCGAAGTTCAGATTATCGCCGACAATTACGGCACGATCTACCACCTCTTCGAGCGCGACTGCTCCGTGCAGCGCCGCTTCCAAAAAGTTGTCGAAATAGCGCCCTGCGTTGCCCTCCAGGCGGCAACCAGAGAGCGACTGTACGACTATGCGCTGCGCATTGCCCGCCAGGTTAATTATAACAATATCGGTACGGTTGAATTTCTGGTGGACCGCGAGGAGAACATCTATTTCATTGAAGTCAATCCGCGAATCCAGGTCGAACATACGATAAGCGAAGAAATAACGGGCGTGGACATCGTGCGCACGCAGATACTGATGGCCCAGGGGCATCGGTTGACCGAATATATCAACGCCCAAAGCGAAGTGATCTGCAATGGCGTCGCGATCCAGTGTCGCATTACAACCGAAGATCCCGCCAACGATTTCCAACCCGACTACGGCCGTATTGTCGCCTACCGTCATGCGACCGGTTTCCGTATCCGCCTTGACGAAGGCTCGTCCTATCAGGGCGTCAAAATATCGCCCTTCTTCGATTCGATGCTCGTCAAAGTTTCGGCCTCGGGGCGCAGTCTTACGGGCGCCTGCCAGCGTCTGCACCGCGCTCTGATGGAATTTCGCATCCGTGGCGTCAAGACAAATGTGGCTTTTCTGCTGAATGTCATCAGCCATCCTGTGTTTCAGGCCGGGCAGGCAACGGTCGGCTTTATTGCGCGGCATCCGGAGCTGCTGGAATTCACACCCCGACGAGACCGCGGCACCAAGCTCCTGCGCTATGTCGCAAATGTGATTGTAAACGGGAATCCCGATGTCAAACGCATCGACAGCAGGCTAAAGCTGCGCCGACCGGTCGTGCCTGATTACGACAGATTTGCCCCATTTCCCGAAGGCAGCCGCGATCGCCTGCGCAAGCTGGGACGCAGTGGATTTATCGAATGGCTGCGGCAGGAGCCGGCCGTTCAGTTCACCGACACCACGATGCGCGACGCCCACCAGTCGCTGCTCGCTACCCGGGTACGCAGTCATGACATGCTCCAGGTGGCCGAGTCTTTTGCCCGCCGGCATCCGAATGTCTTCAGCATGGAAGTCTGGGGCGGGGCGACTTTTGACGTCGCCATGCGATTTTTGCACGAATGCCCGTGGCGGCGACTGCAGCAGCTGCGCGGCGCAATGCCGAACCTGCTCCTGCAGATGCTGATCCGCGGCTCGAATGCAGTCGGCTATACCGCCTATCCGGACAATCTTATCGCCAGTTTCATCGAGCGAGCCGGCGCGGAGGGAGTGGACATATTCCGCATTTTCGATTCTCTGAACTGGCTCGAAGCTATGAAGACCAGCATACGCGCCGTCGTCGAGCGCAGCGAAGGTCTGGCCGAAGTCTGTATCTGTTATACGGGCGATATCAGCGACCCCCGGCGCAGCAAGTACACGCTGGACTACTACCTGGACCTGGCCAAACGCATCGAAGACGAGGGGGCGCACATTCTGGCGATCAAGGACATGGCCGGTCTGCTTAAACCCTATGCGGCCGAAACCCTGATTACGGCGCTGCGGAAATCGCTGGCGATACCAATCCACCTGCACACGCACGACACTTCGGGTATCCAGGCGGCGACATACCTGAAGGCGATTGAAGCCGGCGTCGATGTGATCGATGTGGCGCTCGGATCCATGTCGGGTCTTACGTCGCAGCCGAACTTCAACTCGATGACGGCGATGCTGGAGGGGCATCCGCGCGAACAGGCTGTGGACCAGGCCTCCCTGAATCGTTTTGCGCAATACTGGGAAGACGTGCGCCAGATGTATTATCCGTTCGAGACCGAACTGAAGGCCGGAACCGCCGAGGTCTACGAGCATGAGATTCCAGGCGGGCAGTATTCAAACCTGCGGCCTCAGGCGCGAGCGCTGGGACTCGAAGACCAGTTTGAGACTATTAAACAGAATTACCGGCTTGTTAACAAAATGTTCGGCGATGTCATTAAAGTCACGCCTTCGTCGAAAGTTGTCGGTGATATGGCCATGTTTATGACCAGTAACGGCCTGACGGAACAAGACATAAGGGAGGGCGGTGACGAATTGTCCTTCCCCGAATCCGTCATCAATTATTTCAAAGGCTATCTGGGACAGCCATACGGCGGCTTTCCACCGGCTATTCAACAAAAGATTCTGAAAGGCGCCACAGCCCTGAAAGAGCGCCCGAACGCAGCTCTTCCGGCCATCGACCTTGAAGCGGAGTTTGCCGCTTTCACCAGGCGCTTCGGCCGCGAGTTCGGCTACCTCGACTTTCTGTCGTTTAAGTTTTACCCACGCGTATTCGAAGAGTTTGCGGAGCAGGTGATAAACTATGGCGACGTCGCCCCCTTGCCGACGACGGCATTTTTTTACGGGATGCAGCCCAATGAAGAGATCATCGTTGAAATTGCGCCCGGCAAAAGTATCATTATCAAGTTCCTGTATGTCGGGGAAGCACGTGACGACGGCCGTCGCACCGTCTACTTCGAACTTAACGGCCAGACACGCGGCGTGGATGTACACGACAACAGTTTTGTCAGCACTAAAGTGGCACATCGCAAGGCCGACACCAGCGAGGATGGCGAAATCGGCGCGCCTTTACCGGGCAAGCTGGCTAAAGTACTGGTGGCGGCAGGCGATCAGGTTGACAAGAATCAAAGCCTTGGTATCATCGAAGCGATGAAAATGGAAACGACCGTCGCGGCGCCCTTCGCTGGAAGGGTGGCCGCTGTCGTCCTGCCCGAAGGCAGCCTCGTCGAACAGGGGGATCTTCTCATTGAACTGCGAGCGTGATGTCCTGTCGGCGGAATCTGACAGGCCTGATTTCCTGAGAAATTTCTCCTTGCGATTGCCGAAATTTTTGTATCATGCAGCACTTGTTACGTGCGGATCGCATTTGCGATAGACAACACCAATGTGCGGATTAGGTTTAATTGTTTACTTGGAGTACTTCGCGCCAGCGGCGAAGTAAGCTTCTTATTCTGTTTATCGACTTTGACAACAGATTGCATTTGAACGAGCAAGTCGATGACATAGCTCCACATCAGGTAGCCTTGGATTGGACGCCGTCCCTTGGTCGGCACCGCGACAGTGCTCATCCTGTTTCGGACTATTGCATCACGTTGAAATTATTCACAAACAGGAGACCTGCAGATTAACACAGTCTATCAAACACCGGATCAATTGACAGAGGCAAAATCACAGTATTGACAGAGTGACAATTCTCCATCAGCGGAAAACAATAGTGCCGGCTACCCTGTCAACGAGAGTCACAGATCAGTTTGAAGAGACAAGAATACCATGAACTGTAGATCGCTCTGATCACAAGTCGCTGATCGATCTGTATTGGAATTCTGATGGAAGCGTTTCCTCCCCGGATACGCCTGAAATTGCATTGTATTCGCAATACCTGAAATGGAATGCAAGCAATGAGAGTAAGCACATTCTTGTACAACAATCAACATTCATCGAGGTTTAGTATGTCATGGATTACAGTTTGTCGATGCACCATTCTGGCAGCGGCAATGCTCATTCCCTGGATGGGCGTCCAGTCCGCGGTTTTGACGGTGACGAGCGGCGGCAATGCCGGCAGCGGCAGTTTGCGTCAGGCAGTTCTCGACGCCTCCAACGACGACGTCATTCAATTCAGCTCTTCGCTGAGCAGCATCACGCTCAGCTCAAATATCGAGATCGATAAGAACATAACCATCGACGGCCCCGGCGCTGATGAACTGGCGATTTCCGGCGGCAACAGCGCACAAATTTTTCATGTATCGGCTGCCGGTACCGTCGAAATCAACGGGCTGACGCTCGAAAACGGACGTGGTGGAGAAGAGTCCTTCGCCAGCGGCGGATTTACGTTTCAGGGCGGCGGCGCTATTTATATGGATGGCAGCGGGACGCTGAACATCTTTGATTGTGAATTTGTCGACAACAATTCGCAGTCCGGCGATGGCGCCCTCAGCTTCGACTATGGTGGCGCTATTTTCTACGCCGGCAGCGGTACTTCAACAATTTCCCGCTGTCTCTTTTCCGGCAACAGCATTTCGACCAGCAGCGGCATCAGCGGCGGCGCGGTCCACCTCTTTGAAGACGCCGACGTCACCATTATCAATTCGACCTTCACGGACAATACCTCGCCCAATGAAGGCGGCGGCATTGTAATCGACGCATTTCCCGGCGGTTCTACGCCCTCGCTCGAAGTAGTCAATTGTACTTTCTTCTCCAACAACGCCAGCGGTGCAAGTTTTGGCGGCGACATTCACGCTCTGGGCAATGGTAAAACGGTCATCCTGCACAATAACATATTTAACCACGGCGGCGCGCCCACTACGCTGTCGGTAGACATCAACGGCTCTGGCACGGCTCTCTCGCGCGGCGGCAATATCTTTCGGGATACGCCCGGCGGCCTTACGACGATCGTCAGCGACGACGTCGCCGGCGGTAACACCAGCGCCGGCCTGACCGGCAGCCTGGTCATCAACGGCGGCGGCACACGCTCGATAGCGATCAGCGGCAGCGGCAGCCTCGCCACAGGCTTCGGTACGACCGGCTTCAACGAACCGGCGCTCGACCAGCGCGGTCATATTCGCGATGGCGACATCGATGCCGGCGCCCATGAACATGAAGCGCCATTTGTCGTTGTGAACCTGGCGCCGGAAGACGACGCCAGCGGTGTTCCGGCCACAACAAATCTCGTCGTAACCTTTGATCACAACGTCACCGTATCCACGGGCAGTGTCACAATTCGGCGTAGCTCCGACGACGCGCTGCTTCAATCTGTCGGTATAGCTGACATCACAGGCTCCGGTACAAAGAACATTACAATCGATCCGCCCGCGACCCTGCCCGGCGGAGTGGAAATGTATGTGAATATTCCTTCATCGCTGTTTGTAGGTCCAACTCTCTCGACATTTGCGGGGATCAGCAATACAAGCGACTGGAGCTTCACTACCGCAGTGGCGCCCGAGCCCGATCGCCTGGCATTCAGTTCTGTCGGCCCCGGCGGAGTTGACGGCGTTCCAGCAGTGGTCAATATGACAGCCCAGTCGGTTGCCTTCGTCGTGACGGCCGGCACCTTTTCTGCCGCGGGCAGCGCGGTACCCACCACCGCGACTGTCGTCGGCACAATCTTCGTCGATATCGGCGGGGGACCGGTAACGGCCGGAAGCATTATCTTTAGTCCGACAGGCGCCGTCGAAAGTACAATTGCGACTGTCAGTTACAGCGCTGAAGTGCCTACAACGGCATCCATTTCGCTTAGCGTCCCCGGTAATGTAATGGCGGCGACGACGGCCAGCTTCCTGCTCAACCAGCCGCCGGCGAGCATCATCGCTATTTCCGGCACCAGCAGCAGCGGCGTCGACGGATTTAACGGCGGTAATCTCAATGTGTCGAATCAACAGATATTCAATTTTAACTTTGCGACCTTCAACGATTTAGGCAACCTGAGCGCGACATCGGCTTCGACTTTTGTGAATCCCTTCGACCGGGTGACGCTGCGTTTGGTCGATAGTCCGTTCCCGAGCAACCCGGCCAATAAGCCGACTATCGTCGGCGTCGGCGGCGTCTGGGCCGCGGGGCCCTCCGTCAGCTCGACCCATGCAACGGTGTTCCTCAGCTCGACCGCCGCGATCCGCAGCGGCGTCTTACAGATGGCCTGGCTCGGCCAGACTCCAACAACGATAACCTTGCGCATCGACGCCGGCGATTTCAGTATCCCCGGCACCCTTGTTTCGACTGAAATTACGATCACTGTCTTTCCGAGTGCGCCGACACAGATGGCCTTCAGCAACGTCAGCCCCGGAGGAACCGATGGGGTCCCGGCTGTTGTGAACATGCAAAATCAGACGGTCGCCATTCCCATCTCTGCAAGCACATTTTCGGCGACCGGACAGCTGTCGGCAACTACAGCTTCGATTATCGGTACGATTACGGTGGATGTCGGCGGAGGACCGGTTACGGCCGGATCGATCAGCTTCAGCACCAACGCGGCCAGCGAATCTACGACAATTAATGTGTCGTATGTTGGTGAAGCGCCGACGACGGCCACAATCAGCCTGAGCGTGCCGGGCGATGTGATGACGGCGACGACAGCCAGCTTCCTGCTTAACCAAGCGCCCGCGAGCACCATTGCCTTTTCGAGCCTCAGCACAGGCGGTGTCGACGGCTTTAACGGCGGCAACCTAAGCGTCCAGAGCCAGCAGATCTTCAATCTTAACTTTGCGACTTTCAACGATTTAGGCAACCTGAGCGCAACGTCTGCTTCAAGTTTTGTCGATCCTTTCGACCGCGTGACGCTGCGTCTGGTGGGAAGTCCATTTCCGAGCAATCCGGCCGTAAAACCAACTATCATTGGCGTCGGCGGCGTTTGGGCCGCGGGGTCCTCGGTCAGCTCGACCCACGCGACGGTGTTCCTCAGCTCGACCGCCGCGATCCGCACCGGCGTCTTACAGATGGCCTGGCTTGGCGCAAGCCCCACGACAATCACGCTGCGCATCGATGCCGGCGGTTTCAGTACGCCGGGATCGCTTATCAGCACCAGCATTACTGTTACGGTGTTTCCCGTGCCGGCGACGGCCCTGGCCTTTTCGACGACCTCGCAGAACAGCAACGACGGCTGGAATGCGGATGATGCCTCCGGCTTCGGCAATCGCTTTATTGTCCAGGCCCTGGCAAATGCTCAACGCGAGACGGCAAATATTACGATGACGACGGCCAGTTTTAATGCGGCCGACACCCGCACGGCGGTCTTCGAGACGACGCAGACCGAATTGATACCCTTCACGGGCTTCGGCGGCAACAGTGCGACGGGCACATCGGTGCCGCCATTCCCGGTTTACGTGACCTCGGCCAGTCTGACGAGCAACCAGATTCGGATCGGCATGCGCGACCGTTTTGCGCGCGGGATGAACCTGACCTTGCAGACCACGGCGGGCCAGACCCTGAGCTCGACGACTCTTTCGCTGACGGTGCTGATCCCGGCGGCTTCGCAACTGGGCTTCAGCACGACCTTCGGTAATGTCAGCGGAGCGCCCGGCGCGGGCATCGGCACCGACGGCTTCAACGGCGGCAACCTGACGCTGGGGCCGACCTCAACTGTGACCGTGACGATCGCGAGCTTCGACGCCGCAAACTACATCGCGGCAACGGGTAACAACACCTTCCCGATCTTTTTCTTTACAACGACCCTAACAGCTTCAGTCAACAATCCGCAGGTCTCGCTCAGCGGGCCGGGGACGACATTGACTCTCTCGCCGATAAGCGCCCTGCAGTCCGGCGCGCTGACGATTACGTACACGGGTTCGACGGTGACGACAGTGACCATTACCTATGCGCACAGCGGCGACAACTCGATGGGCTCGACTTCGGTCAACGTGACCCTGCAGCCGCTGCCGGCGGTAGCGCTGGCATTCTCGGCGAACTCGCAAAACAGCAATGACGGCTGGAACGCCAGCGATGCTTCCGGCTTCGGCAATCGCTTTATTGTCCAGGCCCTGGCAAACGCTCAACGCGAGACGGCCAATATTACAATGACGACGGCCAGCTTCAATGCGGCCGACGTCCGCAAGGCAGTCTCCGAGACGACGCAGACCGAATTGATACCCTTCACGGGCTTCGGCGGCAACAGCGCGACGGGCACATCGGTGCCGCCATTCCCGGTGTACGTGACCTCGGCCAGTCTGACGAGCAACCAGGTTCGGATCGGTATGCGCGACCGTTTTGCGCGCGGGATGAACCTGACCTTGCAGACCACAGCGGGCCAGACCCTGAGCTCGACGACTCTTACGCTGACGGTGCTGATTCCTGCGGCTTCGCAACTGGGCTTCAGCACGACCTTCGGCAATGTCGGCGGAGCGCCTGGCGCGGGCATCGGCACCGATGGCTTCAATGGCGGCAACCTGACGCTGGCTCTGTCCCCGACAACAACGCCGACGACGACAGTGCCGGTGACCATCGCGAGTTTCGATGCGGCGAACTACATCGCCGCAACGGGCAACAATACCTTCCCGATCTTCTTTTTCACGACGACATTGACGGCCTCGGTCGATAACCCGGACGTCACGCTGAGCGGGGCGGGGACGACCCTGACCCTGTCGCCGATACAAGCCGATGACAACGATTCATTGACGATCACCTATACGGGTGCGACAATAACGACGGTGACGATCTCTTACACGCACAGCGGCGACAACGCGATGGGCTCGACCTCGGTGAATGTGACGCTGATACCGCCCCAGCCGGTGGCCCTGGCCTTCAGCGACAATGATCAGAATGCAATCGACGGCTTCAACGGCGGCAATACGACGATCGTTCTGCCGGGAACGACAACGACGGCGACTGTCATCGTTACTTCAGGAACCTTCAATCCGCTCGGACAGCTCGCCGCGACGCAAAGCAGTATTACGGCTTTGTTCGTTCAGACGATTATCGGCGAGCCGCAGAAAATTATCGGATCGGCGGAATTCGGACCGGGTAATGCGACATCGACAGCCTCGATAACGCTCGAATACAGCGGCCTGACTTCAACGACGGCGATTGTGACGCTGCAGGCACCTGGATTCGTTCTTCAATCGACAAGCCTTGCGGTGACGATTATCAAACCCTCGCCGGTTCTGCTGGAATTTTCGCCGACTATCGGCACCGTTGGCACGGAAGTGACGATAACCGGTGCTAACTTCAGCGGAGCACAGAACGTGGAGTTTAACGGCGTGACGTCGGCCAGCTTTGTAGTGGATTCGGATTCGCAGATTCGCGCCATCGTGCCCACGTCGGCGACGACAGGTCCGATAACGATTATCAGCACGGCGGGGACCGGAACCAGCAGTGAAGACTTCACGGTCATAACCACGATTACGCTCTCCGTGATCGATGATGCCCGCGTTAACTCCGACACGCCCAATCAGAACTACGGCAATGGCAATCGCCTGCGCGTTAAGTTTATCGATCGCGATAAATTTATCTATCTCAAGTTCGACGTTACGGGCATTTCAACAACGATCCAGAGCGTGACGCTGCGCATGAAATCGACCGTAAACCGCGATGATGGCGGCAGTGTTTTCCAGGTGTCCAATAATTTCGCGAGTTCGGCGATTCCCTGGGTCGAAGGAAGCCTTACCTTCGATAACGCGCCTCCCATCAGCGGCAGTGCCCTCGACAATGCAGGTGCGATCAGCAACGGTCAGTTTGTCGAGTGGGATGTGGCCTCCGCCGTCAGCGGCAACGGAGTCATCAGTTTCGGTTTGTTAACAACGGACAACAAGAACGTTAACTACAGATCGAAAGAGTCGACGGACGATCCCGAGCTGGTGGTAGTGACGGATTCACAGACCCTCACTTTCATACCGACGAACGATGCCTGGGTGAATGCCCGCTATCCGACGCAGAACAACGGCAATGCAAAGGCGCTGACCACAATCGGCGACTCGCTGCGGGTGAATTCCTACCTGAAGTTTAACACGGCATCTGTCACCGGCACTGTGTTCAGCGCCAGCCTGCGCCTGCGCGTGACCAATGCCAGCGATGACGGCGGAACGATCTATTCGGTATCCGACAACTTCAAAGGCACATCCGACCCCTGGACCGAAGGAGCCTTGAATTTCAACAACGCCCCGGAAATCAGCGGCACGGCACTTGATGCGGTCGGCGCTGTCAGCAACGGTCAGGATGTGGAATTCGACGTCAGCGGCGGTATCGATACCGACGGCATCAGCAGCTTCGGCATACTCAACAGTTCGCTGGACCGCGCCGGCTACAAATCCAGCGAGGCAAGCTCCGATCGACCCGAGCTGATCATTACTTTTGCGGCGACGGCAGCGCCCAAACAGAGCGTGCCGGAAACGCCAGCCGCAAGCCGGCCCTTCCAGACCTCGCAGTCGATTGTCAGTGCTGTTAAGCCGAATCCATTCGAAGCGCAGGTGACACTGGAGTATCGTCTACCCGGAGCGGCACGGGTCCGAATCGAAGTCTACAGCGCCCAAGGCGCGCGCATCGCTGTTCTCTATGATGACTATCGAAGTGCAGGCGGCGGCAACATCGTCTGGAACGGCAACGACGCTGCAGGTACGCCAATGGCCAATGGCTTGTACTATATGCGTATTCAGGCCGGAGCGCATGTAGAGATTGCGCCCGTAGCGCTGCAGCGCTGATCGACGAACAATGTGCAGCGACTTTTTCAGCAGGGCTGCTTCGCCGAAAGGCGGGGCAGCCCGTTTTTTTGTGAACCCATCACGGCGGTAAACTCGCCGCCGGCTATCTTTTGTGTTTCGCGTGTGGGATTCAGCGCCGATAATCTTCTCAAGCCCGGCATTCTTACGCCTGCCCTTTGGCCGGCGGCGCTGCGTCTATGCTGCCCGGCTCGAATCAGCAGCGGACAGCCCGCTCCTTGCTGCTGCTGTTGCGAATGATGACATGCTTCCGAAAACCGGGAAACGTGAAGGGCCGAAGGCGCGTCGGAACTCAGACCGATGCCCGGCTCGCAGCCTGTGAGCTTCACAAAGCGCCAGTACCAACCGTAAAGCAGGGCCTCATCTTCTCGAAACTCGAAGGGCGGCCCCATCAGAATGACTTCTCCTGCCGCCGCCGGACGAGCACCGCTACATAATTCTCGTCGACAGGAATGATATGCGTTGCAAGCCGGAATATCGGCAATACGCCGCCGACGGCTGTGGAAGCCTGCTCAGCATTCCGGGTATCTATTGATTGCGCCGGGCTCAGGCTCTCGGCCGGGACCGCAACGGAATAATTGCACAACAAGTGCAGATGGCGTAATTTTCTCCCTGGCACAACAAGCGATTTCGCCTGCCTGATACCTCGTGCGAGCGGCAGCACAAACTTTTGTTCTCATATCGGAGCTTCGACTATGCAATTGCGACGTAGCGTCATGGTATTTTTCCTTGCGGGTTTAATGGGCGGCCATTGGCACTGTAGCGCTCCGGAACCCGACGAGCCCGGCGCCCAGTCTTTTCAGGACGGTCCTTATACTTACCGAACCGTGGACGGTGATCCCCTCCAGGCACGCATTTATACGCTGGACAACGGCCTGACCGTTTTTATGAGCGTTTTCCCGGAAGCGCCACGGATCCAGACCTTTATCGCCGTTAACGCCGGCAGCAAACACGATCCCGCCGACGCCACCGGTCTGGCGCACTACCTGGAACACATGCTCTTCAAAGGCACCGACCGCTACGGCTCACTGGACTATGCAAAGGAAAAAGTCCTGATCGATGAAATAATCGACCTTTATGATCAACACTATGTCGCGACTGATCCGGAAGAACGCAAGTCCATTTACGTTAAAATCGACAGCGTATCCTATCTGGCTTCGGGCTATGCCATCGCCGGCGAATACGACAAAATGATCGGCGCTATCGGCGCTAAGGGCACAAATGCCTACACCTCGGTCGAACGGACGGTTTATGTAAACGACATCGCCTCCAACCAGCTGGAAAAGTGGCTCGATATCGAGGCGGAGCGCTTCCGCAATCCGGTGATGCGCCTTTTCCATACAGAACTGGAAGCCGTCTATGAAGAAAAAAACATCAGTCTGGACAATGATTTCAGCAAAATGATCGAGGCGCTCGCCGCCGGCCTGTATCCGACCCATCCCTACGGCACACAAACGACGATCGGCACGGTCGATCACCTGAAGAACCCCTCGCTCAGTAAGGTTATTGAATACTACAACACCTATTACGTGCCCAACAATATGGCGATCTGCCTTTCCGGTGAATTCGATCCCAGCGTCGCCATCCGACTGATCGACGAAAAATTCGGCGGCTATAAACGCAAAGAAGTGCCGCCCTTCACACCGCCCGTGGAAGAGCCGATCAGCGCCCCGGTCGTGAAAGAAGTCGTGGGGCCGGACGCGGAAAACGTGATGGTTTCTTTCCGATTTGCCGGCGCGGCGAGCGACGAAGCCGATATGCTGACCATGTGCGACATGATTCTGATGAATGACAATGCCGGCCTGATAGACCTTAATCTCAACCAGGATCAGAAGGTTCTCGACGCCTTCACCTATCCCGACCTTAACAGGGACTATTCCGATCTGACACTCAGCGCCCGCCCGCGCGAGGGACAGAGCCTCGAAGAAGTGAAAGACCTGCTGCTGTCGCAGATCGAGTTGCTTAAGAAAGGCGAGTTTCCGGATTGGCTGCCGGAGGCGGTAGTTAACGATCTGCGATTGCGAGAACTCGAACAATATCAGCAGAACAGCGCACGGGCCCATGCCTTTGTCGATGCCTTCGCCAAGGGCATCTCGTGGGAGCGATTTGTGCAGCGCAATGACCGTCTTGCGGCAATTAGTAAACAGGCAATTGTAGACTTCGCCTCGCGGCACTTCGGCAACAATTACGTGGTGGTGTACAAACGCACCGGTGAAGATACCAGCGTCAGCAAAGTCGTTAAGCCGCCGATCACACCCGTGCAGATCAACCGTGAAGACCAATCGGAATTTGTGGCGGAGCTGCTGAGCCGCAAAGTGCCGGAGATCGAACCGGTATTTTTGGACTACCAGCGCGATATCGTCAAGAAGGAGACGGAAGGCGGCATTCCTGTTTATTACCGTGCCAATGGCGAAAACGATTTGTTTCGCCTCTATTATGTCTGGGACATGGGCACCGACAGCGATCGCAAGCTGGGACCGGCGCTGGATTACCTGGAATTTCTCGGTACTGCCGACTATTCCGCGTCAGAGCTGCAGCAGGAGTTCTACAAGATCGCCTGCTCCTTTTCCGTTTCGCGGCAGGGTGATCAGATACAGTTGATGCTGAGCGGCTTAAATCGCAATTTCGCCGCGGCACTGGCCTTGTTCGAAAAATTGTTAAACGCCCCGCAGCCCGATGCTGAAGCGCTGCAAAAGCTGGTGGACGGTATCCTGAAGTCGCGCACCGACAACAAGCTCAACAAAGGCACGATTCTCTGGTCGGGCCTCTATAACTACGGTGTGTATGGCGCGCACTCTTCCTATACCAATGTCCTGTCGGAGGAAGAGCTGCGGGCCCTGACGCCGGATGAGTTGGTGGCCCTGATCCGGGGCTTGGCCGGAATCCAGCATCGCATTCTCTACTATGGTCCAGCCGAGAGCGATGAGCTGATTGCCGAACTGGATCGGCTTCACAAAACACCGGCGACACTTAAGCCGATTTCGCCGGCGAAGGAATTTGCCCAGTTGCCCAGCGATGCCAACAAGGTTTTCGTGGTGGATTACGATATGAAGCAGGCCGAAATAATCCTGCTTTCGCGCAGCACGGCCTTTAACCCGGACAATGTCGCCGTCCGCAGTCTGTTTAACGAATATTACGGCGGCGGAATGTCTTCGGTTGTGTTTTCGACAATACGCGAATCCAAAGCCCTGGCTTATGCCGTCTTTTCCGCCTATACCACGCCCAGCAAACGCAAGGATGCTCATTATGTCTTTGCTTATATCGGCACCCAGGCTGATAAACTCGGCGAAGCCACGGAAGGTATGATGGAGCTGTTAACGGAAATGCCCGAGTCGGACCACGCGTTTACATCCTCGCGTGAAGCGGTCATAAAGAAGATCCAGACGGAACGCATCACACGCGAAAACATCTTGTTCAACTATGAGCAGGCGAATAAACTGGGCGTGTATCACGATTCGCGCAAAGATACCTATGAGCAGATACCAAATTTGAAACTCAGTGATCTGAAAGATTTCCACGGCGAATTTCTGAAAGACCGTCACTATACCATGCTCGTGCTCGGCGACAGAGAAAGTATCGATGCCAGCGTGCTGCAGGAATTCGGTGAGGTTCAGTATCTGACATTTCAGGATATTTTCGGCTACTGAGTTTCAGTGTGATTTCGTGTGAACGATTTAAAATTCGTGCGCCCTTTGCGTCCCGGTGACGCAAAGGGCGCGCTTGTGTCTTGGATGTATCTCCGGCTGCCCGTACCGCCTATTATGCCGGAGCTTGTTTATGCGGAATCTCGCACCATTCTACCTTTGGCTGCGCCTTACCCTGTGCTGTTACTGGCTGATACACTTCGCTGCGTATGTCGGCGAAGCCGAACAGAATCCGATGCGGGCGGGCGGCGGCGGCAAACCACCGCTGATGCTCGGAGTATCGTACGAGTTCTACAGCGAGTATCGCCAACTGACGATTGACTTCGGCTTTTTTCCCGCCTTCGGCGAAGCGGCATGGCGTAAAAAACTACACAACTGGCCGCTGTCCCTGTTACAGCGCAAACATCCGCGCAGTGCTCTGGCACGCGCATTATTGCCGCTCGGTACTTCTTCAACAACACGGGCTTCGCTGATGGAGCTCGGGCTCGGCGTTTCCCGCGCCGATGGCGCTGCCCCCGCTCTCCGCTGGCGGGCCGCCTTGCTTGATTTCGACGCGACAGGCCATATCGTCCCGCTTCAATGGCGGCGTTCGCGTGACGACCACCACTACGCTCCCGAAGAACCGCTGTACCCGATGCGTCCGCGCAGCCCCTTCAGATGGAGCCACGGCATGACACTGCTCAGCTTCGACCGCGCGGGCATGTTTGAGAGCGAAACGCGCTGGCTGGAACTGCGCGGAGGGTTCGAATACTCCAATCGAAGAAAAGTCGCTGCCTACTACCTGCACAACAAGCTGACGATTCTGGCGGCATTGACGGCAGCCGGGGCCTTAAGCAGTCGCGAAATCGGTGCGCGTCATTTCCCTCGTTTAAGACGGTCTGCTGAAGGGGAGCACAGCGGTGCCGATCTCCGGGGCGAAGCGCGGCTGGGCCTGCAATATGATCTCCGTGCGCGGCTAAGCGTCGACGCTTCGCTGCAGCACAGTTTCGCCGCAAACTCAATGCTGCAGCGGCGACTTGGGGTAAATCTTGACGTCTTCATACCGCTATTTTTCAGTGCAGAGATAAGCGACAGCCAGCTGCAGCTTCTGTTGCGCTATGAAGAAATATTCCTGCAGGCACACGAATCCGAAGCCCGAATTCACCGCCTGCAGACTGGCCTGCAATTGTCCTTCGGTCCGTGAGCTTAAAAAAGAACTTTGCTTCTGGGCAATATCGCATTAAGCCGCCGGAGGTTCAAAGCCTCAAAGCCAGGAATCTGTTTGTCTCAGGTTGTGAACCCGTTTCCGGCTATCCGGACCGAAATTGATAACAAGTCGGAGTTTCTGATGACGCGAAGGTGTAGTGGTCGTTTCTTTCAAGTTATTGCATGCTTCTTGATCCAGCTCTCAGTTACAGCCTACCAGGTCGATGCTGGGCTCAACCCGATGCGCGACGGCGGCGTACACAAGCCGCCCCTGATGCTCGGCGCCCTCTATGAGTATTACAGCGGCAGCGAGCGCAGTCAGCTAACCGTCGATTTCAGCCTGTTCCCGTCCTTTGGCCACAACATTCGCGCCAAGCCCCTGCGCAACTGGCCGCTGAGCTTGTTAGGGCTTGGGGAACGACCGCGCGGTCTGGCCTGCGTCTTGCTGCCGCAGGAGCAAAAAAGCAGCCTGCGGGCTTCGCTGCTTGAGCTGGGACTTGGATTG